>NZ_JBHVQT010000005.1:0-580207 GCF_042886315.1 Streptomyces sp. NPDC058001
CCTGCTGGGTCAGCAACGAGTCCAGCGAACTCTTCGGCAGGTGGTAGAAGTTGGCCAGTTTCGTGGAGTAAGCGCTGCGCAGGATGTCCGGGTCGGCGCGGGTCACATTGCCCCATACGGCGTCGAAGTCACCGGATTGCAGTGTCGGGGCGAACTGGGCGATCTGTCGTTCCTTGAGCACGATGTCGATGCCGACGGCCTTGAGCTGCTGCTGGATCAGCTCCAGCGCGGGCTGGTTCGTGGCCGCGTTGGCGAACCAGTTGACGGTGAGGCTCAGTCTGGTGCCGTTCTTCGTTCGGATGCCGTCACTGCCCGTCTTCCAACCGGTCGAGTCCAGCAGGGACTTCGCCTTCACCGCGTCGTAGGCGAGAGCCGGGCCGAGGTTCGCGTAGTCCGGCGTGGTGTGCGCCAGGATGCTCGTGGCCGGTTGTGTGCCGGTCGGGAACACGGCGTCGACGATCTGTTGCCGGTCGATGGCGAACAAGATCGCCTGACGCACCTTCACGTCCTTCAGCAGCGGCCGGGAGTTGTTCAGCCCCAGGTTGAACACGTTGCCCGGGTTGGCCCGCCGCGGCAGGCTCACCTGACCACCCTTGAGTGCTGCCTCGTCGGCCTTGCCGACGCTGCTGATCGCGTCGACCTGACCGGACTGAAGGCTGCCGGTGCGCACCCCTGCCTCGGGCACCACCTTGAACACCAGCTTGTCGAGGTATGCCTCGCCCTTCTTGGCCCACAGCGAGGAACCCCAGGCGTACTTGGTGCGCTTGGCCAAGGTGATCGACCGGTTCTGCACGTACTGCTTCAGCGTGAACGGGCCGCTGCCGACCACCCCCTGGCTGCACTTCTGCTGCGGGGACTGCTTCACACTTGCCGACGACTCGATGCCCAGCGAGAACGTGGAAGTGGCCTGGAGGAACTGGGCGTTGGGCTGCTTGAACTTCACCCGCACCGTGAGCGGGTCGACCACGATGGTGCTCTCCACGCCGGTCAGGTACCCCTGTGCCAGGACGCCCAGGGCGCCGAGCTTCGGCACCGCGTCGAAATTGTCCTTGACCACCTGCGAGGTCAGCGGTGTCCCGTCGCTGAAGGTGACACCCGATCTCAGATGGAAGGTGAACGTCGTCGTGTCCGAGCTGATGTCCCAGCTCTTCGCCAGCCACGGCACGATCTTGCCGGTCCTGGGGTCCTGGTCGGTCAGGGAGTCGACGACCTGACGCAGCGAGTAGATGGTGTCGTTGCTGCCGACCTGCTGTGGATCCACGCAGCCGGCGTCGGAACCCACCGCGAAGGTCAAGGTGCCGCCGGACCTGGCCTGGCCGCTGTTGTTGCTCGAACTGCTGCCGCCGCCGGACGAGCATGCGGTCAGCAGCACACTGGTGGTCAGGAGTGCGGTCAGTGCCGCCCATCGGGCAGGGCGGGAATCCGGATGCGATATCACGGAACGAGTTCTCCTACTCGAAAGCCGTCACGCACGCGTTCGTGCGGACAAGGGAGATACGCGGATGGTGTCGCTCCCGAGGCAGGACGACACGGTTGAAGAGGGGTGAGGCGGAGAGCGGAAGGAGTTCGCTGTCGGCGCTAGAACGGGCGGTGAACGCCCTCAGTCAGCCGACGGAACGCGGTGAGCCAGTGAGCCGACGAGACGCAGTCAGCCAAGACACAGGCAACTGGTGATGCGCTGCAAGTCGATGTGACGGCGGCGGGAAAATCGGGAAACAGCCGCAGCAGTCGTGGTGGAGGGAGTTGAGACGCTGCTGTGACGCATGCTCACACCTCCATGTTCCAGGCCCCTGAAGCGGGGCCACGCGCTTGCCGAGTCGGCGACTCGGCCGGGCTTTCACCTGGAGCACCCCACCGCGTCGGAGGGTTGCCGGTCAGCAAGCCAGGGCTCGGTGCTGACACTCAATGCCAGTTGAAACTTTAGCTATCGCCGCCGTGCCCCGTCAATGTCGAGGGACGAGTCGTACAACACCAGGCGGCACATCGGGTGTGCCGGACGGAGGTTCCTCGACAGGGAGGTGATGTCCGCCCGGCCTGTTGACGAGAGACAAGATGTACTGGTGCATCACCGGCGGCAACGACCGGGAACAGGGCCGCGAGGGCGACACGCTGACCAAGGACGAGCGCTACGCCCGTACCCGCGAGTACATCCGGATCGTCAAGAAGATCTGGACCACCCGCGAGTCCTTCGACCACGAGGGCGAGCACTACCGCTTCCATGACTTCGTCAGCGATGTCTTCCCGGTCCAGCAGCCCCGCCCGAACGTGTCCTTCGGGGGCTCGTCACCTGCCGCGTACGCCGCAGGGGGCGCCGAGGCCGACGCCTACTGCCTGTGGGGCGAGCCCCTGGAGAAGACCGCTGAGCAGATCGAGGCCGTCAGGTCCGCCGCGAAGGCCGCGGGCCGCACCGACGTACCGCGCATCCAGGTCGCGTTCCGCCCGATCATCGCCCCGACCGAGGAACTGGCCTGGGAGAAGGCCCACCGCACGGTCGGGGCGATCAAGGCCCGCAAGGAGAAGGACGAGCCGGTCAACAAGCGCCACAACGGGCAGGCGCAACCGCAGAACACCGGCTCGCAGCGGCTGCTGGCCATCGCCGAGGCGGGGGAGCGCTACGACCGCGCCCTGTGGACTCCGACCGCCGCCGCGACCGGAGGCGCCGGCAACTCCAACGCCCTGGTTGGCACACCGGATACGGTCGCCCAGGCGCTCCTTGACTACTACGACCTCGGCGTCGACATCCTCTCCGCCCGCGGCTACGACCTGCTGGGCGACGCGATCGACTTCGGCAGGTATGTGATCCCGATCGTCCGGGACGAGGTCGCCAAGCGCGACGCCGAGCGGGCCGAGCGCGGCACGCGGAACCTCGCGGCGGTGCATGGATGACGTCCGTCCCACCACCACCGCCGCACGCGGTCGAGCCGGCGGTCATTCAAGTGACCGTGATCTGAGGCTCACTGGTCCGGCGGCCCCAGGGGGCTGTCGGACCAGATCGCCGCGCCGCTCGTCCGGGTTGTGCGGGGTTCGCGGGGCCGGACCGGACCGGATGGAAGACGCTAACGGAGCCCGGTGTACAGGGAGTTCATCAGGGTGCCGTTCGGGGTGTCGCCGGACATTTCCCAGATCATGCCGCCGAGCAGCCCCTTCGATTTGATGTACTCGGTCTTCTTCCCGATCGACCAGGTGTCGTCGAAGGACCACCATTGGCCGCCGTTGCCCGTGTAGCCGTAGGTGGACACCGACTGGGGGTCGTGGACGACGGTGATGCCGGGGTAGCTGGTGATCAGGTTCTGGTAGCCGCGGGTGCCGGCCTCCTC
Organism: Streptomyces sp. NPDC058001; assembly: GCF_042886315.1. Taxonomy (NCBI): domain Bacteria; kingdom Bacillati; phylum Actinomycetota; class Actinomycetes; order Kitasatosporales; family Streptomycetaceae; genus Streptomyces; species Streptomyces sp. NPDC058001. Next base: position 3,318 of record NZ_JBHVQT010000005.1, read on the forward strand.
CGGGAACTGGCCGGGGGCCGCGCCGTTCGCGCTCTGCCATTCTCCGCCGGCGCCACCGTCGGTGACCTCCTTCCAGCCTCGGCCGTAGAAGGGGAAGCCGATGGTGAGTTTGCGCGGGCTGACACCGGCGTCGGTGTATGCCTTCACGGCACCGTCGATGCTGAAGTCGTTCGGGTAGGGCGACTGGGCGTCGGCGTAGAGATTGGCCTGGTGGCCGGTGCGGCCGGGTTCCCAGGAGTTGTCGCTGCCCGCGCCGTGGAAGTCGTAGCCCTGGACGTTGGCGTAGTCCAGGTCGGTGAAGATCTTCGATACGTCCCAGCCGGCGTCGATCTTCTTCGGGTCGGCGGGGGTGAACGCGGTGAGCAGCTTGTGGTCGCCGCCGAGCGCGTCGAGCTGTTTGCGGAACTCCGCGATCAGGGCGGTGTTGTTGGCCTTGTCGGCGGTGCTCCAGTGGTTGCCGGGGTGACCGTCCGGGGAGCCGGGCCACTCCCAGTCGAGGTCGATTCCGTCGAAGATCCCGGCCGCGGCGCCCGGCCCTCCGGCACCGTTGTACGCGGGCAGGTCGCCCTTGATGTACATGTCCACGCAGGACTTCACGAACTTCTTGCGTGACGCGTCGGTGGCGGCGACATCGGAGAAGTACTTGGAGAACGTCCACCCGCCGAGCGAGATGACGATCTTCAGGTTCGGATACTTGGCCTTGAGCTTCTTGAGCTGGTTGAAGTTGCCGCGCAGTTTGCCCCAGCCGTCGTCTGCCACGCCGTCCACGGACTGGGAGGCGGGGAAGGCGCGGCCGTAGTCGGCTTCTGCGTCGCCGGCGCCATCGCCTTCGTTGGGGTCCTGGGGGTTGGCCGAGACACCCTTGACCACGCCGTTGAGGCAGGTGAGATTGACGGGGTCGATATTGCCGAAGGCGTAGTTGACCACGTCCAGCTTGGCGGCGGCGCCGGAGGTGTCCAGGTTCTTGACGAAGTACTGGCGGCCGTAGATGCCCCACTGGACGAAGTAACCCACGGTCGCGTAACGGCCGTTGCCGACCGCCTCCTGTGTGGTGACCGAGAGTGTGTTACTCGCCGGGGATGTGTTGTCGGCGGCGTCGCGTGCCCTGACCGTGAACCCGTATGTCGTGGCGGGGGACAGCCGGGTGACCGTGGTGGTCAGGGTGCCTGCCGGGACCGTGGCGACCAGCGTCGCGCCCCGGTACACGTCGTACGCGGCGACGCGGTTGTTGTCGCTCGACGCGTTCCAGGCCAGGGCGACGGTGCTGGAGGTGACGGCGGTGGAGCGCAGGCTGCCGGGTGCGGTCGGCGGTACGGGGTCGGTGGCCGGGTCCACGGTGGTGGCGGTCACGGGCGCGCTCGGCGCACCGAGGTTGCCGCGGGTGTCCTTGGCGCGGACGGTGAAGCTGTATCCGGTCGCCGGGGTCAGGTCGCGGACGGTGGCGGAGGTGGTGGCGGTGGCCGCCACGACGGTGCCGCCGCGCAGCACCTCGTACCCGGCGACGGGGAAGTCACCACGGGTCGACGCGTCCCACTTCAGGCTCACCGTCCGGGCCGTGGTGTCGGTCACGGCCACCCCGGGCGGCGCGGACGGGGGCGCGGCGGGGCTGCCGTCGCACTTGTCGCCGTTGATCAGGCAGCCGGTCGGCGCTGTGAGAGGACCGGTGGCGACGAACCAGTAACTGTAGGGTTCGGTACTGCCGTTCGCCGGGACGGAGGCGTTGTAGTGGGCGTTGGTGACGGTGACATGGGAGCCGTTGACGGTTGCGGTCCCGTTGTAGTGCTGGCTGATGGTGACCCCGGCCGGCAGATCGAACTCCAGGGTCCAACTGGTCACCGGTGTGGCGCTGTTGTTCCTGACGACGAACGTGCCCTTCCACCAAGGGCCGTTGTCGGCGCTGGTGAACGACGCGGTGAGTGCGCCGACGGCCTGTGCCGGCGCGGCGATGCCGACGAGCCCGCCCAGGGCGAGGACGAGTGCGGTGAGCGCGGCGAGTAAGCGCCGCCGGGGCGGCGCCATGGATCTGATCGCCATAGATCTGATCGCCATGGATCTGATCGACCTGGGTCTGGTGAACACGGCTCTCCTTGGTGTGGGGGGAGGCGGGACCGGGATCCCGCGTCGCGTGTCCGTGCGCCGGCACCCGATGACGCGATGGTCGGGAGACACGCACCTGTCCGTGGCGCCGTGGCCGGCATCGGACACGTGTGCTGTGGCAGTGCTCTCCAGAGAAGCCAGTTGTCGCACACCCGTCAATGAGCGCTGCGCGGGATTGGACTGCACCAATGCCACGTACGGTCCGCCATGTCGAACTCCCGCCCCAGGCAGGCGACTCAGGAATGGGCTAGACCAATTCTCGGGATTTTACGGTCCCTTGGCATTGTGCGGGCTGCGGGGGAGGACGCCGGCGAAGGAGGGGCAGCGCAGGGGACGGGTGGGGGGTTTGGCGCCGGACAGGAGGGGTGGGCGGGTGAGGGGCGCTGCTCGACTTCGAAGGCGCCGGGGCTTGACATCGTGCGCGCTCTAGTCGGCAGCCTCGGGCCTGTGTCAACGAGAACGTAACGAGAACTTTGGGACACAGCGGGATCGAGGTCAGCGCGATCGGACTCGGCTGCTCGGCGACACGCGGGCCGTTCACCGCGGGTGGCAAACCGGCCGGGTGGCGTGTGGTCGATGACGAGGAGTCGAACGCGGCCATCCGGCGGGCCCTCGAACCGGGCGTCCCGTTCTTCGACACGGCCGACAACGGCTGAGCCGTCCCAGGAATTCGATCTACTGAGAACACGTGCGCAAGTCCACGTCACTGAGGAGGAGTAGGCCATGGAGTACACACGATTGGGAACGTCAGGGCTCAAGATCAGCCGGATCGCCTTGGGCTGTATGAGCTTCGGCGACCCCGCCAAGAGGATGTCCTGGGTGCTCGACGACAACGCGGCCGAGCCGATCTTCCGCCAGGCCGTCGAGCTGGGCATCACGTTCTGGGACACCGCCAACATCTACGGCCTGGGCACATCGGAGGAGATCGTCGGGCGGGCGCTGCGTAAGTACACCCGGCGTGAGGACATCGTTGTGGCCACCAAGTTGTTCACGGCGATGCACGAGGGCCCAGGCGGGGCGGGGCTGTCCCGCAAGGCCGTCATGGAGCAGATCGACGCCTCGCTGCGGCGCCTGGACACCGACTTCGTCGACCTCTACCAGATCCACCGCTTCGACCCGCAGACACCGGTCGAGGAGACGATGGAGGCGCTGCACGATGTGGTCAAGGCGGGTAAGGCCCGCTACATCGGTGCTTCGTCGATGTGGGCCTGGCAGTTCGCGACCATGCAGCATGCCGCGCAGGCCCACGGGTGGACGCGGTTCGTCTCCATGCAGGACCAGTACAGCCTGCTCCACCGCGAGGAGGAACGCGAGATGTTCGGCCTGCTCGCCTACCAGGGCGTGGGAAGCATCCCGTGGAGCCCTCTCGCCGGGGGACTGGCCACCCGGCCCTGGGGCGAAGGCTCCACGCAGCGCTCGGAGGCCAACCCGAAAGTCGACCAGTACGGTCGTCCGCTGTTCCTCGACAGCGACCGGGCCATCGTTGAGGCCCTCCAGCGCATCGCCGACGCCCGGGGCGTTTCGATGGCGCAGGTGGCGATGGCCTGGGTGTTGAACAACCCGGTGGTCTCCGCCCCGATCGTGGGCGCGACCAAGCCGCACCACCTCGCGGACGCCGTCGCCGCGCTCGACATCAAGCTCACCGCCGAGGAGATCGACTCCCTTGAAGCACCCTATGTACCGCGCCTGCCCACGTACTTCTAGGCATCCGCATCGTGGCCCCAGCCCGGACACCGGCGTCCGCAGTTCAGCGCGCCGAGGGTGGGGAGACTCACCGTCGTATATTCCATCGCTGTATGGGGACGCGGTGTTCAACCAGCCGCAGAGGCCGCCGCTGTTGGCGGAATTCGACCGGCTTCCCGCCGCCTGCGGTGGTGACTGGGTCGCGCAGGCCCGCGAGTTGTGCCAGGTCGTTCAGCGGGGGACGCACCTGTATCTGTGGTTCATCGGCGACTGACCGCGCCCGGTGGGCCGTCACCTTCGGCGGGCTCGTCACTGGCTCAGGGCCTGCCAGCCGATGGTGCGCGATGGTGCCGCCCTGGACGGAGTGGGCCTTATCGGCCCGCCACCGGGTGGCGTGCGTGCGGAGCCGTCCGTCGGGCGTCTCCGCGTACGGCACGTCGGGTTCAGTCGGTGATGTACCAAGAGGTCACGCAGGAACGGGGAGAACGGTTCCCGGGCCGGTTCAGATGGGAGGTCGGCCGGTCACGCAGGGCCCCAAGTCCGCGTGCGCCGCCGTTGGGCTTGGTTTACCCGTTCGATCACCGGCCGTGCGGTGGGCAGTTAGCGTGCTGGGATTCGGGTTGCTCGGTTTCTTCGGGTTCTACCTCTGGAAGGTGTCCCGCAGCGAGGTGGCGGAACCCGATCTGGCCGGACCCGCCGCCGTCATCGGGGAACTCCCCCAGCACGCCCGCCGGATCCTGGTGGTGGGTCTGGTCCTGTTCGCCGCCGCCGTCATCCTGGCCTGCGCCGAGCCCCTCGCCCACAACCTGATCGCCGCCGGAACCGAGCTGGGCATCGACGAGTTCCTGCTCGTGCAGTGGCTCGCGCCGCTCGCTTCGGAGGCTCCCGAATTCATCGTGGCGATCCTGTTCGCCGTACGTGGCAACGGCGCGGCGGCCATCGGCACCCTGATCTCCAGCAAGGTCAACCAGTGGACGATGCTCGTCGGCAGCCTCCCGGTCGCGTACCTCCTCGGCGGAGGCGGTGCGGCGCTGCACCTCGACGGGCGTCAGGTGGAGGAGTTCCTGCTCACCGCGACCCAGACGCTCCTCGGTGTCGCGGCACTGCTCGCACTGCGGTTCCCCCGCTGGGCCGCCTGGACGCTGCTCGGGCTGTTCGCCGTGCAGTTCGCGCTTCCCGGCCAGGAGGCGCGTTACGTACTGTGCGGTGTCTACGCCGTGATCGCCGTGGCCGCGTTCGTCCGCAACCGCCGCCACATCCTGCCCACACTGGCCGCGCCCTTCCGTGGTGCGCCGGATGACGACGACCAGCCGCCCCGCGAAGGGGGCGAGCAAGTCGGCGTGACAGGCTCGTGTTTCTTGCGCTGAGCCCTTTCCGGACAAGCCTGTTGGGCAGTGAGAGCGCCGGATGACGTCCCCGAGGTGCCGTGGCGGACCCCGTCCGTGCCGGACACCGGCCACGGCGCCTCGGGACTACTGAGAAAAGGCCGATGAGACTCTGTTTTCTGGTGGAGGAGCGGTACCGGAACGACGGCATGCCGAACAGGGTGATCGGTCAACTCACCGCCTGGGGGCACCACGTTGACGTTCTGCGTCCCGGCAGCTCGCTGGTCGGTCTGTCCGACGCGGTCCGGGCGGGAAGTCACGATGCCTGGGTACTCAAGACGGTGTCGGGCGGACCGGGACTGTCCCTGCTGGAGGCCGCCGCCGCGGTGGGGCTGACGACCGTCAACGACGCGCGGTCGATACGCGGCGTACGGGACAAGGTACGCGCGGCCGTGGTCGCGCGGAGCCGGGGTCTGCCGATTCCCCGTACCTACGCCGTGCCGTGTCCCGAGGCGTTGGCGGAGCTGCCGGAGGCGGAGTACCCGCTGATCGTCAAGCCGGCCGACGGGAGTTCGGGACGGGCGGTCCGCCTGGTGCGGTCGCCGGGACGGCTGGCAGCGTTGCGGCCTGCCATGGCACAGGAGGGGATGCTGATCGCTCAGCCGTACGTGCCCAATGCGGGGGTCGACCTGAAGGTGTACTGCGTAGGCGGCGAGTTGTTCGCGACCGAGCGCTCGTCACCGCTTCATCCCGACCGGCCGCAGCACGAGCGCCGTGTGCCGCTGTCCGCCGAGGTGGCGGGGCTGGCTGAGGAGGTGGGGAGGGTGTACGGGCTCGATCTGTACGGTGTCGACGTGGTGCTCGGCACGGACGGCCCGGTCATTGTCGACGTCAACGACTTCCCGAGCTTCCGTCGTGTGCCGGACGCAACGGCCCGTGTGGGGCGCGCCGTCCTGAGCCTGGCGCGCGGAAGCGGGAGCCTGCGGGAGACAGTGGTGCCTCTGCCCCGGCCCGAGCGCGCGCGGATTCCGGCACATCTCTCGGCGACGGAGCCCGAAGGAGTATGAGGATCCGCTTCATCACACACGGCCCCGACCACCCGCTGATCGCTGCCACCGCCGCCCTGCTGACGCCCCGTCACCAAGTGGACGTAGTCGACCCGGCCCTGTCGTCCCAGCCGAGCGGGCGCGTCGACGTCTGTCTCCTGAAGGCGCGTACACCGTCGGCGCTCGACCTGGCCCAGTCGTACGAAGCGCAAGGGGCCGTCGTACTGAACTCGGCGGCGGCGACGGCACTTTGCCAGGATCGAACGGAAATGGACAGACTGGCCCGGTCCGCCGGACTGCCGTTCGCGGCCACCCGGACCGTGGCGGACCTCGCGCGGCTCACAGCGGAAGGGGACCTCCCGTATCCACTGGTGGTCAAAAGCCGACACAGTCGCCGCGATGACCTGGTCGCCCGCGTCGATGACATCGCCGCACTGCGCGAGCTGTCCCGCACCTGGCCTCACGAGCCGGTGGTAGTACAGGAGTTCGCGCGGAACGGCGGCTGGGACCACAAGCTGTGGGTGATCGGCGATGACGTCTTCGCCGGTCTGCGCCGGTCCGAACTGGCAGTCGCGGACACGGGCCCGACGCTGCCGCTCACCGAGGCCGATCTGCCCGACGGCTGGGCTGAGTTGGCCCGCGCGGTCGGCTCCGTGTTCGCCCTCGACGTGTACGGCGTGGACGTGGTCGAGACGGTAGGCGGCGCCCCGCTCATCGTGGACATCAACGCCTTTCCCGGCATGCGAGGCCAGACCGGACCTCCCAGGGCTCTGGCAGCACTGGCACTACGAGCGGGGACCCCGCCCGGCCTCGGACGGCCGGTGCGATGAGGGTGAAGCGCGCCGGACCACCGGCGGTCGGTCCTTGGCCAGCGTTGACACCACCACACCCGAATCGCCCATTGATCACGCAATACGGGTTCTAGGAGGGTTGACGGACTTCGGTGGCGAAGGTGTACAGCTCGACGATGACGCCGTCCTTGCAGTGGGCGATGTCCATTCCGGCCGCAACGGGCGGTTGGCCGGCCGGACCGTACTGGAAGGCGAGGTGACCGAGGTCGTCGTTGACGGAGACGGGGCCATCGGGGTGGAAGACCCAGTCCGGGGTTTGCGCACGCAGTTCCGTGGCGCGCTCGGCGAGGGCCCCGCGGCCACGGACGACGCGGTCGGGTTCGTGCCACACGACGTCCTCGGCGTAAGTCTGGGCGATGGCCGCGCTGCGGCGCTCGGGATCCGGTTCGTTGAAGACGTCGAGGAGGTTGCGGCGCATCAGGTCGGCGACGGTGTTGTTCATGGGGGGGTCCTTCGGGTCGTGCCGGTCGGCATCATCGGTCAGGCGTTCCCCTATGGGGCCGGGAATCGCCTTGCCGACTCTGTTCGGGGGGGTTCGTTGAGCGGCACGATAGTGACTTCGTCGGCCTTCACCTGTGCGGCTCGGTGTCTGGATGAGAGACCTGACCCGGACGATTCATTGATCACGACGCGATACACGCCCAGGGCCCTTCTTCTGGATCAGCACTCGCAGCGATCGAGGCGGCGAGTCCCTGATCGGCGACTCGATCCGGCCGGCATATGACGCGGTCTAGGGTGATCGAATGGACGTGGGGGCGGTACTGATTGCGATCACTGGTGTAGCGGGAACTCTCGGGGGTGCGTTGCTCACCCAGCGGAGCGCTGACCGGGCCAAGAAGCGCGAGTTGGAGATGGCCCATGCGATCCAGGAAGCTCGCGAGAATCGTGAACTACGTCGGAGCTGCTACACACAACTGCACCGGGACGCCAGGCAGTTCGCCACGGCGCTCAGCCGGCACTTGTACGTGATGCGAGATTGCACGCTCGGGCAGGAGGACATATCGGCGTTGGAAGGAACCAAGGACGCCTACCGTGACCGGTGGTCCGAGGCTCTGATGATCGCCCCCGATGCGGTGATCGTTCCGGCTCATGAACTGAATGAAGCTCTGACCGGAGTCTATGGACAGATCAAGCGCCTGGAACAGGGAAACCCCCGGCCGGGCGAGACCCTCCAGTCAGCCGCTGAAGCGCAGCATGCGCTCTGGTCTCTGACAAGCGTCACGAGAGAGGCGATGCGTCGTGATCTGGGCGTCACCGCAGTCGCCGGCGAGGAAGCCACCGGTCGAACACCGTTGGTCTCCTCCAGCAGCCCCATCGTCTTGGCCAGGGATTTCGGTGAGCCGCTCGACGGCCTCGACTCCTAGGCCGTCTCTCTGGATCACCCGCTGACCAGATGAAGATGGCGGCGAGATGGAATCCGGCGTGATCCTTGGACGGCCGGTCCGCCTGGGCACTCGTAAGAGGGCCATGACCTGGGTGAACACAGGTGCGTCACCTGCCTGGCCGGGCGTGATGACGAAGGCCGGCGGGCGGCGGTGGCCGTCTGCGGCGAGGTGGACCTTGGTGGTCAGCCCGCCCCGGGACCGTCCGAGGGCATGGTCAGGCGGCTCGCCGGCCGGAGCCCCTTTTTTGACGGGCCCCGGCGGCGTCCTGGTGGGCACGGACGATGGTGGGGCCGACCGCGACGACCCGGTCGAGGTCGCCTTCGGCGTCGGCCTGGGCGAGCCGTGGGCGCCGAACAACCCGTCCCGTACTGGGGGCCGTGGTGACGCCCGGCCACCCGGGTCGCCACCGTCATGACCACGGCAGCGGAGGCCGTTGCCCGAGCGTACGGTGTTCTTCGATCGTCGTCGCGTCTGCTGTCCGGGATGACCGACACCGCGGCTCCGCCGCCCGATCAACCGGGGTCAAATCGCCTACCAGGCAGGTCCTGAAGGAGGCAGGTCCCACGCAGCGGCACTTCCCCGGAAGGGGGCACCACACACCGGTCAAGCCCCGCGCAGCGGCCCGCTCCGCTGGCAAGCCCCCCGCCTCGCCTCTAGCCTGAATCTGCACGCGCCGCCCCGGTATGGAGCGTGCGAGGCCGGTTGGTGCCGGGGTCTGGAGGTTCGACATGCCACGCCCCGTATGGTCGGGTGCCATCACCTTCGGACTTGTCACGATCCCGATCAAGGTGCTGCCGGCGACGGAGAGCCACAACATCTCCTTCCACCAGTACCACCTCACGGACCTGGCACGCGTCCGCGTCAAGAAGGTGTGCGAGCTGGACGGCAAGGCTCTGGAGCCCGAGGAGATCGGGCGCGGATACGAGGCGCCGGACGGCGGCACCGTCGAGATCACCGACGACGAACTCGACGCCATTCCGCTGCCCACCGCGAAGGCCATCGAGATCGAGGGCTTCGTACCCGTCGACAGCATCGACCCGGTCCGGATCGGTGAGGGCTACTACCTGGAGGGCGACGGGCAGGTCGCGGCGAAACCGTATGTGCTGCTGCGCAGGGCGCTGGAGCGCAACGCCAAGGTCGCCGTCGCCAAGTTCGCCTGGCACGGCCGGGAACGGCTCGGTCTGCTGCGGGTCAAGGACGACGTTCTCGTCCTGCACTCCATGAAGTGGCCCGACGAGGTGCGCTCACCGGAGGAGTTGGCGCCGCCCGACATCGAGGTGGACGACGGCGAGGTGCGGGCCGCGGTCGCGCTCATGGACTCCATGGCCACCGATGACATCTCGGACCTCAAGGACCACTACCGGGAGGCCCTGGAGAAGGTCATCGAGGCGAAGGCCCAGGGGAAGGCACCGCCCGAGGCACCGGAGGAAGAGGCCGAGGAGGGTCAGGTACTGGACCTCATGGCGGCGCTCCAGAACTCCGTGGACCAGGCCCGTTCCGCACGGGGGACCCGGAGCGACGGCGGCGACGCCACGGTCCACCAACTCCCCAGGAAACGCGGCAAGAAGGCCCCGGCCGAGAAGGCGACCGCACCGACGAAGACCACCACCCCCACGAAGACCACCGCCACAAAGACGGCAGCCAAGAAACCGGCGGCCAAGAAGACCACGGCGAAGAAGGCGGCGCAGGAGAAGGAAGACCCCGGCAAGGCGAAGAAGGCCACGGCCAAACGCACACCGGCCCGGCGCACCGGAAAGCCCGCCTGAGGCAAGAGGGAAAGTCCGCCGGACGTCACGACGAGTTCCGTACCACCAGCTCCGGTTCGAAAATCACCGACGTCGCCTCCGTGTGCACACCCGTGAGCCGTTCGTGCAGCAACCGCGCCATCGCGGCGGCCATGTCCTCCACCGGCTGCCGCACGGTCGTGAGCGGTGGACGGCACGCGGTCGCCGCGCTGCTGTCGTCGAAGCCGACCACGGCGACGTCGTCGGGGATGCGGCGCCCTTGTTCCCGCAGGACGAGACAGGCTCCCTGCGCCATGAGGTCGTTCGCCGCGAACACCCCGTCCAGATCCGGGTGTTCGGCCAGCAGCCGCCGCATCGCGTCCTCGCCGCTCGCCAGCGTGAAACCGCCCTCGGCCACCCGGACATACGCGTGCCCGCGCCGGGCCATCGCGTCCCGGAAACCGGCGAGCCGGTCCTGCCCGGCCAGAACGTCCAGCGGACCGGTGATGGTGGCGACGCGCCGGCGGCCACGGGCGAGCAGATGCTCGGCGGCGAGCCGCGCGCCGTCCTGATGGGCGACGTCCACGAAGCTGATCGGCACGGGCGTCGCCGGGCGCGCGAACAGCACGGCCGGGATGCCCGCCTCCGCGACCAGCGCGGGCAGCGGATCCTCGGCGTGCGTGGAGACGATGAGCGCGCCGTCCGCGTTGCCCTGCCGGAGATACGACACGACCTGGTCCCTGGTTTCGTCCGTCTCCGCGAACATCAGGACCGGGTGCATCGCCCGGGGCCGCAGGTATCCGATCACCCCGCTCACCACCCGGCCGAAGAACGGATCCGCGAACACCCGTGAGGCGAAAGCCGATTGCTCGGCCTCCGACGCGCCGCCGGCCCCGGACACGACCAGGGCGATGGTCTCGGCGCGGCGGGTGACGAGGGAGCGTGCCGCCCGGTTCGGTGTGTACCCGGTGGACGCGACGGCCCGCCGTACGGCCTCCTGGATCGTCGGATCCACATTGCGGACGCCGTTGACGACCCGGGACACGGTGGCCCGGGAGACTCCGGCCACCCGGGCGACGTCCTCCAGCGTGGGCGGAACGGCAGGCGCCCGCAGCTCTCTGCTCATGAACGAACTGTACCGGAGGGGAGAGCGCTCTCCCGATGCTTGCGCGGACCTCCTGAAGCTCCTCCTGTCAGCTCCTTCCGTCACCGTCCGACCCGGTCGGAACCGCCCGCGCCCGGTACCTCGCCGGAACCGGTGGCCGACTCCGGCAGGAACGGGTGCCCCACCAGCGTGACCCGGCGGACCAGCGGAAGGTCCCCCGCCGAACGGCCCGCCCGTACCTCGAAGGTGCCCGGTTCGGTACGCCTGCTGCGCTCGGCGGGCGACCAGTGCTGCCAGGTGCGGGGCGCGAGCCGGACGACAGCGGTGACGGCCTCGCCGGGACCCGCCGTGACCTCGGCATATCCGGCCAGCCAGCGGGCCGGCCGGTCGACCGCCGAGTCCGGCCGGGCGACGTATATCTGGACGACCTCGCGCCCGGTGCGGCGGCCGATGTTACGGACCCGGACGCGTATGGCCACCGGCTGGTCGCCCGTGATCTGTCCGGCGACGTCGATGGTCTCGTACGACCAGGAGGTGTAGCCGAGACCGTGGCCGAACCAGTAGGCGGGCCGGGCGCGTGAGCGCAGCCAGGCGCGGTATCCGATGTGCAGCCCCTCGTCGTACGCGAGGACCCCGCGCGTCGGCCGTACCGTCCTGACCGGGACCTCGGCGAGCGTCTCGGCCCAGGTGGTCGGGAGCCGGCCGCCGGGTTCCGTACGGCCGAGGAGTACGTCGGCGAGTGCCGGGCCGCCCTCCTGTCCCGGGAACCAGGTGAGCAGTAGCGCGCCCGCGTCCGTGTGCCAGGGCATCTCGACGGGACCACCGGCGTTGACCACCACCACCGCGTCCGGCGAGTCGGCCAACACCGCCTGGACGAGGGCGTCCTGATGGCCCGACAGGCGCAGCGACGCCCGGTCGTGGCCCTCGGACTCGCTCTGCTCGGTCGTGCCGACGACCATCACGACCGCGTCGGCCCCGCGGGCGGCGGCACGGGCCTCCTCGGTCGCGGTCGCGGGATCCGCCGACGCGGGCGGGGACACCGAGAGGACTGTGGCACGGCCCGTGTCGGGGGCGAGAGCGCGACGCGCGACGACGGTCACCTCACGGTTCGCGCGGAGCGCGATCGTGCCGTCGTGGCGCGGTGGGTGGACGTGTACCACCGCCGGGTCGTCCGTGTCACGCGTGAACTCGCCGTCCACCAAGGTCTGTTCGTCCACCGTGAGGCTCATCCGGCCGAACCCTGCGACGCCGAAGGTCCATTCACCGTCGCGGTCCGGTGCGAAGCGCGCCGTGATCTCCACCGTGTGCCCGTCCGGTACGAGCCGGGGCTCCAGGATCCGCCCGGACAGCCGGTGTTCGGCGTACAGCTCACGTCCCGAGGCGTCCAGCAGCCGCACCAGGACACCCGGTTTGCCCGACCTGGGGTCGCGGGCCCGCGCCGGGGTGAGCGGGGCGGGCGGGGACCCGAGTGCGGGACCGGGGGCGTGGACGACCCGTACCTCCGGACCGAGCGCCGTACGCAGCGCGTCGAGCGGGGACACGGATGACGAGGGAAACACCTCCGCGCTGCCGCCGCCCTGCATCCGGGGGTCCACGGCGTGGGCTCCGATGACCGCCACGGTGCGCAGCCCGTCCGAACTCAGCGGCAGCACACCCGAGTTGCGCAGCAGAACCATGCCTGCCGCAGCAGCCTCCCGCAGGGTCGCACGGGCACCTTCGGACTCGGACTCGGCCTCGGCACATCCGGCGGTAGCCGTGACCGAAGCGGCGGCCGGACCCACGGTCGTCGGACCCGCCGTCGTAGTCGCACCCACCGTCGTAATCGGCCCCGAAGCCGTAGCCGGAACGACAGACGTGGTCGGAGCAACAGCCGTAGCCGGAACAACAGCCGTACCCGGAACCACACCCGTGATCCCGTCCACGCCCACGTCATCGTTCCAGCTCCCGATGCCGAGCGCCCCCACCCGGTACCCGAGCCGGAGCACCCGCCGTACCTTGTCGTCGACCGCCGACTCCGGGACCAGGCCCTCCTTGACCGCGCGGACCAGCGCGGCGCCCCAGGGTCCGTCGGGCCCCGGCATCCCGAGGTCGTGACCGGCGACTGCCGGGCCGACGGTCGAGCGGAGGGCGCCCCAGTCCGACACCACGACGCCGTCGAAGCCCCAGGCACTCTTGAGCGGATCGCCGAGCAGTGGATTCGCGGTCATGGTCGCGCCGTTGACCCCGTTGTACGCGGCCATCACGAGCCAGACCCCGGCCTCGACGGCGGCTTCGAACGGCGCCAAGTACACCTCGTGCAGGGCGCGTTCACCGACCTGGACGTCCACGGTGAGCCGTTCGGACTCGGAGTCGTTGGCGACGTAGTGCTTCGCCGTCGCGGCGACCCCGCGGGACTGGACCCCCCGGATCACGGCCACCCCGGTGCGTCCGGTCAGCCAGGGGTCCTCGGCGAAACACTCGAAGTGCCGTCCGCCCAGCGGTGAGCGGTGCAGATTGAGGTTGGGCGCGAGCACCACCTGGACGCCCTTGCGCCGGGCCTCCGACGCGAGCAGCCGACCGAGGCGCTCGGCGAGGTCGTCGTTCCACATCGCCGCGACGGCGGTGGGGCAGGGCAGCAGCAGCGAGGTGCTCCGCTCGTCCCAGGAGTCGCCGCGCACGCCGACAGGACCGTCCGACAGGGTGAAGGCGCGCAGCCCCACGGCGGGCTCGTCCGCCGTACTCCAGGTCGACCCGCCGGAGAGCAGCCCGACCTTCCTGTCCAGGCTCAACGTGCCCAGAAGCAGGTCGAGTCGCGCGTCGAGTTCCGGGTCGGGCATCGCACCTCCAGGCAGGCACTCGGGGAGAGCGCTCTCCCAAGGCTGGTACCGGTACCCGCCTCCTGTCAATCGCCCGGCACCGAGCCGGCCTGGGAAAGAGCCGCCGCCGAGTCTTGACACGGACTTGTCACGGCGGAACACTCCGGCTGCGGGAGAGCGCTCTCCCGTTCTCCCGCACTCCGCACCCCGGGCAGCCGCGACGGCGACCCACACCGACCGCGCACGGCCGTCCACCCCCACCCACCCGCACGGACGTGACAGGAGGTCTCCATGGCGAGGAGATCGCACCAGAAGAAGGCACGATACGGCTCGGCGTTACTCGTGAGCACCGCGCTGATCGCCACCTCGCTCGGCCTGGTGCTGCCCGGCATCGTGGCCAACGCGAGCCAGGACACCGGACAACAGCACGCCGCCGCGACCGGCGCGCACGCGGGCCACGCGATGGCCGCGGCGGCGCCCGTGCCGTCCGGCGACGACCCCGACGGCGACGGCTACATCCCGGCGAACCCGCCGGTCACCGGCGTCACCCCGTCCGACAAGGAGCCGACGCACAAGTACTTCCACGAGTTCCAGGCCAACTGCTCGGTCTCGCACACCAAGCCGGACGACCCGATCGTCTTCCCGGGGCAGCCCGGCGCCTCGCACGACCACACCTTCATGGGCAACACCACCACCAACGCCCAGAGCACCACCGCCTCGCTGAGCGCGGGCGGCACCCTGTGCAGGGCGCCGGGCGACAAGTCGGGTTACTGGATGCCCTCGCTGTACAAGGGCGACCAGAAGATCCAGCCGGTCGGACCGCAGACGATCTACTACAAGGCGGGCGTCACCGACTACACGAGCGTGCGTCCCTTCCCCAAGGGCCTGCGGTTCGTGGTGGGCAGCCCGACCCAGACCGCCGACGAGTTCCGTAACCACAAGGGATTCGTCGAGGGATGGGAGTGCGGCAACAGCTACTTCAACACCGAGTTCCCCGCGAGCTGTCCCACCAGCCCCGACGTACAGCTCAACCTCCGCTTCCAGGCGCCGAGTTGCTGGGACGGGAAGTACCTGGACACGCCGGACCACAAGGCCCACATGGCGTATCCGGTGGTCAAGCCCGGCACCAACAACAACGTCTGCCCCGCCGACCACCCGGTCGCGCTGCCGATGATCGAGTTCAAGATGGTCTGGCCGGTGAACGGTGACATGTCGCAGGTCCGGCTCGCCAGCGGCACCGGACACTCGTTCCACTACGACTTCATGAACGCGTGGGACGACCGCACGCTGAAGGCGCTCGTGGACCACTGTGTCGTCGGCGGGCTCCAGTGCGACGCGCGCGGCTACGACCAGTCCCACCCGGAGGCGGGAGCGGCGCTCAACCAGAACTACGAACTGCCCTGACCGAGCGACCGGTTACCCCCTCAAGGAGCGACATGCGCACACGCATACCCCTGGCGGTGGCGGCGGCGTTGGCCGCGGGCACACTCGCCCTGCCGGCGCCCGCGGTCCACGCCGCCGGGAACGTGGTCCGCGTCACCGGCACCCAGGGCAACTGGCAGCTCACCGTGAACGGTTCGCCGTACACGGTGAAAGGGCTCACCTGGGGCCCGTCCCCGACCGACGCGGCCCGCTACATGCCCGATGTGAAGTCGATGGGTGCCAACACCGTCCGTACCTGGGGCACCGACGCGTCGAGCCTGCCGCTCTTCGACGCGGCGGCGGCCAACGGCGTCAAGGTGATCGCGGGCTTCTGGCTGCAACCGGGCGGCGGTCCGGGCAGCGGCGGCTGCGTCAACTACCTGACGGACACCGCGTACAAGACCCAGATGCTCGACGAGTTCCCGAAGTGGGTGCAGACGTACAAGGACCATCCGGGTGTCCTGATGTGGAACGTCGGCAACGAGTCCGTCCTCGGCCTCCAGAACTGCTACAGCGGGGCCGAGTTGGAGCGCCAGCGCGACGCCTACACGACGTTCGTGAACGACGTCGCGAAGAAGATCCACACCGTCGACCCGAACCACCCGGTGACCTCCACGGACGCCTGGACCGGCGCCTGGCCCTACTACAAGAAGAACGCGCCCGATCTCGACCTGTACGCCGTGAACTCCTACGGCGACGTGTGCGGGATCAAGTCCACCTGGCAGGCGGGCGGTTACACCAAGCCGTACATCCTCACGGAGACCGGACCGCCGGGGGAGTGGGAGGTGCCGAACGACGCCAACGGTGTGCCCACCGAGCCCAGCGACACCGCGAAGCGCGACGGGTACACCAGGGCGTGGGACTGCGTCACCGGACACCAAGGTGTCGCCCTGGGCGCCACGATGTTCCACTACGGCACCGAGTACGACTTCGGCGGCATGTGGTTCAACCTGCTGCCCGCCGGTGAGAAGCGGCTCGCGTACTACGCCGTGAAGAAGGCGTACGCCGGTTCCACCGCGGGCGACAACACGCCGCCCGTCATCTCGGCCCTGAACGTCGAGGGCGGCGCGTCGAACGTCCCGGCCACCCGTGACCTGGTGCTGGCCACCACCGCGTCGGACCCGGACGGGGACCCCCTCACCTATGAGGTCCTCTTCGGGAGCAAGTACCTCGACAACGCCGGCGGTCTGACCAGTGTGCCGTTCACGAACCTGGGCGGAGGGCGGCTCAAGGTGACCGCGCCCGACCGGACCGGGGTGTGGAAGGTGTACGTCAAGGTCAAGGACGGCAAGGGCAATGTCGGCGTCGAGACCAGGTCCGTGAAGGTCGTGCCACCACCGGTGTCCGGTACGAATGTGGCCCGGGGCAAGCCGGCCACCGCGTCGTCGTACCAGCCGTCGGGTTCCGGCTGCCCCTGCCCGGCGTCCAACGCCGTGGACGGGGCGGCGGACACCCGCTGGGCCAGTGACTGGAGCGACCCGCAGTGGATCCAGGTGGACCTGGGCGCCCGTACCACGGTGCGTCATGTCCAGCTGGTGTGGGAGGCCGCGTACGCCAAGGCGTACACGGTCCAGACGTCGGACGACGGACAGAACTGGCAGACCCTGCGCCAGGTGACCGACGGGAACGGCGGTATCGACGACTTCGACGTGTCGGGCACCGGGCGTTACGTCCGTGTGCACGCCACGGTCCGCGGTACCGGATACGGCTACTCGCTCTACGAGTTCGGCGTCTACAGCTGAACCCGGGGACCCGTACCGAGCCCGCCCCGCACCGGGTCCGCCCCGTGCGCGCCCTGTCCCGCGACAGCACATCCGTCGCGGGACAGGGCGCCGCGCGGCGCCGATGATGCCGCCGCCCGGCGCCCCGCCCGTGCCGGTCCACGGCTCAGGTCCCGTACACCACCTTCACCTCGTCGAAGCCCAGCGAACGCAGGAGTCCGCGGAGCATGCCCGTGGTGTTCTCCTCGGCCCGCCGGACCAGGTTGGTGTCCTTCGCGGCCTTCCCGATGTGCTGTGCGGCGAGTTTCTGCACGGCCCGCTCACTGTTGGGGTTGTCGGAGAAGAAGTCACCCAGCCGGTCGAGCAGTCCGCGCTGCTTCGACACGGCGTACGAGCGATCGGGGTCGAGCGCGGGTTTGCCCAGCTCGGCATGCGGCAGGCGCAGGGTGGCGGACGTACGGTCCTTGTTCGTCGTCACATCGTCCTCGCCGACCTTGCCGAGGTCGACATAGGCGTCCACGGTGCCCGCCCCCACGTACAGGGTGCGGGTGCCGCGGATCGCGTCGGGCAACAGCTTGGCGTCCTTCTCCAGGTCCACGACCACCTGGAAGTTCCCTGAAGCCGCGTCGTAACGGCTCATGTCCTGGATCGACTTGAGGAGTGCCGGTCCCGTGCGGTCGTGCGTGTCCTCCCCGAGCAGCGCGTTCAGCCCGGGGACCAGGCTGAACCGGATACCCGCGAGGAGGACCACGATGACCACGACGACGGCGGTCAGCACCTTCACCCAGGTGGGGACCCGGGTGCCGGTCGAGACCTTCCCACGGGGTGAGACCTTCTTTTCGGACGTGCCGGACGTCATGAGGCTTCTCCCTTCCCGCCTTACCCAATGCCCCGATGCGACGAGATCAGGCATCTCTCCCTGGACGGCGCCGAGTTCACTTCCTGACCGAACGGCGTGCCGCGTCCGTGACCGTGTGCACAACTCTTGACGAGACACGTACAAGGGGAGAACCATCACTGCGATGGGAGAGCGCTCTCCCCACCGTTTCAGGGCTACCGCGCTCGCTTGTCTCTCTCCGGGGCACCGCACCGTCCCGGCCACCCGCACCCCGACAGCTCAGGAGTTCCGACATGCTCATTTCCGCTGTACGGCCCCGGAGGGCGGGCGGGCGGCTGCCCCGTCCGGGCCCGCGTAGAACGCTGGCGGGTGCCCTGGCCGGCATCCTGGCCGCCGCCCTGCTGACCTTGCTGCCGACCCCCGCCCAGGCGGCGCCGGCCCTGCTGTCCCAGGGGAAGACGGTCACCGCGTCCAGCGAGGAGAACTACGGCACCCCGGCCACCGGCGCGGTCGACGGCAACAACGGCACACGCTGGTCGAGCGCCGCTGCGGACCCGCAGTGGATCAAGGTCGACCTCGGCGCCACGGCCTCCGTCAGCCAGATCGTGCTCCGCTGGGAGACCGCGTACGCGAAGGCGTACCGGATCGAGTTCTCCACGGACAACTCGACCTGGACCACGGCCTATTCGACGGCGGCGGGATCCGGCGGCAACGAGACCCTGAACGTCTCCGGGTCCGCGCGCTATGTCCGGATGTACGGCACCACGCGGGCCACCCAGTACGGCTACTCCCTCTGGGAGTTCCAGGTGTTCGGGACCACGGGCGGCGGCGGGGGCGACCCCATCCCCGGCGGCGGTGACCTCGGGCCGAACGTCCTCGTCTTCGACCCGTCGACGCCCGACATCCAGGGCAAGGTCGACGCGGTGTTCAAGCAGCAGGAGTCGGCGCAGTTCGGCACCGGCCGCTACCAGTTGCTGTTCAAGCCCGGCACGTACAACAACATCAACGCCAACATCGGCTTCTACACGTCCATCTCGGGCCTCGGCCTGTCGCCCGACGACACCACCTTCAACGGCGATGTCACCGTGGACGCGGGCTGGTTCAACGGCAACGCGACACAGAACTTCTGGCGCTCCGCCGAGAACCTCGCCCTCAACCCCGTGAACGGCACCAACCGCTGGGCGGTGTCCCAGGCGGCGCCGTTCCGCCGGATGCACGTCAAGGGTGGGCTGAACCTGGCGCCCACCGGCTACGGCTGGGCCAGCGGTGGCTATATCGCCGACAGCAAGATCGACGGCACTGTCGGACCGTACTCGCAGCAGCAGTGGTACACCCGGGACAGCTCGGTCGGCGGGTGGACCAACGGTGTGTGGAACATGGTGTTCTCGGGTGTGCAGGGCGCCCCGGCGCAGGGCTTCCCGAACCCGCCGTACACCACGCTCGACACCACCCCGGTCTCCCGCGAGAAGCCGTTCCTCTATCTGGACGGCAACGACTACAAGGTGTTCGTGCCCGCGAAGCGCACCAATGCCCGGGGTGTCTCCTGGGCCGGCACCCCGCAGGGCCAGTCCCTGCCGCTCAGCCAGTTCTACGTGGTCAAGCCCGGAGCGACCGCCACCACCATCAACGCGGCCCTCGACCAGGGCCTGAACCTGCTCTTCACGCCCGGCGTCTACCACGTCGACAAGACGATCGACGTCAAGCGCGCCAACACCGTCGTCCTCGGTCTCGGCCTGGCGACGATCATCCCCGACAACGGCGTCACCGCGATGCGGGTCGCCGACGTCGACGGCGTCAAGCTCGCGGGCTTCCTCATCGACGCGGGCCAGGTGAACTCGTCCACACTCCTGGAGGTCGGCCCGGCCGGCGCCGCCGCCGACCACGCCGCCAACCCGACGACCGTCCAGGACGTGTTCATCCGCGTCGGCGGTGCGGGCCCCGGCAAGGCCACCACCGGCATGGTCGTCAACAGCGACGACACGATCATCGACCACACCTGGCTCTGGCGCGCCGACCACGGCGACGGTGTGGGCTGGGAGACCAACCGCGCCGACTACGGTCTGCGCGTCAACGGCGACGACGTCCTCGCCACCGGCCTGTTCGTCGAACACTTCAACAAGTACGACGTCGAGTGGTACGGCAACAACGGGAAGACGATCTTCTTCCAGAACGAGAAGGCGTACGACGCCCCGAACCAGGCCGCCGTGCAGAACGGCGCCGTCAAGGGCTACGCCGCCTACAAGGTCGCCGACTCCGTCACCACCCACGAGGGCTGGGGTCTGGGGAGCTACTGCTACTACAACGTCGATCCGACCATCCGCCAGGACCACGGGTTCGAGGTACCGGTCAAACCCGGCGTGAAGTTCCATGACCTGCTCGTCGTGTCGCTCGGCGGTAACGGACAGTACGAGCACGTGGTGAACAGCACCGGGCCGGGGACATCCGGAACGTCCACCGTCCCGTCGACGGTGACGTCCTTCCCGTAACAGGCCATCCCGTAGCGGTCCATCCCGTAAGAGAGAAGAGGAGTGGCGGGCTCCCGTGCCGGCGGACGGGAGCCCGCTTAGAAGCGGCCGTCACACGAGTGGCCCGTCGATCTGCCCTCCTGTCCGTTTTCATGCATATGGTCGGAAAACGGTACATCTAGGGCAGGAGGCGGGCGCTCATGGCAAAGCCCGGATGGAGGAACGGTCTCGCGGCTGAGCTTTCGGCTGAGTTCGCGGGCACCCTCATCCTCATCCTTTTCGGATGCGGAGTGGTCGCGCAGGTCGTGGCCGCTGGTCTCGGTGACCACGACAGCATCGCGTGGGCGTGGGGGCTCGGCGTCACCTTCGGCGTGTACACGGCGGCCCGGATCAGTGGCGCCCACCTGAACCCCGCGGTGACCCTCACGCTCGCGGCCTTCAAGGGCTTCTCGTGGGGCAAGGTGGTCCCGTACGCCCTCGCGCAGACGTTGGGTGCCTTCGTGGCGGCGCTGCTCGTGCGCTGGAACTACTCGGAGGTGCTGGCCAAGTTCGACCCCGGGCACACCTTCAAGACCCAGTTCGTCTTCTCGACGCTTCCCGGCAACGGCGTGCTGCCGGTGAGCGAGTGGGGCGCGTTACGTGACCAGATCATCGGCACGGCGATCCTGCTCTTCCTCATCCTCGCCGTCACGGACCTGCTGAACACACCCCCGGGCGCCAACCTGGGAGCGTTCATCATCGGCCTGATCGTCGTCGCGATCGGGATGGCCTGGGGTGCGGACGCGGGATACGCCATCAACCCCGCCCGTGACTTCGGCCCGCGCCTGGCGAGCTTCATCACCGGATACGGAACCGCGTGGCGAGATCAATACGGCAATTTCTACTTCTGGGTGCCGATCGTCGGGCCCCTGATCGGTGGTCTGGTCGGCGGGGCGCTGTACAAGTACCTGATCGGGAACTTCCTGACCAGGGAAGGTGAACTGCCACAGGAGCCGGGCCGGGTGCCCGCGCCCGAGGGCAACCGCTGACGTCTGGCGCACCCCGGCCCCACGGTAGGCTCTCCGCAGCGGTGGTCCTCGACCACCGCTGCGGTGGTGGGGCCCACCGTTCCCGAACCGCGGCACCGGCGCCGCCAACGGTCCCTACTTGCGATCACGCGCACCCTTTCGTGGCGGCGAGTAGGAGATCCGGATGACGCACATGTGGCGCGGGCAGGGCCCGGTCGTCACGATGGTGGCCATCGGCGGCGCCGTCGGCGCGAGCGCCCGCTACGGTGCGTCCCTCCTCTGGCCCACGGCCGCCGGAACCTTCCCCTGGACGACCCTCTTGGTCAATGTCGTCGGGTGCGCGGTCATCGGGGTCTTCATGGTGGTGATCACCGAGGTGTGGGCGGCCCACCGGCTCGTACGGCCCTTCTTCGGCACCGGTGTCCTCGGCGGCTTCACCACCTTCTCGACGTACGCCGTCGACATCCAGCGGCTGGTGGCGGGCGGTGAGACCGGTACCGGAATGGCCTATCTGGCGCTGACTCTGCTGGCCGCCCTCGGCGCGGTGTGGACGGCGGCACATCTGACGCGGCGCGCGGTCGCCTGGAAACGGCGGTGAACCCGGATGGGGGCAGGGATGGAGGCAGGCATGGTGACATTGGTGGAGGCATCGGTGGAGGCGTGGGTGCTGCCGTGGACGGAGGTACCGGTGGAGGCGCGGACGCGATGAGACTGACCGGATCCGCCCTGCGGCTCACCGTGATCGTCGGCGAGAACGACACCTGGCACCACAAGCCCCTCTTCACCGAGATCGTGCACCGCGCCCACGCGGCGGGCCTCGCCGGCGCGTCGGTGTTCCAGGGCATCGAGGGCTTCGGCGCGTCCTCACTGATCCACACGACCCGACTGCTCTCCCTCAGCGAGGACCTGCCGGTCGCTGTCGTCATCGTGGACACCGAGGAGCGCGTACGGGCCTTTCTGCCGCAGCTCCATGAGTTGGTGACCGAGGGGCTGGTGATCCTCGACGCCTGCGAGGTCGTGCGGTACGGGGGCCAGGACGACGCCGGCGGGAGCAAGGGGGCGCGGTGAACTGGCTGTTGGTGATCGGCGGAGCGATGGTCGGCGCACCGCTGCGCTACCTCACCGACCGGGTGGTGCAGTCCCGGCACGACACAGTGTTCCCATGGGGGACCTTCGCGGTCAACGTCGTCGGCTGCCTGATCCTGGGCGTGCTCACCGGCGCGGTGACGGCGGGCGCCACCTCGGCGCAGGTCCAACTCCTGCTGGGCACGGGCCTGTGCGGGGCGCTGACGACCTACTCGACGTTCTCGTACGAGACGTTGCGCCTGGCGGAGGACGGGGCGGGGGTCTTCGCCGCGGCGAACGTGCTCGGCAGCGTGCTGGTGGGTCTGGGTGCCGCTTTCGCGGGGGTCGAGGTGGCGGGGTTGCTGTGGGGCTAGGTTTCCGTGCGGCGGGTCTTCTGTCTGCCGCACGGTCGGTTCGTTGTACTGGTCGTGGGTTGGGTGATCTGACCAAGGGCGATCAGGTCGGTACGTGTGCCGTGGTGGGGCCGTGTGTGACGAGCCGTCCGGCTTCCAGAACGTGCACCGTGTCGGTGTAGGCGGCGACCAGGTGCGTCTCGTGGCTGACGAGGGTGACGGCCATGTCGTGTTCGGCGCGCAGGCGTTGCAGGAGTTCCATGATGGCGATGGCCGTGTCGGGATCGAGCGCGGAGGTGATCTCGTCGCAGAGCAGGAAGTCGGGGGTGGCGGTGAGGGCGCGGGCGATGGAGACGCGCTGGCGCTGCCCGCCGGAGAGTTCGTGCGGGTAGCGGTGGATGAAGTCGGCCGGCAGGTCGACCTGGTCGAGCAGTTCGGTGATCCGGTCCGCGGTCCGGGCCTTGGTGAGCGTGGTGTGCCGGCGCAGGGGCCGGGTCAGGGCGGCGCCTACGGTGCGGGACGGGTTGAGCGCGGCGAGCGGGTTCTGCGGGACCAGTTGGATGCGCCGGAGGTGTTCGCGGCGACGCTTGCGGGCTGCGTGGGCCAGCGGGTGGCCGTCGAGGGCGAGGCTCCCGGTGTCGGGCCGTTGGAGGCCGGCGAGGACGCGTAGCAGGGTGGTCTTGCCGGATCCGGAAGGCCCGATGATCGCTGTCGCCGAGCCGGCGGGCGCGGTGAAGTCGACCGAGTCGAGCGCCAGCTGTGCGGTGCCTCGGGCGCGGAAGGTCACGCTGACGGACCGCGCGGCGATCCCGTCCGTGGCGGTGTCCGCGGATTCTTTCTTCCGCTGTGGGCGCGCCGTGTGTTGTCGGGGAAGGCGTGGTTGCGCGGTGGTGAGCTGTACGACGTGGTCGGCGCAGGCGTCGACGAGTTCGGGGTCGTGGCAGGCGATGACGATGGCCAGGCCACGCGAGCTGGCCAGGTGGCGCAGCAGGCCGGCGATGTCGTCGCGCAGGGCTTTGTCGAGTCCTGCGGTTGGTTCGTCGAGGAGTAGCAGGTCAGGAGTGCGGGCGAGGGCGCGGGCAAGGGCGACGCGGCGCTGCTGGCCGCCTGAGATCGCGGTCGGTCTGCGGTCGGGGAAGCCGTCGTCCGTGGGCAGCTTGCATTCGCGCAGCAGGGCCGGAACGGTCTGGTCGTGCACCGTGGCGGCGGTCTCCGCGATCAGATGGCGGATCTTCATCCGGGGGTTGAGTGCGGAGCCGGGGTCCTGGCCGACGTAGGCGACCTGCGTTCGGCGCATGGTCCGCAGTGCCGTCGGGTCGAGGCTGGGGACGTGGTGGCCCAGAACGTCGAACGCGGTGCAGTGGGTGGCGGCTTGGGCGGGCAGATGGCCGATCAGGGCGCGTAGCAGCGTGGTCTTTCCGGAGCCGGAAGCCCCGGTCAGGGCGGTGATCTCGCCGGGCCGGACGGTCAGGCTGGTGGGCTGGAGCAGGGTGGGTCCGTCGGGCATCCGGATGCTGAGATCGGTCACCGACACCACTGGCGCGGAAGCGCTGTCCTCGCCGGCCGGCGCGGCTTCGAGGGTCTCGTCGGTGGTGGACGAGGGCAGGGGGTTGTTCACGGGGTGGTCACCGCCTTGCGTGCGGAGCGGGGGGCGAGGGAGGTGGCGGCCAGGTTGACGCTGATGGCGAGGAAGGCGATGGCGAGACTGGGGGCCACCACCGCCCACGGGTTGAGGAGGATGCCCGAGGAGTTCTCGCGGATCATCAAGGCCCAGTCCGCGGCAGGTGGCTGGGGGCCGATCTGGAGGAATCCGGCCATGGAGATGACGTAGACGGCCTCGACGAAGCGCAGGCCGAACAGCGCGAGGACGGTGGCGCGCAGATTCGGCAGGAGTTCACGGGTGGCGGTGTAGGTGAGGGATTCACCGCCGGCGAGGGCGGCTTCGACGTATCCGGCACCGGCCAGCGGGGCGGCGGCACTCGCGACGACGCGCACCGCGTAGGGGGTGCCCAGGATGATGGCGGCGCTGGTGACGGCCCATCGTCCGCCGCCGGGCCAGGCGAGTGCGATGAGCATGATGCCCAGGATCGGCGGGAGCAGGATGAAGATGTCGGAGGTGCGTTCCACGGCCCGCCCCACGGCCGGGTGCAGGACGGCGAAGCAGCCCGCCAGTGCGGCGAGCGCGGTGACGACCACGGCGACCAGGAGGGCGCTGCCGATCAGTGCGGTTCCGCCGTGCAGGAGCCGGCTGAGGACGTCGCGGCCGAGCTGGTCCCCGCCCAGTGGTGCGCCGTCGCCGGCGGCGGCGAAGGGAGCGGTGACCGGTTTGTCGAGGGGATGTGCGGCGAGGAACGGGCCGGTGAGGGCCAGCAGGACCAGCACGACACCCGGTGCCAGACGGCGGATCACCCGCCCACGGCCGACAGACCGCGCGCGGGCGCGGGCGGTGGTGAGGGTGCTCATGCGTGGCTCCCCAGAACTCGGGCGCGGACGAGGTCGGCGGCCAGCAGAACGAGGCTGATGGCAGCACCGGCGCAGACGACGACGCCGGCGATGAGGGGAGTGTCGCGGGTGGAGACCGCGCTGGCGAGCACGCTGCCGATACCGGGGTAGTTGAAGAGGGTTTCCACGACCACGGTGCCGCCCAGGAGCATGCCGGTGGAGGTGGCGAGGCCGGTGGCGATGGCCGGGACGGCGCCGGGCAGGGCATGGCGCCAGATGACGCGGCGTACCGGCAGGCCGTCCAGGTGGGCGGCCTCGACGTGCGGTGTGGCCGCCTGGTCGGCGAGAGCGCCGCGCACGATGGTGGTGTTCCACCCGGTCTGCGGGATGACGAGCGCGAGGACCGGCATGATCAGCATGGTCCAGGTGGAAGGACGGCCGTCGGCCCCGGCCACGGTCACCGCGGGCAGCCAGCCCGTCCACAGGGACAGGAGCATCAACAGGCCGACGGACACGACGAATTCGGGGATGGCGAACGCCGAGGTCGAGGCGTGGCCGATGACCCGGTCGGTGAGCCGGCCGGGGCGGGCGGCGGCCCAGCAGCCGAGGGCCAGCGAGGCCACGGCCGTCAGGGCGAAGGCGATGGCCGCGAGCAGCAGCGTGTTCGGGAACGGGTCGGCCAGCATCTGCGTGACCTTCTCGCCACGGGCGCTGACTCCCAGGTCCCCCGTGAGCAGCCCCGTCATCCAGTCCCGGAAGCGTTCCCACACCGGTCTGTCCAGGCCCAGCAGATGGCGCCGTGCCGCGATGTCCGCGGCGCTCTCCCCCCGCTCGGAGGTCGCGGTGGCCGCGTCTCCGGGCAGCAGCTCGACGGCGGCGAACACCAGGGCTAGCAGGACGGCCAGCATGAGGAGTCGCCGCCCCACGGCCGCGGCGAGACGGCCGAGGAGCGGCAGCGGGTGACGTCGCGCGGTGGCCGGCCCTGTGCCGGCAGGGGCGGCCACCGCGCTGTCCTTGAGCGCGCGACTCAACTCAGCCACACGCTGTCGAGCTGGACTCGGCCGTAGCCGGGCAGCTTCGGCAGGCCCTGGACCTTGGCTGCGGCCAGGTCGACACCGTCGGCCATGCCCCACAGCAGATAACCGGAGCGGTCGTACTCGATCTGCTGCAACGCGTGCAGGGCCTTGGTCCGTTCCTGCTTGTCCGTGGTGCCGATGACCTTGCGGTAGGTGGCGTCGAACTCCTCGTCGCTGAAGCCCGATTCGTTCTGGCCGGCGCCGGTGAGCAGGGTCTTGGACGCGAAGAACACCACGGAGTCGTTGGTGCCCCAGTAGTTCGTGTAGAGGTCGCCCTTGAGCCAGGTCTTCTCGTAGAACGTTCCCGACTCCTGCTTGACCACCTTGATCTTGATCCCGGCCTCGCGCGCCTGTGAGGCGAACAGGGTCGCGGAGTCGGCGATGCCGGAGATGTCTTCGGTGGTGTACAGCTCGTAGGTCTTGGACAGGTCGAACTTGGCGTCCCGGAGCAGCTGTTCGGCCTTGGCCAGGTCGCGCACCCGCTGCGGGATGTCCTTGGCGTAATCGGGGTCGCCGGTTCCCATGATGTCGTTGGCGACGTTTCCGTATCCGGACAGGGCCTGCCTGACCATGGCCTCGCGGTCCACCACCAGGCGCATCGCCTCGCGCACCCGCGGGTCGGCGAACGGGCCGTCGGCGGTGCGCATGACGATGGGCATCGACATGTCGTCGGGACGGCGGACGACCTGGATCTCCTTGCGGGACTCCGCGGTGCGCGCGGCGACCGGGCCGGCGTTGGAGGCGACGTCGATCTGCCCGCCGAACAGCGCGTTGGCCATGGCCTGCGGCGTCTCGAACATGGTCACCTCGATCGCGTCGAGATGGACCGTGCCGCCGTACCACTTGTCGTTGCGCACCAGACGGGCGTTGCCGTTGCGGTACCAGTCCAGCTTGAACGGGCCGGTTCCGGGCGCCTTGGCCACATCCTTGTCCGGGGTGTCCTGCTTCATGACGAACGTCGTGAACCGGGTCATGAGGGGGAGTTCGGTATTGGCGTACTCGGAGACCACGACCACCGTGTCGGTGCCCTCGGCGGTGATGCTGTCGGCGTTCTTGACTCCGGGCAGACGGGCCGCACCGGCCGGGGTGTCGCGCAGTCGGCGCAGCGACCAGACCACGTCGTCGGCGGTGACCGGGCTGCCGTCGTGGAAGGTGGCACCCTCGGCCACCTTGAAGCGCCATGTCTTCAAGTCCGCCGAGGACTCCCACGAGGCCAGTCGGGGAACGGTGTTGGACTTGGCGCCCGGCACGGCGAGCGTGTCGAAGGTGAGCGCGAGGATCAGGTAGTCGCTCTCGTTGGCCTGCGTACCGTGCGGGTCCCGGGTGATGGCGCCGGCCCGGCCGAGCGCCCCGATCCGCAGGGTGCCGCCCTTGCGGGGCTTGCCGGCCTTGCCGGAGCCGGCCGCGGTGTCGCCGCTGCCCGAGGAGCACGCCGCCAGCAGTACGGCCGTCCCTATCGCCCCGCCGGCCGACAGCACCTGACGCCTGTTGATGTCCACGTACGTCCTCGCTCCATGATCCGGGCAACCCAAAGATGTTTTTAGGTTTGCCTACCCTAACGACAATCATTTCTGCAAGAGGGGGCGGGGTGTTGCGCGCGAAAGGCAGCACATTCGCTCACCGATCGCTCCCGTCTCGACAGGTTCCAGCCACCCTAGCCTGAATACTAAGGTTTGCCTTACCTAAGTCTGATGCTAGCGTTCGGTCGCCACCGGAGGTCGAACCGCCCGCACCGCTGGGGGCAACTCGCCCTACCTGACCACCGGTTGGCGACCGTCGCCTCCTGCGTTCCGGCGACACTCCCTGCCACCCCCACACGGAACGGACTCCTTCGCCATGAGCACGGCAGCCGCACCTGTCCGTCAGCTCGCCCCCCACACCGTGGGTGAACTCCGCACGGCAGCGGAACGGATACTCGAAGAATTCGGCACCTCGGCGACGTCCCCCGCCCTCCTGGAGTGCGTCGCGAAGACCGTGAGTGGCTTCGGCGACGCCCTGCGGCACGACTGCCGGCCCGTCGACACCGCGGACGGCCTGTTCGTACTGCGGGGTCTCGATGTCGACGACGCCTCCATCGGGGCCACGCCGGACAGTTGGGCCCGCGCCGGTGACAGCGGTGCCCTCTACGACATCACGCTCCTGCTGCTGGCAAGCGTGATGGGCAACCCGATCGCCTGGGAAGGCCAGCAGGACGGCCGGTTCGTCCATAACATCGTGCCCTCGCCCGGCCATGAGAGCGAGCAGACGGGCGCCAGCAGCAGCGTGCTGCTCAGCCCGCACACCGAGGACGCCTTCCACCCGGGCCGCGCACACCTGCTGATGCTCGGCTGCATGCGCAACCACGACAACATCGCCACCACCGCGGCCAGCATCCGCAGGACGGCCCTGTCAGAAGCCGATGTGCGGACGCTGTCCCGGCCTGTGGTGCCGATCCTGCCGGACGCCGCCTATGCCGACGCCCAGGGCTACGCCGACGCGGAACCGCCCGCGGTTCCCGCCCTGTTCGAGGCTGAGGACGGGACGACGCTGCGCTTCGACCCCGCCTACACACCCCTCGATCAGGCCGACGACACCTACCGCGAAGCCTACGAACGGCTGGAAGACGGACTGGCCCGTGTCTCCGTCGCGGTCAGCCTCACCCCCGGCGAAGTCCTCGTCGTCGACAACGACATCGTCGTGCACGGCCGTGTCCCCTTCCAGGCCCGCTACGACGGCACCGACCGCTGGCTCAAGCGTGCCTCGGTCCGCGTCCCCGGACGCCGCACCCGCCCGGCGGCCGAGGCCGAGGAACACGGCTACGGCCAGGTCGCGCTCGAAGCGCACGCCAGTCCGAACCGCCCCTGCCACTGGAGGAGTTGACCCATGACTGACGCACAGACCCGCAAGGCCGACGGCGCGATGTCCGTCGATGACACGCATATGCGGATCCTGTCCAAGAGTGACCTCGCCGGGATCGACATCACGCCGGCAGATGTGGTCGCCACGGTGGAAGGCGCCTACCGCACTCTGTATGAGGGGCAGTCCGACAACCCCCGCAAGCTCACCGTCAAGCCGCAGGACGAGCACTCGGTCGCCTACGCGATGCTGGGCCGCGACGGCTCACGCAACGTCGTCGCGATCAAGACCTCGTACAAGCACGGCCTCGACGTCGGTCGCGAGGAGCAGCACTACTACACCACGCTCAGCCTCTACGACGACGTCACGGGCCTGCCGGTGGCGATGATGGACTGCTCCCGCATCGGCTCCCTGCGCACGCCGGCGGTCTCCGCCCTGCTGGCCCGTGAATGCGCCGTACCGGGTGCGCGCAGTGCCCTGGTGATCGGCACCGGCACCCAGGGGCGCCTGGCGCTGCCGTTCCTGCTGACGACGCTGCCCGAGCTGGACCGGCTGATGCTCTTCGGTACGCACTCCGAGGGCATCGCCGCGGTGCGCGAACAACTGCGTGTGCACCACCCCGACCGGGAGGTGGAGATCGTCACGGACGTACGGGCTGCCGCTGCGGACGCCGATGTCATCGTGGCCACCGCCGGCGGCCACACCCCGGCCGCCGTCGAAGCGGACTGGCTCAGGCCGGGCGCCCTCTCGATCCTGGTCGGCCACGGCCTGGCGCCCTCGACCCTGCACCGTGCCGACCGGGTGATCGCCACGAGCGAGGCCCAGATGAACGTCACGGGCACCGACATGGCCGACGCCGACGGCAAACTCCCCGCGGTCCACAGCGAGTTCCCGCCCGTGGTCGCCGGCATCACCCCGGGCCGCTTGTCCGCCAAGGAGAAGATCTTCGCCTACAACAGCGGTCTCGTCGTCACCGACATCGCCCTCGGGCACCATTTCGCGCAGCTCGCTCTCGCGCAGGGCCTGGGCACCGAGGTGCCGCTGTGGCAGTGACCGCCCAGGACACCGCGATCGTGCCGACCCTGCCCGCCCACCCGGATCCGGACAGCGACCGAATACTGGACAGCGGACTTCTCCACGAGCTGTCCTACGCCTTCGGCGGGCCCTTCCACTTCCTGCTGCCGCACCGCTTCGACGCCAACCTGGCAGCCTTCCGCACCGCGCTCAGCGACTCCGGTGTGGAGGGGCGTGTGTACTACGCGAAGAAGGCCAACAAGGCCGCCGTATGGATGGAGCGCTGCGCCGTACACCAGGCAGGCGTCGACGTGGCCGCCGTGGGTGAACTGCGGGAAGCTCTCGGCTACGGGGTCCGCGGCGAGAACATCGTGGTCACCGGCCCCGCCAAGAGCGACGAGCTGCTGAGACTTGCCCTGTCGCAGGGCTGTCTGATCGCCGTCGACGCACTTGACGAACTGGACATGCTCATCACGGCGGCGCTGACCGGCGCCGTGCGACCGGCCCGGCTGCTGCTGCGCCGCCTGCCTCCCACGCAGCCGCACAGCCGCTTCGGCATGAACGCGGATGACCTGGCGGCAGCCCTGGACCGCTGCGTACGCGCGGGCGACGCGGTGCGGATGGAGGGCTTCAGCTTCCATCTGTCCGGCTACGCCACCCAGCCGCGTGCCGACCTCGCGGCGGAACTGGTCGAGTGGTGTCTCAAGGCCCGGGTCCTTGGGCTGCGGGCCGACCGGATCAGCATCGGCGGCGGCTTCGCTGTCGACTACAGCCCGGCCGACCAGTGGCACACCTTCCTCGCCGAGCAGCGTCCCGATCACTACCACGCACGCAGGACGTTCCATAACCGCGACTTCTACCCGTACCACTCCCCGGTCGCGGGAGCGGACGCCCTGCGCGCCATCCTGTCGTCCGTCCCCCAGGGCGGACAGGCCGTCCTGGCCGAGTCCTTGAAGGAGACGGGGACACTGCTGATGATGGAGCCCGGACGCGCCCTGCTGGCCGGCGCGGGCTCCACGGTCTTCCGCATCCAGGGCCTCAAGGAACGTGACGGGTACCGGATCGCCACCGTCGACGGGACCAGCCTGAGTCTGTCCGAGCAGTGGTTCAACAGCGAATACCTGCCCGAACCGGAATTGGTGACCCCCACGGGCCGCTCCCGGAGCACGGACATCCACCCCACGTGCGTCGGCGGTTCCTCATGCCTGGAGTCGGACATGGTCACCTGGCGCAAGATCCCCCTGCCCGCCCGAGCCAGGGTCGGCGACCTCCTCGTGTACCCGAACACGGCGGGTTACCAGATGGACTCCAACGAGTCCCCCTTCCACGACCTGCCGCTGCCACCCAAGGTCGTCCTCGACCGGCTGGGCGACCGTCCGCGCTGGCGCCTGGACCGTCGAACCGCCTGACCCCGAGCCGACGTCCCCCACGAATACAGGAGCGTTTCGATGCCCGGATTTCTACAGCGCCCGGCCGTGGTCTCCCGCGTCTCCGACCTCATCGGCCACACCCCCCTGCTGGAACTCGCCGGCACGGAGACCGGCAGCCGTCTGCTGCTGAAGCTGGAAATGTTCAACCCCACCGGGACCGCGAAGATCCGTATGGCACGCGCGATGATCGACGCCGCGGAACAGTCCGGCGAACTCAGGCCCGGTGGCCGCATCATCGAATCCACCTCCGGGAACACCGGGCTCGGCCTCGCCGTGATCGCCGCCGAGCGCGGCTACGCCTTCACGGCCGTGGTCGACAACCACGCCGCCGCCGACAAGCTCCGCGCCATGAAGGCGCTGGGCACCGAGCTGGTCCACGTCGTCGATGACGGCACCGAGGAACTGGCCACCGCCGCCCGTGAGGAACTCGCGGAGGACATGGCACGCGACCAGGACAACACCGTCTTCACCGAGCAGCACAACAACCCGGCCAACGGTGTCGGCTATTTCCCCGTCGCCCACGAACTGAACGCGGCCCTCGACGGAAACCTCGACGTCCTCGTCGGTGCCGTCGGAACCGGTGGCGGACTGTGCGGCACCGCCCGCGAACTGCGCACCCTCATACCCGGCTTCTCCACCATCGGAGTCGAACCCAAGGGTTCCATCGCCTTCGGCGGACCGGCCCACGACTACTACCAGTCGGGCACCGGCACCCCCGAGGGCGCCGAACTCGGCGCCCTGGTGGACTTCGACCTGATCGACGAAGGCGTGAAGGTCGGCGACGTCGAGGCGTTCGCCACCTGCCGGGCCGTTGCCCGTACCGGCCTGCTCATCGGCGGCTCCGCCGGCGGCGTGGTCCACGAGGCACTGACCCGCCTGTCGTCGCTGCCGCCGGGGACAACTATGGTCGCCCTGATAAACGACGGAGGGGAGAAGTACATGGACACCGTGTTCAACGACGACTGGATGCAGGCCCGCGGCCTCCTCGACCCGAACGCGGAACGGGACATCGAAGAACTCCTCACCAAGCTCCGCAGGAACCGGTGACCCGATGCTCAGCACCCTCCTCCGCGACAGCCGGGCCCTCGCCACCCTCGCCGTCCCACTGATCCTCACCCAGCTCGCACAGGTCGCCCTCACCACGACGGACACCGTGATGATGGGCTTCCTCGGCACGCGGGAACTGGCTGCGGGCGGCCTGGCCATCGTCATCTTCAACCAGCTGCGCACCATGGGCGTCGGCCTGGTCACCTCCGTCGGCAACCAGATCGCCGCCGCCGGAGCCCGCGCCGAACAGGCCGCCCAGCATGCCGGTCAGGAGGGCGAGGGCGGCCAGGACGGTCAGGACGGCAAGGGCGGTCAGGGCGGTCAGGGCGGTCAGGACACGGTGCGGGGCAGCGAGGAGGTGCCGGGCCGCGAGGAGGTGCGGGGCATCGTCCGCGCCGGTATGGCGCTGGCCACCCTCGCGGGCATCGCCGGCGCCGGCCTGATGATCCTGATCGGGCAAGCTCTGCCCTGGCTCGGGCAGGACGCCGATGTCGCCGACCGCGCCCAGACCATGATCTTCGCGCTCGCCCCCGGCCTGCTGCCCTGCCTCTGGTTCCAGGTGATCCGCCAGTTCACCGTCGGCATGCGGCGCCCGCAGGCCCTGCTCCGGATCACCATCGCCTCCGTCGCGGTCAACGTCGGCCTCAACTGGATCCTCATCCACGGCACCTGGGGCCTGCCCCGCATGGGCCTGACCGGCGTCGGCATCGCCACCTCCAGCGTCTACCTCCTGACCTTCCTCGCCCTCTACCTGTCCGCGAGGAGGGACAGCACGCTCGCCGCCCTGCTCTCGCTGGACCTCATGAAGGCCGATTCGGCAGTCCTCAAGCGGCTGCTGCGCCTGGGCATCCCGATCGCCGCCACCTACGGCTCCGAAGCCGGCTTCTTCTCCCTCACCGCACTGATGGCCGGATCCTTCGGACCGGCGGCCCTGGCCGCACACACCGCCGTCAACCAACTCGTCTACATCGTCTTCCAGGTCGCCGTCGGACTCTCGCACGCCGCGTCCATCAACGTCAGCCGAGAAGTGGCACTGGGCCGATACGACGACGCCCGCAGGATCAAGAACACGGCGTTGGCCTGCGCCGGCGCCGTCATGACCGTCGTCGGAATCCTCTACCTCACCCTGCCGAAACTCGTCCTGGCCCCCTTCCTCGAGTCCGGCTCCGACCAGGCCCTCACGATCGCCGGCCAT
The DNA here is from genome assembly GCF_042886315.1 of Streptomyces sp. NPDC058001. NCBI lineage: Bacteria > Bacillati > Actinomycetota > Actinomycetes > Kitasatosporales > Streptomycetaceae > Streptomyces > Streptomyces sp. NPDC058001. The sequence continues at coordinate 37,239 of NZ_JBHVQT010000005.1, forward strand.
CTGCTGATCGTGACCGCGTGCCTCCAGTTCTTCGACTGCGCCCAGAACATCGGCGTCGGCCTGCTGCGCGGACTCGACGACACCAAGAGCGGTTTCCGCATCACCCTCATCGGCTACTGGGCCGTCGGGCTGCCCGCGGCATGGCTCCTCGCCTACGCGCTGGACCTCGAAGCCGTGGGCCTCTGGCTGGGCCTGCTCACCGGCCTCGCCACCACCGCCGTCCTGCTCCTGCGCCGCTACTCCACCTCCCTCACCGCGCGAGCCGGCGAACGGACAGCCGTCGCGGCTGGATGAGGTGTTCGCGCGTGACGGGTCGGGGAATCAGCCGGCTCGGCGCGTGACCGCCCGGACGCACCCGAGGCTGATGAGTGTCACCCCGGCGAGATACAGCGCGATGGGCGTGGTCGAGGACCAGCTCGTGTAAAGGCTGGTGGCGACGGTCGGGGCGATACCGCCGCCCAATACGGAACCCACCTGATAACCGAGCGAGGCCCCGCCGTACCTGACTTCCGCCTTGAAGAGCCCGGAGAAGAGTTCCGCGACGGGTCCGTAGACGACACCCATGAACACGGCCGTGACCAGCAACGCGACCAGGGTCAGCGGAGGTTGGGCGGTGTCGATCGCCGGGAAGAGCAGGGCCGCGCAGCCGACCAGACCGACGGAGCCGGTCAGCAGCACCTTGCGCCGGCTGCGCCGGTCCGAGAGAGAGGAGGCCCAGGGGATGACCGCGAGCCACCAACTGGGGTCGGATATCGCCGTCTTGTGCGGAGCCCTTCGGTGTCAGGGTCTCCGTGACGGTCCTGTCAGTGCCCCGCCCGGACCGGTCGGCCGGCAGGTGTCAACCGAAGGTTGACAGTAAGGGAGTGTCAACCTAAGGTTGACGCATGACGAAATCAGTCGGCATGAACCCTCCCGTACGTCTGGACGACCTGATCGAGGCCATCAAGTTGGTCCACTCCAACGCGCTCGACCAACTCTCCGACGCGGTCATCGCGGCCGATCACCTCGGTGACGTGGCCGACCATCTCATCGGCCACTTCGTGGACCAGGCCCGGCGCTCCGGCGCCTCCTGGACGGACATCGGCAAGAGCATGGGCGTGACCCGGCAGGCGGCCCAGAAGCGGTTCGTCCCCAAGAACCCGGGCGAGGTGCAGGACCTCGACCCGCAACAGGGCTTCGGCCGCTTCACCGATCGTGCGCGGAACGTCGTGATGGCCGCGCAGAACGAAGCCGCGGCGACCGGCGCCGAAGAGATCTGCCCCGCCCACCTGATCCTCGGCCTCCTCGCCGAACCGGACGCTTTGGCGGCGAAGGAGATCGTGGCCCAGGGCGTCTCGCTCGACGCCCTCAGGGAAGCCGCCGTCGCGGCCCTCCCTCCCCGCGCTCCCGCCGTCGCCGAACTCATCCCCTACGACGCGGCGGCCCGCAAGGTACTCGAACTCACCTTCAGGGAAGCCCTGCGCATGGGCCACAACTACATCGGCACGGAACACATCCTCCTCGCCCTGCTGGAACACGAGGACGGCGACGGAATCCTCACCACCCTGGGCATCGACAAGACCCGAGCGGCGACCAACCTGGAAGAGGCGGTGGCGGAGGTGGCGCGGAAGATGCGGGAAGGGGCGTCGAGGGAGGAGAAGTAGCAGGGAGGAGGGGGCGGCGCGCGTCCGTGCTGCGGTGCCGGTGAACAAATCGGTGGTCAGGTGCGTATGGCTGATGAAAGCGGACTTGTGGTGGTGGCCCGTGGGGGATGGCGGGGCGGCATCGGTCCGGGTGGACGCGTCGCCGCGGAGGTCCCTGATGACGATCAGCCGAGACACCGACATCCCCGTGCCCATGACGGGCGGGCTGGGGCGGCGGCTCCAGCGTTGGGCGACCGGCACGCGTGACCAGGCCGCGGTGACCGCACTTGTTCAGGAGCGGTCACTGCTGGCCAGGGAGGACGTCCGGCTGGCGCTGGTCCGTGAGGACGGCGCCGGCGGGGTGCTCTGCGACTGGGCGGGGCTCGCCAGGCATCTGTACATCCTCGAACTCGACGCGGGGGAACGGGTGTTCCTCGGGTTCGTGCTGTCGATGGCGGGTCCCCACCAGACCGCGCTCTCGCGCGTTCAGGAACTCGACGAGGCCCGGCTCGCGATCGTCCTGCGAGCCCTGATCCGGCTGTCGGGCAACCTCCGTATCGCTGTCGGTACCCGCGCCTGACACACCGTCATCACCGGGTGCGAGGCACCGAATTCCGGTGCCGTTGAACATCTCACCCGGCTCACCCGTACCTCCAGTCATTCAGGCGCCCCATTCGGCCGCTCCGGCGGCCCCGCGGACTCCGTCCCCCAGGAGGTCACGAGTTGAGCCACAAACGGATACCCAAGCGCAAGGTCGTACTGGCGGGAGCCGGAGTCGTCGCGATCGGTGCGGCAGCCATCCTGCTGCCCAACGCCAACGCGTCACAGACCGATGACCAGGGACCGAAGACGATGTCGGCGGCGGACGCCTCGGACCTCGCGGCGGACCTGTCGTCCCGGCTCGGTACGACCTTCGCGGGCGCCTACTACGACACCGGCAAGAAGCAGGTCGTCGTCAATGTGGTCGGCGGCGACGACAGCGCCGTCAGCCAGGTGGAGAAGGCCGGTGCCGTCGCACGGAGCGTGGACAACAGCACCCGCCAACTGAAGGCCGCCGCAGGGACGTTGAAGGACCGCGCGACCATCCCCGGTACCGCCTGGGCCGTCGACCCGCGCACCAACCGGATCGTCGTCACCGCCGACCGCACCGTCACCGGCGCCAACTGGAACAGACTGGAATCGACCGTCGCCGGACTCGGTACCGGCATGGCCCGTATCCAGAAGTCGACGGGCGAGTTCAAGACCTTCGCCGCCGGGGGCGACGCCATCTTCGGTGACGGCGCCCGGTGCTCCCTCGGCTTCAACGTCGCCACCGCCGACGGCGCCCCCGCCTTCCTCACCGCCGGCCACTGCGGGGTCGCCATCGCCCAGTGGTCCGACACCCAGGGCGGCGCGCCGATCGCCACGGTCCAGGAGGCCACCTTCCCCGGCGAAGGGGACTTCGCCCTCGTCACCTACGACGACGCCACGACCCAGGCGCCGAGCACCGTCAACGTCGGCAACGGGCAGAGCGTCGACATCGTCGGCGCCGCCGACGCGGCCGTGGGCCAGCAGGTCTTCCGCATGGGCAGTACGACAGGGCTCCGCGACGGCACCGTCACGGGACTCGACGCCACCGTCAACTACCCCGAGGGCACCGTCACCGGACTCATCCAGACCGACGTCTGCGCCGAACCCGGCGACAGCGGCGGCTCGCTGTTCACCCAGGACGGCAGCGCCGTCGGACTGACCTCCGGCGGCAGCGGCGACTGCGCCAACGGCGGCGAGACCTTCTTCCAGCCCGTCACCACCGCACTGACCGCCGTCGGCGCGGTCCTCGGATCCGGCGGGGCCGAGGCTCCCCAGGACCCGCAGGCCCCGGATGACCCGCAGAACCCGCAGGACCCCCAGAACCCGCAGGACCCCCAGGCTCCCGGCGACGACATGGGCGCGGGCATGGGCGACGACAACGGCTCGGGCGCCGGTAGCGGCACCGACGACTCCGCGCAGTACGGCCACTGACCAGTACGGCCACCGACCCCGCGACCAGGGCACAGCGCGACCCGGCGGTCCGACTCCTCGCCACACCCGGGAGCCGGACCGCCCCTCCAGGGGGACCACGCCCGGCCCAGGGCGCGGTTCCGAGCAGCGACACGTGAGGACCTCCCATGAACGAGTCCACCACCCCACCCCTCCAGGCCACGCCCGACGGCGGCGCCGAAGTCCGTCTGGTGCTGAGGCTCCAGTGGGAGGACGTCGCCGCGCTCGGCCAGGAGGCCGGGCAACTGGCCGCCCGGCTCCAGCGCCCCGTCACCCTCGACGAGGCGGTCAGCCACCGGCTACGGGTCCGGCCGACCGCGGCCCACGCGAAACCCGCCACGCCGCAGCAGACGGTCGCGCCCTCGACGGTGTCGTCCCTGCCGTCGCGCTCGCCGGGAGACCAGGCACGGCAGGCGATCGAGAAGATCACCGGCTCGGCTTGACGCCGCGCTCGGCCTGAACCGTCGTACGGCAAAGGAGCGTTACTCCTCCAGGCGGACGGACAGCGCGTGGTGGAAGACGTCGCGTGGGTCCCAGCGCCGCTTGACGGCTTGCAGGCGTGCGTAGTTGCCCTTGAAGTACAGGGCGTGCCACGGCTCGCCGGAGGTGTTCCAGGCGGGGTCCGCGAGGTCGCTGTCCGGGTAGTTGAGGAAGGCGCCGTCGTGGACAGAGCCCGGTACGGGGACGCCGCCGGTGTCGGCGTACATGTCGCGGTAGAAGGCACGTATCCAGGCGAGATGCGCCGCATCCTGGTCCGGCCGCTCCCACGCCGTCAGATACGAGAGTTTGACGACGGCGTCCCGCTGCGCCACGGCCGTCGCCGCCGGAGCCACCGTGTTGACCTGGCCGCCGTACGTGTTCAGGGACAGGGAGCCGCTCACCACGTCGGAGTCGGTGCGGGTCAGGTGGTGGTGGATCGTGGCGATCTGCCGGTCGGTGAACGGCCGCCGCAGATAACCCGACTTGATCTTCAGGCGCCAGTCGCCCACCTCGTCACCGGTACCCCGCAGCGCCGCCGTCAGCCACGGCATCCGCTGCTTCGTGAGCCGCGCGGGCCGGGGCCCGCCCGCGCTGATCGCGCCGATGTGCTCGTCGAGCAGGCGCTCCCCCGCGCCGGGCCCCGCCGCGACCTGACCGACCATCAGAAGGAACCCGGCGGCGCGCCGCAACAGGACGAACTCGCTGTACAGCGCGGCCTGTTCGGAACCCGGGGCGCTGTTCCGCCCGGCCCATCGCCCGTGGTTCGCCACCAGCCGTGAGAACGCCGACCGGTCCAGACCTTCCCAGGTCCACTCCGCGCGGAACGTCAGCGCCGAGGCCGGTGGCGCCGGCAACAGCCGCTCCGGCGCGGTGGCCGCCGTCGTGCCGGGGGAGCGGAACCAGTACCGCGTGACCACACCGAAGGAACCGCCCCCGCCACCGGTGTGCGCCCACCACAGATCACGGTGCGGATCCGACGGCTCCCGGCTCGCGATCACACTCCGGGCCCGCCCCGCCCGGTCCACCACGACCACCTCGACCGCGTACAGATGGTCCGAGATCAACCCGAACAGACGGCACAGCGGCCCGTATCCGCCGCCCGGCACATGGCCGCCCGTACCGACCTCGGGGCAGTAACCCCCGGGTACGGTCACCCCCCACCCCAGATACAGGCGCCGGAACGCCTCACCGAGCGTGGCCCCCGCTTCCACCACGAAAGCGTGCCGGACCGGGTCGAAGTACACGTCCGCCATGCCGGACAGATCGATGACGGTCCGCACGTCGGGGTGGTCGACGAAGTCCTCGAAGCAGTGGCCGCCGCTGCGTACCGCGACCCGGCCGCCCGACCGCACCGCGTCCTGTACGGCCCGGACCACCTGCCGGGTCGTACTCGGCACGTACACCGTGTCGGGTGTGCCCCGGAACCGGTTGCTCGCGCCCCGCGAGGTGAGGTGCGCGTACCGGGGATCGTCCGGCCCCGCCCGGACCAGCTCCGGCGGCGGCGGGCAGTCGCGGTCCACCCCCGACGAAGAAGCCGCCGATGCCGATGCCGGCGTTCCGGCTGATCCGGTGACGGTGAGGGCCGCCCCCGCCCCCGTCAGCGCGGTGGCCCGCAGGACGTTCCGGCGGCTGTGTCCGCCCATAGCACGTCTCCCCTCGTTGCGGGCCACCGACGCCGGGCGGCCCCCGTGGGAAAGACCCTAGAGAGCGCCGTCACGGATCGTGAGGGGCCTACCCACCCGGTGCGGGGTGGGGATAGCCCCCGTAAACAGCTCCGGTAAAACCGCTTTGCCTTTCCCGCACCCGCTCGTTATGGTCGAACGGTCCTGTTGTCTCCGAATGAGGTGGACGTTGCGCATCTGAGGTCCGCGATCACCGCGCCGTACGGCACTCGCCGTACGCCCGTCACGCCGCAGCGGCATTCGCCCTGCCCGTGACCCCGCGTGGCTGCGACCTCGGTGCACGAGCCGTCCCTCACGTCCCGGAACGCAGGTCCCCCTCACCAGGACCTCAGTCCAGGACCCAGGACCGCCGCACCCCTCTCCCGGATTTCCTCCGGTCCGGTCCGGTCGCCGCGCGGTGCTCGCCTTTGCAGCCCTCGTTCACCCCGTCTGCGACTGCGAGACTCATCATGGCGACACCCACCACACCCCACGCCTCCCTGGCCTGCTCGGCCCTCTCCTTCCGGTGGCCGGACGGCACCGGCGTCTTCGACGGGCTCTCCCTCACCGTCGCACGGGGCCGCACCGGCCTCGTCGGCACCAACGGCGCGGGCAAGTCCACCCTGCTGCGCCTCCTCGCCGGGCAACTCCGCCCCGCACAGGGGTCGGTGACCGTCGGCGGCAGCCTGGCCTACCTCCCGCAGAACATCACCCTCGACACGGCACTTGGCGTCGACCAGGCCCTGGGCATCGCCGAACGCCGCGCCGCCCTGCGCGCGATCGAGGCCGGAGACGTCCGCGAGGAGCACTTCGACACCGTCGGCGACGACTGGGACGTCGAGGAACGCGCCCTGGCCACCCTCGGCTCGCTGGGACTCGGCCACGTCGAACTGGACCGCACCGTGGGCCGGATGTCCGGCGGCGAGACCGTCCTGCTGCGGCTCGCCGCACTGCTCCTGGAACGCCCCGACGTCCTCCTCCTCGACGAACCGACCAACAACCTCGACCTGTTCGCGCGCCGCCGACTCCACGAGGCCGTCGACTCCTGGCGCTCCGGCGTCCTGGTCGTCGTCAGCCACGACCTGGAACTCCTGGAACGCGTCGACCGCATCGCCGAACTCCGCGCCGGCTCCGTCACCTGGTACGGCGGCGGCTGGTCCGACTACCGGGAGGCACTGGCCACCGAACAGGAGGCCGCCGCCCGGACACTGCGGGCGGCCGAGGCCGATGTGCGGCGGCAGAAAAGGGAGTTCGAGGAGACACAGATCAAGGTGGCACGCCGCCAGCGGCACAACAACAAGATGGACGTCCAGCGGCGCGCGTCCAGGATCGTCGCGGGCGAGAAGAAGCGGTCCTCGCAGGAGTCGGCGGGCAAGCTCCGTACCCTCCAGGAGGACCGCCTTGGCGAGGCACGCGAGCGCCGCGACGAGGCCGCGGACGCCCTCCGCGACGACGCCGAGATCCGTGTGAAACTCCCGCACACGGCGGTACCCACAGGCCGCACCGTCCTGACCCTGGACCAACTGACCCCCCGGTACGGCGCGTTGCGCGAGGGAAACCTCCGGGTGCACGGACCCGAGCGGATCGCCCTGGTCGGTCGCAACGGCGCCGGCAAGACCACACTGCTGCGCACCCTCACCGGCGAGTTGGCCCCGCTGTCCGGCGAGGCCAGGACGTACGTACCGCTGCGGTTCCTGCCCCAGCGCCTCGACGTCCTGGACGAGGAGGCGAGCGTCGCGGCGAACGTCGCACGGCTCGCCCCCGGGGTCACCGACAACCACATCCGCTCGCAGCTCGCCCGCTTCCTGTTCCAGGGCAAACGCGCTGAACAACCGGCGGGCACCCTGTCTGGCGGCGAACGCTTCCGCGCCGCCCTCGCCGCGATGATGCTCGCCGCGCCCGCGCCCCAACTGCTGATCCTGGACGAGCCGACCAACAACCTCGACCTCGCGAGCGTCCGACAGTTGACATCGGCACTCGACTCCTACGAGGGCGCGCTCCTCATCGCAGGGCACGACCTTCCGTTCCTGCACGCGGTCGGCATCACCCGCTGGCTGCTCCTCGCGGAAGACCTCCAGGAGACCAACGCCGACGAGGTCGACGCCCTCCTGGCGGCACCGGAATCCGGCTGAGCGACCGGCGGGGCCGCAGACGGCAGTTCGGTGCGTCGACCGACGCACCCAACCGCCGCCTGCGGGCCGTTCCACGCCCGGTACCCGCAGGAACAGCGGTCGGGAGCGGGGTCGGTCAGTCGCCGGCCCTGCTTCCCGTGGAGACCCGGCGGGTCACCCGGAGCAGATACTCCTTGCGGTCCAGCGGGTTGTGGTCCGTACGGGCCCGGGTGGGCACCGGGCCCGTCACCGGTCGGTAGCGGGCGAACGCCGACTCCAGGACGCCCTCGCCGCCCGTCAGCGTAGGCAGTTGCTGCTCCAGGGCGTGCAGGTGCGCGGCGGGGATCTCACCCTCCAGGACACAGGACGTGCGGGTCGTCATCGGGGCCCGCGGGACCGCCCGCAGCCGGGTGAGGACGGGCCACACGGAGCCGAACGCGTCCGCCGGGATCTCCAGCCGGAAGCGGTGCATCGGCTCCTGCACCTCGGTACCCGCCCGCCGGAGCGCGGCCGTGAGGACCAGCGGTGTCAGATGACGGAAGTCCGCGCCCGTACTCGACATGCTCTTGTCGAAGACGGCATGGGAATGGCTCTGCCGGGGGCAGTATCCGGACCGTGTGAGGGTGACCGCGCAGTCCGCGATCTGCCAGCCCCGCAGCCCCTGCGCCAGGGTTTCCCGCACGGTGTCCTCGATCGCCTTGATGAACGCCAGCGGGAGCGAGCCGAGTTCGATACCGAGCCGGAACTCGACCCCGCTGTCGACGGGTGCCGGTTCGACCCGCAGCCCGATGGTGGCGAGGAACGGATTGGGCCCGTACTTGTCGATGACCTCCAGCGCCTCACCGGTGCCGACGACCCGCTCCCGGCAGATGGTCGTCGATTCACGGAAGGTGACGTCGACACCGAAGTCGTCCGCCAGAGTGGCTTGGATGACCTCCTTCTGGACCTCGCCGTAGAGCGAGACATGGACCTCCTGGCGGATGTCGTCCTGCCGCAGGTTGATCAGGGGGTCCTGCTCGGCGAGTTGGGCCAGCGCGAAGTGCAGGGTGCCCTTGTCGGAGGCACGGACCGGCACGACGACGGTCTCCAGGGTCGGCGGCGCGAAGTGACCGTCACGGGGTGTACGGGCGCTCACACCGGGACCGTCGTCCCCACCGCTTTCGTCCCGTCCGGGACCCTCGTCCGACGCCTCGCCCAACTCGTCGTCACGCAGTGTGTCGCGTGGCCCGATCGTGTCGCCGATCCGGACCTCGCCGAGACCCCACAACTTCCCGATCTGCCCGGCCGTCACCAAGTCCCGTCGTACGGTGGTCCCTTGGTCGAAGACACCGATCCCGGTGACCTTTCCCTCCACCGGTTCAAGGGCGCCCGTGTCGTCCGCGCCGGCCCGCAGGACGACCCGGTCCCGGGTCCGTACCGCCCCCGAGAACAGCCGGGCGTAGGCGATCTTCTCGCCGGCCGGGCCGCGTTCGACCTTGAAGACCGTCCCGGACAGAGTGCCCTCGGCGTCGCCGCGTGGTGCGGGCAGCAGCTCCGGGATACCGGCGATCAGCGCGTCCACGCCCGCACCTGTCACGGCCGAGCCGAAGAACACCGGATGCGTCCGGGCCCGCCGCGTCTGGGTGGCGAGCGCGCCCCGCAGCCGGTCGTACGACACGGCCGTCTCGTCGTCCACGTACGCGGCCAGCAGGTCGTCGTCCTGATCGGCCAGCAGCTCCAGGAGGTCCGACGTGAACCCCGCGTCCCGCGCGGTGTACGGCGTCACGGCCGCGTCGCGGCGGCCCGCACCGGTGACCTGTCCCATCGGGACCACCGCGGGGGTGAGCCGCTCCGCGAGGCTCCGCAGGACGCGCTCGGGGTCGGCGCCGCCACGGTCGACCTTGTTGACGAAGATCAAGGTCGGAATCCGCAGCCGTTGCAGGGTGCGCATCAGGACACGGGTCTGCGCCTGGACACCCTCGACGGCGGAGACGACGAGTACGGCGCCGTCGAGTACGCTCAGCACCCGCTCCACCTCGGCGATGAAGTCCGGGTGGCCGGGTGTGTCGATCAGGTTGACCGTGATGTCGTCCAGCGTGAAGGAGACGACGGCGGATTTGATCGTGATCCCGCGCTGGCGCTCCAGCGCCAGCGAATCGGTCTGTGTGGTGCCGTCGTCCACACTGCCGATCTCGTCGATCACACCGGCGGCGTGCAACAGCCGCTCGGTCAGGCTGGTCTTACCGGCGTCGACATGCGCGAGAATTCCCAGATTGAGCAAGTGCACTGAGCGTCAAGTCCTTTGAAGAGGCGAAGATTTCCTTCTGGGTGGACCTGAACGTTCCGCGCATGATCGCCTCCGGGGTCGAATGAGTTCCCGGCGAGTCCAGCAGACCGCCGGGAGACGGGGCAACCGAATTTCGGGGCGGCGGGGCACCCGGCGAGACCGGGTAGCCGGAGGGGACGTCCCGGATCGGCCGTCCGCCGGACCGAATTGGTACGCACCATCTTGACGTGTGCATGTGACCGCCCCTAGCTTCACGGCTTGAGATAAGTATTGGCGGATGCGGCCCCGCACCGGACCCGCGCGTCCACCGCTCCTGACTTGGCCCCCCACGCCGCCCCGCGCGGCACAGGAGACACAGATGACACGTTCCGGACCGGCGTTCCCCGCCGAACGCCGTCGCACCAGCCGTCGCACCAGCCGTCTCATCCGGCGACTTCACCCCGATGGCCCACGGCGGCGCGGTGCGGCACTCGCCGCCGTGGGCGCCCTGTGCGTCTCCCTGCTGTCCGCGGTCACCGCTGCCCCGGCGGCCCAGGCCGCCACCTCGGCCGCCGCCCTGCCCACCGGCTGGGCCACCGTCGCCGCCAAACACAGCGGCAAATGCGTGGACGCGGCAGCGGCAGGCACCGCGGACGGCACCGCCGTCCAGCAGTACGCGTGCAACGCGTCGACGGCCCAGCAGTGGCAGTTCGTGCCCACCAGCGGCGGATACGTCCGCGTCAACAACCGCAACGACACCGCGAAGGCGTGGGACGTCACCGGCGTGTCCGCGGCCGACGCGGCGCCGATCCAGCTGTGGACGTACTCCGGCGGGAACAACCAGCAGTGGCTGCCGGTCGAGGAGGCCGGGGGAACCTTCCACTTCGTCAACCGCAACAGCGGCAAGTGCCTGGACGTGCCGGGCGCGTCGACCGCTGACGGAGCGCGGATGCAGCAGTACACCTGCAACGGCAGCGCGGCCCAGTCCTTCAGCCTCGGCTCCGCCGACGGCCCGTCGAACCCGCCCGGCACCCCGGACCTCGGTCCCAATGTGTCCGTGTTCGACCCGTCGATGTCGTCCGCGACAATCCAGAGCCGCCTCAACCAGGTCTTCGGCCAGCAGGAGACCAACCAGTTCGGCGCGCAGCGCTACGCACTCCTGTTCAAGCCCGGCAGCTACAACGTGGACGCCAACGTCGGCTTCTACACCCAGGTCGCCGGCCTTGGACTGTCACCCGACGACGTGACCATCAACGGCGCCGTGCACGCGGAGGCCGACTGGTTCCAGGGCAACGCCACACAGAACTTCTGGCGTTCGGCCGAGAACCTGTCCGTCACACCCGCCGGCGGCAGCGACCGCTGGGCGGTCTCCCAGGCGGCGCCGTACCGGCGGATGCATGTGCGTGGGAATCTGCAACTGGACGACGGCGGCTGGTCCAGCGGCGGCTTCATGGCCGACTCGAAGGTCGACGGCCAGGTGCGCTCCGGCTCGCAGCAGCAGTGGCTCTCCCGCAACAGCCAGTGGGGCAGCTGGACCGGATCCAACTGGAACATGGTCTTCGTCGGTGACGTCAACGCCCCCGCGAACACCTTCCCCAACCCGCCCTACACCACGGTCGCACAGTCCCCGGTGACCCGCGAGAAGCCGTTCCTGTACGTGGACAGCGCCGGTGCCTACAAGGTGTTCGTGCCCTCGCTGCGGACCAACACCCAGGGCACCACCTGGGCCAACGGCACCCCGGCAGGGTCCTCGCTGCCGATCGCCGACTTCTACATCGTGAAGCCGGGCGCGACCGCGACGGACATCAACGGGGCGCTCGCGCAGGGCAAGAACCTCCTGTTCACGCCCGGCGTCTACCACCTCAACCAGACGTTGAACGTCAACCGAGCGGACACCGTCGTCCTCGGTCTCGGTCTCGCGACGCTGATCCCGGACAACGGCATCACCGCGATGAACGTCGCCGACGTGGACGGTGTGAAGATCGCCGGGCTGCTGATTGACGCCGGAACGACCAACTCGGAGACCCTGATGAACGTCGGCCCGTCCGGGTCGAGTGCCCGGCACACCGCCAACCCGACCTCGCTGCACGACGTGTTCTTCCGCATCGGCGGCGCCGGCGTCGGCAAGGCCACGCAGAGCCTGGTGATCAACAGCTCGGACGTGATCGGTGACCACATGTGGCTGTGGCGCGCGGATCACGGCAGCGGTGTCGGCTGGACCAGCAACACCGCCGCGACCGGGCTCGTCGTCAACGGCACCGACGTCACCGCGTACGGGCTGTTCGTGGAGCACTATCAGCAGCATCAGGTCATCTGGAACGGCAACGGCGGGCGCACGTACTTCTTCCAGAACGAGATGCCCTACGACCCGCCCAACCAGGCCGCGTGGATGAACGGTTCCACACGCGGCTACGACGCCTACAAGGTGTCCCCGAACGTGACCAGTCATGAGGCGTGGGGTCTGGGCAGTTACTGCTACTTCAACGTCAATCCGGGCGTGGTCGCCGATCGCGCGATCGAGGCGCCGAATGTCTCGGGGGTCCGTTTCCACAGCATGGTCACGGTCTCCCTCGGCGGCACCGGCACCATCAGCCATGTCATCAACAACACCGGAGGACCGTCCAACTCGTCCAGCAACGTGGCCAATCTGGTCTCGTACCCCTGACCGAACCCCCTGAACGACCGAACCCCCTGAACGACCGGGCCGCCGGACGGCGGCACCGGGCGGGACGGCCCGGTGGGACACGTGGTCCTGTCCCACCGGGCGCCCGCCGGTCCGGTCGGCGGGTCAGCGGCCCCCGAGGCCCCGGTCGACGGCGCGCACCAGCTCACCGTCGGCGGTGTCCCCGTCCAGGGACCAGAACATCGCCCCGCCGAGCCGGTTCTCGCGCACATAGCGGGACTTGGTGCTCAGGACCTGCGGATCGTCGTACGTCCACAGCGTCGTACCGTCGAACAGCCACGCGTGACCGTTGCGACGGTCGCGGTGGACCTCGAAGGTGCCCGCGTCGGCGAGCTTCTTCAGGGCCTTGTAGTCCTCGTAGCCGGACTGCCAGGTCGCGGGTGCCGGGGCCGCCGCGGGCTGGTGGAGCCCGTCGCCGCCGCCCGTCACACCGGTCCAGCCCTGACCGTAGAACGGCATCCCGACGACCAGCTTGCGGGCCGGCGCGCCGCGGCGCAGCCAGTCGCCGACGGTCTGGTCCACGCTGAAGTCGTTCCGGGCGTAGAGCGCCGACTGCTGGTTCGTGGTGGCCTCGCCCGAGACATGGAAGTCGTAGCCCTGGAGATTGACGAAGTCCAGGTCCCGCATGATCTTGCGGACCTCGAATCCGGCGTCGATCTTCGCCGGGGCCGTCGGCACGAACGCCGACAGTTCGTAATGCTTCTTCCCGCGCGGGGATGTCGCGCGCTGCGACTTCGCGTACGCGTCCATCTGGGTGCGGAACTCCCGTACCAGCGCCGTGAAGTTCTTCTTGTCCTCCGGCCGGTACACGGTGTCCGTGTCGCCCGCCGAGCCCGGCCACTCCCAGTCGAGGTCGATGCCGTCGAACACGCCCGCCGCGGCACCGGGACCGCCCCGGGCGCCGTCGACCGGCAGATTGCCCTTGAGGTAGAGGTCGATGCACGAGGACACGAACGCCTTGCGGGACGCGGGGGTGCGGACCGCGTCGGAGAAGTGGGTGGACCAGCTCCAGCCGCCGAGCGAGATCATCACCTTCAGGCCGGGGTGCTTGGCCTTGAGTTCCTTGAGCTGGTTGAAGTTGCCCGCCAGCGCCTGGGTGTCTGTGTCGGCGACGCCGTCCACCGAGTTCTCGGCGTCGAGCGGCCGGGCGTAGTCCGCCCAGGCGTCGGCCTCGCCCGGCACATTGCCGGTGAAGCACTTGCCGTCGGAACTCACGTTCCCGAAGGCGTAGTTGATGTGGGTGAGCCGCTCGGCCGCACCGCTCTTGTCGAGGTCCTGGACCTGGAAGTCCCGTCCGTAGACGCCCCATTGGGTGAAGTAGCCGACCCGCTTGTACTCGGGGGACGGTGCGTGGGAGGTGCGGGAGTCGGCCGATGCGGGTGCCATGGCCAGGAGGGAAACCGGAAGAGACGCGGCGCAGGTGGCGACAGCCAGCCTGACGAGGATTCTTCGACGCATGCCGGGAAACTATTGGTCTGGACCAGGGCGGTCAAGGGGGCGGTGCCCGGAGCGCACCGGGAACGGGCTCCAGGACCGCACCGGAAAAGGGGCATCAGGACCGAACCGGCGTTCCGGAGCGAATCGGGGCGATCGAACATACGATGGGGCGTGCAGTGATGCCACGGCCGGTACCCGGCGAGGCGCCGGGCGCGGCACTGATCGACTCCGGGTGGGAGACGTATGCCAGAGGCTGTCGACGCGACACGGACCGTCATCCTCACCGTGGACGACGACCCCGGTGTGTCGCGGGCCGTGGCCCGAGATCTGCGACGCCGCTACGGCGCGTCGTACCGCATCGTGCGGGCCGAGTCCGGCGAGTCGGCGCTCGACGCGCTGCGCGAGCTGAAACTCCGCGGCGACCTGGTGGCCGTGATCCTCGCTGACTACCGGATGCCGCAGATGAACGGCATCGAGTTCCTGGAAGAGGCCCTGGACGTGTACCCGGCCGCGCGCCGCGTCCTGCTTACCGCCTACGCGGACACCAATGCCGCCATCGACGCGATCAACGTGGTCGACCTCGACCACTACCTCCTCAAGCCCTGGGACCCGCCCGAAGAGAAGCTCTACCCGGTCCTCGACGACCTCCTGGAGACCTGGCGGGCCGCCGACCACCGCACGGTGCCCACCACCAAGGTCGTCGGCCACCGCTGGTCGGCGCGCTCGTCGGACGTCCGCGAGTTCCTGGCCCGCAACCAGGTCCCGTACCGCTGGTACTCCTCCGACGAACCCGAGGGGCAGCGGCTGCTCACCGCGGCCGAGGAGGACGGGCTAAGGCTGCCGCTGGTGATCACCTCGGACGGCACGGTCCTCGTGGAGCCCGCCGATCAGGACCTCGCCGCCCACGTCGGCCTCGCGACGACACCCGCCGCCGACTTCTACGACCTCGTCGTCATCGGCGCCGGACCCGCAGGACTCGGCGCCGCCGTGTACGGCGCGTCGGAGGGCCTGCGGACCGTGGTCGTGGAGCGCTCCGCGACCGGCGGCCAGGCCGGTCAGAGTTCCCGGATCGAGAACTACCTCGGCTTCCCCGACGGCGTCTCCGGCGCACAGCTCACCGACCGGGCCCGACGGCAGGCGGCGAAGTTCGGCGCCGAGATGCTCACCGCGCGCGAGGTCACCGGACTGGAGGTCAGCGGCTCCGCGCGGACCGTCCAGTTCTCCGACGGGACCGCGATCGCCGCGCACAGCGTCATCCTCGCCACCGGCGTGTCGTACCGGCAGCTCGACGCGCCCGGCATCGGCGACCTCACCGGCTGCGGCGTGTACTACGGCTCCTCGCTCACCGAGGCCGTCGCCTGCCAGGGGCACGACGTGTACATCGTCGGCGGCGCCAACTCGGCCGGGCAGGCGGCGATGTACCTCGCCCGGGGCGCCAAGTCGGTCACCCTTCTGGTCCGCGGTGAATCCTTGTCGCACTCGATGTCGCACTACCTGGTCGAGCAGGTCATGGACGCCCCCACCATCACCGTGCGCACCGGCACGGTCGTCGAGGCCGCGCACGGCAGCGACCATCTGGAGCAGCTCACCCTCCGCGACACGGCCTCCGGGCACACCGAACTCGTCGACGCCCAGTGGATGTTCGTGTTCATCGGCGCCGCACCGCTCACCGACTGGCTCGACGGCACCGTCCTGCGGGACCCGCGCGGCTTCATCATCGCCGGGCCCGATCTCGCCGCCGACGGCGAACGGCCGCCCGGCTGGGAACTCGACCGCGCGCCCTACCACTTGGAGACCAATGTGCCCGGCGTGTTCGTCGCGGGTGACGCGCGCGCCGAGTCCGCCAAGCGTGTCGCGTCCGCGGTGGGCGAGGGCGCGATGGCGGTCATGCTCGTCCACCGCTATCTGGAGCAGTCATGAGCGGGCAGCCTGCCGTGTGCGACCAGGAGGAACTGAGTTCGCTGTTCCTCTTCGAGAAACTCTCGCCGGAGCAGTTGGCACGGCTCTGCCACGAGGGCCGCGTCGAGTGGTACGACACCGGCCCGGTCTACGCCGAGGGTGAGCAGGCCACCTGCTTCTACGTCCTCCTCGAAGGCACCGTCGTGATGTCCCGCCGGGTCGGCGCCGACGACATCGAGGTCACGCGCACCTCCAGCCCCGGCGTGTACGCGGGCGCCTTCCAGTCCTACCTCGGCGACCGGGTGCCGCAGCGGTACAACAGCTCGTTGCGCGTGACCGAGCCCTCGCGGTTCTTCGTGCTGGGCGCCGACTGCTTCGCCGCGATCATGCGCGAGTGGTTCCCGATGGCCGTACACCTGCTGGAAGGGCTCTTCTTCGGCACCCGGTCGACGCAGCGGGCCGTGGGACAGCGGGAGCGGCTGCTCGCCCTCGGCTCCCTGTCCGCCGGGCTGACGCACGAGCTGAACAACCCGGCAGCCGCGGCCGTACGGGCCACCTCGGCGCTGCGCGAACGGGTCGCCGGCATGCGGCACAAGCTCGGCGCGATCGCCGCGGGCCCGTACCAGCGGGGCAGCCTGGAAACCCTCATCGAGGTGCAGGAGCGCACCGCGGACCTGGTCGCCAAGGCCACCGCTCTCAGCCCGCTGGAGGCCGCCGACCGGGAGGACGCGCTCGGGGACTGGCTGGAGGACCACGGCATCACCGGCGGCTGGCAGCTCGCGCCGACCTTCGTCCAGGCCGGACTCGACACCGACTGGCTTGACCGGGTCGCCGCCGACGTGGACGAGGGCACCCTCGAAGGCGCCGTGCGCTGGCTGAACTACACCGTCGAGACCGAACTCCTGATGAACGAGATCGAGGACTCGGCCACCCGCATCTCCCATCTCGTCAACGCGGCCAAGCAGTACTCGCAGCTCGACCGCGCCCCCTACCAGGTCGCCGACGTGCACGAACTCCTCGACAGCACCCTGCTGATGCTCTCCGCGAAGATCGGCCCCCGCATCACCGTCGTCAAGGACTACGACCGCACCCTGCCGAAGATCCCGGCCTACCCGAGCGAGCTGAACCAGGTCTGGACGAACCTGATCGACAACGCGGTCGCGGCGATGAGCGGTGCCCCCACCGGTCCGGGCGCCGCCGCCGACACCGCCTCCGCGCCTGAGTCCGACGGCACCCTCACCGTCCGTACCGCGCTGGACGGCGACCGGCTGCTCGTCGAGTTCGGCGACACCGGACCCGGGGTGCCCGACGAGATCCGCGACCGTATCTTCGACCCGTTCTTCACCACGAAACCGGTCGGCGAGGGAACGGGCCTCGGCCTGGACATCTCCTGGCGCATCGTCGTCAACAAACACCACGGCGACCTCGAAGTGCGGTCCGCCCCCGGCGACACCCGCTTCCGGGTCCACCTGCCGCTGACCCCACCGGAACCCGAGACCCAGCCGGAGCCGCCGGACCTCTCGGCGGAGTGAACGACATCTCACCGGAGTGAACACGGCCACCGTCCACCGGGAGTGATCATGAGCACCGTCAACGGAATCGACCCGTCCGTCCCGCCGTCGGGAGCGGGCTGCGCCGAATGCGAGGCCGGCGGCGGCTGGTGGTTCCATCTGCGCCGCTGCGCGCAGTGCGGCCACATCGGCTGCTGCGACAGCTCACCCGCGCAGCACGCCACGAGCCACGCCCGCGCCAGCGGGCACCCGATCATGCGCAGCTACGAACCGGGCGAAAGCTGGTTCTGGAGCTACGACGGGAACGAGATGTACGAGTCGGGTCCCGAGCTGGCCCCGCCCGAGAGCCACCCGGCCGACCAGCCCGTTCCTGGCCCCGCCGACCGCGTCCCCGCGAACTGGTCCGACCTGCTGCACTGACCCCACAGGCGTCGGCGGACGAATGGCCCAGGAAGGGACGGACACCGTGGCTCGACCCAGGATTCTCGTGGTGGGCGCCGGCTTCGCCGGGGTGGAATGCGTCATGCGCCTGGAGCGGAAACTCGCCCCCGGCGAGGCGGACATCACCCTGGTCACGCCCTACTCGTACCAGCTCTATATGCCCCTGTTGCCCCAGGTGGCGGCGGGTGTCCTCACCCCGCAGTGCATCGCCGTGTCGCTGCGCCGCAGCGGCAAGCACCGCACCCGCATCATCCCGGGCGGCGCCGTCGGCGTGGACCTCAAGGCGAAGATCTGCGTCATCCGCACGATCACCGGCGAGATCGTCGACGAGCCCTACGACCGCATCGTGCTGGCCCCCGGCAGTGTCACCCGCACCTTCGACATCCCCGGCCTGAACGAGCACGCCCGGGGCCTGAAGACCCTCGCCGAGGCGGCCTACATCCGCGACCACGTGATCGCGCAGCTCGACATCGCCGACGCCAGCCACGACGAGGACGAGCGGGTGTCGAGGCTCCAGTTCGTCGTGGTCGGCGGCGGCTACGCGGGCACCGAGACCGCCGCGTCCCTTCAGCGCGTCACCACCAACGCGCTCAAGCGCTATCCGCGCCTGGACCCGCGACAGATCAAGTGGCACCTCATCGACATCGCCCCCAAACTGATGCCGGAACTCGGCGACAAGCTCGGCGCCGTCGCCCTCGGCATCCTGCGCCGGCGCGGCATCGAGGTCTCCCTCGGGGTGTCAATCGCGGAGGCCGGTGCCGACAAGGTGACCTTCACCGACGGGCGCGTCATACCGTGCCGGACCCTGATCTGGACGGCGGGCGTCGTCGCGAGCCCTCTGGTCCACACCTTCGACGCCGAGACGGTGCACGGCCGGCTGGTCGTCGGCGCCGACATGGTCCTGCCCGGCGCCGACGGCGTCTTCGCACTCGGCGACGCGGGAGCCGTGCCCGACCTGGAGAAGGGCGGTGACGCGGTCTGCCCGCCGACCGCGCAGCACGCCATGCGCCAGGGCCGGACGGTCGCCGACAACGTCATCGCCACGCTGCGCGACCAGCCGACCCGGCCCTATGAGCACCGGGACCTCGGGCTCGTCGTGGACCTCGGCGGCAGGGACGCCGTGTCCCGGCCGCTCGGCGTCGAACTGCACGGGGTGCCCGCCCAGGCCGTCGCCCGCGGCTACCACTGGTCGGCGCTGCGCACCAATGTCGCCAAGACGCGCGTGCTGACCAACTGGATACTCAACGCCGTCGCGGGCGACGATTTCGTCCGGATGGGCTTCCAGTCCCAGCAGCCGGCGACCCTGCGCGACTTCGAGTACACGGACACCTATCTGACCCCGGAAGAGGTCCGGGAACACACCGCGACGATGCGGGCCATCAGATCCTGAGACGGATCCTTGAGGCGCCCACCCCCGTGGGGCGCCCGACGCCCTGTCACGCGGTGGGCACCCGGTCCAGGAAGCCGAGCACCGAACGGATCCGGCCGTCCTCGGCCAGCGTGATCACGTCGAACCCCGCGACGGGGGCCGAGCCGTCGGCCGGATCGACCAGTTCCCAGCCGAAGCGGGCGAGGTCGTGATGCCCGTCGACCGCGCCCAGCGGACGGAAGATGAAACCGGGGAACTGCTGGTGCGCGCCGTTGATGACCGCGGCGACCTGGTCCAGCCCCGCGACATCGGCCAGCGGGTCGGTGTAGGAGCCGTCCTCGGTCCACGCGACGGCGACGGCCTTGCCCACGGCGTCGGGGGACGTGGCGTTCCAGGCGTCGAAGTAGCGGGCGACGGCGGTCTCGTAACGGTTCTCGGACATGGTGCATCGGCCTTTCGTCGGCACGGCTGGGAAGTCCGGTCCTCCGGGAGCCGTGCTCCCGGGGTCCCGGTGACCGCAACGATGCCGGGTGGTGCGGAAAGGGTCGATTACGTCGCAGGTAATGACGCGGGTGATGACGGAGCGGGTGATGACGGCGCAGGTGGTGACGGCCGGGCCGGTCAGCTCTCGGGCGGCTGCTCGCCGAGCACGTACAGCTCGGGCAGGTTGACCACGATCGCCTCCTGCGTGCTGCGGGCGATCACCACGACGGCCTCCTCGTCGGCGCTCGGGTTCTCCTCGCGGTGCGGGACGTACGGCGGGACGAAGATGTAGTCACCGGGCGCGGTGCGGATACGGACCTCCTCGGGTGTGCCGGCGGAGTCGTCGAGGAACACGAACTCCGGGTGGCCCTTCACCACATGGATCGCCGTCTCGGACTTCCCGTGGTGATGGTTGGACGAGGCGGTCTCCGGGGCGACATGGGTCTGGCCCATCCAGATCCGCTCGGAGCCGACCGTGCGCCCGCTGATCGCGGCGAACCGCCGCATGCCGCCGGTCTGCGCGGTGTCGCCGTCGAGCGCGTCCGCCCGAATGTGGTGCAGCCGTGCCCGGAGCGGGAGTTGGCTTTCCGCGGGGTCGCGGGGGCCGTCCGGCAGATCGGGGTGGAAGGCGTCCCGGTCCGGTTCGGACGAGGGCGGGGTGTGCGGGGCCATGGGCATCCTGCTCGTCGGAAGGTCGGGGGTGGAGATCGGGGGTGGAGATCGAGGGCTGGAAATGGGGGGATGGAAATCGAGAGGTGCGAAGGGGCGTACGCAAGATCCTGACGCCGACGGTAGAGAGCGCGGCGAATGGATGTCAAGATGTGTCCATTACGCCTGGGCTGGCCCTTTGCCGTCCTCGGGCGGAGACACACGGCCGTGGACGGACCCTTCGGGAAGACGGTGCACATGCAGATCTCGGCAAAGGCGGACTACGCGGTACGGGCCCTCGTGGAGCTGGCCGCGGACAGCGGGCGGCCCTTGACCTGTGAGGGCATAGCCTCCGCTCAGGAGATCCCGTTCCGCTTCCTCAAGTCGGTGTTCCGCGACCTCCGTTCGGCCGGTCTGGTGCGCAGCCAGCGCGGCTGCGAGGGCGGCTACTGGATCGGCCGTGACGCTGGATCCATCACGGTCGCCGAGGTCATGACCGCCGTCGACGGCGAGTTCTTCACGGTACGCGGCGAACGCCCCGGCACCCTGGACTACCCGGGCGCCGCGCACGGCGTCGCGGAGCTGTGGCGGTCCGTCGAGTCGGCTGCCGAGACCCGGCTCGCGCGCACCACCATCGGGGACCTCGCGTCCCGCCAGGGCTCCGCGGCCCTCCCGGTATGAGCACGTCCGCGCGGCAGCCCCGCCCGACCGTCACCGGAGGGTCCGTCCCGCCCGCCGGGCACCGACTCCCACTCCGCGTAACGGAGTTCACCGATCCCGCCTGCCCCTGGGCCTGGGGCGCCGAACCCGTCTTCCGGCTGCTCCGGCACAGCTGGGACCCGTACGTCCGCTGGCGCCGCGTCTTCGGCATCCTCTTCGACGAGAACGACGACCCGGCGCCCGACCCGGACGCCGAGGCCCGCTGGTACGAGGGCTTCGTCCGGGGTGTCGCCGAGCACACCCGCGCTCCGTACGCGCCCCGGTTGCACCGGCTGACCCGGACGAGCTGGCCCGCGTCCCTCGCCGCCAAGTCCGCGCAGGCGCAGGGCGGCGAGGTTGCCGAGCGGGTCCTGCGGCGGCTGCGCGAGACGACGTTCGTGCTCGGCACCCCGGCGGACACCCCGGCCGGTGTCGAGGACGCCCTGCGCGGTCTCCCCGGCCTCGACCTGCCCCGACTGCTCACCGCCCTTGACTCCACCGAGGCACGCGCCGCCGTCCGGGCCGACTGGGCGGAGACCCGCGCACCCCTGCCCGACGTCCTCGACCTGGAGGGGCCGGGGCCGCACCCGGGACGCGCCAAGGAAGTGGGGGACGGATACCGGTACGCCCTCCCGACCCTGCTCTTCGAGGGGCCGGGTGGCCGGAAATGCGTCCCCGGATGGCAGCCGCTCGATGCGTACGCCGAGGCCGCCGACGCGGTGGCGGGCGGCCCGCTGCCGCGCCCAGGACGTCTCGCGCCCGAGGCGGCCCTGACCCGGTGGCAGACGCTCACCGGCCCCGAACTGGCGCTCCTCACCGGCGAGTTCACGCCGCCCGCCGACGCCGTACGCGTCGAGACCGGCAACGGGCCCCTGTGGCTGCACCCCGAGGAGGCCCGCCACCACCCCGCCACCCGCGCCTGACGCCGTCCCGCACCTGGTGCCGCCGTGTTCCGTAAACACGCAGGTCGTCGGGGTCTCGATGAATGAGACACCAAGAGGTGTCCATTGACAGGGCGGTGCCGGGCCGTGAGGATACGGGACATGCATTCGATGCACCCCGGCGTGGTCTGCCGCTACGTGGACTATCGGCGCACTTCCAGCGCACTCTGTCGCTGACCCGCCTCCTGCGGAGTCCCGGCGCCAATGCCCGGCGCCCTGAGGGCCCCGGCACCCGGTAACCCCTCGCGCACGGTCGCGAACGCCGCCCTGGCGAACGCCGCCCCGGCGAACGCCGCCCATGCGTGCGGCGCCCGTTCACCCTCCTGAGCGCCCGCCCCGGCCTGTCCGCACGTCGTCGCGGATGGCCGGAAGCAGTGCTCCCGTACGCCGGAACCCCCGCCGATCCGCCGATCCGCCCTGCCTGCCGATCCGCCCTGTTCGCCCCCCCGTCTTGTCGTCACTTCCTTCGCCCGCGCCACCGTCGACCGGGCGTCCCAACGGCCCTGCCCGCGCTCCCGTGTGCCCGCACACCCGGGTGCGGCGGCCCGGCCGAGAAAGGTGCGCACCCATGCCGAAGTCCCTCACCACGTCCACCGCCACGCCGACCGTCACGGCCCCGACGCCCCCCGTCACCTCCGCACTCGGCCGGAGATCGTTCCTCGGTCTCTCGCTCGGCGTGGGCGCCGCCTTCGCCCTCACCGCCTGCGGCTCCACCTCCACCTCGGCCGCCGGAACGGGTCAGGGCACACTCAAATGGGGCTGGGCCCTGCCGACTTCCTGGGATCCGGTCACCTCGTCCGCCGGCTGGGACGTACACGCCCTGTCCCTCGTCTACGCGGGCCTGACCAAGCTCGACCCCAAGGGTGAGGCAGTACCGGCCCTGGCCAAGTCCTGGACGTACAACACCGAAGGCACCACCGTCACCTTCACGCTCCGCACCGGCCTGAAGTTCAGCGACGGGACGGCACTCGACGCGACCGCCGTGAAGAAGAGCATCGAGCGGGGCCGCGACGACGAGAAGTCGCTGATCGCGGCGCAGCTCACCGGAGTGCGGAAGGTGACGGCGCTCGACGCGCACACCGTCGAACTCCGGCTCGCCGAACCCGACTTCCAGTTGCCCGCCCTCTTCGCGGGCAAGACCGGCATGATCGTCAACCCGAAGGTGTTCGAGGCCGACGCGGCGGGCCTCGCCACCAAACCGGCGGGCGCCGGCCCGTACACCCTTGTCTCCTATGTGCAGAACTCGAAGGCCGTCCTGCGCCACAACGCCTCCTACTGGGACGCCGGGCAGATCAAGGTGCCGAACTTCGAGCTGTACCCGCTGCCCGAGCCGTCGACCGTCGTCGCCTCCCTCAAGTCGGGTCAGTACGACGTCGCCCAGATACCCGGCAGCCAGGTCAAGGCCGCCAAGGCGGCGGGACTTGAGGTACAGGTCATCCCCTCGATGGTCGTCGCCGTCCTCGATGTCCACATCGGCCGCGAGCCGTTCACCGACCCCGACGTCGCCCTCGCGCTGAAGTACGCCATCGACCGCGAAGAACTCCTCAAAACAGCCTCGTTCGGGTACGGCGAGGTCACCCGCCAGCCCTTCCCGAAGGGTTACGCCGGTCACGACGACGCCCTGGACACCCTGTTCCCCTACGACCCGGAGAAGGCCAAGGAGTTGCTGGCCAAGGCGGGCCACGCCGACGGGCTGAAGATCACGCTCTCCGCGCAGAAGGGCGAAGGCGTCCCGGAACTCGTCCAGGCACAGCTCAAGAAGGTCGGCATCACCGCCACCATCGAGACCATCCCCGCCGACCAGGCCACCCAGATCGTGTACATCCAGCGAGCCAAGGCCCTCTACGTCGACCAGTTCGCCGGACGCGACGCCGCGACGCAGGCGTTCCAGGTGCTCTTCGGCAAGGAAGGGCTGATGAACCCGGGGCGGACCTCACCGCCCGAACTGGAGGCCGCGCTCGACGTCGTCCGCCGCACCCCGCTCGACTCGCCCCGGTACCCCGAGGTGCTCCAGAAGGCGACCGGTATCGCCGTACGCACCATGCCGAACGTCTTCCTCTACACCGTGCCGCGCATCCTGGCCCGCAACCCCAAGGTCTCCGAGATCCCCGCGTATACGGTCGTCCAGCGGTTCGAGGGGGTCTCCGTCTCATGAGCACCGCCACCGGTCCGCGGGCCGCCCCCGAGACGAAGGAGCGGCGATCTGTCCGGCGACCGCTGAGCCGGCTCGCTGCCGCGCCCCGCTCCTTCGGACGGGTCGCCGCGGTCACCGTCACCGTGTTCCTCCTGGCGTCCCTGCTGACCTTCGCGCTGGGCGCGCTCTCCGACGCCAACCCGGCCGCCGCCGTACTCGGCGACCTCGCGACCCCGGCTGACATCGCCCGGATGGAGGCGCAGTTCGGCCTCGACCGGTCCCTGCCCGTGCAGTACCTGACCTGGCTCGGCAACGCCGTCACCGGCGACCTGGGCGTCTCCTGGTTCACTGGGGTCCCGGTCGCCGACAGCATCGCGCAGGCCCTGCCCGTCGACCTGTCCATCGCGGGCCTCGCCCTGCTGCTCGCGGTGCTCATCGGCGGCGGCGCGGGCATCGCCGCCGCCCTCGACAACGGCGGCCTGATCGACCGGACCGTGACCCTCGTCTGCTCCGTCCTCGCGACCCTGCCGCCCTTCCTCATCGGCATCGTCCTCATCGTCGTCTTCGCGGTGCAGTTCGGCGCCCTGCCCACCGGCGGCTACCAGCCGATCGGCGCGGGTGTGGGGGAGTGGCTGCGGTACGCGATCCTGCCCGCCTTCGCGCTGAGCCTCGACGCCGCCGCCTCGATCGCCCGGCAACTGCGCACCTCACTCGTCGGCGCGCTGCGCGAGAACTATGTGACCGGCGCCGAGATGCGCGGATTCTCCGCCCGGCGCGTCCTGTTCGGACACGTCCTGCGCAACGCGGCGGGACCCGCGCTCACCGTCCTCGGTGTCAGCGTCCCGGTCATCCTCGGCGGCGCCGTCGTCACCGAGAAGATCTTCAACCTTCCCGGTATCGCCCAACTCTCCCTCCAGGCAGCCGAACAGCACGACATCCCCGTCATCCAGGGCACGCTGCTCGTCACCGTCGTGGTCGTGCTGGTCGCGAACATCGCCGTCAACGCGGCGCTCGCCGCGCTCAATCCGGCGGCCCGCCGCACCCGGGGCGGGCGCGGGACCGGCGACGCGGGTCAAGGAGCCGCCGTATGAGGGCTCTTCGCCGCACCTGGCGGCTGCGCACGGCGCGTCTCGCGCTGGCCGTTCTCGCCCTCGTCGCGTTCCTCGCCGTGGCGGGCGCCGCCGTCGCCCCCGACGACCCGCTCGCCCAGCACCCGGCCGACATGCTCCAAGGTCCGGGCGCCCAGCACCTGTTGGGCACCGACTACCTCGGCCGTGATGTCCTGAGCCGGCTGCTCGCCGGGACCGGACCCTCACTCGTCGGCGCCCTGGAGTCCGTCGGCGCCGCGATGGTCATCGGCATCGTCCCCGGGCTCGCGTCCGTCTGGCTCGGCCGGACCGTCGAATGGACCACGCAACGGGCCGCCGACACCTTGATGATCATGCCGTTCACCGTCTTCGCCATCGCCGTCGTCGGCGCCCTCGGCAACGGTATGCACCAGGCGATGCTCGCCCTCGGCGTCCTCTTCGCGCCCCTCTACTTCCGGGTCACCCGCGCGGCGGCCCTCGGCCTCAAGCAGGCGCAGTACGTGGAGGCGGCGGAACTGATGGGCGCCTCCCGGTGGTGGATCCTGCGCACTCATGTCTGGGGCAAGGTCCTGCCGACCATCGCCGTCACCACCGCCCAGACGGTCGGTCAGGCCCTGCTCGTGGTCTCCTCGCTGACCTTCCTCGGCCTCGGGGTACAGCCGCCCGCACCGACCTGGGGCGGCATGCTCGCCTCCGACCTGGGCTATCTCGCCCAGCAGCCCTGGGCACCACTGATTCCCGGCATCGCGATCATGATCACGGTCGGCGCCCTCAACCTGCTCGCCGACGCGATACGGGACGGCGGCGCACCGGTCGCGGGAGAGGTCGCGGCGGTCTCGGGCGGCGCGGGGGAGCCGAGCGGATCCGGGGAGCCGGTACTCGTCACAGCGGCCGTACCGGAGGTTGTACGGGAGGCGGCCGACGCCACACCCGATGCCGACCGCGCAACCGATGCCGATGCCGATGCCGATGCCGATCGCGATTCCGATTCCGGTGCTCGACAGCGCCGCCCCGCCGCTCCGGCATCCACCGCACCCGAAGAGGAGGCCGAAGGCCGTGTCGCGACCGTCTGAACACCCGGGCGCGGAAGCCCAGTTGGCCGGCCACTCGGGCCTGGACGCCCCGCCCGTTCTCACCGTCGACGCGCTCGACGTCACGATCGGCGACAGCGTACGGTCCGTGCGTGCGGTCCGCGATGTGTCACTGCGGCTCGCGCGCGGTGAATCGGTCGGCCTGGTCGGCGAGTCGGGCAGCGGCAAGAGCCTGACCTGCCGTTCGGTGCTCGGCGTCCTGCCGCCCGGCTGCCGTGTCACCGCCGGAACTGTCACCCTCACCGACGGAACCGACAAGGTCGAAGGAACCGCCGCCGCCGAACCCGTCGAGCTGACCGCGCTCACCCGCAAGGAATGGAACACCGTACGCGGCAGCCGGGTCGGCGCGGTCTTCCAGGACCCGGCCTCGTATCTGAACCCTTCCCTCACCGTGGGGCGCCAGCTTGCCGAGCAACTGCGCGTGGGCCGGGGCCTGTCGAGGTCCGCGGCACACTCCCGCGCCGTCGAACTGTTCGCCGCCGTCGGACTGCGTGACCCCGCCGAGGTGTACCACCAGTACCCGCACGAACTCTCCGGCGGCATGCTCCAGCGCGTCCTCATCGCCATCGCCGTCTCCTGCGAGCCCGAACTGCTCATCGCGGACGAGGCGACGACCGCGCTCGACGTCGTCGTCCAGGCGGAGATCCTCGACCTACTGCGGACCCTCCGTGAGGAGCGGGGGCTCGCGCTGCTGCTCGTCACGCACGACCTCGCCGTGGTCGCCGAGAGCTGCGACCGGGTCGTCGTGATGTACGCGGGCGAGATCGTCGAGGACGGACCGACCGCCGACGTCCTGGCCGACCCCGCCCACCCCTACACCGAGGCCCTGCTGAGGGTGGCGTCCATCGGGGACTGGGACCGCCGCGACCTGGACATCATTCCCGGCCGGCCGCCCGAGACCGGCGCCGACCTCCCCGGCTGCCGCTTCGCCGACCGCTGCGCCTACGCCAGCGCCGCCTGCACCGAGGGCCCGGTCGCCCTGCACACCCGCGCGAACGGCCGCCGCGCCCGCTGCCTGCGCCTGACCGATGTCGTCGGCGCACTCCCGGTGTCCGGCACGTCCGTCACGGAAGCGCGAGGAGCCACCGTATGAGCCACGCCCCCGTCACCGACGCGCGTACCGAACCGGGTACGCGGACCGAACCGTCGCCGGCGCTCCTGGAGATCAGTGGGCTGAGTGTGTCGTACGGGCGCCGGGCCACCGCTCGCCGTTCGGCGGGCCGGACCCGGGTGCTCGCCGATGTGGATCTGACCGTGCGGGCGGGCGAGATCGTCGGGATCATCGGCGAGACCGGGTCCGGCAAGACCACCCTGGCCCGCGCCGCCGTCGGACTGGTCCGCGCCGACACCGGCAGCGTCCGCTTCGACGGCCGCGACCTCACCGGGCTGCGCCGCCGCGACCTGCGGACGTTCCGGCGCTCGGGCAGCGTGCAGTACATGTTCCAGGACCCGCTGCGGTCGCAGGACCCGGATCTGACGGTACGTCGTATCGTGGCCGAGCCGCTCGCCGCCGTCGGTGCCCTGAGCCGGTCGGAGCGGCACGACCGGGCCGACGAGGCACTCGCTCTGGTGGGTCTGGACGCCGCCGCGCTCGGGTCCCGTACCCCCGGGCAGATATCCGGCGGGCAGCGCCAGCGGGTCTCGCTGGCCCGCGCGGTCGTCACCCGGCCCCGGCTGCTGCTGAGCGACGAACCCGTCAGCGCCCTGGACGCCTCCAACCGCAATCTCGTCCTCGGCCTTCTGGACCGGCTGCGCAGCGAACTGGGCCTCGCCGTCGTCGTCATCTCGCACGACCTCAGCTCGCTCGCCGGCATCGCCGACCGGGTCGCCGTCCTCTACCGGGGCAGGCTCGTGGAACAGGGCCCGACCAGGGCGGTGCTCGGCCGCCCCCGGCACCCGTACACCGCACTGCTCACGGCCTCGGCGCCCAGCGTCCGTCATGAACACCGGCTGCCGCTCGGGCAGTTGAGGGTCTCGGCGGAGCGTGCGCCCTGGCCTGCGGACGTGGGGTGCGTGTTCGCGCCGCGCTGCCGGTTCGCCGACCCGGAGTGCCGTGACACCCCGCGTGGTGCGGCAGCCGACATCGAGGGCGCCGATACCGCCGGCGGAGAGGACGCCGGCACCGCGCACACCGTCGCCTGCCACCACGCCGGCACCTGGCGCGACCGCGTCGAGTGACCCCGGTCCTGACACCGGCCCCCTTCGATTACGCCCCTCGCACCCGGGAGTTGACCACCATGGCCATCGAGTTCATCGGCATCGCCGCGACCCAGGAGACCAGTGAGAGCGGCGCCGGCACGCCGACCGCGTCCCGTGACGGGATCTCCACCCAGACGGAGGCCGGCCATGCCCACGGCCCGGTCGTCCAGCCCGGCTATCTGCGGGACATCGCCCGAGCCCACGAGGAGTCCGGCTTCGACCGGGTCCTGGTCGCGCACTCGTCCGCCAGCCCCGACGGCTTCACCGTCGCCGACCAGATCCTCACCCACACCGACCGACTCGGCGTTCTCCTCGCGCATCGCCCGGGTTTCGTCGCGCCGACCCTCGCGGCCCGCTCGTTCGCCACCCTCGACGCCTTCCACCCGGGACGGATCGCCCTGCACGTCATCACCGGCGGCGACGACGCGGACCAGGCCAGGGACGGCGACTTCACAGACAAGCCGACGCGGTACCGCCGTACCGACGACTTCCTCGACGTGGTCCGCAAGGAGTGGACATCGGCCGAACCCTTCGACCACGAGGGCGAGTTCTATCGCGTCCAAGGCGGATTCTCCGCCGTACGCCCCGCCACACCCGTTCCCGTCTACTTCGGCGGCGCGTCCGAGGACGCGGTCCGGGTCGGTGGCAAACACGCCGACGTGTACGCCTTCTGGGGCGAACCCCTGGCCGGGATCGCCGAACGTATCCGCGAGGTACGGGCCGCCGCCGCCCCGCACGGCCGCGACCCCCGCTTCAGCGTCAGCCTGCGGCCGGTGCCCGCCGCCACCGAGGCCGAGGCATGGCAGCGGGCGGCGGAGATCCTGCGCCTCACCAAGGACCGGGTGAGCGAGGCCCGCGCGACCTTCAACCTGGACCACGGGCAACAGCGCGGCTCCCAACGGCTCCTCGCCTACGCGGCCCAGGGTGACGTCCACGACAAGCGACTGTGGACCGCCATCGCGAAGACGACCGGCGCCGCCGGTAACTCGACGGCGCTGGTGGGCAGTTACGAGCAGGTCGCCGAGTCCCTGCTCGACTACGTCGCCCTCGGTGTGAGCACGCTGCTCATCCGTGGGTTCTCACCGCTCGCGGACGCCCGTGACTACGGCACCCTCATCGACCTCGTCCGCGCGGGCACCCAGCGGATCGCGGACCCCGTGGCCCTTGAGGACCCGGTGGTGCCCGCATGACGTCCACTGAGCCGCGCAGCCGCGCGCGTACGGAACACGGCGACTCCGCCGCCGCCCTGCCGCCCCTCGACCTGGACCGGCTGCCCGTGATCACCCGGACCCTCGCCGACCGCGCGCCCGCACACGACCGCGACGGCTCCTTCCCCACCGAAGGGTTCGCCCTGGTCCAGGAGGCCGGCCTGCTCACCGCCACCGTCGCGCCCCGGCACGGCGGACCCGGCGCGGGCCTCGCCGACACCGTCCGCATCCTGACCGCGCTCGGCGCCGGCGACCCGGCCGTGGCACTGGTCACCGCGATGACCCTGTTCACGCACGGCACCGAGGCCCGTACCCCCGGCTGGCCCACCGCGTCCTACACCGCCTTCCTCCGGGAGGCCGCCCAAGGACCCGCTCTCGTCAACGCCTTGCGTGTCGAACCTGAACTCGGCAGTCCGGTACGCGGGGGACTGCCCGCCACGACCGCGCGCCGCGCCGGGGACCACTGGCTGCTGACCGGCCGCAAGATCTACTCGACGGGCGCCGTCGGCCTGAGCCGCATGCTCGTCTTCGCCCGCACCGACGAGGACCCCGTCCGCGTCGGCTCGTTCGTCGTCCGCGCCGGCACGCCCGGCCTGAGCGTCGAACCGACCTGGGACCACGTCGGGTTGCGGGCCAGCCGCAGTGACGACGTGGTCCTCGACGGCGTCCGCGTCCCCGTTGACGACGTCATCGGCCTCCGGACCGCGACGGGGGACACCCCGGGCGCCCGCCCCGACCCGGTCACCGGCGCCTGGAACGCGCTCGGCCTCACCGCCCTCTACCTCGGCGTCGCGGGAGCGGCCCGCGACTGGCTGACCGGGTTCCTCCACACACGCGTCCCCACCGTACTTGGCGCACCCCTCGCCACCCTGCCGCGCTTCCAGAGCGCCGTCGGCGAGATCGAGGCCGCGCTGACCGGCACCACCGTGCTCGTGGAAACCCTCGCGGCCCGCGTCGACGCCGGCGACCCGGAGGCCGCCCAACAGGCGGGCACCGCCAAGGTCCTCGGCACCCGGGCCGCGATCGGCGCCGTCGAACAGGCCCTCGCGCTCACCGGCAACCACGGCCTGACCCGGGCGAACCCCTTGCAACGCCACTACCGGGACGTGCTCTGCGCCCGGGTCCACACACCCCAGGACGACTCCGTCCTGACCACCGTCGGCCGGGCGGCCCTCGCCCGCCGCGCCGCACCCGACGGGCTCCCCGTCACCGGTCACCCTCCCGTGTCCGCACCCGGCGACGGCTCCGCACCCAGCGACGGCTCCGCACCCAGCGACGGCTCCGCACCCGGCGACGGCCCCTCCGCACCGAAAGGCACCCGAACATGACCATGCCCTCCGTCGAGTTCATCGGCATGATCGGCACCCAGGACGCCTCCGAGACACGGCCCCCGACCGGACCCGTGGTCGACGTCGCGTACACGACCCGCTTCGCCCGCGCCCACGAGGACGCCGGATTCGACCGGGTCCTGATCGGCTACAGCTCGACGCGCCCCGACGGCCTCCAGGTCGCCGCACATGTCGCCGCGCACACCGAACGCCTCGGCCTGCTCGTCGCCCACCGGCCCGGCTTCATCGCGCCCACCCTCGCGGCCCGCAGCTTCGCCACCCTCGACCGGTTCACCGGGGGACGCGTCGCCGTGCACACCATCACCGGCGGCAGCGACGCCGAGCAGCGCAGGGACGGCGACTACCTGGACAAGGAGGAGCGCTACGACCGTACCGACGAATACCTCGGCATCCTGCGCCGCGCCTGGTCGTCCCCGGAACCCTTCAGCCACGAAGGGCGCCACTACCGCTTCGAGGACTACGCGCCCGGCGTCCCGCCGCACCGGGAATCCGGCATTCCGCTGTACTTCGGCGGATCGTCCGACGCCGCGTACCGCGTCGGCGGACGGCACGCCGACACCTTCGCGCTGTGGGGCGAACCCCTCGCCGAGACCGCCGAACAGATCGCCTCCGTCCGCGCGGCGGCCGAGGCGGCGGGCCGTACCGAACCGCCCGGCATCAGCGTGTCCTTCCGGCCGATCCTCGCCCCCACCGAGGAACTCGCCTGGGAACGCGCGCACCGCATCCTCGACACCATCAGGTCCGGCGCGGGCCGCCCCTTCTTCGAGCAGGCCCGCCACCACACCGGCGGCGCCACACCCCAGAACACGGGCTCGCGACGCCTCCTCGCCGCCGCGGCCAAGGCCGACCGGCACGACCGGGCGCTGTGGACCCCCACCGCGACCGCGACCGGTGCCGGCGGCAACACCACCGCACTCGTCGGCACCCCCGAGACGGTCGCCCAGGCCCTCCTCGACTACGTCGACATCGGCGCCACCACCCTCCTCATCCGCGGCTACGACCCGCTCGACGACGCCATCGACTACGGCCGTCATCTGCTGCCGCTCGTCCGCCAGGAACTCGCCCACCGCGCCGTCACCGCGGCGCCCCTCACCCCCGCCGGAAGCACCCGATGACCCACCTCGACACCGCCCCCGCCCTCGTACCCACCGACCGCCCGCGCGGACACACCTGGCAGCCGCCCGCCGGCATCGCGCCGCGCGGCACCCTCGTCGTCCTGCCCGGGCGCGGCGAACACGCCCTCGTGTACGAGCGGTTCGGGCGCCGCC
This sequence comes from Streptomyces sp. NPDC058001, assembly GCF_042886315.1. Classification (NCBI taxonomy): domain Bacteria; kingdom Bacillati; phylum Actinomycetota; class Actinomycetes; order Kitasatosporales; family Streptomycetaceae; genus Streptomyces; species Streptomyces sp. NPDC058001. Next base: position 69,825 of record NZ_JBHVQT010000005.1, read on the forward strand.
TGGCCGCCGACGGCTATGTGGTGCACGCACTCGACACGACCCCCGACGACCGCCCCGACGACCTGCGGGCCACCGTCGCCACCGCCCTCGGCGATACCGCCGTCGCCCCCGTGGTGCTCGTCGGCAGTGACACCGGAGCGCTCCAGGCGCTGCACACCGCGGCGGCGGACGACCCGGGCCACCGACCGGACGGCGTCGTCGTCGCCGGAACCGCCCTCGCCCCCGAACCCGGTGGCGACACCGAACCACCACCGCCGACCGCCGAGTGGACCTGGGACGGCGAACTCGACGCCCGCACCGCCTGCCCCACCCACCGTGAGCGGCTCACCGACGACCCCGACTTCGCACGCGGCCGGATCGGCGACCCCGTACCACCACACCTGCGGGCGGACGCGCTGCCGGACGTACCCGTACTCGTCCTGCACGGCTCCGCCGACCCGCTGACGCCCACCGCTCGGGCGCGTGACCTCGCCGCACGGCTGCCCAGGGCGGCCTTCGGGCTGCTGCACGACGGACGGCACGACGTCCTCAACGACGCGACCCACCGCTCCACCGCCGCCACCGTCGTCCTGTGGCTTGAACGCCTGCGCGCCGCCCCTGACCTGCGGCCCGTCCTCACGATCGAGACCGACCCGCACGCCTGACCGCCCTCCCGACCACGCCCTGAAGGGAAGTCGTATGACGACGCTCTCCACCGGACGGCCGCAGGCACCCGCCGCCGATGTGATCCTCCGCCGGACCCTGCGGCGGCACGCGGCCGGGGTCACGGTGATCACCGTGCCGGGCCCCGCCGGATTCACCGCGACCTCGTTCACCTCGGTGTCCCTGGCACCCGCACTGGTCTCCTTCTGCCTCGGCCTCGACGCGTCCACCGCGCCCGCGGTACGCGACGCGGAACGCTTCGCCGTCCACATCCTCGGCACTGGCAACGCGCCCCTCGCCCGGCAGTTCGCCCGCAGCGGCGTCGACCGGTTCGCCGGTGTCCCCTGGACACCGGAACCGGACGGCCTGCCCGTCCTGGACGGTGTGGCCGCCTGGCTCGGCGCCCGGGTCACCCTGCGCCAGCGCGTCGGCGACCATCTGCTCGTCGTCGGCGAGGTCGATTCCGGCGCCGTCCACGAGCACACCACCGCCCTCGTCCACCACGACGGCGCCTTCGCGTCGGCGGCCCGCCTGCCCGTCCAGCCGACGGAAGCCCAGCATTCGTCACATGACGGACCATGACGGACCATGACATGCCGTGACGGACTCATCGCATGAAAGGACCGAATGACTAGAATGGGAAGGTCCGATCCGCTGCGGCGGCGCGACAGCGACCGGGCGCGGGTGCCCGGGTCGCCAGGTGCTCGAAACCGATGTGCGGCGGAGTTGATTCATGGCGTGGAACCGCCCCGCGGAGAGCCCTGACGACCTCCTGTCCAGGCTCGGGTCGCTGACGGCCGAGGCCAGGGAGCGCGCCGAGGGCCAGCGGGCCCGGATCGAACTGGCCCTCGCGTTGCAGCGGGACATGCTCCCCGCCGACCTCCCGGACGTCCCCGGCCTACGGGTCGCCGCCCGCTACCGGCCCGCCGACACCGGACTCAACGTCGGCGGCGACTGGTACGACGGTTTCCGGCTGCCCGACGGCTCCCTCTGCTTCTCCATCGGCGACGTCCAGGGCCACAACATCGAGGCCGCCGCGTTCATGGGACAGGTACGGGTCGGACTGCGCGCGCTCGCGTCGGTCGTCCGCGACCCCGGCGAGCTGCTGGCCCGTACCAACGATCTGGTGCTGTCACTCGGCGGCGCCCTCTTCGCGACCTGCACGCTGATGCGCTTCGACCCGTTCACCTGGGAGCTGGAGACCGCCCGCGCGGGCCATGTGCCGACGGTATGGGCCCTCGCGGCGGGCCAGTCCGGCGTGATGGACGACGCGGGCGGCCTGCCCCTCGGTATCGAGGAGGGCGCCGAGTACCCCGTGACCCTCTATCGGCCGGCCACGGCCGGTGCCTTCGTCTTCGTCACCGACGGTGTCGTTGAGGGCCCCTCGCTCGCCGTGGACAAGGGCCTCGGTCAGGTGGCACGGCTCGCCGGTGACGCGGTCGTCGCGGGCACGGACGCCGACGACCTCGCCTCCGGCGTCATGGAGCTGGCCTCATCGATCGGCCACGAGGACGACGCCGCCGTACTCGTCATCTGCCACGACGCACCCCGTCCGGCGTAGTCGCCGCACGCCCGTACCGGGCCGCCGGGCCCCTGGCGTCCGACCGGTCGCCCGGTGTGACCAGGGGAAAAGCGGACCGGGACCGAGCGTGTCACGCCTCGTGCCTGGCCTGGCGCCGGTGTCTCATGGCTGCCGTGGTGCCTATCCAGCTCAGCAGCCGAAGGGTCAGGACGGTCCTGGAGATCCTCGCCGTCGCCGCCTGCTACTACGCCGGAGGACGGCTCGGCCTGCTGAAGTCGCTCATGGTGGAGGAGTCCGTGGTCAGCCCGATCTGGCCGCCCACCGGCATCGCGCTGACCGCCCTGCTCGTGTTCGGGCTGCGCTGCTGGCCGGGGATCGCGCTCGGCTCCTTCCTGATCATCATCTCGATCAGTGCGCTCCAGCTGAACATCCTCGGATTCCTGGTCGGCAACACCGTCGCCCCGATCTGCTCCTACCTGATGCTGCGCCGGGTGGGATTCCGCAAGGAGCTGGACCGGCTGTCGGACGGCCTGGCCCTCGTCTTCCTCGGCGCCCTCATCGGCATGCTCATCAGCGCCACATCCGGCGTGGGCGTGCTGTACGTCACGGGCAAGATCGCCGCGGAAGACTTCTGGCCCGTGTGGTCGGCCTGGTGGGCGGGCGACGCGATGGGCGTCCTCATCGTCACCCCGGTCCTGCTGCTCCTCACGCAGTCCCGGTGGCCGCACTCCACGGCACGCTGGGGCGAGGTCCTGGCCCTGGTCGTGTGCACGGCGGTCGTGGCGCCGTACGCCACCCACAGTTCCCTCTGCCTGCTCTTCCTCGCCTACCCGCTGCTGATCTGGGCGGCGCTGCGCTTCCAACTCGTCGGCAGCACGCTGTCCGCCCTGTTCATCTCCGTGCTCGCCGCCGTGGCGGCGGTCGACGCCGTCGGCCCCTTCAGCCGGCGCAGCCGCCTCGAAATCATGATCAATCTGCAAGCCTTCAACGTGTCGCTCGCGCTGAGCGGCCTGCTGCTCGCGGCGCTCGTCGCGGAGCAGTACAACACCCGTCTGCGGATCGAGGAGGCGTGCGGGGAACTCGCCGAGGTGGTCGATCAGTTGGCACCGGGCGAGGCGAGCCGGAGCTGGCCGCTGCGGGAACGGGACGAGCGCGAGCGCCGCGAGCGCAGGGGGCGGCGAGGGGACCAGGGCCGCTGAAGTGTCCCCCAAGGTGGGCTTCACGTGAACGGCCCTCGATGCTGGTGCCCACATGATCGGTCCGCGAAGGCGGGTCTCCACAGGACCGTGCCCCACGTCACAGAGGGGCCGGAACATTCGGCTGTGGTTTATCGTTCACCTATTGCGTGGGTACGGCGGGGGCACTGCCCCCCGGTGGCTCCGTCGTATCCCGCCCCTGAACGGCCCCGGCTGGTCTCCCCCGTCCAGCCGGGGCCTTTTCCCTGCCCGGCGGCCCGTTCCCGGTGCGCGAGGGGTGCTGAGCCCCGGGTGTCCGGGGCGGCCCGCGTCAGACCCGCGCGCCGCCGGTCGCCAACTTGCTCACCAATTCGAAGGAACGGATCCGGTCGCCCAGGTGGTACACCGGCGTCACCAGCATCAGCTCGTCCGCGCCTGTCGCGTCGGCGAGTTGAGCGAACCGGCGGCCCACGTGGTCGGGCGTGCCCTCGGCCTGGTGGGCGCGGAATCCGGCGAGCAGGTCCTCCTCCTCCGAGGTGAACCGCCGGGCCGCCGCGGCCTCCGGGCTCGGGAACGCCTCGTCACTGTGCCCCCTGAGCAGACCGAGCTTGACCACCTCCATGGGCCGCGCCATCTCGGCGACCTGCTCCTCGGTCTCACCGCACACCACCTGGACGCACACGAGGACCCGGGGCTCCTCGCACCATCGCGAGGGGCGGAAGGCGGCCCGGTACCGTTCGAGGGAGGGGACCGTGTTGTCCGGCCGGATGTGGTGCGCGAAGGCGATCGGCAGCCCCAGCGCGGCGGCGAGTTCGGCACCGGCGCCGCTCGACGCCAGCAGCCAGGGCTCGGGCAGCGCACCGAACTCGAACTCGGCGAGGAACCCGAGTGTGGCCGCCACGTCCCCCCGGTACTCGTCGTCCGTGACCGGCCCGGCGCCCCGCCGTAGCGCGCGGGCGGTCCCCTCGTGGAAGGTGCCGGGGCCGCGCCCGATCCCCAGGTCGATCCGGCCCGGGTGGAGCGCTGCCAGCGTCGTGAACTGCTCGGCGACCACCACCGGGGCGTGGTTCGGCGCGAGCACACCGCCCGAACCCACCCGGATGGACGAGGTCGTCGCCGCGACGTGCGCGGTCATCACCGCCGGCGGGAAGGCGCCGATCGCGGGGGAGTGGTGATGCTCGGCGAACCAGATCCTGCCGTAGCCAAGATGCTCCAACTCATCGCCGAATCCAGCGCAGTTGGCGAGTGCCTCGGTGGCGGGACGGCCGTGCTCGACCATGGCGACTTCGAGTACCGACAGTGGCAGATCGATCATGCGGTCAGCATAGGGCGATCCTCACGCGGTCGTGCGGGGCTGAAGGAACCGGGCCAGCAGGTCGTCCAGGCTGACCAGCCCCGTGAGCCGTCCCGCGTCGTCGCGGACCACGGCCAGTGACGTCCGACGCTGCCGCAACTGCTCGACGGCGTGCGCCACCGTGTCGTCCGTGGTCAACTCCGGCAGAGGTCGAGCCAGTTGGCGTGCGGTAGTCGTCCGGGCCTGTGCGCGGGCGACCAGCGCGTCACGGGCGTGCACCGAACCGAGGACCGTGCCGTTCTCCCGCACCAGCAGCCGGGTACGGTCACCGGCCGACGCCACGTCGAGGATCCCGTCGACATTGGCCCCGCCGTCCACCCAGGTGATGTCGGCGGCCGGCACTTGAAGGTCACCCACCGGTGTGTGCGGCTCGGTCAGCGAACGGGTGATCAACTCCGAGTCGGTCTCACTGATCAGGCCGAGCCGCTGGGACTCCGCCACGAGATGGGTGAGTTGCTCGCGGTTGTGGACTTCGGTGAGTTCGTCGCGGGGGGTGACCCGGCAGAGTCGTACCAGTGCGTTGCTCACGCGGTTCAGTACCTGGATGAGTGGGCGTACGACGTTCACGACGGCCCGGAACGGGGGTGAGAGCAGCATCGCGGAGCGTTCGGGGTGGGCGATGGCCCAGGATTTGGGTGCCATTTCGCCGACGACCATGTGCAGGAACACGACGACGATCATGGCGATGGCGAAGGAGACGCCGTAGCTCACACCGCTGGGCAGGCCCAGCGTGTGCAGGAGTGGTCCGAGTTCGTGGGAGATGGCGGGTTTGGAGAGGGAGCCGAGTCCCAGGGTGCAGACGGTGATGCCGAGTTGGGCGCCGGCGAGCATGAGGGAGAGTTCGCGCATGCCGGCGAGGGCGGCTTTGGCGCCGCGCTGTCCGGAGGCGGCTGCCTGTTCCATGCGGTGGCGTTTGGCGGCGACGAGGGCGAACTCGGCCGCCACGAAGAAGCCGCTGCCGACCAGGAGCAGGACGGTCACGAACAAAGCCATCGGAAAACTCATGCCTGCTCCTCCTTGTCCTTCTTGCCCTTGTGCCGGTACTGGGTGGTGTGGGGGTTGGTGCCGTCCGGGTCGTGTGTGTCGTCCAAGGTGTCCGGGTCGTCCGTGTGGCGGTCGGGTCGGGGCCGGTGTTCCAGGCGTACTCGTTCGGGCACGTGCCGGTTGAGGGTCCGTACGTCGATGACCACCGTGTCGCCGTTGTCGAGTGGGAGGGTGAGGTGGTCGCCGACGGTGGGGAAGCGGCCGAGGCGGTCGACGATGAGTCCGGAGACGGTGTCGTAGTCGTCGTCGGGCGGGAGGGTGATGCCGGTGGCTTCGGCGATCTCGTCCAGCCGGCGTCCGGCATCGACCAGCCAGCCGTCGCCGTCCGGGCGGGCGGGTTCGGTGACGGTGTCACTCTCGTCGGCGATGTCTCCGACGAGTTCCTCGGCGATGTCCTCGTAGGTGACGATCCCGGCGATGCCGCCGTGTTCGTCCAGGACGACCGCGAACTCGTCGTCGCTCTCCCGCATCCGGGTCACGGCCCGGGGCAGTTCGAGGGTGTCGGGCAGCAGCAGCGCGGGCCGGGCCAGCGTCGCGGCGGTGGTGACGGCGAGGCGGGAGGCGGGCAGCCGCATCAGCTCCCGCACCCCCAGGACACCGGTGATGTCGTCGGGGTGGTCGCCCAGGACGGGGTAGTTGGAGTGGCCGTGTTTTCCGATCAGCTCGACCGCCTCCGTCGCGCTCGCGTCGCTGCGGACGAAGACGGCGTCGGCGCGGGGGACCATGACCTCGTCCAGGGTGCGTTCGGAGAAGTCGAGGGCGTGGTCGAGGAGTTCGGCGGTGTCGTGGGGGAGCTGGCCCTGCTGGTGGGACTCGCCGATGAGGTGGCCGAGTTCTTCCAGGGTGGCGCCGTGGTGGAGTTCCTCGACGGGTTCGATGCCGATCCGGCGCAGCAGCCGGTTCGCCGCGCCGTCGAAGATCCGCACCAGCGGTCCGACCACCTTCAGGTAGGCGAGGGTGGAGGGGGCCAGGGTTTTGGCGAGGCGTTCGGGGACGGCCAGGGCGAGGTTTTTGGGGGCCAGTTCGCCGAGCACCATCTGGATGACGGTGGCCAGGACGAAGGCGAGGGTGACGGACAGGGCGGTGACCGCGCTGTCGGGGAGGCCGGTTCCGGAGAGGGCGGGGTGCAGGAGGGCGGAGACGGAGGGTTCGGCGAGGAAGCCGACGATCAGTCCGGTGACGGTGATGCCGAGCTGGGCGCCGGAGAGCATGAAGGACAGGCGGCCCAGGACGGTCAGGGCGCGGGTGGCGTTGCGGTCGCCGGTTTCGGCTTCGCGGGCCAGGGCGAGGCGGTCTGCGGAGACGTAGGCGAATTCCTGGGCGACGAAGTAGCCGGTGCCGGCGGTCAGGACGAAGACGGCCAGCAGGCCCAGTACGGCATTCATCGGACACCATCCCGCCGGGTGCCGTGGTCAGGGGTGCGGAGGCGGGATGGTCCGGGACTGTGTCCCGGAGGGTCCGTCGAACTGGCGGACAAAGCGGTGATTCCTCGATCCTGGTCGTGGCGGGTCGGTGCGTTCGGATAACGGACGAGGTGCGAGGTGAGTTCCCGGGTGACCTGTGCCACACCGCTGTCCGTCCGGGTCGTGAGTTCTCCACGGGCCATGGAGGAATTCTTCACCGGGGCGTGCAGGTCCGCTCGGGGGCGAGCCGTTGGCTGCTTGATCCAAAAGGGCTACGCGTCACGTCGCACCCGCGCCTACCATCCCCGGCGATGACTACTTCAGCCGACGACTCCAGCCAGCCCGCCCACCCCACCCACCTCGGCAATCCCGGCCGCCCCGGCCCCTCCGCACCCGGCATCGAGCCATTCCGTATCGATATCGCCGAGAGCGAGCTGGACGATCTGCGTGACCGGCTCGACCGGATCCGCTGGCCCGACGAACTCCCCCGCGTGGGCTGGGACCGCGGCGTCCCGGTCGGTCACCTCAGGGAACTCGTCGACCACTGGCGCCACCGCTACGACTGGCGGGCCGCCGAGGCCCGCCTGAACGCCTGGCCGCAGTTCACGACCACCGTCGACGGCGCCACCGTCCACTTCGCGCACATCCGCTCCCCGGAACCGGACGCCACCCCGCTGATCGTCACGCATGGCTGGCCCGGCTCGATCGCGGAATTCACGCGGATCGCCGGACCGCTCTGCGACCCCCGCGCGCATGGCGGCGACCCGGCGGACGCGTTCCACCTGGTGCTCCCGCACATCCCCGGCTTCGGGTTCTCCGGGCCGACGCGCGAGACGGGCTGGGAGTACCAGCGGGTCGCCGCCGCGTTCGCCGTCCTCATGGACCGCCTGGGGTACGCGCGCTACGGCACCCAGGGCGGCGACTGGGGCGCCGCGATCTCCCGCGAACTCGGCCGTATCCACCCCGAGCGGGTCATCGGCGTCCATCTGAACCTGCTGCCCGGAGGCGACGCGACCCGGGAGCCCGACCCGGACGAACTGGCCGCGCTGAGCCCCGCGGAACGCGACCGCACCCACGCCTCGTACGCCCGTCATCGTGCGTGGCTCCGCGACCGGCAGGGCTATGCCGACCTCCAGTCCACCCGGCCGCAGACCCTCGCCTACGGACTCACCGACTCGCCGGTCGGCCAACTCGCCTGGATCGCCGAGAAGTTCCACGAGTGGAGCGACACCCGCGAGCGCCCTGGCGGTGCGATCGACCGTGACCTGCTCCTCACGAACGTGATGCTGTACTGGCTCACCCGGACCGCGGGCTCCTCCGCCCGCATCTACTACGAACGCGCGCACGCCGACTACCGGGGCGCCCCGCCCGAGCCGTCGACCACGCCCACCGCCCTCGCCGTGTTCCCGGAAGACAACTTCATCCCCCTGCGGCACATCGCCGAGCGCACGAACCGCATCGTGCGGTGGACGGAGTTCGACCGGGGTGGTCACTTCGCGGCGCTGGAGGAACCGGACCTGCTCGTCGCCGACGTGCGGGCGTTCTTCCGAGAGCTGCGCGGACGCTGAGCGGGATCGGCGAGATCCGGTGCGGGACAGACCCCGCAAGAGGCGCGGAGCGGGTGCGGCTCCGCCGCCTGGGCGCGACCAGCCACTGACGGCCGGCGGTTTCCGCACCGGTCTTCCAGCGGAGCGCCCGGCGCCACCGGATGGGAAAATGGGCCGTACACCCACGGGAACGCCCGTGCGACGCGACCACGTCATCGAGGTACTGAGCTGTGACCAAGCCCGCCCCCCGCGTGCCCCAGCGAAGCAACTCCCGGTCCAACCGGGCCCGCATCCTGGCCGTCGCCCGGCACGAGCTGGGCCGGAACCCGGACGTCTCCCTGGAGGACATCGCCCAGGCCGCCGGCGTCGTCCGGCGCACCCTCTACGGCCACTTCCCCGGACGGCTCGCCCTCCTCGAAGCGCTCGCCGACGAGGCGGCCGACGCGCTGCGCGACGCGGTGACCGAGGCGAGCGTCCCGGACGAGCCGTACGAGCGTGCCCTCGGGCGGTTCGTCCTGGCGATCTGGCCGATCGGCGACCGCTACCGGATGCTGCTCGCGCTGGCCCGCCACGACCTGGGCGCCGAACGGGTCTCGGAGGTCCTGGCACCGGCCCGCCGCGAGGCCATCGGCATCCTGAAGAGCGGTCGGCGGGCGGGTGTGTTCCACGACCACGTCCCCGCCGACGTACTCAGTACCGCTCTGGAAGCCCTGGTCCTCTCCCTGCTGGAGAGCGTCAACACCGGCGCCTGGGAGGACGACCAGGGCGGCGGCGCGGCTGTCGCCACCCTGATCGCGGCAGGCGTCCCCGCCGCACACGCCGAGGCGGAGGTACGCGGCCTCATCGCCGCCCGCTCCCGGCCGGACACCACCTGACCTGGAATGGAGCGCGGGGAAGCGGCGGCATAGGATTCGGGGATGAGCGGTTACGAGCTGGGGGAGTTCCTGCGTGCCCGGCGCGCCCGGCTGAAGCCGGAGGACGTCGGTCTCCGCAGCTCCGGGGCGCGGCGCGTCGCGGGCCTGCGGCGGGAGGAGGTCGCCGTGCTGGCGGGCGTCAGCGCCGACTACTACGCCCGCCTGGAACAGGGCCGCGAACGCAGCCCGTCGAACCAGGTCGTCGACGCCATCGCCGGTGCTCTGCACCTCGGCACGGACGCCCGCTGGCACGCGTACCGCCTCGCCGGACTGGTACCGAAGGAGCAGCCTGACGAGCGGCCCGACGACGTGGACCCCGCCCTGCTCCAGCTGATGGACGGCTTCCCCGGCGCGGTCGCCTATGTCGTCAACCGGCGCCTGGAGGTCCTGGCGTCGAACACGCTCGCCGACGCCCTCCTCGCGCCGCTCGCGGACTCCCGCCGGATGGTCCGCTCCCTCTTCCACGACCCCGCCGCCCGTGAGCTGTTCGCCGACTGGGCGACCGTCGCCCGCGACTCCGTCGAGGCGCTGCGGCTGGCCGCGGGAGAGGCCAGGGCCGACCCGGGAATCAGTGCGCTCGTCGACGAACTCCTCGACAGCAGCGCGGAGTTCGCGACCCTGTGGCGTGACCACGACGTGTCCCGGCTCGGTAGCAGGACCAAGGTGTTCCACCACCCCGACGTCGGTCGCGTCAGGCTGACGTACCAGGCGTTCGACGTGCAGGGCACGCCGGGGCAGTACCTCCTCGTCGGCACCGCCGAACCGGGCAGCGCTGACGTTGACTCGCTCGCGCTCCTCGGTTCGCTGTACGCGGCGGCGCACCCCAACAGCCCTCGGCCGGGCACCCGTTGATGCGATCGACGCACGGCGCCGCGCCAACAGCCGGGCGCCTGGCGGGCCTTGGCGCCGCCCTGTTGCTCACCTTCACGGCGGCCTGCTCGTCCCCGGACACCGGAGGGCAGGACGGCGACATAGGACCCACGAAAAGTGGCTCCACGAAAAGCGGCACCGCCGTACGCAAGCCCGTCCCGGGCGCCGCCTTCGACTACCAGCTCGGCGGCCCGTACACCCCGCCCGACCAGGTGCGCGCCGTCTCCCGCGACCGCACCGCCGACCCGGTCCCCGGGCTCTACAACATCTGCTACGTCAACGCCTTCCAGGCCCAGCCCGGCGATGCCGTCACCTGGTGGCAGGACCACCACCCTGACCTGCTGCTGCTGCGCGCCGACGACGGGCACCTCGTCATCGACGAGGACTGGACGGAACCCCTCCTCGACATCAGCACACCCGCCCGACGCGACGCCCTCATGGACATCGTCGGCCCCTGGATCGACGGCTGCGCCGACGCCGGGTACGACGCCGTGGAGCCGGACAACCTCGACTCGTACGAGCGCTCCGACGACCTGCTCGACGTGGCCGACGCCGTCGCCTTCGCGACGCTCCTCGCGGACCGCGCCCATGAACAGGGCCTGGCCATCGCGCAGAAGAACACCACCGACCTGCTGCCGCACCGCGCCCGCGTCGGCTTCGACTTCGCCGTTGTCGAGGAGTGCGCCCGCTACGACGAGTGCGGCGACTTCGCCGACGCCTACCGGGGCAGGGTCTTCGACATCGAGTACGTGAAGGCCGACTTCGCGACCGCCTGCCGCACCTGGGGCGAAGACCTCTCCATCACCCTGCGCGACCTCGATGTGGAGCCCGCCGGCACGAAAGGCCATGTGTACCGACGCTGTTGACCGCGGAATGCCCGGCGCCCCGAGCGATGTTGCACTCGGTGCGGCCTTCGTGCCGTACGACCTGTCCTTCTCCTACGTAAGGATCGCGACCGTGGCAGCTGGTCTCTCCGACGACCTGAAGAAGTACCTCGACGACTCACGGGCATTCGTGACCGTGGCGACCGTACTCCCCGACGGGCGACCGCACTTGACGGTGGTCTGGATGATCCGCGACGGCGACGATCTGCTGTTCTCCACGACCGTGGACCGGCAGCAGGGCAAGAACGTCGCCCGCGACCCCCGGGTCACCGTCCTGATCAGCCCCGCCGACAACCCGTACACCTACGCCGAGGTCCGGGGCACCGCCACCGTCACACCGGACACCACCAAGGAACTCGTGAACACGCTGTCGCACAAGTACACCGGCCAGGACTACGCCACCTTCAACCCGGCGTCGAAGAACGACGGCGACCGCGTCATCGTCCGCGTCACGCCGGACAAGGTCACCGGCCGGTTCTGACAGCGGGCGCAGCTGACCGTGCGCCTCTCCGGAAGCGCCGAGGGGGACCGGCCCAGCGGCCGGCCCCCCGTGCCCGGCATGCGTCAGCGCGAGCCGGTCTTCTGTCGGACGTCGCCCCGTACCGATCGGGCGAGTGGTTCGTCGTCCGTCTCCACCGGACCTCCCTGTCACGGCCACATGCGCAGCGGCCTCACCCCGTACTTGTCGCCCGGAGCCCGGAGCGTTCGCGACGGCGTGCCACGCGCCGCCCCGCCGACAGGGCCGCACCGCCCGTGACCAGGGCGAGTGCCACCAGAGCCGCACTCACCCACACCGCCGACCGGTAGCCGGATCCGGTGCCGATGGCGACGCCGCCGAGCCAGGGCCCGATCGCCGCCCCCACATTGAACGCGGCCGTCGCACCGGCACCGGCGAGCGTCGGCGCGCCCGCACCCGCGTACAGCGCCTGCGCGATCAGCGTCGATCCGACGCCGAAGGAGAGCGCGCCCTGCACCAGGACCAGGACCAGGGTCACCGTCGCGTCGCCCGCCGTCAGCGCACACACGACCCAACCGGCGCACAGCGCCACTCCACCGATCACCAGCACCGGCAGCGGACGGGTGTCGGCGATGCGGCCGGCGACGGTGACGCCCAGGAACGACCCGAGGCCGAACAGCGCCAGCACTCCCGGCACCCAGCCGGCGCCGATGCCGGACACGTCCGTGGCCAGCGGCGCCAGATAGGTGAAGGTGCAGAAGGTCGCGCCGTTCACGAGGGCGCCGAGCGCCAGGATCACCAGCGGCCGGGGCCGTCGCAGCGCACGGAACTCGGCCCGTACACGACCGCCGCCGCGCCTGCCCGACCCCTCACGCGCAGTGCCGGGAGCGTCCTCGGTGTCGCCGGACCCGCCAGGAACCGACCGCAGGATGGCGAAGACCGCCGGTACCGACACCACGACCACCGCCCAGAACGCCGACCGCCAGCCCCAGTGCTGACCGAGCACCGCACCGCCGGGCACGCCCGCGACACAGGCGAGCGTCACCCCGCCGAGCAGGACCGATGTGGCGCGCCCCTTGGCCTCGGGGCCGACGAGACCGACTGCGGTCACCAGGGCGACCGCGAGGAAACCGGCGTTGGCCAGCGCAGCGACGACACGGGTGGCCAGCAGAACCCAGAACGTGGACGTCAGGGCGCCCACCACATGGACGAGGAGGAACAGGATCAGAAAGAACAGCAGAGCGTTCCGTCGGGACCAGCGCATGCTCAGCACCGCCATCACGGGGGCGCCGACGACCATGCCCACGGCGAACGCCGAGGTCAGTGAGGACGCCACCGGGACGGACACGTGAAGGTCACGCGCGATATCCACCAGGAGGCCGGACAGCATGAACTCGGACGTTCCCTGGGCGAATACCGCCAGTCCGAGCAGATAGAGAGCCAAAGGCACAGCAGAACTCCGCAACCGCATCGAGGATCGACAAAGGCAGCGGCGGCTCGCGGCAACGCCCCGGAGCACGGGAAAGCCCCAAGAACCCGAAGAAGGGGGTAAGGCCCGAAGGACGGGAAGAGAGGCTCAGGGCACAGGAGCACACACCCGGAGCACTACGGCTCGGGGCTCCACGCGAGCAGCCACCGGACGGGAACCGGTGGCTAGAGTTTGGACGCCTCGGGGCTGGACACGGGATCACCCTAGGGACTCGCGCCGCCCACCGTCCACACGATTACCCCTCAGGGCCGGTGGTTCGGCTCCCGGTGCGCGGGCTGCTCCGGCGCCGGCCGTACCGTGGCGGCCGGAATCTCCCGGCTCAGCGGCGCCTCCAGCGTCAGGGTGAGCGGCTGCCGGAAGTGGCGGATCTTCAGGGGTGACCCCGCGAGCAGTGTGTACGTCGCCGTGGCCGCCGTGATCTCCACTCGCAGCCGCCGCCCCAGGAGTTCCATCGTGAATGCGAGCCGGCTGAACTTCTCCGGCAGCCGCGGGGTGAACTCCAGTGTGTCCCCGATGTGCCGCATCCCGCCGAACCCGGCGACCAGCGCCATCCAGGTCCCGGCCAGTGACGCGATGTGCAGCCCGTCCTTGGTGTTCTTCTCCAGGTCCTCCAGATCCATCAGCGCCGCTTCGGCCAAGTAGTCGTAGGCGAGGTGCAGATGGCCCGCCTCCACGGCGATGACGGCCTGGCAGCACGCCGACAGGGACGAGTCGCGGACGGTCAGCGGCTCGTAGTAGTCGAAGTTACGGGCCTTGTGCTCCTCGTCGAAGTACTCGCTGCACTTGTACATCGCGAGGACGAGGTCCGCCTGCTTGATGACCTGCTTGCGGTAGAGGTCGAAGTACGGGAAGTGCAGCAGCAGCGGGTACTGGTCGGCCCGTGTCCCGGCGAAGTCCCACACCTGGTAGCGGGTGAACCCCGACGCCTGTTCGTGCACGCCGAGTTCGTGGTTGTAGGGGATGTGCATGGCGTCGGCGGCGTCGCGCCAGTTCGCGCTCTCCTCGTCGTCGACGCCGAGTTCCGCGGCGCGGTGCGGATGCCGCTCCACCATGTCCGCGGCGGCCAGCAGATTCGTCCGTGCCATCAGGTTGGTGTACGTGTTGTCGTTGGCGATCGCGCTGTACTCGTCCGGGCCCGTGACCCCGTCGATGTGGAACTTGCCGTGATGGTCGTGATGCCCCAGCGACCGCCACAACCGGGCGGTCTCCACCAGGAGTTCGACCCCGGTGTCCCGCTCGAAGTCCTCGTCCTGCGTCGCGGCCACGTACCGCAGCACGGCGTCCGCGATGTCGGCGTTCACATGGAACGCGGCGGTACCGGCCGGCCAGTACGCCGAGCCTTCCGAGCCGTCGATGGTGCGCCAGGGGAACGCCGCGCCCTGGAGGCCGAGTTGGGTCGCCCGGTCCCGCGCGGCGGGCAGCGTGTTCTGCCGCCACCGCAGCGCCTCCGCGACGGCGTCCGGCGCGGTGTACGTCAGGAGCGGCAGCACGAAGCTCTCGGTGTCCCAGAACGCGTGCCCGTCGTACCCGGAGCCCGTCAGTCCCTTCGCCGGAATCGCCCGCTGCTCCGCCCGCGCACCGGCCTGGAGCACATGGAACAGTGCGACGCGGACGGCCTGCTGGATCTCCTCGTCACCGTCGACCTCGACGTCCGAGCGCGCCCAGAAGTCGTCCAGATAGGCCCGCTGTTCATCGACGACGCCCTGCCAGCCGACGGCCGACGCCGCCGCGAGCGCCGCGTCCACCTGGTCGCTCACGGCCGGCAGGGAACGGGTGGCGGACCAGCCGTACGACACCAGCTTCTCCAGGCGCAGCGTCTGCCCGGGGGAGAGCACGGAGGTGACGGTGAGCCGGGCGGTGTCGTCCACGGACTCGCTGTCCGTGCGGGTGCCGTCGGGGCCCGTGACGACATGGTCGGCCGCCGCCGCGACCCGCAGTTCGCTCTGGCGGGTGCGGTGCACCAGCTTCAGCCGCTTGCCCACCGCGAAGTGCTCCTCGCCGTCCAGCGGCGACTCCAGGGCCACCGCCGCCCGGGGGTCGCCCACCCTGGTGGGCAGTTGCTCGTTGGCGACCAGCTCCGACTGGATGACGACACGTACCTCGCCGTCGACGGCCTCCACCTCGTAGGCGATGGCGGCGATGGCGCGCTGCGTGAAGGACACCAGCCGTGTGGAGCGCACCCGGACCGTGCAGCCGGCGGGTGACGTCCACTCACAGGTCCGCTCCAGGAGGCCGCCGCGCAGATCGAGTACCCGCTCGTGCGAACGCAGCCGCCCGTACCGCAGATCGAACGGCTCGTCGTCCACGAGCAGCCGGATGATCTTGCCGTTGGTGATGTTGATGACGGTCTGCCCGGACTCCGGATAGCCGTATCCCGCCTCGGCGTACGGCAGCGGATGCAGCTCGTGGACCCCGTTGAGATAGGAGCCGGGCAGTCCGTGCGGTTCTCCCTCGTCGAGGTTTCCGCGCCATCCGACGTGCCCGTTCGACAGCGCGAAGATGGACTCGCTCTGCGGCAGCACGTCCAGTTTGAGCCCGGTCTCGCGCAGCGTCCACGGCTCGACCGCGTACGACGAATGGGTGATCATGCCCCGTTCTCCAGCTCGGCGAGATCCTTGACGACGACATCCGCGCCGTGCGCGCGCAGCCCCTCCGCCTGGCCGACACGGTCCACGCCGACGACATACCCGAAGTGGCCCGAACGGCCCGCGTCCATCCCGGCGAGCGCGTCCTCGAAGACCGCCGCCCGCGACGCCTGGACCCCGAGGTCCTGCGCCGCCGCGAGGAACGTGTCCGGCTGCGGCTTGCCCGGCAGCCCGCGCTCCACGGCGACTACGCCGTCCACCCGCACGTCGAACAGGTCCTCCGCGTGGACCGCGCGCAGCACGTCGAGGCAGTTGGCGCTGGACGACACGACCGCCGTCCGCAGACCGGCGGCGCGGACCGCGTCGATGTACCGCAGCGTGCCGTCGTACGCCTCGACACCACCCTCCCGGATCTTCGCGAGCACCAGGGCGTTCTTGCGGTTGCCGAGCCCCTGGACGGTGATCTCGCCCGGTGGGGCGTCCGGCGGGTCGTCGGGCCCGCCCTCGGGCAGCTCGATCCCGCGCGAGGCGAGGAACGTCCGCACACCGTCGGCGCGTGGCCGACCGTCCACGTACTGGTCGTAGTCCGTCGCGTCGAAGGGCCGGAAGTCGGCGCCGTCACGCTGCCGCAGGAACGCGTCGAACGTTTCCTTCCAGGCCGCCTCGTGCACGACGGCCGTCTTGGTGATGACTCCGTCGAGGTCGAACAGGCAGGCGCGAATGGTGTCCGGGAGTCCGAGCTTCGTCATACGAGGAACCTTCCCCAGGCGTCGCCGCCATCGTAGGTCGTCCCGGCGCCGCCCACCCGGCGAGACGGACCGGGGCATCATGGCCCTACTCCGGGTGTCGACCCGGAGTACCTACAGGGGAGCAGGAGCGTCATGAGCACCTACGTGCTGATTCCCGGAGCGGGCGGCGTCGCCGCGTTCTGGCATCTGGTCGAGGACGAGCTGCGCCGCCGCGGCCGGCACACGATCGCCGTGGACCTGCCGGGCGACGACCCCGCCGCCGGACTGCCGCAGTACACCGACCTCGTGGTCGAAGCGGTCGAAGCGGACGGCAAGGCGGTCGACGGCGACCCGGGCGGACTCGTCGTCGTCGGCCAGTCGCTGGGCGGGTTCACGGCGCCGCTGGTGTGCGCCCGGCTGCCCGCGTCGCTGCTCGTCCTGGTCAACGGGATGATTCCGCGGCCGGGCGAGACACCGGGGGAGTGGTGGGACGCCACGGGCCAGGCCGCCGCGCTGCGCGCGAGCGACGTACGCGAGGGCCGGGACCCGGACGCCGGGTTCGACCTCGCGACGTACTTCCTGCACGACCTGCCCCAGTCCGAGATCGACGCTCTGTTGAAGAACAACCGGGACGAGTCCGACGCCGCGTTCGGCACCCCGTTCACCCTCGACGCCTGGCCCGACGTACCGACCCGGGTGATCACCGGACGTGACGACCGGTTCTTCCCGGCCGACTTCCAGCGGCGCGTCGCGCGCGAACGGCTCGGGATCACCCCGGACGAGGTACCCGGCGGCCATCTGGCCCCGCTCAGCCATCCTCGCGAGTTGGTGGACCAGTTGGAGGCGTACGGCACCGGGCGCCCGGAGGGAGGGCCCAGGCCATCCAGGCGGGGCTGAGGCGCACATACGCGATGGTGCGCCGGTGACGGGTGTAGGCGACATGGAGGGTTCCGTCGGACGCCTGGGCGATGGACGGGTAGGACAGTTCGCGGTTCAGGCCGTGCCGTGAGTTGTTCGTCAGGCAGTAGCCGTCGCCCGTCTCCAGATCGTGGCGCACCGGCCAGGTGCTGCCGCCGTCCGACGACACGGAGAGGGTGAGCGGGGCGCGAGGGGCGCCCCAGAACGCCGTGGCCGCCTCGCCCGGCGCTGCTTCCCTCCGCGCCGCCTCGCCCGGTGCGCGGTCGCCCGGCGCACCGTCGTTCACCCCGTCGTCGTCGATCTCGTCGTACAACGACACCCGGCGCTCGACGGCGTCGGCGGCGCTGCTGGCGTTGTGCACCAGAGCGAGTCGCCCGTCGGCCAGCGGCACGAACTGGACCGAGGAGTTGTTGTTGGGGACGCCCAGGGGTTCCGGCGCCGTCCAGGTCTCCCCGTCGTCCCGCGAGGTGCACCGGTGGACATGGTCCGCCCGGCGGCTGCGGAACAGCGCCACCAGCGAACCGTCCGGCAGCGCGTGGACGTTCATGTGCACCAGACCGGTGGAACCGGGCACCGGCCGCTCGCGCCAGGTCGCTCCGGCGTCGTCACTGACCAGCACCGAACTGGTGTCCTGGCCGCCCGACCAGCGTTCGCCCGGCACGGTCACACAGCGGAACACGGGCAGCAGCCAGCGCCCCGACGGCAGTACGGTCACCGGCTGGCGCACGAAGACACCGCCCTCGGCCGTGGCGGGGAAGAGGACCCGGGACGGGCCCCAGGTCACCCCGTTGTCCCGACTGACCCGCTGCCGTACCTCGGCGGTGTCCTGATGTCCCGCCCGCTGGGCGGTGTGCAGCAGCCACAACTCGCCCGCGGGCGTGGGGAACAGCACCGGGTTCTGCTCGGACCGGGTGGTGTCGTCGGAGAGCCGGACCGGCGTCGACCATGCGTCGGCGCCCTCGACGAGCCGTGCGAACCAGACGGAGATGTCCGCGACGCCTTCCTGCGTACCCCCGAACCAAACGCAGGCCAGGTCCCCGCCGGGCAGCACCGTCAGATTCGCGGCATGGCTCTGCGCGGCGGGTGCGGCCAACTGGGCCTCCGCACGCCCCGGTTCCGTCGGATGCGGGCGCAGGACACCGTCGGCGTCGGCCGGCGTAGTGGACGAAACGGCCGTGGGCGTCCCGGCAGGGGGCGTGCTCACCGGGCGTCCCCCGTGGCACGCGCGGCGGCGAGATGGGAGCGGACGACCTGCTCCAGGTGGGTCAGGTCACTGGCGACGGTGGCGAACGTGAAACCCTGGGCCAGACGCCGGGCGGCGGAGGCACCGTCGGCGTTGTGGATGCCCGCGGCGATCCCGGCGGCGACCGCGGCCTCGCGCACCCGGACGAGCGCGGCCTCGAACACCTCGTTGACCGAGGGGTCGGTGGACGTGGCCCCGCCCAGGGCGATCCGCAGATCGGACGGGCCGATGTAGACGCCGTCGAGGCCGTCCGTGGCGCAGATCTCCTCGACGTTCGCCAGACCGTCCGCTGTCTCGATCATCGCGAGGACGACCGTCTGCTCATGCGCGTCGGCCGGGTCGGGCCCGATCCGCAGCGCCGAACGCATCGGGCCGTAGGAGCGGCGGCCGAGCGGTGGGTAGCGTACGGCGGCCACCGCGTCGGCCGCGTCCTGGGCGGTGTCGATCAGCGGGACGATCACCCCGGAGGCCCCCGCGTCCAGCGCGCGGCCGATGGGCGCGGGATCGTTGGCCTCGGTACGGACCAGGCCGACGGCGGTGCTGCCCTTGGTGTCGATGGCGGTGAGGGAGGCGAGCAGACCCGCGTACTCGATCAGACCGTGCTGGGCGTCCAGCACCACGTAGTCGTAGCCGAGGCGCGCGATGCGTTCGGTGGAGACCGGGGAGTCGAGGACGGACCAGTAGCCGATGAGCTGTTCGCGGGCGCGCAGGGCGGCGGCGAAGGCGGCAGGCGTACCGGGCGTGTCGCGGGTCATGAGGACAACTCCTTGAGGGGGTTGAGGGGGTTGAGAGGGGCCGGGTGGGGGGTGCGGCGGATGGCCGTCGGGTAGTCCGGTCAGCGGTTGTACGCGGGCATCGGACCGCGCAGCGCGGCGCCGACCTCGTCACAGGCGGCCGTGACATCGGCGGACAGCGGTCCGGCCTGGGCGGCGGTGACATTGGCCCGCAGGTGCTCGGTGCGGGAACCACCGAGCAGCAGCGCGTCGGTGGAGGGCCGGTCAAGCAGCCAGCGCAGCGCCAGCTCGGTGAGCGGAAGACCGGCCTCGTCGGCGATCCGCGACAACTGTCCGATCGCGTCGAACAGCCGCTCGTCCCAGTAGCGCTCGCGGTACATCGCGGCGAGCTTGGAGTCGCCGAACCGACCGGAGTCCGGGGTCTGTCCGAACTGGTGACGTCCTGTCAGGAGTCCGCCGCCGAGCGGGTTGTAGACCATGGTGCGCAACCCGGTCACGGCCGCGTACTCGACGTACTCCTCCTCCAGTCTGCGCGCGAGCAGATTGTGGAGCTGCTGCGCGACGACCGGGGACGGTGCGCCCACCTCGCCCGCCGTACGGACGAGTTCGGCGATCTGCCAGGCCGCGAAGTTGGAGACGCCGAGGGCGCGGATCTTGCCCTCGGCCCTGAACTCGGCGACGGCGGACAGCGTTTCGGCGAGCGGGGTGGCACGGTCCGGCTGGTGCAGATAGAAGAGGTCGACGTGATCAGTGCCGAGGCGCCGGAGGCTGCCCTCCAGCGCGGCCCGCATCCCGGCGGCGGACAGCGGCGCGTGCTCGCCCTGGTCGGGGTGCGGGATCCCGGCCTTCGTGGCGAGGACGATCCGGTCACGGCGGCCGGGCAGCAGCCCGGCGAGGA
The DNA here is from genome assembly GCF_042886315.1 of Streptomyces sp. NPDC058001. Lineage (NCBI taxonomy): Bacteria > Bacillati > Actinomycetota > Actinomycetes > Kitasatosporales > Streptomycetaceae > Streptomyces > Streptomyces sp. NPDC058001. The sequence goes on from NZ_JBHVQT010000005.1 coordinate 90,232, forward strand.
TGCGTTCGCTCTCCCCACCCGCGTAGCCGTTGGCGGTGTCGACGCCGGTGATGCCCGCGTCGAGCGCGGTGTCGAGCATGGCGGCGGCGCCCGCCCGGTCGACGGTGTCACCGAAGGTCATGGTGCCCAGGACCAGACGGGACAGCGGGACGGGGACGTGGGGCAGGTCGATGCCGGTGGTCACGGGAGATTGCCTTCCGGTGCGTTGGCGCCCGAGGGGGTGACGGGCGTGTCCGAGGGCGTGGCGGACGTGCTGACGGCGGTGCCGGACGGCCGGGGCGCCGGCGCGGCGGCCGTGGCGTTGAGCAGATGCCGGGGTTTGAGCCCCCGGATCGCCAGAGGGTCGAGCGCGGCGCGGCGCAGCGCCCGCGTGTACGGCTGGGCCGGGGCGGCGAGGACGGACCTGGTCGGACCGGTCTCGACGATCCGGCCCGCGTGCATCACCACGACCTCGGTGCTGATCTCACGGACCACCCCGAGGTTGTGGGCGATGAAGAGATAGGCGATGCCCGTCTCGGCCTGGAGTTCCCGCAGCAGCTCCAGCACCTGGGCCTGGACCGAGACATCGAGGGCGGAGGTCGCCTCGTCGCACACCAGCAGCTCCGGCCGGGAGGCGAGCGCGCGGGCGATGCCGATGCGCTGGCGCTGACCGCCGGAGAACTCCGGCGGCCTGCGGTGCAGCGCGGTGGTCGGCAGCCCGACCCGGTCGATGAGTTCGGCGGCGCGGCGCGCGCGTTCCGCCTTGTCCGTCACACCGGACAGGCGCAGTGGCTCCGCCACGATCTGTTCGGCGGTCAGATGCGGGTCGAGGGAGCCGTACGGGTCCTGGAAGACCATCTGCACCCGCCGCCGCAGTGGTCGCAAACGCCGCTCGGACAGCGGGGCGATGTCCGTGCCGTCCAGCACGATCCGGCCCGATGTCGGCTTCAGCAGCCGGACCAGGGCACGGGCGAGCGTGGACTTGCCGCACCCGGACTCGCCGACGACGGCGAGCGACCCGCCGCGCGGCAGCTCGAAACCCACCCGGTCGACGGCACGGAACGGACCCCGCGCGGTGGGGTACTCGACGACAAGGTCCTCGACGCGGAGGAAAGACCGGCCCGCGTCCGGGGCGTGCTCGTCGGCGTGGGGGACGGCCCCCGTACCGGTCAGGGGCGTGTTCACCGGGACACCTCCGCTACGGCGGTTCCGGCCGGCGCGTCCTCGTCCCAGGCACCGAGTCCGGGCACGGCGGCGAGCAGGTCGCGGGTGTACGGATGGGCCGGCCGGTCCACGATCTGCTGGGCGGGTCCCGACTCCACGAATCTGCCCTCCTTCATGACATGGATGCGGTCGGAGACGATCCGGGCCACCCCCAGATCATGCGTGATCATCAGCATCCCGATCGACTCCTGTTCCTGTAGCTCCATCAGCAGATCGAGGACTCCGGCCTGCACGGTCGCGTCCAGCGCGGAGGTCGGCTCGTCGGCGATCAGGAGCCGGGGCTCCCCGGCGAGGGCCACGGCGATGAGTACGCGCTGCAACATGCCACCCGAGAACTGGTGCGGATAGGTCTTCCAGCGCGTCTCCGGCTGGGGGATACGGACCTGCGCGAGCAAGTCGGTGCCCCTCTCCCGGATCTCGGAGCGGGACATCCGCGGATGCCGCAACCGCAGCGCGTCGCCGAGCTGACGGCCGATGGTGTGGACCGGGCTGAGCGCCGTCATCGGATCCTGCGGGATCAGTGACACGGTCCGTCCGCGCACCGCACGGGCCGCGGCCGGATCGGCGATCACGTCCCGGCCCGAGACGCGTATGGTGCCGGAGAGCACCGCGAGCCCGTCGGGGAGCAGCCGCAGGACGCCCATGGCGGTGGTGGACTTGCCGGAGCCCGATTCGCCGATCAGCGTCACGGTCTCGCCCTCACCCACGGTGAAGCTCACGCCGTCCACGGCGCGTACGATCCCGCGCGCGGTGATGAGTTCGATCTGGAGGTTCTCCACGTCCAGGAGCGGAACATCCGTCATGGCTCAGACTCCCTTCTTGGCGTGTGCGGCGCGCATACCGCGGGGTACCCACGTTCCGCGCGGTGCCTTCGCCGTGCGGGTACGGTCGCGCAGGCCGTCGCCGATCAGGTTGACGCCGACCACGAGCAGGGCGATGACCAGGCCGGGCAGGGTGACCAGCCACCACGAGGTGGTGATGTAGTCCTGGCCGTCGGAGATGATCCGGCCCCAGGTCGCGAACGGCCGCTGCGGGCCGGCGCCGAGGAAGCTGAGCGCGCTCTCCAGGAGGACGGCCTGGGCGAGCAGCAGCAGGACGACGAGGCTCGCCTGGCGGATCACGTTGGGGACGATGTGCCGGACGAGCACCGACCAGCCGCGCAGCCCGAGTACCCGGGCCGCGGCGACATACGGTTTCTCGCGCTCCACGAGAACGAGCGAGCGGGTGAGCCGCGCGACCTCGGGCCACTGGGCGACCGCGATCACACAGGTGATGACGGTGACCGAGGGACCGAACAGGGCGACCACGAGCAGCAGCATCATCAGCAGCGGGAGCGCGAGCTGGGCCTCCAGGAGCCGGGAGACGACCGTGTCGACCCAGCCGCCGAAGAACCCGGCCGCGGAGCCAGCCGCGATACCGATCAGACCCGACACGAGGACGGCGAGGATGCCGACCGACAGGGACACCTGACCGCCGTGCAGGATGCGGGAGAGCAGATCGCGGCCGAGCTGGTCGGTGCCGAACAGATGACCCTCACTGAGCGGCGGCAGTCGGCGCCGGGACAGATCCTGCGCGTCGGCGCCGGGCAGCGGCAGCAGACCCGCCAGCGCGACGGGCAGCACCACAAGCGCGGTGCAGAGCGTGCCCACCCACAGCTTGAATCGGGCGCCGCGCTGTTGCCGGGTGGCGGTGGCCCGCGCGAGGTCGCGCGCGGTGACGGCGCTGGGGCGGCCGTCCGTGGCGGAGCCACCGGAGGAAGGGCCGCCGGGGGAGTCGGCGGGACGCAGGGCGGTGGTCATGTGTCAGGCCGCCTTTCCGAGGCGCACCCGCGGGTCGAGCAGCGGGTAGGCGAGGTCGACGAGGAGTTGGACGAGGATCGCGAGGGTGGCGGTGACCAGCACGGTGGCCTGGATGAGCGGATAGTCGCGGGTCTCCAGCGCACGGACCACGAGCGAGCCGACGCCGGGCCAGCCGAAGACGACCTCGACCACGACGACGCCGTTGAGCAGCGCCGCGAAGCGCGTACCGATGGCGGTGAGCAGCGGAACCCCCGAGTTGGCCAGGGCGTACCGCCAGGTGAGGGCGCGCTCGGAGAAGCCGCGTGAGCGGGCGACGGTGATGTAGGGGGATGCGAGAGCGGTGCTCATCTCGCGCCGTACCAGCCGGGAGATCAGCGCCAGTTGGAGGACCGCCACGGTGACGGTCGGCAGCACCAGACCGCTCCAGGAGGTGAAGCCGGAGGCGGGCAGCACCGGCAGCAGCACGGCGAAGACGGTCAGCAGCATCACCCCGGTCCAGAAGTCCGGCATGGACTGCCCGGCGATGGTGAGGACGTTGGCGCCCAGCTCGCGCTTGGTGTCGGCGCGGCGCGCCATCCACACGCCGAGCGGCACGGCGACCACGGCGGTCACCGTGATCGCGGAGACGGCGAGCGTGATGGTGTACGGCATCCGTTCCAGGACCACGTCGAGCGCCGGGGCGTGGAAGGAGTAGCTGGTCCCGAGGTTCCCGCTGAACAGATCGCGCAGGAAGATGCCGTACTGCGTGAACAGCGGCTGGTCCAGCCCGAACTGGGCGCGGATATGGGCGAGATCGGCGGACGTCGCGTTGGGAGCGGCGTACGCGGATGCGGGGTCTCCGGGGGCGAGACGTACCAGCAGGAAGACGGTCGTCAATGTGAGGAAGACGGTGAGCAGGCTCTGGCCGAGCCGGCGAGCGAGATACTTCGGCACGGCTCAGCCCTCCAACCGTACGGCGGACAGGTCATAGGAGTTGATGGTCAGCAGCGAAAGGTCCTGGACCCGGGCCCTGCGCGCGAGGAGCGTCTTGGGGGCGAAGGCCCACAGGCTGGGCCAGGTGTCCCAGATGGCCTTCTGCACTTCGGCCAGTTGCCGGGTGCGCTCGGCGTCGTCCACCTGGGTGGCGGCGGCGGTGAGTTGCCGTTCGACGTGCGGGACGACATACCCCATGAAGGCGTCGCGTGTACGTTCCTTCGCCGCCGTCCCGCCGTACATGCCCTGGAGCACGGTGAGTGCCTGGCCGGTGGGGCTGCCGTAGCCGTTGCCGATGACGTCCCAGTCGCCGGCCTTGCCCTGGCGCCAGGTGAGGATGTCGCCGCCCGGCTGGAACTGCTGGAGCGAGGCACGCACCCCGACGTTCTTCAGCATGTCCACCACGGCCTCCATGACCGAGGTGTCGGCGGCGAACTCGCCGGACTCCCAGATGATCCTCATCCGGAGGTTGGTGGCTCCCAGGGACGTCAGCAGCGCGCGGGCCCGGCCGGGGTCGTACGTGTACGAGCCGGTGGGCACCGCGCCTTCGAGGGCGAGCGGCACCACACCGCGGGCCGCCTCGGCCGATCCGTTGAGCACGTCGTTCACGAGGGCCTTGCCGTCGATCGCGTACGTCAGGGCCTGCCGGACCCGGGGGTCGGCCAGCGGACTGCCCTGGGGCTTGCGGAAGTTGTAGAAGAGCTGACACATACGGACACCGGAGGTCTCCTCGACCTGGACGCCCGGGAGCCCGGTGAGCTGCTCCGCCGAATCCGGGGTCAGCGTGTCAACGACATCGATCTCGCCGCTGCGTAGGGCGACGACGCGGCTGGACTCCTCCGGTACGAACCGGACGCGTACCGTCTCGACGCGGGCGCGCGGTCCCCAGTACTTCGGATTGCGGCCGAGGGTGTACTCACCGGCGCCCGAGTTCGCCTTGAGCACGCGGTACGGGCCGGAGCCGAGACCGCTCTGCAGCTCCTCGGGCCGGTTGGCGGCGGCGGGCGTGATGTGGATGTTGGCCATCAGCCGGTCGAGCACCGGTACGGGCTGGTGCGTGTGCAGCAGGAAGGTACGGGCGCCGGTCTTCTCGACGGAGGGCAGTTCGGGGAACAGACCGAGCAGGAACGAACCGTTGACCTTGCCGTACATCTTCAGGGCCGTGGCGACGTCCTCGACGGTGACCGGGGACCCGTCGGAGTAGCACACGCCCTCACGCAGCCGCACGGACCAGGCGGTGGGCTCGGCCATGTCGAACCGGTCGGCGAGGACGAGCCGCGGCTTCATGCCGGGGCCGATCCGGGTGAGCGCCTGGCGTACCGCGCGCTGGACGGTCACGGCCGCGTCGAACTGGTTGAGCTTGTTGTCGAGGCTCACCAGGGAGCGGTTCAGGCCGAGCGTGAGGGTGCCGGGGCCGGGAGCCCCGGTGGGACCCGCGCAGGCGGCCAGCGGGCCGAGAGCGACGCCCGCGCCGCCGACGGCGCCCCAGCGCAGCAGTGTGCGGCGGCTGAAGGGCCCGCGCCGGGGAGCGTCGAGGGGATCGCTCGGAGGAGTAGGGGTCATCGTCGACCTTCTCGGGTTCTGGGAGGCGACCGGCTCGTGCTGCCGGTGCCGGGCGGGCCGGAAAGTGGTCCCTTCTGTCCTGGACCGCGGCCTTCCCGCACCAACAGGTGTCGCGCCGCACAAGGTGGCATGGTTGCGTGTTTCGCGCAAGAGGTCTCGCGCACTTCGCGCAACCTGTGTCATCATCGGGCACCGAAGCGGCCCGACCGGGCCGTCCGGAGGAGGTATGCGTGGTACTCGCCAGCCCTGGTGTACGCGCACCGCGCCGCGTTCTCGCCCTCGCGGACGACCTGTCCGGCGCGGCCGAGACAGCGGCGGCGCTACGCCTCCCCGGCCGGATCGTGCTGGGACCGGCGGCCGTCCCGCCGCCCGCCGACGGCGAGGCGCTGGTCCTCGACCTCGACACCCGGCAGCGTGCGGCCGACGACGCCGCACGCCTCGTCCGCGACGCGGTACGGGACGTCGCCGCGCCCACCGTACTGATCAAGAAGACCGACTCGCTGCTGCGCGGCAACCTGGCGTCCGAGGCCGCCGCCTACGCCCGTGGCGCGCGGGGCGTCGTGATCGCCCCCGCGCTACCGGCGGCCGGCCGCACCGTCCGCGACGGTGTCGTCCACCTGCGCGGCACCCCGCTGCACGCCACGGACGCCTGGCGCGCCGAGTCCGCTCCCGCCCCGCGTTCGGTGCGCGCGGCGCTCGGCGACCTGCCGACGCGGATCGTGCCGCTCGCCGCGGTGCGCGGCTCCCGCCCGGAACTCGCCGGCCTCCTGCACGACCTCGTCGCGGCGGGGGTGTGCCCGGTCTGCGACGCCGAGACGGACGCCGACCTCGACGCCGTCATCGCCGCCACGCTCCACCTCGGGCCCGGTGTACGGCTCATGGGAACCGGCGGCCTCGCCACGGCGCTCGGCCGGATACTCGGCCCGGCAGCCGGCACCGCTGACGCCCCGACACCGACGGCCGCCCGCACGGTGGACCGTCCGCTGCTGGTCGTCGTCGGGACCGCCGAACCCAGCGCCGCTGCGCAGATCGCGCAACTCACCGCCGCCGGAGCACAGCACACCGCCCTGTCCGCCGATCTGCTCGCGCGGCCCGGCCCGCCGCTGCCGTTCCGGGTCGATCCGCACGGCGTCACGGTCGTCAGTGTCGACAACAGCCGCGGGATCCGGCCCGGTTCGGCCCGCCAGGTGGTCGCGGGACTGGCTCGGGCCGTCGCCGCCGTGGACCGGCCCGCGGATCTCGTCCTCACCGGCGGCGAGACCGCGCGGCGCGTGCTGGACGCCCTCGGCATCGGCCAACTCCGCCTCGTCGGACAGATCCACCACGGAGCCGTGCACGGCCACACCCCCGACGGCCGCTCCGTCGTCACCCGCCCCGGAAGCTACGGCGACAGCGGATCACTGCTGCGGATCGCCCGCGCCTTGCGACCCGGCCGGCTCCGCACCTCCCCGGCCCGGCCCGCCGCCCTCCCATCGGCCACCGACCCCTCCGCACCGGGAGTGGCGTTCGTCGCGCCTGACTCCCCACCGCCCGAAGCATCCGTACCGCAAGGAGAAGTCCAGTGAACGCAGCCCCGACGACCGCCCCCACGCAGCAGACCGGAACGGCCGACCAGCCGCTTCCGATCATCGCGGTCACCATGGGCGACGGTGCCGGCATCGGCCCCGAGGTGATCGTCCCGGCGCTGCTCCACGCCGACACCGCCGGTCGCTGCCGCCCCGTCGTCATCGGTGACGCGGAACGCCTCCGGCAGGCGGCCCGCATCGTCGGTGCCGACTGCGAGATCGTGACCGTCGAGACCCCCGAGGAGGCCGAGTTCACCCCCGGTCGTATCAACGTCGTCGACCTCGGACTGCTCCCCGCGGATCTGCCCTGGGGACAGTTGTCCGCCGTCGCGGGCGACGCGGCGTACCAGTATGTGCGGGTCGCCGCCGAACTCGCCGTACGCGGGGCGGTGCAGGGCATCTGCACCGCCCCGCTCAACAAGGAGGCGCTGCACGCGGGCGGACACCTCTTCCCCGGCCACACCGAACTCCTGGCCCACCTCACGGGTGTCGAGGAGGTGTCGATGATGCTGTCCACACCGAAGGTGAAGGTCATTCACGTCACCACCCACATCGGTCTGATCGACGCCGTGCGCCGCATCGAACCAGGACTGGTCGAGCGCACCGTGCGGCGCGGGCACGAGGCGATGGTGCGGGCCGGAGTCACCGACCCGGTCATCGGGGTGTGCGGCATCAACCCGCACGCCGGTGAGAACGGCCTCTTCGGCTACGGCGAGGAGGAGGAGAAGATCGTCCCGGCCATCGAGGTGCTGCGCGCCGACGGGATCGACGCGGTCGGCCCGCTTCCCGCCGACACCGCCTTCTTCCTCGCCGCACGCGGTGACTACGACCTGATCGTCGCCATGTACCACGATCAGGGCCACGGCCCCGTCAAGGTCATGGGCATCGAAGCCGGCGTCAACCTGACCGTGGGACTGCCGGTGATCCGCACCTCCGTCGACCACGGCACCGCCTTCGACATCGCGGGTACCGGCAGGGCCGAGGCCGGTAGCATGGTCGAGGCTCTGCGCCAGGCCGCCGAGATGTCCACCACTCCGGCCCACTGACACCTGTTCCGTCCGCATTGGGAACAGAGGACCACAGAGGACTGAGGACAGAACGCTGATGTCTGCGATGGGATCCAAGGCCCGGCGCGATCGTATCGTCCACCTTGCCACGACGACCGGTCTCGCCAGTGTGGAGGAGCTTTCCCAACTGCTCGGTGTCACCGCGTCCACCATCCGCCGTGACCTCGCGAAGCTCACCACCGACGGGCAACTCGCCCGTACCTACGGGGGAGCCATGGCGCTGGCCGCGCATCCCGAGGCGTCGCTCCGGCAGCGCACCGGCGAGGCGTTCGAGGCCAAGCAGGCCATAGCGCGCTGGGCGGCGGCGGAGGTCAGGCCGGGGGAGACCCTTCTGCTGGACGCGGGTTCCACCGTCGGCGCGCTCGCCCATGAGCTGCGCACGGCGGAGGACGTGACCGTGGTGACCACGGGGCTGACGGCCCTTCAGGAACTGTCCGACGTCGAGTCGGTGCACGTCGAATGCCTCGGCGGCACACTGCGCCCGCTCAGCCAGGGGTTCGTCGGACCGCTCACCGAGGCCGCCCTGGAGCGACTGACGTTCGACCGGCTCTTCCTGGGCACGGACGGGGTCTCGCCCGAACACGGCATCTGTGAGGCCGACTTGAGGCAGACGCGCCTCAAGGAACTCATGGCCCGCCGCGCCGATCGGGTCTATGTCCTCGCGCACGCGGCGAAGCTGGGCCGCCGGCCGTTCCACACCTGGACCCCGCTCCGGCAGGACTGGACGCTGGTGACCGACGACGCGGCGGACCCCCGCATCGTCGAAGCGCTGCGGTCACGCGGCATCACGGTCGTCCAGACCCACCCGGAGCCGCACACCACTCACCGGAGCGCGGACTGATCTTCGAGCCGGCGACTCGAACGGCGTCTTCGCCACCTACTCAAAAGCCGCAGAAGCTAGTAGTCGATTTGATGCGTAGCGGAGATCGTGCCATTGATCGCGCACGCCGTGCTGGAGCCACTACGCATGTTGATGCCGCTGCCCTTGCTACCGATCGCGGTCGCATCAAAGTTGGTCGGACGGGTCGACCCGCACGCGGCATGCGCATTCGCTGTAGTGGAACGCGTGAGTGGTGCTGCGACAGGGAAGTTCAGGACAATGTGTGCGGTAGGCGGCCAGGACGCCCACTTGGCCTCCGTCAAGTGAACCGGTCGGCCGCGTGTGTGCCCAGGAAGTGGAAGCCCGGCCGGGGATGCATCAGGAAGTCGTGGTGGGAGATGTTCCACGCGTACGCCCCCGCCAGCGCGAACAGCACCCTGTCCCCGGCGCGCAGCCCCGCCGCCGGTACCTCCCGGGCCAGCACGTCCTTCGGTGTGCACAACTGCCCGGCCAGCGTGACCCGTTCCCCTGCCGCCGGGGGCCGTGGCCACGGATGCGGCCAGGACTCAACCGGGAGTACCGCGCACGGCTGGTCGTGGCCCTTCGTCGCCGGGGTCCGCAGATGGTGCGTCCCGCCCCGGACGACCGCGAAGTCCTCGCCGTGACTGCGCTTCACGTCCAGCACCTCGGTCGCGTACCAGCCGCAGTACGCGGTGAGGGCGCGACCCGGCTCGATGCGGAGGGTCAACCCCGGGTAGCGGGAGGTGAGTTCGGCAAGCCCGGCGCCGTACGCCACCCAGTCGAACCGTCGGCCGGGGCGGGCGTAGTCGACGGTCATACCGCCTCCGATGTTCACCTCGCGGACCTCGGTGCCGTGTCGCGCCCCGAGACCGGCCGCCCAGCCCACCACGGACGCGGCGACGTCCAGCAGCTCCGGGGCGTCGAGTCCGCTCACCAGATGGGCGTGGACACCGTGCCACTCCAATTGCGGGAAGGTCTTGTCGGTGAGGAGACCTACGACCTCGTCCGCCTGGGACGGGTCGAGGCCGAACGGGGTCGGCCGCCCGCCCATGGTCAGGGACCCGCCGTCCAGGGCCCGCCCGGCCACCGGCAGATTGAACCGGAGCAGCACGCCGACGGGCGCCGTCGCGTCCCCCGAAGGGCGACGGACGTGGCGGGCGAGATGGCCGAGCATCCGCAGTTCGTACGCGCTCTCCACATGGAACCGGCGCACCCCCCGCTCCAGCGCCGCCGTCAGCTCGGCCGGTGTCTTCCCTGGCCCGCCGAACGCCAGCTGACGATCCGTCACCGTCTCGGCGACATGGGCGAGTTCACCGCCGGACGCCACCTCGAAACCGTCCACGAAGGGGGCGAGGGTGGTGAGGACCGCCGGCTCCGGATTCGCCTTGGCCGCGTAGTACATCTCGACGCCCGGGGGCAGCGCTGAACGCACCGACAGCACGTGTGCTCGCAGGGCGTCGAGGTCGTACAGATAGGCGGGCAGTTCCTCCGGCGCGAGGGAGAGCGCGCGCTCACGCACCAGTGCGGTGACCGGCACGGGGGACAGATCGGTCATCGGGTGCTCCACTCGGCGTCGGCGGAGGTCCCGCTGTCCGCGTCGCTGTCCGCGAGGGGTGACGGCAGCCGTACGTACTCGGCGTCCCGGTCCGCCGAACGCTCCCAGCGGGCCAGCAGATTGGCCTTCGCGGGCAGCGGTACCCCCGCGAGAAGGGTCCTCAGCCGGGGCGGACAGCCGTGCTCGTGCGCGTACTCCTGGAGCGTGCCGCGCAGCCGCTCCCACAGGGCGCGTTCGAGGGAAGGATGCAGATCGGCGAGCGCGGCGAGCAGTTCCGCCGCGTGGTTCACCACGAGGCAGTACACGACCCGGTCCCAGCCGCGCCGGGCGTCGTACGTCAGCGGGCCCGCCACCTCGGGCGGCAGGGAGCGAAGGGCTTCGGTGTGCGGTCCGGGCAGCAGCTTGGTGCCTTCGAGATCGCGGAAGAGGACCTGCGCGGGCCGCCCGTCGTCGTCCACGCAGAGCAGGACGTTCTGGAGATGCGGTTCGAGGACGATGCCGTGGTCGAAGTAGGCCGCGAGCACCGGCGGCACCAGCAGCCGCAGATACCGCGTCCACCAGCGCAGGGCGTCCTCGGGTCCGGCGCCGGCGAGGAGTCGGGACACATGGGCCGGTCCTGTCGCGTACTCGTCGGCGACGGCGGCGGCCAGCAGCGGGGTGGTGCCGGGCCGTAGGTGCCGGGCGAGTCCGTCGCGGACGATCACGCCGAAGCCCTCCAGGAGGGCGGGGTCGGGACGTTCGTCGGGCCCGGCGACGGCGAGGCTGCGGTAGGCGGGCTCCCGCAGGACCGCCGTACCGGGGAACCGGACCGCCAGCTCCGCGAAGGCCGGGGCGAGCAGCCGGGTGAGCGCGACGGCGCCGGACAGTTCGTACGAGGCGTTCTTGCGGAGGCAGTTGGTGATCCGCACATTGAGGCTGAACTTGAGGAAGGCGTCACTTGTGAGGGCGGTGCCCGTGCGGACCGTGCCCGTGCGGAGGGTGCCCGTGTGGACCGTGCGTACGGACGCGGTCGGCGTGACGGGTGTGCGCCCGGGGCCCAGGTCGAGGACGTCCCGCCGGTCCAGGGCGGCCCTCAACCCCGGGTGCGCGCCCAGGAGTTCGTACTGCCAGGGGTGGGCGGGCAGCAGACGGTAGCCGTCGGGTACGGGATGCAGTCGGTCGAGTGGTTCGGCGGCGTCGGGATCGGCGCACTCCTGGGCGACGAGTTCCTCGCGGACGGCGAGCATCCGCAGCGGGAACGACGCCCCGGCCTCCGGCGCGTACGCCGCCCAGCGGACCGGGTCACCGCTGTGTGCCTTGGGGGTCGGATGGAAACGGTGACCGAGGACGAGGGACTGCTCGGACGTGAGGTAGGCGGCGAGACGGTCGTCCGGACCCCGACGTGGACCCCCTCCGGCCACCGGCCCGCTGTCGGGTCCGGTCAGCGCGAGCGCCGCCGCGGCCCCGCGATGGCTTGCCGCGACCTGGTCGAGGAATTCGTCGTTGTCGACGCCCGTGCGCAAGGACAACTCGTCCCGCACATGGGCGGCGAGACGGGACCAGTCGATCTCGGTCCAGTCGTCGCCGTCGCCGTCCACGCGCTGTTCGGTGACGGGTCCGGTGAAGCGGGGGGAGCCGAGGAGGGAGCCGCGGCGCAGGGCCACGCGCAGCAGCACGCCACGGCGCGGCAGCCGCAGCAGCAGACGGTCTCCGACGACGGCGGTCTGCCGTTCGGGTGCGGACACCTCGCGCAGCAGACAGTTGAGGAGAGTGTGGGTCACCGCGATGTCGGCGGTGGGCAGGGCCGAGAGCGGCGCCGGGGCGTACGGCGAACCGGAGAGTGTGCTGGCCATCGGCGGGTCACGCACCTCGCAGAAGATAGTTGGGACCGGTGGTGTAGTGCTTGTTGATGTCCGACGCGCCCGAGCGCTCCTTGGTGAGCAGGGTGCCCGCGGTCACCATCGCCTTGACGGGCAGCCGTTCGGCGTCGAGGACGCGTGTCCGCAGGACGGCGCCGGGCTGCCCCGGGCGCGTTCCCAGCCGCTCGACGGCCGCGCCGAGCCGGTCACGTATCAGCGCGAGCAGCCGGTCGAGCGGGGCATGGCCGCGCCGGGCGAGGCCGAACGCGTAGGCGCCCGCGCAGAGATGGACGGTGATCGTGGTGAACAGATCCGCCACAGGGCCGTCGTCGGCGCACAGGATCCGCGCGTCGTCGAAGTCGGCGAGCCCTGGCGGCTCGGGACCGAGCCGGTCCCCGAGTCGGGCCGTGTTGATCCGGGGGCCGTCGTTGTCCTTGAACAGCAGCCGCAGGGGCGGCCGTCCGGGACGGTCGTCCAGGACGAGGGAGATGTTCTGCTGGTGCGACTCCAGGGCGATCCCGTAGCCGAAGAGGGTGGTCTGCCAGTCGAAGAGCAGGGTGAGCACGGCGTCGAGGAGGGCGAGCGGGTCGCCGCGGTAGAAGCGGTCGGCGAGCCGGTCGATGACGAGGCGCCCGCTCCGGGCGGAGCGTTCCTGTCGCCCGGGTCCTTCGCGTTGGCCGGGGCGTTCGTCCGGCGCAGGGCTCAGGAGCGCCGCCATCGGGACGGTGACGGTGCCGTCGAGCCCGCGCGGGTAGCGGCGCCGCAGTACGGACAGGAGTTCATGGTCCGCGTGGGCGAAGGACGTCTCGTCGGCGAGCAGGACCGTGTCCCGGAAACGCTCCTCGCGGGCGAGTACGGCGGTGAGGAGCCGCTGGCAGGCGGCGCCGTCGTACAGGGTTCCCGGTTTGACGGTCCGCAGGTTCAGACGGCCCAACGTCGAGGTCATGAGCGGCAGTTTGAGGTGTGTTCCCGGCGTGCCGACGAGCGCCACGGTCCGCATCGACAGGGTGGGGACGACCTCCGCGTACGCCCGTTCGGCGAGGACCGCCCGCCCATCGAGGCCCTGGTGGCGCAGGAGGTCCCGCAGGCGTGGGCCGACGGTGAGCGGATGGACGGGCAGGGTGACATGGGTGCCGTCGAGCGGGGCCGGCAGCCCGAGCGCGGACGGGCTCGGCCATGCGTCCGGTACGGGCCCCCGTCCGGTCAGGGACTCGCGGGGCAGGGCGAGCCAGCGCAGCCGGAACCGGGGATGGAACTCCGGTGCGTACGCGCGGAGTTGCCGCTCGGTGATGCCCGTGCGTGCCCGCCCGGTCGGATGGACCGGGTGGTCGAGGCGCGCGGCGAGGGTGTCGAAGGCGAGTGAGGCGTCGGGCCCGGTCCAGTCGGCCGGATCGTCGCCGTAACGCTCCGCCAGGCGGGCCGTCACCGTGTCCTGCGTCGCGCGGTGCAGCCGCAGGGTGGCGGCGGCCTGGCGGCACTCCTCGCCGAAGGCGGCGAACCCGGCCCGGTCCGCCGGATCGGCCTGATCGCTCAGCGCGGCCAGGACGGAGTCCACGGTGGTCAGATCCGTCCCGTCGGAGGCTCGCCGTAACAGCGGCATCCGTGCCCTGAACTCGCCCTGGAATCCGTCCTGTTCGACCGGGAGCAGCAAGGCGTCACCGTGCCGCGCGGGCACCCTCAGCCAGGTCCCGTCGGGTGCTTCCACGGGCTTGGCGCGCGTACGGAGACCGGCGACGTCCTCGCGGAGCAGCGCGCCCAGGACATTGCGCAGGAGGCCGTCGGCATCGGCTGTCGCGTCCCCCGGCTCCCTGGTGCCGGTCATGGGACGATCTCCCACCTCTGGCCGGCACGGAAGTCCGCGACAGCCCGGTCCACGGACACCTGATCGCGGCCGGTCGCACGGATGACGCCGAGGAAGTCACGGTTGGTGTGGTGCAGTGCGTGCCGCTCCCCGGTCCGGCGCAACGGGCGGTACGTCAAAGTCACGTCGTCCAGGGCGAGTTCCACCGGTCCGGGCGCATGGGTGAGGGTACCCGGGGTCCGTGCGTACGGGTAGTCGAGCACCGCGGCGCCGCCGGTACGTAGGCCCAGGTCCGTGGGCAGGGGTTCGCCCAGGTGGACGCGGAGAATGTGCTCGAAGAGGGGGATGCCGAGCAGTTCGGCGAGCAGCAGGTCGCACTGGTCGCCGATGGCCCGATAGTTCACCTCCACGATCCGCGCGCGCCCCTCGGTGTCGATGACGAACTCGGTGTGACAGGCGCCGAACCCCACGCCCAGCGTGGTGAGTTGGTCTAGTACCTGTGCGACGACCGGCTCGGGGTGTGCCGGTACGAAGGTGAGCCGCTCCTCGATGAAGTACGGCGGCGGCGACAGCTCCGTACGGAAACCGCCGAGCACATGCAGGACCCGGCCGTCGCCCAGGGTCTCCAGGGTGTGCAGCCCGCCCGTCAGGAACTCCTCCACGACCAGGGCCTCGCCCGGTCGCCGACCCTGGATCTCGGTGCACCGCGCCACCAACTCACCGGGTGTCTCGACCCGGAACACGTCCTCGCTCGCCACCCCCTCGCGCGGTTTGACCACACACGGGTACGGGAGGTCCGCGACGGTGCCGAGTGCGGTGGCGGGATCGGCGCCCGCGGGCACCTCGGCCGAGCGGACCCGCTCCGACTCCGGGCGTCCGGAGGACAGATGACGGCGCATCAGCGCCTTGTCCTTCGTCCGTAGCGCGGTCCGCCAGTCTTTCGCCGGGAGCCCGAAGTACGCGGCGGCCAGCGCCGCCTGGGTCTGGAGGTGGTCGCTGTTGGTGAAGACCGCGCCGGGCGCCGCCGCCTGGGCCGAGATCAGCCGGACGACCGCCCGGAAGTCACGTACATCGCACTCCAGCAGATCGACGCCGTCCGGACACCGCTCGCGGTGGTCGTCGGGCCGGTCGGTGAGGAGGGTGACGGGGAGGCCGAGGCGGTGCGCGGCGGGGAGGAATCCCTCGGTGACCGAGTCGGTCGGATTCAGGGCGAGCAGGTACAGCCGCAGGTTCGGGAACACGAGGCGAGAGCTTAGGTTAGGCAAGCCTAAGAGTGTCAATTCGGCGCGACGCGCCCCCGATTCGACGTATGAGGGGTCGTCATCAGTAAGGTGAGCCTTGCCTTTCCCTTTCGTGCGGAGCTGTCTGCTCCGTGCTCAGTGCTGCCCCCACGCTCGCAGTTCATGTTCGTGCTCGTGTACGTGTTCGAGGAGTACCCGTGTTCTTGGCCCCGGCGCCGGCCCCCGCCGCCCCAGCCGTGAGCTGTTCCACCCTGCTGGCCGCCACCTACCGGCGGCTCGTCGGGCTCTGCCCAGCCCTGGACGTCACCGTCGCGCACCCCGCGTCGACCGTGGGCCAGGGCTGGGCCGACAGCGCGGAACTGGCGTACCGTCAGGAACTCCTCGACGGCTTCCTCGACGCCGAGTCGACCCGCATCCGGGACCGGTACGCGCACACGGCCCGTCCCGACGTGGTCGCCTCCCGGGCCCTGCACGGCTACCTCTGGTCCGCCGCGCTCCTCGTGACCGGCCCCTGGTTCCTTGAACGACGCGTGCCGCGCCTTCGGCCCCAGGACGTGCGAGTCAGCCGTACGAGGGACGCGTACGAGATCGTGCCCGGCGGGTTCGCCTGTCTGCCCGACGATCCGGCGGCCGGGCTTCCGGGGGTGCGTGTTCTGCCGGACGGGGCCGTGCTGCGGGCCGAGGTCCGCGCCGCCGTCGCCGACCATGTGCGGCCCCTGCTGGCCGCGATCGGCCCCCGGCTGCGGCGCGGACCGCGCGCCCTGTGGGGCATGGTCGGTGACGATCTCGTCTCCGGTGTCTGGTACCTCGGCCGGATGCTCGGCGACGAAGCGCGCGGGGTGCGGGAGGCCGGGGCGCTGTTGCCGGGTCCGGTCCACCCGTTTCCGGGCGGCGCCGACTTCCGTGCCCTGGCGGCCCGCGACGGACAGATCCACCCGACTCGTACGCGCCTCGGGTGCTGCCTCTACTACACGATCCGCCCGGCGGAGGCGTGCGGCACGTGTCCGAGGGTGTGCGACGCGGAACGGCTGCGGCGGATCGAAGGGGACGCGGACGGGCGCGGCGCCTGACGGACGTGATGGCGAACGTGATGGCGAACGTCCCTGTTCCGCACGGTCGGTGAGGCATGTGACACAGGCGCAACTCACGCGGCCTTCACATTTACTGACGTATGCTTCACAGCATGTCCACGACTCCAGGAACCGGCGAATCCCGTACCCCGACCGAGGTCAATGAGGACATCCGGGCTCTGTGGACGCGCGCCGGTGGCAGTCTGACCATCGAGCAGCGCCGTGAGTACCAGCGGCTCGTCACCGAGTGGTCGGCGGCCCTCAGGTCCGGGACCGAGGCCGCGTAACCGCAGGGGCGCGCCCGCCTCAGCCCGCGTCCTTCATCGGCACCCCGGGAGCGAACTCGGCCATGGCGGCGGCGAGTCGGTCCCGGTCGAGACGCCAGCCGCTCACCGGCCGTGACACCGCCACGACATCGGCGGGAAGATGCGGCACCAGCGCACGCACTGTCGCGCGGCCGATCCGGCTCCGGGTGGCCCCCGGTACGGGCGCCGCGTCCGCCCGAAGTGCCAGTCCCACATGGGGGATCGAGGCCGCGGTGTGCTGCCGCCAGCAGACGACGGCTTCGATGTCACGCCACGGAATCCGCGCCGTGGTCGCCTGGTAGCGCGCCGGATTGCCACCGAGGAGCACACCGGTCTCGTCGACCCGGAACGCGACCTTGCCACTCATCGCCGCGTACGACATGAACAGGCCGCCGCCGGCGGACAGCAGTAGGCCCGCGCTCCGCAGTGCGAGCGGCGCGGTCGCCACGAGCAGACACAGCGCGAAGACGGCACACGTGATCACGATCACGATCGTCTTGCGGTCCCAGCCGAACCGCGCCTCGTACACCGGCGTCACCGTGTGAATCCTCTGTGAACCATGCCGGGAGCATCCCAAGCGCCCAGGGGTGTTGGGAAGTGCCGGCGCCTCGCCCGGTCGGGCCGGCCGACCCCCTGGTGCGGCTCGGCGCGATCGGCGACAAATACAGCCGCCGCGGCGCCCTCGTCACGGGACTGATCGTCTTCGGCGCCGGTTCCGTGATGGGCAGCCTCGTCGACGAGACGGCACTGGTCATCACCGCCCGCGCCGTCATGGGCCTCGGCGCGGCCGTGATCATGCCGGCCACCCTCTCCCTGCTGGTCGCGACCTTCCCGCGCGGCGAACGCGGCAAGGCGATCACCGTCTGGACCGCCACCTCGGGACTCGCCATCGCCCTCGGCCCACTGGTCGCCGGCTGGCTCCTGGAGGACCACGCCTGGGGCTCCACGTTCCTGATCAACATCCCCGTCGTCGTCCTCGCCCTCATCGGCGCCCTGCTGCTCGTCCCGCCGTCGAAGGCCGAAGGGCTCGGCCGACTCGACTACGGCGGCGGCCTGCTGTCGATCGTTTCCATCGGCGCCCTGGTGTACGCGATCATCGAGGGCCCGCACTTCGGCTGGGGCGCGGGTCCCGTCACCGCCGCCGTGGTCGCCGTCGTCGGCCTGATCCTGTTCGTCCTGTGGGAGCTGCGGCACCCGCAGCCGATGCTGGACGTCCGCAAGTTCAAGGTCCGCCCGTTCAGCGGCTCGATGATCGCCGTGCTGTTCTTCTTCTTCGGCACCTTCGGCTCCATCTACTACGCGACCCAGCACCTCCAATTCGTCCTCGGCTACGGCCCGTTGGACACCGGCGTACGGCTGCTGCCCCTCGCGGGCGCCGTGTTCGTGGGCGCCGCCGTCACCGGCCGCCTCACCCCGAAGCTCGGCATCAAGTCGATGATCGTCGTCGGCATGGCCATCGGCACCGTCGGCGTCCTCCTGCTCACGCGGATCGACCAGGGCTCCACCTACGACGACTTCCTGGCCCCGCTGCTGCTCCTGGGCGTGGCCATCGGGCTGAGCGTCTCGCCCGCCACCGACACGATCATGGGTTCCTTCCCCGAGAACGAACTCGGCGTCGGCGGCGGCGCCAACGACACCGCCCTGGAACTCGGCGGCTCACTCGGTATCGCGGTCCTCGGCTCCCTCCTCGGCACCACGTACCGCGACGAACTCACCGACCTCGTCGGCGGCAAGCTCCCCGCCGCGGCCCTCGACACCGCCCAGGACTCCGTCGGCGGCGGCCTCGCGGTGGCCCAGCGCATCGCCCAGGACCCGGCGGGCGGCCCCGCCCAGGCGCAGGCCCTGATCAACGCCGTCCATGAGTCCTTCGCCACCGCCGTCTCGCACACCAGCCTCATAGGCGGCGTCATCATGGGAGCGGGAACCCTGATCGTCCTGGCCGTCCTCCCCAGCCACCGAAAGCGCCCGGCACGCACCACCGGGAAGACCACCGCCGACGCGACGGCACGACCGGAGCCGGAGCGTTCGGACGCGATCTGACGGGACCGGGTTCAGTCGGTGAGGTCCACCCGGATGGTCAGCAGGTGGGTGCCGAATGCCTGGACCGCCGCGCTGTTGGCGCGGGGGAGTGTCCTGAGGCGGGCGCGGGCGTCGTCCCCGGCGAGCAGGTGGGCCGTGCCGGTGTGCCACTTGCCCTTGATACGGACACGGACCCGCGGGTCGGCTTGGATGTTGCGCACGTACTGCGACTTGTCGCCGTACTCCGACACGAACCAGAAGGAGTCTCCCTCGCGGCGCCCGCCCACCGGGGTGCGGCGGGGGAGTCCGGACGTCCGTCCGACCGTCTCCACCAGGGTTTGCGTCGGCAGCCGCCGCGAGACCGGATTGGCGACCCGTCGCTGAAACGTCGTGACGACCCGGAACTTGACCTCGTCCATGCGTGACACCGTTACTCTCCCGTTCGTCGCTCGACCTCAACACCCTTATCGTGTCAGGGACTTCTTGTCACCCATCACCACGACCGGCCGCAGCTTCGGGTCCAGCAGGAGCAGCAGTTCCCGCATGTCGTCGAGCGGCAGTGACACACACGCCCGCGTCGGTCCTCCGTGGTCGACGTGCAGCCAGATGCCGCCGCCCTTGCCTTCGCCGAGCGGACGCCGCTTGTCGAGAGGTGACGCACCGGGAACGCGGTTGTAGTCGATGGCGATGACGTACTCGAAGGAGCCTTCCAGCGACTCGCCCAGAAAGCCGGTGCCGGAATCCGCGAACTCCTTGTCCTGGCTGTAGGGGAGCTTCGTCCCCGGGTCCGGCAGTCGGCCCCCCGAGTCCCGCAGTCCGAACACTCCGATCGGGCTGCGCTGATCGTCCGCGCGGTGGTCGTGCGTCCAGCCCTTCATCGCGTTGTGCGCGGGCCATGGACCGCCCACGGCGCCCCAGGTGCCGTTGGCGCCGCGCTGATGCAGCACGACCGACCCCGTGTTGGCGTCCTTCCCCTCACCCGTGACGACCAGCACCTGCCGTGTCGTGTCCGGAATACGCGCACGCGTCGCGGGCCCGATGCCATGGATCCCCAGCGGGTGCTTGTCCCCGGCCGCCCGGCCCGACTGCGCCTCCGGTCCCGCGTGCCCCTGCGGCGGTCCCGCGTGCCCCTGCGGCGCCGGCGGGTGCGAGGGGGTCGCGCTCAGCGTACCGGCGCCGGACCACGGGGCGCCGGAGCAGCCGGCGAGCAGGAATCCGGCGCAGGAGACCGAGGCGAGAAGGCGGCGAACGGCGGGGCGGAGAGCGGTATTGCGGACTGGCACGTCCAGGGCCTTCCGGTCGGGGGTCGCGGGCGGGAGCGGGGCGGAAGAGGATGCCGCAAGCGCACGGGTTCTGATCATCATTAGTGTGACTTATATGCACCGGAATTCCGGGAATGCCGCGATGCCGTTCCCGGATTCACCCCACCGCACCGGAGTCCTTTGCCGGATCGGCAACGAATCTGTGCGGCGCGGGTCGCGATGACGGATGCTCGCCATGATCGTCCGCCAAGCCGAAGCGCTACGCCGATGTCCCCCGACATACGCCGATGCGCGCCGATGTACGAGGAGCCCGCGATGACGCAGCCCCCGCGCCCCCACCAGCCGACGCCCGCAGGCGAGCCGACGCACCGACTGGTGGACGTCCCCGGTGGACGTGTCCACCTCGTGGAACAGGGCACCGGCCCCTTGGTCCTGCTCGTCCACGGATTCCCCGAGTCCTGGCGCTCATGGCGCCACCTGCTCCCGGTCCTCGCCGCCGCCGGACATCGCGCCGTCGCCATCGACGTACGCGGATACGGCCGGTCCTCGAAGCCGGGCGCCGTCGCCGAGTACCGGATGCTCGCGCACATCGCCGACAACGTGGCCGTCGTCCGCGCACTCGGCGAGGAGACCGCGACGGTCATCGGTCACGACTGGGGCGCCACCATTGCCGCGAACTCGGCCCTGGTCAGGCCGGATGTCTTCACCGCCGTCGGACTCCTCGGTGTCCCGTACCAGCCGCGCGGCGGCCCCCGGCCGACGGACATCTTCTCCATGATCGGCGGGCCGGAGGAGTTCTACGTCAGCTACTTCCAGCAACCGGGCCGTGCGGAGGCCGAGATCGAGCCCGACATCCGCGGCTGGCTGGCCGGTTTCTACGCCAGCCTGGACGGCGGGACGGGCGTGCCCGAGGGCGGCGACAGTCCCTTCTTCGTCCCGGCCGGCGCGAAGATGTCCGACCGCTTCGTGCGCGGCACCCTGCCCGACTGGCTCACCGAGGAAGAACTCGACATCCTCGCCGAGGAGTTCGAGCGCACCGGATTCACCGGGGCGCTCAACCGCTACCGCAACGCCGACCGGGACTGGGAGGACCTGGCCGCCTGGGACGGCGCCCCGATCCGGCAGCCGTCCCTGTTCATCGGCGGACAGCGCGACGCGTCCACTACCTGGCTCGCCGACGCCATCGCCGCGTTCCCTGTCACGCTTCCCGGCCTTACCGCCTCCCACCTCCTCGAAGGCTGCGGGCACTGGCTCCAGGAAGAGCGGCCCGACGAGGTCGCCCGGATTCTGACGGACTGGCTGAGCAGCGTACGCACCTGAGTACAGGCGCCTTCGAGTGCATGGTCAAGTTCCCTTTTTCACCTCGCTGTTGGAGGTGTGGAAGGACGTTCAAGGGCTCGTTCGGTGAACTCTGCTTTTTTCATTGACAGCGGAAAATAAGCGCCTTAGGTTCCCGGCCATGCGCTCGACCCGCTCGACCCCTCGCACCGAGGCGTACCCGGCCCCGCTGCCCACCGCCGCCCAGATCTTCACCACCGTTCTGTCCCAAGGGCCGCTCACCCGGACGGAGTTGGCCCGGCGGACCGCGCTGTCCCCGGCCGCCATCACCAAGGCGGTCCGGCCGCTGATCGAGGCGGGCTACCTCGTCGAGGACGTGGACGAGGAAGCCCGCCGCTCCCTCGGGCGCCCCGCCAACCCCGTACGTGTCGACGGGGGCAGGGCGCTGTTCCTCGGGGTCAAGGTCACCGGGGACGAGATCATCGCCGTCCTCACCGACCTCTGCTGCCGCGTCCGGACCGCCCGCCATGTCCCGCTCGTGGCGCGCGACCCGAAGACCGTGCTGGCCGCGCTCAGCGATCTCGTGCAGGAACTCCTCGCGGAGGCCGACGGGTTCGGCGTCCGGGTCCAGGGCCTCGGCGTCGCCGTCTCCGGTGACGTGGACCGGCCCGGCGGCACCGTGCGCTACTCGCCGTTCCTCGAATGGCGCGACGTCCCGCTCGCCGAACTCGTCGGCATGACGACCGGACTCCCGGTCACGGTCGACAACGACGTACGGGCCCTGACCATCGCCGAGCAGTGGTTCGGCGCCGGTGTCGGACTCACCGACTTCGCCCTGGTCACCGTGGGCGCGGGCATCGGCTGCGGACTCGTCGTCAACGGACAGGTCGTGTCAGGGATGTTCGGCGTGGCCGGCGAACTCGGCCATGTGTCCATCGACCCGAACGGCCCCCTCTGCCACTGCGGAAACCGCGGATGCGTGGAGGCGATGGCCGCGGACTCCGCGATCCTGCGCGATGTCCGCGAGGCCACCGGGCTACCGGTCGCCGACACCACGACCGCCCTGGAACTCGCCCACCGCGGCGACCCCGGCGTCCGAGCGGTCTACGCCCGCGCGGGACAGGCCATCGGCCGCGCCATCGGAGCCGTCGTCAACCTCCTCGGACCCGAACGCGTGATCATCTCCGGCGAGGGCCTGGTGGCGTACGACCTCTTCGCCGACCAGATCCGCACCGAGTTCGCCGCGTCCGCCTTCGCGACCGCCGCCCAATGCGATGTGAAGACCCGCCCGTTGCCCTTCGAACAGTGGGCGCGCGGAGCCGCCGCCACCGCGATCCAGTCCTTCATCCGGTCCGACGCCTTCCAGGAAGGACGCTGACGGCATCCCACGCCCACCGGCACCGAACATCACGTCGCACCGGTACCCCATGCCAGGCCGTACCACCCCGCGCCACCCCGCACGCCGCAGTGAGAGCCGTACCACCTCCGCACCAACCTCGTACCTCACCTTGACGACAGGAGGTCCGACCATGCGGTCGTCCCTGCACTCCGCCCCGCCGCCCCCCGCCCCCTCACCCTCCATCCCGCCCGCCGGAGCCCCCGCACGCTCCGGCCGCCGCGCCCTCAGAGCCGTGCTCGGCCTGGCCCTCACGGCCGGCATCGTCACCGCCGTCCCGTCCGCGCAAGCAGTCACTCCCGCCACGTCCTCCGCCCCCGCCGCACCGGCCGCCCCCGCCACCGCCCTGGCCGCCAAGCCGTACATGGGCTGGTCCAGTTGGAGCATGCAGTCCTCGAAGTACCCGGGGCTCAACCCCGACGGCGACTACAGCTACCTCACCGAGAAGAACGTTCTCAAGCAGGCCGACGCCCTCGCGAAACGCCTCAAGCCCTTCGGCTACGAGTACGTCAACATCGACGCCGGCTGGTGGCGTGACAAGGACTGGAAGCCCGTCTTCGACGCCCACGGCCGTCAGACCTCCGACCCGACCCGCTTCCCGCGCGGTATGAAGCCCGTCGCCGACGACCTCCACGCCAAGGGGCTCAAGGCCGGTATCTATCTGCCCGTGGGCCTGGAGAAGGAGGCGTACGGCGAGGGCAAGGTGCCCCTGTGGAACGCCGGTGACTGCACCACCGCCGACATCGTCCACAGCGATCTGCGCACCACCAACGGCTGGGACAGCTCGTACAAGATCGACTTCAGTCGTCCGTGCGCGCAGAAGTACATCGACTCGCAGGCCCGCATGATCGCGGACTGGGGTTACGACTTCCTCAAGCTCGACGGGGTCGGCCCCGGCTCCGGGAAGAGCGGTGACCAGTACGACAACGTCGCCGATGTCGCCGCCTGGCAGAAGGCCATCGCCGCGACCGGACGCCCCATCCACCTGGAGGTGTCCTGGTCGCTCGACATCGGCCGGGTCGCCGACTGGAAGAAGTACACCAACGGCTGGCGTATCGACACCGACGTCGAGTGCTACTGCAACACCCTTGTCAGCTGGGAGAACTCGGTGGACGACCGCTGGGACGACGCTCCCGGCTGGACCCGTCACGCCGGTCCCGGCGGCTGGAACGACCTGGACTCGCTGAACGTCGGCAACGGCCAGATGGACGGACTCACCAAGGCCGAGCGGCAGAGCTACGCCACCCTCTGGGCCATCGCCAAGTCCCCGCTCTACACCGGTGACGACCTCACCCGGCTCGACTCCTACGGCCTGTCCCTGCTGACCAACCGCGAGGTCATCGCCCTCAACCAGGGCGCCACGCCGCCCGCACGCCCCGTCACCCCCTCGGGCGCCCAGCAGGTGTGGGGCGCCAAGAACGCCGACGGCAGCTACACGGTCGCCCTGTTCAACCTCGGTGACGCGCCCGCCGCCGTCACCGCCGACTGGACGTCCTTCGGCTTCACCGGCAAGGCCGCCGTCCGCGACCTGTGGAACCGCGAGAACCTTGGCACGTACACCGACAAGGTCACCCAGGCGCTGCCCGCGCACGGCTCGCGCCTGTTCACCGTCACACCGAAGGGCCCGGCGGTGCAGCTGACCGGCTACGAGGCGGAAGCGCCGGCCAACACCCTCAGCGGCAACGCGTCCGTCGCGAACTGCGACGCCTGCTCCGGCGCCCGCAAGGTCGGCAACCTCTACCTCGGCGGGAAGCTCCAGTTCAACGACATCGTCGTGAACAAGGCGGGCAGCTATCTGCTCCAGGTGGCCTACGTCAGCGGTGACCCCCGCTCGGTTGCCGTATCCGCGAACGGCAACGGCGCCACCACCCACAAGTTTCCGTCCACCGGGGACTGGGGGACCGCCGAGACGGTCGGCGTGCCGGTCACTCTCAAGGCGGGATCCAACACCGTCACCTTCGACAGCGGCTCCGGCTACGCACCCGACATCGACCGCGTCGGCGTACCCAAGCTGCCCTGACCCAAGGTGCCCGACCCAAGCTGCCCTGACCCATGTGCCGCCGGGGCCCGGCCCGCGCCGGGCCCCGCGTCGCCCCGCTTCCCCATCAGGCCGCGTCCGGCCTGCCCGCACGGGGTCTGCCCGCACGCCCTGTCCACCCGTCTTGCCCACCCGCCCCGCCCACCGGAATGGAGTGCACCGTGGACCTCCAGCCCACCAGCCCGCCCGATGGCCTCCCCAGCAGACGCCGCCTGCTCTCCCTGGCCGCGGCGGCCGGGGCGTTCACCGCCCTCGGCGGCCTGCCCGCCTTCACCGCGTCCGCCGCGCCCGCCCGGCCCACCACCTCACCGCTGCGGCCCCCGGACCCCCGGTCCGAGCTGTGGTGGCAGGCGCCCGCCGATGACCGGTCGATGATCGAACAGGGCCTGCCGATCGGCAACGGCCGCCTCGGCGCCCTCGCGTCGAACGACCCCGGCAGCGAACTCCTCCTGATCACCGACGCCACCGTCTGGACCGGCGGCCTCAACGACACCCTCGACTCCGACGGCCAATTCCCTTACGGGCGCGAGGATTTCGGCTCCTTCACGCTCCTCGCCCGGCTGACCGTCGACATTCCCGACCACGACCTGTCCGCCGTCTCCGACTACCGGCGCACCCTCGACCTCGCCCAGGGCATGGTCACCGCCTCGTACCGCCGCTCCGGAGTGACCTACCAGCGGCGGATCGTCGCGAGCCGCCCCGACGACGCACTCGTGCTGCACTTCACCCAGAGCGGCGGCGGCCGGTACACCGGCAGCATCTCCCTCGCCGGCACCCACGGTGAGACCACCACCGCCGACGGATCACGGCGGTACGCCTCCTTCGGCGCCACCTTCGCCAACGGGCTGCGCTACGGCGCCGCGGTGACCGCCCGCAGCACGAGCGGCACCGTCCGCGTCGACGGGACCCGCATCTCGTTCACCGGGTGCAAGGACCTCACCGTCGTCGTCAGCGGCGGCACCAACTACGCGCCCGACGCCGCCGCGCACTACCGTGACCCGTCACTCGACCCGCAGCGCCTCGCCCGTACGAAGGTCCTTGACGCGGCAGGGCACTCGGCGGACGTCCTGCTCGCCACGCATGTCGCCGACTACCGTTCCGTGTACGGGACGATGGACCTCTCGCTCGGTACGTCCTCGTCCGCGCAGCGCGGTCTCGACACCTGGGAGCGGATCCGGGCACGGGCCCGGGACGGCGCACCCGATCCCGAACTCGAAGCCGCCTACCTCCAGTTCGCCCGCTATCTGATGATCTCCGGTTCGCGGGGGAGTCTGCCGCTGAATCTCCAGGGCCTGTGGCTGGACGGGAACGACCCCGACTGGATGGGCGACTACCACACCGACATCAACGTCCAGATGAACTACTGGATGGCCGACCGCGCCGGACTCTCCGACTGCTTCGACGCGTTCACCGACTACTGCGTCGCCCAGTTCCCGTCCTGGACGGAGCTGACCCGCACCCGCTTCAACGACTCCCGCAACCGCTACCGCAACTCCAGCGGGAAGGTCGCCGGCTGGACCGTCGCCTTCTCGACCAACATCCATGGCGGCATGGGCTGGTGGTGGCATCCGGCGGGCAACGCCTGGCTGTGCCACTCGCTTTGGGAGCACTACGAGTTCACGCAGAGCCGCTCCTACCTCGCGAAGATCTATCCCCTCATCAAGGGCGCCTGCGAGTTCTGGGAGGCGCGGCTGCTCACCACCGAGGTGACCGACCCCGACACCGGCGCCGTACGCGAGGTCCTCGTGGACGACAGCGACTGGTCGCCCGAACACGGCCCGCAGGACGCGAAGGGCATCACCTACGCGCAGGAACTGGCCTGGGTCCTGTTCGGCATGTTCCGTACCGCCGCCTCCGTCCTCGGCAAGGACGCCGCCTACAGCAGGACCGTCGCCGATCTGCAACGGCGGCTGTATCTGCCGCGGGTCAGCCCGAAGACCGGCTGGCTGGAGGAGTGGATGTCGCCCGACAACCTCGGCGAGACCACCCACCGGCATCTCTCCCCGCTTTTCGGCCTGTTCCCCGGTGACCGCATCCGCCCGGACGACTCGACGCCGAAGGAGATCGTCGACGGTGCCACCGCGCTGCTCACCGCGCGCGGCACGGAGAGCTTCGGCTGGGCGAACGCCTGGCGCGCTCTGTGCTGGGCCCGCCTGAAGAACGCCGACAAGGCGTATCAGCACGTCGTGAACAACCTGCGGCCCTCGGTCGACGGCAGCAATGGCACCGCGCCGAACCTCTTCGACATCTACGAGGTCGAGCGGGGCCGGGGCATCTTCCAGATCGACGGCAACTTCGGCACCCCCACCGCCATGCTGGAAATGCTCGTGTACTCCCGCCCCGGGCACATCGAACTCCTGCCCGCGCTCCCGGCGGCGTGGGCAGCGTCCGGTGAGGTCACCGGGGTGAGCGCGCGCGGCGGCTTCGTCGTCGATCTGCGCTGGCGCGACGGCCGGCCGGCCGAGGCCACGGTCCGCAGTGTCGGCGGACGCACCACCACCGTGTCCTTCGGCGGCACGGTACGGAAGGTCACCCTGACCCCCGGCAGGTCCGTCACGCTCAAGGACCTCGGGCGGTGAGGCCCCGGCCGCGCCACCTCGTCCTCGCCGTCGCGCTGTGCGGCGTCCTGTCCGTCCCGGCCACGGCGGTGGCGGCGCCCCCTGAGGCGGAGCCGACGGGAGAGAGAAGCGTGACCGCCGCCGGGACGCACGAGGTGATCACCTGGGGGGCGAGCGCCGACCGGATCGGTGACGCCGTCGCCGACCGGGGCTACCGCCTGGTGGTCCGCACCAGCGTCGGCGGCACCGGTCTCCGCATCCGGCTGTCGAACGCCTTCGGGGACCGGCCGGTGACCTTCGACAGCGCCTACGCGGGCGTCCAGAAGGAAGGCGCGAGCCTGGTCGACGGCAGCAACCGGCGGCTGACCTTCGGCGGGAAACGGTCCGTCACCGTCCCGGCGGGCGCCACCGCGTACAGCGACCCGCTGCCCGGACGCCTCGCCGCCGCCACGACGCTCGTCGTCAGCCTGCACACCTCCGATGCGGCGGGCCCGGTCACCGGCCACTCCATGGCCATGCAGACCTCCTACACGACCAGCGGCGACCACACCGCCGAAGAGGGCGCCGGTAACTGGACCGAGCGGACCGGGTCCTGGTTCTACCTCGACGCAGTGACGGTACGCACGCCGTCCACTACCGGCGCCGTGGTGACCCTGGGCGACTCCATCACCGACGGCTGGCAATCCACGAGCGACCTCAACCGCCGCTGGCCCGACTACCTCGCCCGCCGACTCCAGGCCGCACCCCGTACGACCGTGAAGGGAGTCGCCAACGAAGGGATCTCCGGCAACAAGGTCCTCGCGGACGGCGCGGGACAGAGCGCGCTGAAACGCCTCGACCGGGACGTCCTCTCGCACCCCGGTGTACGGACCGTGTTCCTCTTCGAAGGCGTCAACGACATCAAGGCGCACTCGGGTGTCACCGCCGCCGAGATGATCGCCGGATACCGGGAGATCATCGACCGCGCCCACGCGGCCGGCACCTGTGTCGTCGGCGCCACCGTCGCACCCTTCAAGGGCTGGTACGAATGGGACGCCGACGCCGAGGCGGTACGGCTCGACATCAACGAATTCATCCGGAACAGCGGCGAGTTCGACGGCGTCACCGACTTCGACCGGATCCTCCGCAGCCCCTACGACCGGGAACGGATCCTCCCGGCGTTCGACGGCGGCGACCATCTCCACCCCAATGACAAGGGGATGCAGGCGATGGCCGACGCGGTCGATCTGAACGGCCTGGAGTGCGATCGCTTCTGACCAGGCGTCACGCATTCATGTGTCACGTTGTCGTGCGGGGTGGCCCGAACCATGGCCGTCCCGCACGGAGTTCACCTACGGCAGCCGGTATGTCAGCCGGTACGTCAGCCCTCGAACGCCGGCTGCGCCAGGCCCCGTCCCGCACCGGGCAGCACGAGGAGCGAACCCTCGTAGGGGCGCGGCGCGTCCAGCCCCGTACGGGCGGAGGTGATGTACAGGTCGCGCAGATCCGTGCCGCCGAACGCGCACGCGGTGGGGCGCCTGACCGGGAGGTCCACGACACGGTCCAGGGCGCCGGACGGTGTGTAGCGGCGCAACGCGGCACCGTCCCAGAGCGCCACCCAGACACAGCCGTCCGCGTCGACGGTCAGGCCGTCGGGGAACCCGCACCCCTCCTCGACGGTCGCCAACTCCCTGCGGCTCGCCCGGAATTGGGACGCGTCCACGGTGCCGTTGGCGACATCGAGTGTCGTGGCGTCGAAGACGTCGATGCGGCGCGTCGTGGTGTCGACGTAGTACATGAGCGTCCCGTCGGGGCTCCAGCCGGTGCCGTTGCTGACGGTGACATCGCCCAGGATCTCCGTCACCGTGCCGTCCGGGGCGATCCGGGACAGTGAACCGCCGCCCGGTGTCTCGTCGTACGGCATGGTCCCCGCCCACAGCGTGCCGTCCGGGGCGACCGCCGCGTCATTGCCCCGGCGGCCGGGCACCGGATCGCGCAGCAGCCACCGGAAGTCACCGCCGCCCGGCCCGTAGAGCCCGATCCCGTCCCGCAGGTTGACCACCAGACCGCCGTCCGCGCGGGGCTTGGCGGCCCCCACGTGCTGCTCCGTCGCCATGACCGTACGGCGACCGCTGTCCGGTTCGTACGTGTGGACCCGTGAGCCGAGGATGTCGACCCAGATCAGCCGGCCGGCGGCGGTGTCCCAGGTGGGTCCCTCGCCGAGTTGGGCGTGCGCGCGTACCGCGATGTCGATGGACTGCATGCCGGTCACACTCTCAGGTGCCCGCACGGCACGACGATCCGGCCCCGGCACACACACCGCGATCCGGCCCCGGCCCCACCACCACCCGGCCCCGGACACCCGCCGTCAGCCGTCCCCAGCCGCCCTCATCCCTCGTTACCCGTCGATCAGATGCTCCGCCGTGAACCCCAGCAGCCGCCGCGCCGCCGATGTGTCCACGGGCGCCGTCCGTCCCGGCAGCGGGCGCCGCAGGGTCGCGGTCGGGTGGTAGCGGCGCAGCAGTTCCTCCGTGCGGAACGGCACGATGATCTCCGGAGCGCACACATGGACGGCGTGCGCGCCAGGACCCGGAACGTCCAGGGCGAGGAGCGCCGCCCGTGCCGCGTCGCCGACTTCGAGATACGTCCACAAGTCCCTTGCCCCGGCGCCCGGTTCCCGGGTCAGCCGTGCCGCGTGCTCCCGCAACCGCTCGTCGAAGCCGCCGACGAAGGGATAGCGCAGACACACCACGCTCATCCCGTGCCGCCGGGCCATCATCGCGGCGGTCAGCTCATCGACCTGCTTCGACAGCCCGTACGGGTCCTGCACCTGAGACGGCAGCGCCTCGTCCACCGGCACGTACGCCGGACTCGGATTCCGATCGGCCGTCCACGGCAGTCCCGTTACGCCCCACGAACTCGCGAGCGCGACCCGCCGTACACCGGCCCGGCCCGCCTCCTCCAGGACCGTGAACGTGGACAGGGTGTTGCCGCCGAACACGTCCTCGGCGCGGTCCCGTTCGGGCGTCGGGACGGCCGCCAGATGGATCACCGCGTCCGCGCCGTCCAGCGCGGCGCGGACGGCCTCCTGGTCGGCGGCGCTGCCCGTGACGACTCGGCGCGCGGTCAGGTCGCCCGGGTCCTGGAGGACGAGGGCGTTCGCCTCGATGCCGCGTGCGGCGAGCAGATCGAGGACCGCGCGCCCGATCCGCCCGGCAGCTCCGGTGACCAGCACGCGGGAGACCGAGGTGACCGTGTCGTTCCTGGTGGGTCCCGAGACCATCCGACTGCTCCTATGCGTACGCGCGGACCGAGACGATGTGCGCCGAGCCGGCCCCGTTGGTCGCCTCGACAACGATTCTCACCGCGTCCGTGCGGACCGGCTCGGCGAGGCGGTGCACCAGTCGGCGCCGCCGGTTGTCGCGGACCCGTGCGAGCACCTGCCAGCTGCCGTCCGGGCGGCGCGTCTCGACCCGGTAGTCCCGCAGCAGTGTGGGCAGGACGTCGAACGGGGTCCGGTGGTGGTGCAGATTGATCAGGTCCTCGTTGACGTCGTCGTCCGCGACGACCTCGATCCTGCCGAGCGTCACCGGCTCCGGCCAGGCCACCTGGAGCCAGGCGCCCACCGTCTCGTCGAGTGGCGCGGACACCCACATGTGCGGGCCCGCGTACGGGCGGGCGTACCCGTCGACGGCCCGCCGCGCGGTGAACGCCCAGGTCGGGCCCGCCCGCAGACAGAACGCGCGGCGGTGCAGCCCGGTGTCCGTCCACTCCCGCAGCGGCTGCGGCGACTCGTCCTGAGGACGCAGCGGGACCCGTGTGAGCGCCAGCACGCCAGGCGTCGGATCGGCGGTGACGTACAGGCCGATTCCGGCGGCGGCGCGGACGACGACGAACGCGTTGCGCGGGGTGTCCGGCGCCCACCGGACACCCGTGTCGACCCACTGCTCGGCCCCCGCCGCGACCGGGACAGTGGTGGTGGCGACGAGATGGCGCGGCACATAGTTCTGGCCGGGCCCCGGGTCGTACACCTCGACGGTCAGTTCGGTGTCGCGGTCCGCGTCGAGGAGGAGTTCGAGACCGGTGAGCCCGGGGTCGGCGGGCAGCACGATGCCCGCGTCGGCGGTCAGCGGCCACGGCTCGTGCGGTGCGTCGACCGTGAGCGCGGTGAGTGTGGACGACGCGGTGGCCGTGCCGCCGAGCGCCAGGTCGTCGGGGTCCGTCGAGGCCAGGCCGACGACGGACGCGTCCTCGCGCAGCAGCGTCCGGTGCAGCGTGGGCACGTCCAGTTCACGCGGCGTGACGCCCCGCTCGGCGCAGAGCGCCGCGGCCGTCCCCGCCGCCTGCCCGATCGTCGCGCAGGTCGCCATCACCCGGGTCGACCCGAACGCGACATGGCTCGCGGAGATGTTCCGCCCGGCGAACAGCAGATTGTCCGTGTTCACCGAGTACAGGCTGCGGTACGGGATGTGGTAAATGCCGTCCGCATAGCGCTGTTTCGCGGCGGCCTCGGTGGCGTACATGCCCTGCGGCGGATGCAGATCGATGGACCAGCCGCCGAACGCGACCCGGTCCTCGAACTCCGTCTGCCCGAGGATGTCGCCCTGGTGCAGGACGTAGTCGCCGAGGAAGCGCCGGTACTCGCGCTTGCCGGGTACCGACCCCACCCACTCCAGGGTCATCGTGTCGGCGTCGAACTCGCCCGAGTTCTTGATGTGGTCCCAGATGCCGTGGATGACCGACCACAGCTCGTCCCGGATCCGCTCGTTGTCGTGCACCGTGTCGAGTTCCCCACCGAACTCGATCCACCAGTACGCGCACCCGTTGTCGCCGGCCTTGATGATGCGGCGCTGCGGGATGGACGTTTCGCCGATGTCTTTGGCGAACGACGGGGGCACGTACTTCACCGGGTGCCCCGCGTCCTTCGTGTAGAACAGCAGCGTCGAGCCCAGGGTGATGTCGTCGGCGGTCTCGGGCGCCCACGCCTCGCCGTACTCGGCGTGCGCCTCGCGGCCGATACGGTGCCGCGCCCCGGCCAGCGCGCCGACCAGACCGTCGCCCGTGCAGTCGAGAAACACGTCGGACTCGAACCGGATCAGCCGCTCGGAGCCCATCATCCAGCCGGTGACACCCGTGACCCGCCGGGCGTCGTCCGCGCCCTCGGCGTCGACCTCACGGACATCGGTGTTCAGATACAGGCTGATCAGCGGCTCCGCCCGCACCGCGTCGAGGACCACGGCGTCCCAGTAGTACGGATTGCCGTCCGGGTTGCGGAACTGGTTCTCGACGAACAGCTCGCCCATGATGCCGCCCTCACGGGCGTAGTGGTTCTTGCCGTGGCCGGTCGCACCGCAGACCCACACCCGGACCTCGCTGCTCGAATTCCCTCCCAGCACCGGCCTGTTGTTGACCAGGGCGACACTCCGGCCGAGGCGTGCGGCGGCGATCGCCGCGCACACCCCGGCCAGACCGCCACCGACGACGGTGAGGTCGTGCCGTACGGTTTCGTTTCTCATGGACCGCTGACTACTTCCAGTCGGGGTTGGCGGCGAGCCCGTAGTACACGCGCGGCGCGCCGTCGAGGGTCAGGGTGACTTTGCCGCCCGCGGCGGTCAGGGTGCTCTCCTGGCCGATGCAGTTCAGCACCCGCACGGTGCCGCTGACGGCGCCGGAGTGGGCGACCACGTCGGTCCTCGTCGCCCAGCGGTCCGTCCACGGCTCCGGCGACGGGTACCAGGAGTCGGTGCCGTGGTCGGCGTTGAGGACGTAGCCGTCCTTACGGCTCCACAGGATCGACACCGGCCCCTCCGGCGTGGTGAACAGCAGCCCCTTCACCTGCGCGTCGGCGAACGTCAGATTGCGTACGAAGGTGGCCCGGTCGAGGACGCGGGCGGCCGTCGCGAACGCGAGCAGCGACGGCTTGGCGCTCGTGTCCCGGTTCATCAGACCGAAGTGGTACTCGATGTTCGCGGGATCGGCCTCCTGCGGGTGATGGATCGTGGAGTCGTGCAACTGGTACCAGTTGACGCCGCGCACCCCCTCGGCCTTGGCGAGCGCCAGCGTCAGCAGGGTGTTCTCGGCCGCGTCACGATACGTGTCCGTCCACCAGGCGTTGGGCTTGGTCGACGCGTACGCCTCCGTCAGCCAGAGTTCCTTGTTGCCGCCGTACTGCGCCATGACCTGCTTGGCCTTGCGGAGCGCGCCGAGGAAGTTCCAGTACGAGCCCGCCGAGCCCTGCGTCCACTCCTCCGGCGGCGGGGCGTAGTCGGCGGTGAAGTTGCCGCGGCCCGGGTGGAAGGCGAACGCGTCGATGAGGTCCCAGCCGCCGGCCGCGTGGAAGTTCTCCGTCCAGATGTAGTCCATGCCGCCGAGGCCCGCGTTCATCACCTTCATCGGCGAACCGGCCGCGGTCAGCCGGTCGGTGACCTGACGCAGCCCGTCCCGTACGTACACGTCGGCGCCCCGGCCCGACATCCACGGCTGGTTGACCTCGTTGCTGACCTCGAAGTACGACGCGTTGGCCGCCAGCGCCTTGGCGACGTTCGTGTCCGCCCAGGCGGCGATCGCCTCCGCGCTCCCGCCGACCGGGATCCCGCTCAACTCGACGTTGTGCTCGATGGAGTTCGCGTCCAGCGTCGCGATGTCGATGCCGGGCGCACCGGCGTAGGCGATACGGATCCACTTGACGCCGAGGGTCTTCAGCAGGCCCAGTACGGCGTCCTTGCCGGGCTTGAGGAGCCAGGGATAGTTGGCGATGCCGAACATCGACTCGGCCCCGGCGCGGTAGGTGAAGTCGGGCAGGACCGACAGATTGGTGCGGGCGAGTGCTTTGTCGCCGCCGCTGACGGCCTCCACCTCGGTGAAGACGATACCCTGCGTGGGCGAGGTCACCGTGAACGACGTGTCCCACGCGGTGCCCGCCGCGACCGTCTTCGACACGGTCCCCCCGGCGAGTCGCGTGCCCGCGTAGTCCCGGGCCCACCAGTTCACGGTCACCGCCTTCGCAGCCGCTCCGCCGTTGACGACCTGCGCCTTCAACGTCATGGTCTGCCCGGCCGCCTTGTACAGATTGAACGGCTGGTCCGTCCACACCTCGACACCCAGCGCCCTGGCCGAGGCGAGCGCGCCGGCGCCCCGGGGACGCAGCTCCCCGAGCACGAGGTCGGCCTCCGTCACGGCGGTGGTCGTGCCGGTCGCCGTGCCGGGGGAGTGGATCCACGTGGCGTTGGTGTACGCGGGATTGGTCGACGGCAGGCAGAAGAAGCCCTTCGTGTCCGCCCAGGTCTCGATGTAGGCACCGCCGGCGTTCGTCTCGTACGGGATCCCGCCGCGCGCGTCCCGCTCCCACACGGTCAGCGCCTCGTAGGACTCCGCCGCGCTCGGCGCCGTCACGGTCCGCGCGAACATGAAGCCGCTCGGCGTGAGCGTGCTGGACGAGCCGCCGACCTCCCAGCGCAGATGTGCCTTGTGCGGCGACACGTCGAAGACACCCCGGACGGTGACCCCGGGCGCACCCGAGCCCATGGCGTACGTGATCTGGATCGCGGGCCGTCCGTCGGGCAGCGTGATCCGGGCGGGCGTGCCGCCGAAGGTGCGCTGCTGCCCCAGCGCACTGTCCTTGATCATGAAGTGCGAGAGCAGGATCCGGTCGGTCCCGGCGCCGTCCCGGACGAGGACGCTGCCGTCGCTCTGACCGGTCAGCGAGATGCCGTCGGCGGTGATCGTCACGGGGTCCGCGGCGTGCGCGAGGCTCACGGGCAGCAGCGCGGCGCCGGTGGCGACGGCCGTGCCCTGGAGGAAGGTGCGGCGGTGTACGGACATGGAAGTGCCTTTCTCTTGTCCCGAAGAGGAAGGTGCGAGGAGGCCGGGACGTGCGTGCCCCGGCCGGGCCCGGCCCGGCGCGGCGGACACGGACGTGCCCTGCGGGCCGGGCTTCAGCCTTTGACGCCGGTGAAGCCGAGTCCGGCGACGATGTACTTCTGGCAGACCACGAAGACGAGTACCGGCGGGGCCACAGCCAGTACCATCGCGGCGATGAGCTGGTCCTGTGGCGCCTGCGTGGCGAGTTGGGCCAGCGCGACACTGATCGGTTGCTTCTCGGGGTCGGTGAGCGCCACCAGCGGCCAGATGAAGTCCTTCCAGCTGTGCATGACCGCGAGCAGACTGATCACGGCGAGCACCGGGCGGCTCATCGGCAGCACGATCTTCGTCAGCAGTTGACGGGTGCTCGCGCCGTCCACCCGGGCCGCGTCGAAGAGTTCCTTCGGCAATGCGTCGAAGAACTGCTTGGCAAGCAGCACCGTGAACGCGTTGGTCCCGGCCGGCAGCCAGATCGCCCAGTAGGTGTCACCGAGATTGAGGTGCAGGAACGGCAGATCCGTCACCGTCATGAAGAGGCTGACCATGTTCACCGTGTACGGCACGAACATGGTCGCCAGGATCGCCCCGTACACGGCCTTCCCGAACCGGGGCCGGAGCACCGACAGGGCGAAACCCGCCGTGGCGGAGACGAAGAGCTGCACACACCACGAACCGCCGACCACCAGGAAGGTGTTCATCAGATAGCGGCCGACACCCAGGTCGTTGTACGCCGTGGCGAAGTTCCCCGGCAGCGGCCGGTCCGGCCACAACGCGAGGGGCTGCGTGGTGAGTTCGGTGGGCGGCGACATGGCGCCCTTGACCATCCAGTACAGCGGCCCGATACCGATGAGCAGCAGCACCAGCAAGGTGAGGACCTGGACGGAGCGTACGGCCGCGCGCACACCCGGCCGCTGCCGGTCGTGGGCGGAGACGAAGGTGGTGAGCGTGGTCATGACGTGCTCCAACCGCGGGTGGCCCGCAGATACACCGCGGAGAGCAGGGCGAGGGTGAGCACCATGAGGAACGACAGCGCGGCGGCCTGGCCGTACTCACCGTCCTGGAAGGCGT
Organism: Streptomyces sp. NPDC058001; assembly: GCF_042886315.1. Taxonomy (NCBI): domain Bacteria; kingdom Bacillati; phylum Actinomycetota; class Actinomycetes; order Kitasatosporales; family Streptomycetaceae; genus Streptomyces; species Streptomyces sp. NPDC058001. Next base: position 126,510 of record NZ_JBHVQT010000005.1, read on the forward strand.
ACCGGAAGATCAGCAGCAACACGGTGAGCGTCGCGTTGTCAGGACCGCCGCCCGTGAAGACGTACGGCTCGGTGAAGACCTGCACCGTGTTGATCAGCTGCACGAGCAGCAACAGGCCGATGACGGACCGCAGTTGCGGCAGCATCACATGCCAGATCCGCCGCCAGATCCCCGCGCCGTCGACTTCGGCGGCCTCGTACAGCTCGGCGGGGATGCCGACCATCGCGGCCAGATAGATGAGGACGGCGCCGCCCATCCCGGCCCAGGTCGCCTCCAGGACCAGCGACAGCATCGCCGTGTCCGACGACTCCAGCCAGGACCACGGGCCGAGGCCCACCGTGCCGAGGATGCTGTTGAAGAGACCGCTGCCCGGATCGTAGAACCACTTCCACAGCAGGATCGCGACCACCGGCGGGATGACGACCGGCAGATAGACCAGGAAGCGGTACACGCCCGCGCCCCGCCGTACCGTGGACATGATGGCCGCCAGGACCAGCGGCGCCGGGAATCCGATCAGGACACCCAGGCCGACGAAGAACAGGGTGTTGCCGACCGCCGTACCGAGCAGCGGATCGTCGAACAGGACACGGAAGTTGTCCAGCCCCACCCAGACCGCGGGCTCGGTGAGATTGGTCCGCTGGAAGCTGAGCAGCAGGCTGCGCAGGATCGGCCACCACGCGAACAGACCGAAGATCAGCAGCGTGGGCACGAGGAACAGCCACGCCGTCAGTTGCCGTCCCGCGGCCCCGCCGCGCCGGCCCTTCCGCGCACCGGTGCCGGTGCGGGGCGGTGTCTTGGGGGACGCGGCGGCCGGCTGCCGCGAGGGGGTGAGCACGCTCATGAGCGGCCTACTTCTTCTGGTCGGCGGCGAGCTTGGCGTTGACGTCCTGCTCGGCCGACGCGAGCAGTTTGTCGACGTCGGCGTCCTTCTTGGTGAGCACCGCCTGCACGACCGGGTCCAGCGCCGTGTACACCTTCTGCGCCTGGTACGGCGGTTCCGCCTTGAGTTCCAGCTTCGGCAGACCCTCGGTGTAGGGCCGGAAATTCCCCAGCTTCACGTTCACATACGGCTTGATCGCGGCGTTGATCTTCTCCTGGCGGGCGGCGTCGAACACCGGCAGCGTCGGCACGCCCACCGCGGACTTCGGGTCGGCGGACAGCGCCTTGGCCTGCTGCGCGGCGGCGTCGGTGCTGTACTGCGGCTGCGCGTAGGCGAAGGTCAACCACTTCACGGCCGCCGCCGCGTGCTTCTTGTCGGCGGACCGGGGGACCATATAGATGTCGCCGCCGGTGAGCGTGGCGTTGCCGCCCGACTGCGGCATCGGGGCCACCCCGAAGGCGTCCGTGTTCTCCATGCCGAACTGCATCTTGGCCAGCCGGTAGGTGCCGGGGCTGCCCATGTACATGCCGACCTGACCGGCCGCGAACTGCTTGATGACGTCGTTCTGGTTGTTGAGCAGCGTCCTGCCGAGCGAGTCGTCCTTCCAGCGCATGTCCTTCAGCAGCCGCAGCGCCTGCTTCGTCGGCTCGCCGGTCAGAGTCGCCGTGTACGTACCGTCGGCGTCCTGCTTCTGGAGATCACCCCCGAAGGCGTACGAGAGCATCGTGAGCTGCCAGCCGCCCTGGTTGTCCTTGGACTCGTGGACGAACCCCGCCTTGCCGGTCTTGTCGCTGATCTTCTTGGCGGCGGCGCGGACCTCCTCCCAGGTGGCCGGCGGCTTGTCCGGGTCGAGCCCGGCCTGCTCGAAGAGATCGCGGTTGTAGACGAGACCCTGCGCGTACGGGTTCTGCGGGACGCCGTAGACCTCGCCCGCGCTGTCGCTGAGCGGCTTGATGACCTGCGGGTTGAACTCCTTGAAGTGGCCCCACTCCTGGAGCTGTCCGGTGATCGGCTGGACCTGCTTCTGCTGGATGAGCCGCTGCGGCTCGGTGAGCGGGACCCTGATGACGTCCTCGACATTGCCGCCGGACAGCTTGGCGGAGAACGTCAGCGGATCGAACACCGTGGTCGAGCCCTGCACCTTGATGCCGGGGTTGGCCTTCTCGAATTCGGCGACCTGCTTCTTGAACAGGGCAAGGGCCGGCTTGTCGGTGGCCGGTGGCATGCCCTGGACCCGCAGCACGAGGTCGCCGTCCGCGCCGGCCTTGCTCGGGGTGACGGCGGAACAGCCCGCGAGTGCCATGGCCAGTGCCACGGCGGTGCAGCCGACCAGGGCCGCACGGTGGGATGTTTTGGGCATATCGACTCCAGAGAGGGCAGGGTGGGTACGTGCATGTGCCTTGCTGTGGGGGAGTGCGATCGCTCGGTGGGGGAGCGTGACGACGCCGGCGCGCGAGGGGGTGCGTCAGTACGGGGTGGGGGCGCCGGCGCGGGGTGGTGTTACGTCAGTGAGTGGGCGCCGGGCCCGTGGAGGCTCGCAGGATCAACCGTGAGCCGATCTCCACGAACGGGGAATCGGCGGTGTCGGTCCGGCCGCCGATGACGTCGATGAGCAGATCTCCCGCGCGCGTGGCGATCTCCTCCGGGTCGATACGGATCGTGGTGAGGCTGGGCGTGGACACCGACGCGAGCAGGGTGTCGTCGATGCCGATGACACTGACCTGCCCCGGCACACTCACCCCGAGGTTCGCCATCTGGTGCAGCACGCCCAGGGCGACCAGGTCGTTGTGCGCGATGACCGCCGTGGCCTCGTGCGCGGCGACGAGACTGGCGGCGTGCACACCTGTCTCGAACCGCGGCTCGTAAGGGCCGAGTTCGACCAGCGACATGTCCAGCGCCTCGAACGACTCATGGATGGACTTGCCCCGACTCAGCTCCGTCCGGGACGCGTTGACAAAGGCGCACCGCCGATGCCCGTAGGCCCGCAGATGCTCCACGGCCTGCGCGATACCGGCGGAGAGTGAGATCCGCACCTCGGCGATGCCCGGCACATGCCGGTTCACCACCACCAGCGGCATCTGGGCGGCGAGTTCCCGCAGCCGGTCCTCCGTGAGCGTCGACGCCCAGAGCACCAGTCCGTCGACCCGCTTGGACACGGCCGCGATCGTCTCCAGCTCATCGGCCTCGCGCTCGTCGCTGTCGGCGACCAGGACGGTGTAACCGAGCCGGCGCGCACGGGCCTGCATCGCTTTGACGATCGGCGGGAAGAACGGGTTGGCGATGTCCGGGACGATCAGCCCGAGCGTGCCCGTGCCACCGCCGCGCAGGCTGCGTGCCGCCGGATTCGGTGAGTAGCCGAGCCTGGCCGCCGCGTCCAGGATGCGCTGGCGGGTCTTCGGCTGGACCTGGTCCGGTGCGGTGAACGCGCGGGACACCGTCGACACCGACACTCCGGCGGCGCTCGCCACTTCCCGGATCGTGACTGCCACGGACGGCCTCCCTGTCGCTCTGCTGCGGTACCGCTGCCTTTCGGCCACGGTGCCTGCTGGATGCGGTGGATCCTTGCGAACGTTCTCAGACGTGTCAAGAGTGTTTCCACAAGGAAAATCCTGCGGTGACAAGGGGCTTGCGAGCAGACCTGGTTGCTGCGGATGATGCGTCCCGACACCTTTCATAAAATTGCGGGAACGTTTTCATCGAGGAGCGGAATGAAGATCACCGGCCTGGAAGTGCTGACTCTCCCCGACCACGGCGACAGCATGATGCTCGTCGTGGTCGACACCGACGAGGGCATCCACGGCCTGGGAGAGGTCGGCATCAGGTCCCGTCAGAGGGCGGTCGCGGGCGGCCTCGACCACCTCGCCGAACTGATCACCGGCGAGGATCCGCGGCGTATCGAACACCTCTGGCAGGTGATGTTCCGCCGCGGCTTCTTCCCCGCGGACCGCATACTCGGCGCCGCCATCGCCGCCGTCGACGTCGCCCTGTGGGACATCCGCGGCAAGTCCCTCGGCGTACCGGTGCACGAAATCCTCGGCGGCCGGGTCCGGGACCATGTGCCCGCGTACGTGCATGTCGGCGACGGCTACCACGACCGCGATGCGTTCCTCGACCGCTGCCGCGCCCTGGTCGCGGAGGGCTGGCGCCATCTGCGGTTCGCGTCGCCGCACGACCCCGACGACGTGCTCGACGCCCGCCGTTGTCTGCGCGACTCGGTCCGCCTCTTCCACGAGGTGCGCGAGACCGTCGGGGACGAGGTGGAACTCATCCTCGACGTCCATACACGCCTCGACCCACCCGAGGCCGTGACGCTCTGCCGGGAGATAGAGGCGGCCCGCCCGTACTTCGTCGAGGACCCGCTGCGCAGCGAGAACCCGGACAGCTACCGCATGCTCCGCTCCCGTACCGGCGTACCGCTGGCGGCGGGGGAGCAGTACGGCTCCAAGTGGGAGTTCCGCGGTCTCATCGAGCACGATCTGATCGACTACGCGCGCGTCGACATCGGTGTCGCGTCGGGCCTCACCGAGGCGAAGAAGATCGCGGCGATGGCGGAGGCCCACCACATCAAGCTCGCCACCCACAACCCCCTGGGCCCGGTGACCGCGGCCTCCTCGCTCCAACTCAACCTGGCCTGCCCGAACATGGCGATCCAGGAGCACCAGACCGACCCCGAGCCGGCCATCGCAGCCCTGTTCACCCACCGTCCCGTGGTGGTCCCCGGCCGCATCGAGCTGAGCGACCTTCCCGGCATCGGTGTGGACATCGACCGTGAGGCGGCCCGCACGTACCAGGCCACGGCAGCGGAGCGGCCCCATCTGCGCACGGCAGACGGGGCGTTCACGAATTGGTGAGCCGCGAGGTGAGTCGAGTGGTGAGCTAAGTGGTGCGCTGAGTGATGAGCCGCGTGGCGAGCCGTGCGATGAGCCCCGGTGTGTCCCCGGGACGCTCATTCCGGAACCCGTCGGCCGAGCGCGCCCCAGGCCGGGTAACCTCCCCGCGCGTGACCCGCGCACGCGTGCCTCCGTCTTCCGGTAAGGTCCCCGAGCGCAGACGATTAAGAGTTTGCGCAATCCGGGAACTATGACAAGAGGCACGGCGTTGACCCCGGACGACGAGGATCGGACGGCGTCCCGCGCCGCCTCACCCATCGGGGGACACGTATGCAGCAGCCCGGCTCTCAGCAGGCGGAACACGCCATCGCCTTCGCACAGGTCCTGGACCGCGCCCTCGGCACCCCGGAGGTGAGCGACGCGACGGGCCGTACGGACGCACCGCTGAACCGGGAAGAGCTGCGTACGAAGGCCCTGGCGGCGAGCACCACGATCTCCGCGGTGGCGACGCCCGAGTACCGCCGCTATCTGGAGGTCCGGGCGGTGGCGGTGAAGCGACGGCGGGCCGCGCGGGCCGCCCGCCGGGGCGAATCCGCCGAAGGCGCCGGATCCTCCGGGTCGTCGGGGTCCAACGGGTCCGGGGAGGGCGGCGCGCGTCAGAGGAGCGGGCTGCTGCCCGCGCTGGCCGTGCTCGTGCCCAGCCTGGCGGCGGTCGCCTCGGTCGTGTTCCTGCTGATCGGCTACGGCATGCGGGTCCTTCTCGCACGCCCCTACATCGGCGACGGGCTCGTCATGGCCGGGCTGATAGCGGGAAGCGTCGCCGTGGGCGCGGCCCTCGCCGACCTGGCCTGGCTGCTGGTCGCCGCGGCACGCAACCGCCATGCGTCGGACGGTGCCGCCGCAGGTGAAACGGACCCCGACGTGCGGCACGCCCGTGAGGCATGGCAGGAGGTGCTGCTGGAGCGAGGCGTTCTGCCCTTCCTGCGCGCCCGTCTCGACGAGGCGCAGACGGCGGCGGGTGCGCCCGCGCGGGGCGGCGCGCAAGGGGATGCCGGGGCAACTCCGGCCGCCGCACCCCGGGGTGGGCGCGGATTCGCGTCACCCGACTACGCGGGGCCGGAGTTCGGCAGCCCCGACTTCAGCAGCCCGGACTTCAGCAGCCCCGACTTCGCCGGGCCGGGAAGCGGTGGTCCCGACGCCGGCGGCCCGGACTTCACCGGGCCCGACTTCAGCAGTCCGGACTTCACGGGTCCTGGCCTGCCGCGATCCGAGTAGGGGGCGCGGGCCGTACGGTCAGCGGGTCCGCGACTGCCACCGGGTCAGCGGGCTGTCACCGCGTCCGGGGCAGTGGGTCGCCGGGCGGGCTCGACGGGTCGCGCCGCTGCTCCACGTCCACCGCCTGGTAGATGAGGTCCTTGAGCCCTTCCGGATCGGGCACATGCTTGAGCGTGAGCATGCCGTGCTCGGACGCGGACTGGATGAACAGCGTGCCCTCGCGCAGGATCCGCTCCCACAACGTCGCCCGGAACGACACATCGTTGACGCGGATGAGCGGAATGCTGTGGCCCGTCTTCGTCAGGAAACCGCTGCGCTTGTAGATCCGCTTCGTCGTCACGATGTAGACGGTGCCGCGCCAGGCGAGCAGCGGTATCAACCAGAACCACAACGAGGCGACGACGGCGGCGCCCGCCACCACGTAGTCGGCGATCCGGCCCCAGTCCTCGTCCGAGGGAATCACCCACCACAGCGCGCCGGCCGCCGCCCAGATGACGGCCAGGATCAGGAACTCGGTGAAGATCTCGGTCCAGTGCTGGCGTGTGGCGTGCACCAGTTCCTCGTCGTCCGCCAGATAGCGGTTGGCGAAGCTCATGGGGTCCTCCGGTGTGGGTCAAAAGGGGAACTGGAAGGGGGAGTTCGAAAGGGGGAGTACGGGAGTACGGGGAGTACGAAGGGGTTGCGGGGCACCAGTCTCCACGACCGTCAAGTCGCGTCGGGATCGAAGGGCACCCGCGCGGACGGCGGTTCGGAACCCGCGCCCTTCGTCAGGACGACGCGCGACGTGTCGTCGTCGCCCGCAGCTCGCTTCCGTACCGGGTCCGACTCCCGTTCCGTCTCCCGTTCCGTGGCCTCCAGGCCCCGTACCGCATCCGCCACCTCGGCCAGTTCCTGTCGCGGGTCGAGCGCCTTGCGGATCTCGTCGAGTCCCAGGCCGTCGCCGTCACCGCCCTCCAGGAGGTGCTTGCGTACGAAGGTCTTCGGATGCAGGTCCTCGAACTCGAAGTCCTTGAACTCCGGACCCAGTTCGGAGCGGATGTCCTGCTTCGCGCTCTCGGAGAACTCCCGGAGCTTACGGATCGTCCGGGTCAGGTTCTGGATCTGCTCCGGCAGCTTGTCCGGGCCGAAGAGGAGGAGACCGAGGACCACGAGCGTGATCACCTCCATCATGCCCACATCTGAGAACACCGGACACTCCCTCTCGTCGTCGCCGTGTGCGACGAGGTCCACCGGTCGCCCGCCGCCTCCGGCGCCCGCACCGCGCTGACACTTTAGCTGTTGCGCAAGGATGGGAACCATGAAGGTAGCCTCGGCGTTGTCACTAGGCGAGAGCGTCAACCGGGCGCGTGGAGCAGTGGAGGTTGTGCAGTGGGTGTTTCCCTGGCCAAGGGCGGCAATGTTTCCCTGAGCAAGGAGGCTCCGGGGCTGACCGCGGTGCTGATCGGACTGGGCTGGGACGTACGGACCACGACCGGCACGGACTATGACCTGGACGCGAGCGCGCTGCTGTGCTCCGACTCCGGGAAGGTCATCTCCGACCAGCATTTCGTCTTCTACAACAACCTCACGAGCCCCGACGGTTCGGTCGAGCACACGGGCGACAACCTCACGGGTGAGGGAGAGGGCGACGACGAGTCGATCAAGGTCAATCTCGCGACGGTGCCCACCCAGGTGTCGAAGATCGTCTTCCCGGTCTCGATCCATGACGCGCAGTCCCGCGGCCAGAGCTTTGGCCAGGTCCGTAACGCCTTCATCCGGGTGGTGAACCAGGCGGGCGGCGCCGAGATCGCGCGCTACGACCTGTCCGAGGACGCGTCGTCGGAGACGGCGATGGTCTTCGGTGAGCTGTACCGCCATGGCGCGGAGTGGAAGTTCCGCGCGATCGGCCAGGGGTACGCGTCGGGCCTCGCCGGTATCGCCGCGGACTTCGGCGTCAACGTCTGAGTCGAGCGGACAACGACCGGGCCGGGGACCGGCCGACCACCCTCCATGGACAGCCGGTCCCGTCGGTCACCGACCGTCCACCTAGGGTGCCTTGATGCAGCGCATCCTCGTCGTCGGTATCACCGGAGCCGGCAAGTCCACCTTGGCCCGTACGCTGAGCCGGCGGCTGACGCTGCCCTTCCATGAGATGGACGCGCGGTACTTCACCGGCCCCGGTTGGGCCGTGAACGCCGGCTTCGTCGCCGAGATCGAGCACCTCACCTCGGCCCCTGGCTGGATCTTCGACTCGTTCGGCTACCCGGAGGTCCGCGACCTGCTGTGGGAGCGCGCCGACACCATCGTCTGGCTGGACTACCCCCGGCGCGTGGTGATGCCCCGCGTCCTGCGCCGCTCGCTGCGCAGGACCGTGTTGCGCGAGCGGGTCTTCGGCGGCAACCGGGAGACCACGGCGGACTGGTTGAGCCGCGACCATCCCGCGTGGTCGGCCTGGACCGGGCACGCCGCCCGCCGCGCCGAGATCGGCCGCCGCTGCCCCGACCCCCGATTCGCCCCGCTGCGCGTCGTACGGTTCGGCACGCCGCGCGAGGCCGATCGGTGGCTGCGCACAGATCTGCGCGACTGAGAGACGCCCAGGTGCCGGTGCGCCGCCCTACGGTGGACTCATGGCCAAGCCTCCCGTACCGCCCGGCTTCCGCCGGTTGACCGTCGAACTGCCGACCGACCTCGTGGAGTGGCTGTGGGCGTTCGCGGAGATCTCGCACCGGACGGTCGATGATGTGGTCCGCCCGCTCGTCGAGGAGGAGAAGGCTCGCGTAGAAGCGAACTGGACCACGAGTACGAACCGGACCACGCGATCGGAGTCGCGACCGGGCCCCGACACCGAGGAACCACCGTCCCGGTGACCGGGGCGGTGGTTCGGCTCTCGGTTCAGACGGGCTGGGCGTGACCCGTGGACGCAGACCCGGAGCCGGTCGTGGACATCTCCTCGACCACGGCCGCCATGAGGGGTTCGGCGACGGCCCTGGGCGTATCCGGCGGGACGACCAGCAGATCCCATCGGCCTCGGCCGGGCGCCAACAGGCAGATCGTCTGCGGGGCATGGGGGGCGGTGGTCCTGTGCAGTCGTACGACCTGGTTGACGACGAGCATCCGTCCCGGTGACGAGGACCAGACGGTGCCGTTGACGGTGACGCTGCTGATGTGTCCCCAGGCGCGCGGCAATCCGGCGAGCAGCTGCGGCAGTTCGGCCGTCAGGTCGTAGGAGCGCGGCCACCACGCCCCGTCGATCCGGTGCGCCATGGAGCCGTGCGGAACCAGGCGGAGTCGGAGCAATGGGTGGGACGGCAGCGGAGGTTGCAGTGCGGTGGTCATACGGACTCCTGCGGTGAGGGCCTGCGGGCGGGCTCGTGGCGGCGGGCGGCGGGCGGCGGCGCGGACCGATGGGGGTCGGCTGACGATTCGCAGGGCTCGGGCGGGCTCAGACGGTCTCGCCCGGGTGGGTGCGGTCCGTCGGCGGCCTGCTGATGTCGATCCAGCGCCGAAACGGCCGGCGGGGTGGCGGGATGACGTCTTCGGGCGACATTTCGGGCGGCATAAGGCGGAACCTGCCCCGGGTCGAACAGCACCCGGTGTCGTGGGGCAGCGGGAACGAGGCCGGTCCGAGCACCGGCGTACGAAAGGCCCCCGCTCCCTTCAACATACTCCTTAGCAGAGCGAAAGAACCCGGGGGCGGGCTGTGCCTCTTCTCACCCGAGGTGTGACCCACGGTAACCGAGGGCCGGTGGGCCGGGACGGCCTGAGAGCGCTCTTGATGGGTGCCACCTCGGACGGGTCCCTGCTGGTGAACTGCCGAGTACAGATGAGAAGTGGCCGTTCTCGGAGATTGGCTCAATCCGAGCACCGGAATATCCACATTCGCGAACTTTGCCGCGATTCTTGAGTGTTGCTTCGGACGCCCGAATCCGATCGTCGATTTTTGCCCAACGTGTGTCTGGAAACAGTCGATTGGCGGCACGGGGCATCGACAAGCGTTCCTGGCCCGCAATAGCGTCCGGAGTCATGGCACCCCCTACAGACCGGCGTATACACCGTGAGCTGAGTGCGGCTCAGAGAGTGGGCTGGCACATGGTCGACCTGGTCACCGCGCTGCCGAACGAAGGCGACGCGCTGACGGTGACGATGCTCGGGGAGGTGGTGGTCGTCAGCCGGAGCGAGGAGGACGGCGATCTGCACGCGTACCGATGTCTGCGTCGGCCGCGCGGTGAGCCGCAGGAAATCCAGTGCGCCGTGCGGTACGGCCTGATCTTCGTGCGGCTGCTGCCCGTGGCTCAGGGGATCAGGACGCTCGGCGACTCCACCATCCCCCAGACCGCCGCCCCGACCGGCACCACCCCGAAAGCGTTCGAGGCGATCCCCCAGTGATCAACGTCGCCCGGACGCGCCCCCGCACAGCGGTGTCACCGCGACAGCCGCGGTGACACCGCTGTGTCTCCCACATCACGTGTGTCCCCCACGTCGCGGAGGGGCTCCTTATGGTCAGGAGACCATCCGGAAACCGCGGTCAACGGGGATGTTGGCGCCGTTGATGGTGCCCGCGCTCTCCGCGGCCAGGAACTTGACCGTCTCCGCCGCCGCCGTGACCTCCGGCGAGAAAGCCGTGGTCAGAGCGGCCCCGGGCTCCCGCATCACCGGCTGACGACCGGCCGCCCGAGCGCGGGCCGCCGGCATGCTCAGCGTCACGACGTTGCAGGTGATCCCGTAACGCGCCTCCTCACGGATCATCGTGCTGATGAACCCGCGCAGAGCGGCCTCCGTGGCGCCGTAGCGCCGCGGCAGATCGCCTGTCAGCTCCGTGTTGAGGAAGATGATGCGGCCGTGTCCCGTGTCCCGCATACGGTCAAGCGCGGCGCGGATGAGGCGGAAACTGCCGACGAGATGGTTGTCGCAGACGGACACGAAGCGCTCGTCCGCCGGGCGGAGCATCACGTCGTTCGCCAGACCGATGCCGGCGACCAGCACCTCGATCGGGCCCTGGACCTCCTCGACATGGGCCACGGCGTACTCGACGTCGGCGGGGCTGGTCACATCGCACTCGACGGCGAAGTCCGGCACCGCGGGGCGGGCGTCGACATAGGTCGCGGCGACTCTGTCCCCGAGGGCGTGGAGCGCCGCCGCAATGCCCTGACTGGCCTCGCGCTGGCCTTCGGTGATGAGTACGGACCGGCCATTCATGATGCCGGGTTCGGAACGCATTGCGAGGTTCCTTACGTCAGAGGTGCACTCGACACTGTGCAAATTTCATAGCGACCCTGAGAGTCTGACGGCTGGTGACCAGCCTTTCCACGCAAAAGAAGTGCAGATAAATCCGGGACCCCCACGGTTCCGGCCAGAGAACGGGGACGGTGTGCAGCTCTCGACCGACGACACCGAGGCACTGCGAAAGCTCCTGGAGGACCGCAGAAAGGCCGTCGCGCCCGAGTCCCTCGGCTACGGGGGCCGCAGCGGCGTGGGCCGCCCGGTAGAGGGACTGAGCCAGGAGCAGATCGACGAGCTGACCGGGCGCGCCCGGGGCACGTACAGCCGTCTCGTCAACGGCCGTCTGGAACGGCCGAAACCGCAGTATCTCCAGGACATCGCGCGGCTCCTGCGGATGACCGAGCAGGAGTGGACCCACCTGTACTGGCTGACGCGGCGCGAGTACCCGGCGCCGCTCCACGAGGACGCCGGCATGGTGATCCCCGGCGTCTGGAGCAATATCCACCGCATCGAGGGCGTCATCGCCTACGTCGCCGACGCCGCGTGGAACCTCATCACCTGCAACCGCGAGTTCGAGGAACTCTTCCCCGGCAACCGTCCCCCCTCCAACGTTCTCCTCTACATGGCGACCGACCCCACCCGCCACACCCTGCTCCTCGACTGGGAGCAGTCCTGGGCCCCCTGGATCTTCCCCCAGCTACGCCGGGCCATCTCGGAGCGCCCCGAGGACGAGGAACTGAAGCGCCTGGAGCAACTGGTCCTCTCCGACCGGGAGGCAGGCCCGATCTACACCGGCACCGGTCTGGTCACCGTGCCGTTCCCCGACGGGGCGCAGCGGCCCTTCCGTCACCCCCGGCACGGCGACGGTGTCGTGGACATCCTCGCCGCCGATCCCCGCAACTCCCGGGGCGCGGGTTTCGTCATGCTCGCCTGGCACAGTGGGGACGGGAGCGCCGCTCGCCAGGAGGACCTTCGTGCCCCGGTCACGCTCGCCTCGCGGAGCCTCATGACCTGATCGGCCATACGCACGTGATGTCGCACGGATGTTCAGGACTCCGGCAAAGCACTGGTCAAATGGACGTAGTTTGTTCGTAACTTGACTATCCCGAGCGCTCCTGGGAGTCCTTCGTGCACGTTTTTGTCAGTCGTCCCGCCAATGTGCTCCCTCCCTATAAAGTGGGTACACAGGACATCCTCGACAACATCCGCACCCATCACCCCGACCATGAGCGCCTCGGCGCGATCCTGCGCATCGTGCGCAACGTCGGTGTGGACACCCGGTACTTCGTCCGTCCCCTCGACTCCTATCTGGTGTCCGGGGACCCGGATGTCACCGAACGCACAGGGACCGCCTTCGCCGACGCCGCACGGATGGCCGAGGAAGCCTCCCTCGCAGCCCTGGACCAGGCGGGCATCGGGCCGGATGACATCGATGCCCTGGTCACATCCCACTCCACCTCATGGGCCGTGCCGGGGCTCGACGTCCATCTCGTCAACAGCCTGGGGCTACCCGGGAGAACGCGCCGCGTCTCCATGACGACACTCGCCTGCGCGGGCGGCGTCCAGGCACTCATACGCGCCGCCGAACTCGCCAGGGTGCGGCCGGGCTCGCGGGTCCTGGTCGTCATCTCGGAGGCGATCAGCGCCGTCTACAACCACCGGGACACCAGCGTTCCCAGCATGATCTACAAGGCGCTCTTCGGTGACTCGGCCGCCGCCTGTGTCGTCTCCACCGAACCCCTCGGTCCCGGCCTGGCCATCGGGGACCCGGGGACCACCGACTCGACGCTCGAACTGCTGATGCCCGACACCACCGACCGCTACCGGGGCAGCCTCGACACCCACGGTCTGCACTTCGAGAGCACGAAGGCCGCCAAGAAGACCGCCGATCAGTCCCTGCCGCATGTCGCCGCATGGCTGGACGGCGAGGTCCCCGGGTTCGCCGTGATCCACCCCGGCAGTCCGGTCATCATCACGGACGTCGCCGCCGGACTCGGGCTCGACGCCCGTAGCGCCCAGCACTCACGCGAACTGCTCGCCCAGGAAGGCAACCGCGGGGGAGCGAGCGTGCTCGGCGTCCTGGAGCGTATCCACGACGACCCTCCCGCCGACGGGGACCCGGGGATGGCCGTGGCGTTCGGCCCCGGCTTCGTCGTCGCCGCGCTGCGCGGCTCCTGGCACGCCTGACCTGCCCACGAAACCCCCGGCTCCGCCGGGGGTACCTGTACGGGCCCGACGTCAGGTTCGGGCCCGTACAGGTGGTCGGTGCGGACGGTTCCGCCTCTCCGTCACTCCTTGAGGGCGCCCGCGTTCCCGCCGCGTACGAAGTGGCGCTGGAACACGAAGAACACCACGGCGACCGGGATGGTGGCCAGCAGGGCCGCGGTGAGTTTCAGCGGGTACTGCGTACCCACGCCCAGACCGCCGGTGACGAACTGGGCGAGACCCGTCGTCAGGGTCGCGTGGTCCGAGGACTGCGTCGTCACGACGAAGTGCGTGAACTCGTTCCAGGACCCCTGGAAGGACAGGATCGTGAGGGTGATCAGCGCGGGCCGCGCCATCGGCAGGATCACCGACCAGTACGTACGGAACACGCCCGCGCCGTCGACCCGCGCCGCCTCCTCGATCTCCTGCGGGACCGACGCGAAGAACTGCTTCATGATGAAGATGCCGACGGCGTCCACCAGCAGCGGCACGATCATCGCCGTATAGGTGTCGTAGATCCCGAGGTACTGCACCACGAGGAACTTCGGGATCATCAGGACGACGCCCGGCACCGCCATCAGCGAGATGAGCGTGACCGTGAGGACGCCCCGGCCGGGGAACCGCAGCCGGGCCAGCGCGTACCCCGCGAGCGAGTCGAAGAACACCCGCCCGACCGTCACCACCACGGCGACGAACACGGAGTTGCCCAGCCATGTCGGGAAGGGCACCGCACCGCTACCGCCGCCGAACAACTGCCGGAACGTGTCCAGCGTCGCGGGGCTCGGTATCAGACTCAGCGGTGACGACGCGGCCTGCGGATCCGTCTTGAACGCCGTCACCACCTGGATGACGAACGGCATCAGGAACACCAGTGCCGCCAGTGACATCAGCAGGGTCCCGAGCAGCCGCAGGTTCGTGTACCGGCGGCTCAGAGCGCGCAGCGCCGTCATCGTTCCTCACCCGACCCCTTCGAACCGGACCCCTTCGACCGCAGCCGGCCGCGGAACACGCGCCGCTTCGGCCCACCGTCGCGTTCCCGGAGCAGCAGCCGCTGCACTCCCGTCATCAGCAGGATGATCCCCAGCAGCACGAACGAGATCGCCGCGCCCGTCCCGTACTGCGCGTCCTTGAAGCTCAGCGTGTACGAGAGATACGCCGGGGTCAGCGTCGTGTTCGCGGGCGTGCCCTTACTCATCACGTACACCTGGTCGAAGACCTGCCAGGTGCCGATCAGGCCGAGCGTGATCACCAGGAACAGCACCGGACGCAGCGCGGGGATGATCACATGCCGCAGGACCTGGCGCCGGTTCGCGCCGTCCAGACGTGCCGACTCCAACTGCGACTCAGGGATGTCCTGGAGTGCGGCGAGGAACATCAGCATGAACGTGCCCGACGTCGTCCAGACGACCAGGAAGATGATGGTGCACATCGCGACGGACGGTCCCGAGAGCCAGTCCCACCACGACAGACCCAGCACCCCGTGCCCGGCCAGCGCGGCCGGTGGTGCGTCGGTGTCCACGACACCGAGAGCGCTGAGCGCCACCCACACCAGCCCCCGCGCGTCCGTGAACCAGCTCGGCCCGTTGATCCCCACCCACTTCAGCAGGCTGTTGATCGCGCCGCTGCCCTGGAAGAGGAACAGGAACACCGTCGACACGGCGATCGAGCTGGTGACGGACGGGAAGTAGAACGCCGTACGGAAGGCGCCCCTGCCCTTGAGCCGGCGCTGATTGACCGCGAGGGCGAGCCCCAGCGCCAGCGCTGTCTGGAGCGGGACGACGATCAGCACGTAGTACAGGTTGTTGCGCAGGGACGTCATGAACAGCGTCCGGGTCAGACCGTTCTCCGTGAACAGGTTCTGATAGTTCCGCAGGCCCACGAAGTCGGCCGCGCCCGAGAACGGATTGGACTGGCCGTCCCAGTCGAGCAGGCTCACCCACACCGCCATGACGATGGGCAGCGCCAGGAACAGGCCGAGCACCAGCACCATCGGACTGACGAACAGCCAGCCCCACGGACCCTGCCGGTCCCGCCTCCGGCGGGGCCGCGCCGGCCGCGACCGCCCGGAGGCGGATCGACGGCCGGACGCGGTGGTGGTCGATGTGGTGCTCATCGCCCGCTGCCACCCAGGACACTGTCACCGTTCTTCTGCAGGTCGGCCAGCAGCTTCGCCGGGTCACTGCTCGCCAGCTGTTCCAGCGAGGTGTTGAACTCGGCCATCGCCTGGCGCATCCCGGTCGCGTTCACCGGCAGCTGCGCGTACGCCGAGCCGTCCGCCCACGCCTGCGACTTCGGGTTCTGCTGCTTGTACTCGTCCATCAGCGTCTGCTTCGACGGCATGACGCCGATCGTCCGCGCGAACGTGAGCTGGTTGCTGTCACTGGTCAGCTCGTTGACCAGGTCGACCGCCGCGTCGTGGTGCTTGCTCTTGGCGGAGATGCCCCAGCAGTTGGTGAAGGCCATCGTGCCCTTGCCTCCCGGCCCCTCGGGCAGCGGGACGATCTCGTACGGTGTCTTCGGGAAGTCCTTCGTCATGGCACCGGCCAGCCAGTTGCCCTCGATGGTCAGCGCGGCCTTGCCCTTGCCGAACGCCTCACCGCCCCATCCGGCGTCCAGTTGCTTCGGGAACTTCAGGACGCCTTCCTTGAGGAGCTTCTTCACATACGTCAGCGCCTCGACGTTGGACTTCGCGGTCGCCGTCATCTTGGTCTGGTCGGGGTTCGTCAGCCAGCCGCCGGCCTGCTTGAAGAAGGTGCCGATCTGGCTGTAGTCGGCGTTGAAGGACACCCCGACGACACCGTCCTTGGTGAGCTTCTTCGCGACCGACTCCAGCTCGGCCCAGGTCTTCGGGTAGTCCGCGTCGGTCAGCCCGGCCTTCTTCCACAGGTCGGTGTTGACGGCGAGCCCCAGCGTCGACTGGTCCTTGGGGGCGCAGTAGAGCTTGTCCTGGTAGGTGAAGGCCCCGGTCAGCGCGGGGCTGAACGCGTCGGCCTGCTTGAGCTTGTCGCCGTACGGGTAGAGCGACCCGGCCTTGGCGTAGGTGCCGAACTGGTCGGTGGAGACATAGAAGACGTCCGGCGGGTTGCTGCCCGCGAACGCCTGGCCGAGCTGCTGGTCGATGTTCTGCGCTATGTCGACCGTGACGGTGTTGCCCGAGGACTTCTCCCAGGCGGCGGCGGCCTTCTTGACCGCGTCGGTCTCGGCGTTACCGGATGTGGCGATCAGTACCTTCAGGTCCTGCTTGCCCGACTTCTGCTGTTCTGCTCCGTTTTCCTTGTCGAATCCTGATGAGCAGCCGGTGACCAGCAGGGAAACCGTCAGTCCGCAAACGGCGAGTGGGAGAGTCTTGCCACGCATGGTCGTCCTCCGTGCGTATGGGTGATCAATGGATGGATACCGGTCGCAATCGGACCGGCGGTTGTGGTGGCGGCAGTGGGCGTTCCTGCCGGTGATTCATGAGGGGGGTGGCGCTGGGGGTGGTGCTCGATGTGGTGCTTTGTGTTGCTGGGTGGTGCTCGGGGTGAGGGGCGGGTCGTCGGCCCGCCCGTGTCACCCGCCGGGCGTGCTGTCCGCCGGTGGCGGACCCCCGGGGTGTGAGCTGTCGCGCGCGACGAGTCGCGGCTTCAGCAGCAGTCGCGCGTACGGACTCCTCGGTGCGGCGAGCCGCGACAGCAGCATCCGTACGCACTCCTGGGCCGCCTGCTCCAGCGGCTGTTCGACCGACGACAGGGGCGGGTCGAGCAGCGCGGCGATGGGGGAGTCGTCGAAGCCGGTGACCGCGACGTCCCGTCCCGGCCGTAAACCCCGCTCGCGCAGGACGTCGTAGCAGCCGAGGGCGAGTGTGTCGCTCAGCGCCACCACGGCCGTCACGTCGTGTTCCAGCAGGACGCGGGCGGCCCGCCGGGCGTCCTCGGTGGTGTTCTCGGCGCCGACGCGCAGACCCTCCACCGGCAGGCCGTGCCGCTCCAGTGTCCGCCGCCAGCCTGCCGCGCGGTCCCGGCCCGAGTCGCTGTGCTCGGGCCAGCCGAGCAGGCCCACGCGCCGGTGACCCGCCGCCACCAGATGCTCGGTCGCGGCCTCGGTGCCCGCGGCCCCGTCCACGTCGACCCAGTCGCCGAGCCCCTCCTCGTCCCAGGCCCGGCCGAACGCGACGAAGGGCACACCCTTGTCGTGCAGCCAGCGGTGCCGGGGGTCGGAGGTGCGCGTACGGTCCAGCACGAAGGCGTCCACCGCCTGCTCGCGCAGCAATTGGTCGTAGCGCTCTATCTCCTGCACCGGATCGTCCGTGGGGAACACCACAAGGCGGTGGCCCGCCGCGTCGGCGGCCTCGGTCAGGGCGTGCAGGAAGCGGTCGTGCACCGCGTTGGAACGGCCGGCCATGCTGCGCTCCAGCGCGTGCCCGATGGTCCGGGACTCGCGGCGGCGCAGGGAGCGGGCCGCCGCGTGCGGCCGGTAGCCCAACTCCTCGATGGCGGCCTCGACCCGCGTCAGGGTCTCGGGACGGAGCAGGTGCGGACTGTTGAGCGCGTTGGAAACGGTCTGCCGGCCGACCTGCGCGAGGCGGGCGACATCCGCCATCGTCGCGGGGCGCGACCGTGCCGCGGAACCCCCTTGTGGGGGCACCTGTCTGTCCAGCGGGGGGACTTCTCTGTCCATTGCTGTGCTGTCCGATGCGTCGGGTACGGTGTCCGTCGAATCTATTGGATCGATCCAAGAGAACGTGATTGGATCGATCCAACGCCGAAGTGCCGCTGACTGTACACCCGCTCAAGGAAATCAAGGAAGGCCGAAGGTCCCTCTGAGATGACGCACGACAGCCTCCGCGACCACCCCCTGTCCGGCCCACCCCAGGAGCCGGACACCGACCCACACGTATCGGGACAGCCCTACGTCCATGACGCCAGCGTCGTCCTGTGGGCGCCGTCGTTCGTCGCCTCACGGCCGGACGGCGACCTCGTCTCCGCGGTCGACGGCTTCTACCACGGCGACCGCCGCTTCCTGCGCACCCTCCGCGTCACGGTGGACGGCATACCGCCCGCCCCTGCCGGGTCCGCCACCGAGTCGGCGGAGCGCGCCGTCTTCGACGCCGTCCTGCGCGGCGTCGGGCAGACCACGGCCGACCCGGCGGTCACCCTGCGCCGTGAACGCACCGTCGAGCCGGGCCGCTTCACCGAGCGCGTCCTGCTCGCCAACCACGGCTCCCGGCATGTGGCGTTCACACTCCGGGTGAGCGCCGAGGCGGACTTCGCGGCGATGGACGTCGTCAAGTCGGGTGTCCGTTTGGGAGCCGCCGAACCGGTCGCGGGCGATGCGAGCCTGTCGTGGACCGGTGACACCGCGCACCTCACCCTGACGGCCGACGCCCCCGACGCACCCGGAGCCGTCTTCGTCGACGGCACCGAGGGCAGCCTCGAATTCGCCGTCACGCTCGCTCCCGGCGAGGAGTGGCCGTGTGCGCTGCACATCGTGGCCGAGCGCGGCGACTCGGCGGCGTTCCTGCCGGTGACCGACGAGCAGCGCCCCTGGCAGCCCGTCGAACTCGCCTGCGCCGACGGCGACTTCACACGGCTGATCACTCAGGCCGAGCAGGACCTCTCCCGGCTGCTGCTCGCCGACCCGCAGGCACCGGAAGACGTCTTCGCCGCCGCGGGCGCCCCCTGGTTCCTCACCCTGTTCGGCCGTGACTCGCTGTGGACGGCCCGCATGCTGCTCCCGCTCGGTACCGAACTGGCCGCCGGGACCCTGCGTACGCTCGCCCGCCGCCAGGGCCGCGACACCGTCCCCGGCACCGAGGAACAGCCAGGCAAGATCCTCCACGAGGTCCGCGCCCAGGAGCAGTCCGGGCACATCGGCATGCGTCTGCCCCCGCAGTACTACGGCACCATCGACGCCACCCCGCTCTGGATCTCGCTCCTGCACGACGCCTGGCGCTGGGGCATGCCCGACGCCGAGGTCGCCGAGCTGCTGCCGAACCTGGAGGCGGCCCTCACCTGGCTCGTCGAGTACGGCGACCCGGACGGCGACGGCCTCCTGGAGTACATCGACTCCACCGGCAGCGGCCTCGCCAACCAGGGCTGGAAGGACTCGGGCGACTCGGTCCGCTTCCGCGACGGCTCCCTCGCGCAGGGCCCGATCGCCCTGTGCGAAGTGCAGGCGTACGCCTATGAGGCCGCGCTGGCGGGTGCCGCGCTGCTCGACGCCTTCGACCGTCCCGGCGGCGACCGCTATCGCACTTGGGCCGCTCGGGTCCAGGACGCGTTCCGCGCGGGCTTCTGGGTGTCCGACGAGAACGGCCCGTACACCGCCATCGCGCTCGACGCGGACAAGCGGCCCGTGGACTCGGTGACCTCCGGCATGGGACACCTGCTCGGCACCGGACTCCTCGACGCCGAGGAGAGCCGTGCCATAGCCGACCGGCTGCTCGCGCCCGACCTCGCCGACGCCTACGGTCTGCGCACCTACAGCACTCTCAACTCCGGCTACAACCCGCTCGGTTACCACATCGGCTCGGTCTGGCCGCACGACACCGCCATCGCCGTGCACGGTCTGGCCCGCGCCGGATTCCCGGACCACGCGCGCCGGCTCGCCGAGAACCTCATCGCCGCGGCACCCGCCTTCGACTACCGGCTTCCGGAACTCCTCGCGGGCACGGCGCGTACCGCGTCCCGCCGGCCCGCGCCCTATCCGGCGTCGTGCCGCCCGCAGGCATGGTCGGCCGCCGCGTCCGTCGGCATGCTCCAGGCACTCCTCGGTCTGGAGGCGGACGTCCCGGCGGGCCGCCTCACCGTCCGCCCCGCCTCCGGCGGCCATCTGCCCCTCAAGGTGACGGGTCTGCGGGTCGCGGGCGAACCGCTGGCGGTCTCGGTGACGGCGGACGGAGCCGTACGTGTGGACACGGCCGCCGCGGTGACGGTGGAAGTGGAGGGTGCGCAGGGCTCTCAGAAGTGAGAGCCGGGCGGGTCCTCAACTCTCAGGAGTGAGAGCCCGGTGGGACGGGGCCGTGCGGAAGAGGTGAACCGCACAGCCCCGTTGGTGGCCCCGGCGGCGAAGGCTCACGCCTGGCCGGGCGGGCTCACACGCGGCCTGTCGGGCTCACGCGTGGCCTGCCGGGCTCACGCGTGGCCTGCCGGGCTCATGCGTGGTCGTGATCCGCGCAGCACGGCGTGGGGTTGGGCACCTCGAACGGTGCCAGCACACCCCCGGCCGCCGGAACCAGCGGCAGCAGCAGATCGCCCTCCTGCCAGGTCGGCCGCACATGTCCCCGCGTCATCACCAGCGTGCCGGCACCCGACAACCGCGGATCACCGGCCGGGGAGCCGAGCAGCGAGACCCGGTCCACCGCGCTGTCGGCGAGCAGCCGCTCCAGCGTGACCGTGCCTGTCAGCAGGTCGACCCCTGGAAACACCACCGCACGCCCACCGTCGCGCCGAGCGTGCTCGGCGGCGGCCGTCGTGGCGCCGTCCACCCACTCGACCGGGCCGAACTCCCGCTCGCCGAGGACCGCGCCGGCCGGTGGCTCACCCGGATCCGAGAGCAGCACGACCAGCCGTTCCCACGCCGACTCCGCGGCGTCCGCGTCCGGCAGCGCGAACGACACCGCCGTGTGCGGACGCGCGCCGCGCACCAGATGCGTACACCCCACGGTGTCCGCCGGCAGACCCAGCACCTCCACCAGTCGGTGGACCAGATGGTCAGCGTCGCTCAGACCGGCACAACCGGCGTCCACACCGATGACGGTGGGGACGCCGGACGCGTGACGAGGTGCTGTCATGCGGGCAGGACCCACATCGGGTTGGAGTAGAACCACAGGTCCTTCCACGGGTCGGCGTCGCCGACCACGTCGATCGCCGGGCCGACCGGGTCGACGCCCGCGCCGTTCAGACCGACCGCCGTGCGGTTGCCGTCCGTGCCCCGCAGGCGCACGTACACCGGCTTGTCCACGCGGCCCAGCGAGTACGTCAGACGCACGCCGCCCGTCGACTTGTTGACCTCGAAGGACTTGACGACCTTGGTGTTCGGCGTGGTGAGCGCGTCACGGTCGGACGCCTGGCCCGTGACATCGCCCTGGACGACGTCCACGCGCGCCAGCGTCGGCACGAACTGCGCCCAGTTGGAGCCGTTCGCCAGCGAGATCTCCACGACCAGGTCGACCTGGCTGCCGCGCCGCACGTGCAGCGTTCCGCCCAGCGTGACCGAGCTGCGGCCGGACTTGAGCTGCGCGTTGAGACCGCTGATCAGCCCGCCGTGGTCCACCCAGACCCGGCCCGCGCGGATGCCGTCCATCACGGACTTGTACGAGAAGTTCGACGCGCCCACGTGGGTGCGGCTGTAGTGACCGGGCCAGTAGTCGCCGTCACCGAGGTTGAGGCCGCCGCCGTACACCGGGTCCTGGTACTTGCCGTCGCGCGCGAAGTCGCTGCCCGGACCGCGGGTCGAGTTGTCGGCGTACACACTGTGCGAGTCGGAGTTGGCGGTGATCCACCACGGCTTGCCCTCGGCGAGCAGGCTGTCCCACAGACCGCCGACGGTCGCGGTCATCCAGTCGAAGCCGCCGAAGGTGCGGTAGCTCTCCAGCGGGTAGCCCGCCCAGGAGTTCGCGCTCGGGCTGGAGTCGTAGAAACCACGCCCGGAACCGGGGCCGTTCGGCTTCGGCAGACCGGCCGCCTGGTGGCCCGGCGCACCCTCCATGCCGACCGCGATCCGGGGCTGCGCGTCACGCCAGCCACGGATCTCGTGCGGCGAGTCCAGACCCTTGCGCGCCGGGTGGTTCGCGAGGAACAGCGCGTCCGTGATCCGCTTGCGGCGGATGGCGTCGGCGAGGAAGTTGACACCCGCGATCGCGAGGGCCTCGTTCGCCGGGGTGCTGTCCGTCGCGCCCTTCACGGCACCGTCGAAGGAGTTCTCGAAGTCCTTGAGAACACTGACCTCGTTACGGCCCGGGTGCACGAACACGGTGCCGTGCTCCGCCGCCGGGATGTTCCACTCCAGACCCTGGAACACCAGGGTGTCGGAGATCTTGTCACGGGCCGCGACGATGTCCGGGTTGACCTTCTCCACGCCGATCTTGGCGTGCGTCTCGCTGCCGTGGTCGGTGATGACCATCCAGTCGAGACCGTGCGCGTTCCCCTGGCGCACATGGTCGATCACGCGGTACTTGCCGTCGGAGCTGTGCTGCGTGTGGATGTGGTGGTCACCGGCCAGCCACAGATAACCACCTGTACGCGCACCGCCGTTCGAGGACCCGTGCGCGGCGGGCGCGGCAACGGCTTCCCCGGCACCCACGAGGCCACCGCCCACCACACTGCCCGCGGCGATCCCCGCGCCGAGCAGACCGGTGCGCCGCAGCATCGAGCGTCGCGACAGCTGATCGGGCGTCAGCCCCTCGTCGGGAACCGACATGTCGAGAGCCGGAGGCAACGACGTGGGTTCGTCATTGCCGTGGTGATGATGCCCATGGTGGTGCCCATGGTCGTGACTGTGGCTCATCTCAGCTCCTGCTGGCCTCACGGGAGTACGCGTTCGGACGTGCCGAGCGTGCGCATGCGCGGTGAACGACAGACGATGCACCGATGACGGCACAGGGAACGCCGGATGTGAGGAGGGGACGGAGCCATGGGTGACGGTCGCCTGCCGACCAGCCGTGGTCTGCCGTTGGCGGTTACGGCTTGCGGCCCATTCCGCAGTAGGCGTCCACCGGTGTCGCTCCGTCTGTGGAGGTGCCGGGCTCGGGGTGCCAATGGGTGACCTGGACGATTCCGGGGTCGGTCAGCTCCAGGCCGTCGAAGAATCCGGCGATCTCCTCGACGCTGCGGACGTAATACGGCACGGCACCACTGGAGTTGTACGCGTCCGACGCGGCGATCATGCCTTCGCTGGTGGACGTGCTGTCGCTGATGACCAGGTAACTCCCTGACGGCAGGCCGGACATGAGGTGCGACACCAGCGAGCGGGCCTCTTTGTAGTCGGCGACATGCCCGAGCGTGTTGAGGATCATCAGCGCGACCGGCCAGGAGAGATCGAGCGTGTCCCGGGCCGCTTCGAGGATCTTGTCGGGCCGGTACAGGTCGGCGTCGAGGTACGCGGTCCTGCCCTCGGGTGTGCTGGTGAGCAGCGCGCGGGCGTGGCTCAGTACGAGAGGGTCGTTGTCGACGTACACGATGCGCGCGTCCGGGGCGGCGCGCTGGGCGACCTGGTGGGTGTTGTCGGCGGTCGGCAGGCCCGTCCCCACGTCGAGGAACTGCCGTACGCCCTGCTCGACGGCCAGGTGCCGGACCGCGCGCCCGAGGAAGTGCCGGCTGGTGAGCGCCACATCGACCAGCCCGGGGAAGATCGTCCGGATGTGGTCACCGATCTCACGGTCGACTTCGTAGTGGTCCTTGCCGCCCACGAAATAGTTCCAGAAACGCGCGGAGTGCGGCGTGGTGATGTCGATCCGTGCGCGTACTTCTGCGGCTTCTTGCAGGGAGTCACGGTCGGACATGGAAAGGGGCCTCCTCGGCTACGTCGGTCCGGCGATCACCTCCAACCTAGACGCACCGACGAAGCTCGAACACACGCTTGGCTACATCAACTCCCTTGCCCGGCAAGCGAGATGACCCGTGCGTCTCCCTACCCCAAACCCCTCCCCGTACCGTACCGACGCCATGTCCGAATCCCGCCAGCAGCCGCCTCCGCGAAGCACCATTCTCGAAGGTGGAAACAGAGAGCGGAAGGGACGGAAGGGACAGGACGATGAATGAGAAACCGGCGACTGCTACTACAGGTGCAGGGATAGGTGCACGTACAGGGACAGGTTCAGCTACGGGGGTGACCGTCTGGACGGCCGTGGACAGTCCGCTGGGTGACGTGCTGCTGGTCGGAGAGGTGACGGCGAGCGGTACGGCGCTGACCTCGCTGTCCATGCCGGGCCAGAGAAGCGCCCCGACGGTACGGGACGACTGGCGGCACGCTCCGGGTGCCTTCGTGGATGTCACCCGGCAGCTCACCACGTACTTCGCGGGTGAACTGACCACGTTCGCCGTCGAGTTCATCCCGACCGGGACCGACTTCCAGCGTCGCGTATGGAGCGCCCTGGACGACATCCCGTACGGCTCCACGACCACCTACGGCAAGCTCGCCGAGCGGCTGGGAGTGGCGCGTCAGGACGTCCGGGCGCTGGGCGCCGCGATCGGCGCGAATCCGCTGCTGCTGGTGCGCCCCTGCCACCGGGTGATCGGCGCGGACGGCACGATGCGCGGTTACGCGGGCGGAGTCGAGCGCAAGGTCCGACTCCTCACCCACGAGGGAGCCCTCCAGCCGACGCTGCTCTAGCCGGTCGGGCGCCGGTCGCTCCGGTGGTCCGTTTGCTCCCTCCCGTACCACCTGACAGCCTGGCCGGGAGCGAGTGATCCCGCACTTCCGGGGAAGGAACGATGACCTCCACACCGCAGCCCAGCGCACCGCGGCCCAGCACGCCTCACCTCAGCACGCCTCAGCCCAGCACACCGGCCCCCACCAAGGTCGACTTCTACTTCGACCCGGTCTGCCCGTTCGCGTGGATCGCCTCCCGATGGATCCTGGAGGTGGAACGGCACCGCGACATCGACCTGCGGTTCCGGATCATGAGCCTGACCGTGCTCAACACCGGCCGCGAGGACCTGCCGGCGCGGTACAAGGCGCGGCTGGAGGAGGGCTGGTGGGCCGTCCGCGTCGCAACGGCCCTCGCCCAGCGGGACGGCGAAGACGCCCTGCGGGCCTTCTATACCGAGTTCGGCGTCCGCTACCACAACGAAGGCATCAAGGACCGCAGAGCCGTCATCGAAGCAGCGCTCGCCGCCATCGGAGCACCCGCCGACCTCATCGCCGCGGCGGACTCCACGGAGTACGACGACGCGGTGCGCGGGAGCCATCACGAGGGGATGGACCCGGTCGGGTTGGACGTCGGCACACCCACCCTGCACGTCGACGGCGTCGCCTTCTTCGGACCGGTCCTCAGCTCGATCCCGCGCGGCCAGGACGCCCTGAACGTCTTCGACGGCGCCGTGGCGCTGGCGAGTTACCCGGACTTCTACGAGCTGAAGCGCTCACGGACCGGCGGGCTCGACTTCACCTGACGGGGCCCGGTGGGTGAGGTTGAGCAAACCGTCCTGTTTCGGGGTGTGTTGGGTTCATACTGGCTGCTCACAGCCGACGGACGCACGACGGCGACGGAAGCACCAGGGGGGCCGATGAGTGACGGGCGTGTGCGCATCGAGCTGAGACTCACGGACACCGAACTGCCGTGCGAGCACTGGGACGCGGCGACGGAATCCCTGCGGCAGGGGCTCTTCGCGTACGGGGCTGAGCTGATCCGTCCGTCGTCGGCGCAGGCGCAGGCGCAGGAACAGGCAGAGGCAACGGCAGAGGCAACGGCAGAGGCAGAGGGGCAAGCAGCGGCAACGGCACCTCTAGGCGCCAAGGGTGACCCCCTCACCATGTCGTTGATCGCCGCGCTCATCGCCTCACCCGTCCTGACCGAGGTCGTACGGCTCGCCGCCGGATGGGTCGGCAGGACGCAGCACCGGTCGGTGGAGCTGACGGGACCCGCCGGCAGCATCAAGGTGACCGGTCACCCGAAGGGCGAAGAGGAAGCGCTCGTGGCGGCGTGGCTACGCGAGAACACGACACCCACCACGGCCGACGCGACCAGCACCCCTCCTGCGAGGGACGGCGCGGGCACCGGCGGCGACACCGAAGGCAACACCAACGGCGACCGCGACGCGCTCGCCGGATCCTGACATGGTGCCTTCGGCCCCGGTCCCGTACGCCATGGAACGGCGCCGCGCGCTGCTCGTGGCCACCGACACCTACGAGGACCCCGAGTTCACGCGCCTGATCGCACCCGCCGGAGACGCGGCGTCCCTCGCCGATGTGCTCGGAGACCCGGAGGTGGGCGCCTTCGACGTGACCGTCGTGGCGAACGGCACCGCCGACCACATCGAGCGCGCGCTGAGGGTGTTCCTGGGTGACAGCCGTCCCGACGACACCGTCCTGCTCTACTTCTCCTGCCACGGCGTCAAGGACCTCCTCAACCGCTACTACCTCGCCGCGACCGACTCCCGCGCCGACCGCATGCCGCAGACCGGACTCAACCCGCGCACCATGCATGTCTGGCTCGACGAATGCGACGCGAAGACGGTCGTGGTGATCCTCGACTGCTGCTTCAGCGGCGCGTTCCGCAAGGGTTTCGTCGCGCGCGGCGACGCTAAGGTCGATCTGCCGCGTGACCTCACGGGCCGGGGGCGGATCATCCTCACGTCCTCGACCCAGTTCCAGTACTCGTACGAGGAGGGCACCGACCTCGTCGCCGGGAACGTCCCGCGTTCCGTCTTCACCACGGCCCTGGTCGACGGCATCCGCACCGGACTCGCCGACCGGGACGACAGCGGCTACGTCTTCGTCGACGACCTGTACGACTACGTCCACGAGACGCTCGCGTATCTTGGGAAGCCGCAGTCGCCGGAGATGTACAGCGACGGGCGTGGACGCGTCTGGATCGCCCGTAATCGTCGCGCGTTCCAGCAGCGTTTCTCGCCGCCGCCCGTCCTGGTCGAAGGAGCCACTGTCACGGGCATTTTGGCGGCGTCGGTGCGTCATTTCCCTTGTGGCGAGGCGGTGTTGAAGGCGCTCGCCGCCACGGTCGGCCGTCTCCGAGGCTTGGCGGAAGGGCCCGAGCTAGCGGTCATCTGGCGGGACATCCAAGCGGCCGTCGACCCGCACTACCGCCCGACGACCCTGATCGACGCGGTTCTGAGCCTCCGTGACGCCCTGGACACCCTCAATCGGGACCCCACGCTCTGCCGCGTCACGGCCGAGGTGTGCGACGCCCTGATCGCCCAGGTCGCCGACGCCGAGTCCACGGCGGCCGTGGACGACCTCCTGGCCGCCGCCGTGGCCTACTTGGCGCTGATCGACCGGGCCGTGACCCGCTATCACGGGTTTCTCGATCTCACTCGCCACGCGCCCGCGATCCGTTCCTTCGTGGACGTGGTGTCCCGCGCCGTCCGGCACACGGGCGAGCAGAGGCCGCAGGACACGGACCCCGGGCTCGACGAGAACACGGAAGACCCGAAGCCTGCGGGGGACCGCTCTGACCCGGCCTACCACGACACCATCGCGGTCCTCGTCACGCTCGCCGCGGAGATCCGGGCCGTGGCCCACGTGCTGCGCGGCCTCGGCGGACGGGGCCCGCTGGCCGACATACTCGGCGAACTCGCCGCCGTGATACGGAGCGGAACCCTCGTCGACGAGACCGGCGCCATCGCCCTCCGCGCTCTAGCGGCGGCGCTGAACGACCTCGCCCACGCACTGTCCGGGTTCCTCGACGAGGAGGCCGTGGCGGCCCTGGACCCGGTGCTCTCCGCGGAGGTGGGCACGGAACTCGCTGGCCTGTCGGGGGAGGTGGACCTCGACAGCGCGGCGGCCACGGTCCATGAGGCGGCCGGGAAGCTGGTCACCCAGGCACGGAGCCTGGGAAACGTCCACGAACTCCTGGCCGTGATCGCCGACATCCGCGCCTCCGTCGCCGAAGTGCGGCGCACCCCGTGGGAGCCGGAGGAACTGACGGAGGCGGCGAACACCCTCGCCGCTTCGACGAAGGCGGCGGCGACTGCGGTACGGGAGTCCCGCGAGGGAATCCTCACGGAGGCGCGGGAGACCGGCCCGAAGCCCCTGCCCCCGGCATCCGAAGCCGGCCCCGCCGAGATCACCCTGGACGACTGAGGCGAAGGCGGTACGTTCAGTTGGACGGCCGGTCCGGCGACGGCGGAGGGGTCGCGGTGATGACTTCGATCTGGTTGAGCATGCGGGCCGCCAACTGCCCGCGCGCGTCCTGGATGTAGTCGAGGCCCGATCGAAGCTCGTCCACCACGTCCGGGGTGACGCGGGACTCACCCACCGCCTCCTGACGTATCCGCCTGGACGCGGCTTCCAAGTAGACGAGGGGCAAGGGGCGACCGTCCTGCGCGAGCGGATCACGCAACGGATATCCGTAGGCGGACTGTCCGATCCACAACCCGTCGCGCAGCATGGCATCGACCGCCGCGTGAGCGGTCCCCTGAACGCGGGCCAACGCGACATCGAAGTCCTCCGCGTTGAGCCGCCGGCCGAGTTCAAGGTCTTGAAGTGCCCTGTACAGGAAGTCGTTCCAGTCCCGCAGAGCGGAGCGTACGAGGATGATCCTCTCGACCCTCTCCTCCTTCCGGGCCTCCGCCTGGGCGCGATCCGCACGCGTACCCTGTTCAAGGGCTTCCTGCCGTTGAGCCCTCAACGTCGCCCTCTGCATCTGAAGCGGCCCCCAATACGCCCCCAGGGCCGTGATGAGCGCCCCACCGAGTGCCCCCAGCACCCCATACAGAACTTCCGGCATGGGACAACCACGCCCGACACCCGCCGCGGAAATTCTCGTGGGACGAGGGAGAACAAGGGAATGGACACCGCCAACGCACACGACCTCACCCTGATCTTCTCCGACCTCCAACTGACGGAGGACTATCCGGGCGGTGTGATGACCTGATCCGGTGGGACCTGGATCCGGGGTTGGCGGGCTATCGGCTCAGTTCCAGGGTGATGTGCGGGGACAGGGCGTGGAGGAAGTCGGGGGCGTCGAAGATTTTTCCTGCGGAGGCGACGCCGATCGCGTTGGTGCGTCCCGTGAGGACACGGTCGACCGCTTCCACCACCAGTGGCGCGGTGACCGCGTAGATGTCCTGGCCGCGGGCCACGGCGCGCCGTTCGGCGTCACCTGAGCGCAGGACGACGTCGACGAGGAAGGTCTGGGCCGACCGACCGCGCTCGTCGACCGAGGTCGGTGTCGGCGTATCCGGGGCCGCGATGTCCCGGGCCGCCTCGACCGTCATGTAGGTGCGCACTTCGGGGATGGACAGGTGGCTGGGGACGGTCACGACGTCGGCCATCGTGAACTCCCCGATGACGGGCCGGGGACCCATCGGGTCGGGGAAGGGCCACTCCAGGGTGGGCGGCGCGTCGTGGCGGTGCTCCAACTGCCCGTTGGTGAACACGACGCGTCCGCCGTTCCGCCGCTGCCGGGAGACCACGCCCGCCTCGCGCGTCCCGGCGGTGGGATGCCAGCCGCTCAGTCCGTACGCGACGTGCGCCTCGTCGGCCGCCGTCCAGTCGCCCATCGCCGCGGTGACCAGCAGGTCGCCGAAGCCGCCGAAGAACGCCATCGCCGGGACGATCACTGTTCCCGCGTCCCGTGCCCGGTCGGCGAAGTGCGCGAACGTATCGACGTTGGCCTCGATCTCGGCCGCCACGTCCAGATACGGAATCCCGGCCCGCAGGGCCGCCTCGATCACCGGAGCGGCCGTCGTGGCGAAGGGCCCGGCGCAGTTGATCACGGCCGCCGCACCGGCCAGCGCGCGATCGAGCGCGGCCGGATCGTCGACCCCAGCCGGGCGGGCCTCCAGTTCGGTCTCGTATGCCTGCGCCTTCAGTTTCCCTGCGTCGCGGCCCAACAGAACCGGGAGAAACCCACGCTCCCTCAGCTCCGCCACCACGAACCGCCCGGTGTGCCCGTACGCGCCGAACACCGCCACCGTCTGGCCCGATCCCATGAGTTCTCCCCACACTGTGCTGATCCGCTGCGATCTGTCACGGACATCCTGACGAAGGTCGGACCCTCACCGCGATTGTCTGGAACGCCATGCCCCGTACAATTCCGGACATGAAAACTGTCGCGCTGGCCGTCACCGACGGCATGCTGAATTTCGAGCTGGCCTTGGCGTGCGAGGTCTTCGGAGCCGACATGACCGGCAGGGCGGACTCCTGGTACCAGCTCTCGATCTGCGGACCGAGCGCGGTGCGGGTCGGCCGCTTCCGGATGCAGCCCGACCACGGACTCGACCGCCTCCCGTTCGCCGACACCGTGATCGTCCCCGGTTGGGTCGATGTCGACCAGGCCCCGCCGGCCGAGCTGATCGACGCGGTGCGCGCGGCCCATGATGCGGGCGCACGCGTGGCCTCCCTCTGTACGGGCGCCTTCGTGCTGGCCGCCGCCGGTCTGCTGGACGGCAAGCGCGCGACCACGCACTGGGCACACACTCAGGTGCTGGCCGAGCGACACCCCCGGGTGACGGTGGACCCGGACGTCCTCTACGTGGACAACGGCAGCGTGCTCACCTCGGCCGGCAAGGCCGCCGCCATGGACCTGTGCCTGCACCTGGTCCGCCTCGACCACGGTTCGTCCATCGCCAACACGCTGGCCCGCCTGCTGGTCGTGCCACCGCACCGGGACGGCGGTCAGGCGCAGTTCGTGACCACCCCCGTCCCCGCCCCCGGCAACCACCCGCTCGCCGAACTTTTTCCCTGGGTGATCCAACGGCTGGACCACCCGCTCACGGTGGAAGACCTGGCCCGTCAGGCACGGATGAGTTCGCGTCACCTGGGCCGCCACTTCAGGTCAGTGACGGGTACCACCCCATTGCAATGGCTGCTCACCCAACGGATCCGCCACGCCCAAGAGTTGCTGGAGACCACCGACGACACCGTCGACACCATCGCGGCGGCCACCGGCATGGGCACGGCCGCGACACTGCGCCGGCATTTCAATCGGACGGTAGGTGTCCCGCCGGACACCTACCGGCGCACCTTCCGCTCGCGGACCCATGCGACTGGGCCGTCCGATGGATCAAAAAGCGTGCTCCTGACGGTAGTTTAGTGCGTTCATTCACATTGGGGGTGAGGGCGTGACCGCGCCTGCCATGGAGAAGATCGAGATCGTGCGGGCGACCCGGGAGCATGTCCCGAGGATCCTCGAACTGGCGCAGTCCAGGAGTCTGCAGGGTGTTGATCCGGCTGTCGCGAGCCGGGACGGGTTCCTGGTGTCGGGGTACACCGAGGAGGTGTACCGGGCGCGGTTGGTGAGCGCCGAGCACTTCTATGTGGCGGTGAAGGGGACCGATGTCCTGGGATTTCTGCTGGCGTACAGCGACGAGCAGATCGAACCCGATGAGTGGCTGAATCACCGGATCAAGACCACCCTCGGCAGCTTTATGGTGATCAAGCAGGTGTGCGTGGCCCGCGAGGCGGCGCGGCAGGGGGTTGCGTCGCGCCTGTACCACCATGTGCTGGAGCAGTGGACGTCCAACCCGGTGATCGCGGCGGTGGTGAGCGAGCCGCCGAACGAGGCGTCGACACGGTTTCACCGAAAGCTGGGGTTCGAGGAGCTGACGCGGCTGAGGCCGCCGGACGGCCGGTTGCGGGTGGTATGGGTGTGGCGGAAGCCGCGCGAGTCGATGCTGCAGACGCAGTACACGATCGCCGTGGATCTGTACAAACACGAGGACCTCATCAACTGGAACAAGCTCAACAACTTCTTGTACATCACTGCGGGCCTCGCGGCGACGCTGGCGTTCACGCTCGGCAAGGAGGGCGCGACGTCGGCGGGGGTGGCCCAGGGCATCGCGGCGATCATCACGGTGGTCGGGTTCGCGTCGGCTCTGGCGTTTGCGATCATGCTGCGGTTCGGGCGGCGGTATCTGCAGGCCCGTAAGGCCGCGGTCGTGGACCTGGAGGAGCACATGGCCTGGCACGGCGGGCACCGGATCGTGGGACGGCACGCGGCCGAGCCGGGGGCGGCGTGGCTGGAGTCATCGCCGACGGGGCTTATGATGACGCTGCTTCCGGCCCTTGTCGCACTGTGCTGGCTGGCGATGCTGGCCGTGGTGCTCGTCAACTAGACCCGCTGGGCGGCCAGCAGTGGCCCTCGTCGCCGAACTACGCAAGCGTGGACTCCCGTTGAATGCCGACGAGGTGGGCCCCGACTGGGATGCCGCGTCGAACACATGGATCACCTACGACCTGCCGATCGGCGACGAAGTCGTGTACGTGTCCTTCCCGGACCGGCCCATCGGACCGGGACTCGACCAAGTCCTGTACGTCCAGGGCGCGGAGTACACCTGGGAGGCGGCTGTCACGGCGGTCTTCACCGAGGCGGGAGTTCCGATGCCGGACCGACCGTCACCAGACGGTCCTTGAGCGGTGTGCAGCGCGCCCCCGCTTTCAAGCGTCGGCGGGGGCGCGCCGCGAGGAGAAGCGGGGTCAGCAGCCGGTGGAGCAGGAGCAGCAGTGGGGCCGGACCTGGACGTTGTCGAGGACGGGACCCCATGGGCCGGTGATGGTGCTGACGAAGGTGAGGGTTGAGGTGGCGCCCGTGGCCACGAAGGTGAACTGACGGGTCACGTAACCCATGTTGGCGGGGGTCTTGCCGGTGATGTTGAAGGAGAAGTCCTGGAAGTCCTGGCCGTCGATGAGGGCCTTGCCCGTCTTCAGGGCCAGGTTCGAGGGTTGCCCGGGGCCCGGGTTTCCGGCGAGTGCGTAGGACACCGTGTACGTCGCGCCGGGCGTGGTCGTGAAGGTCTGGGACACCGTTCCTGCGGCGGTGCCGTTCAGATCGATGGACTGGTCGCCTTCCGCGGCCTGCCAGAACCCCTTGCCGATCAGGTCGACGGAACCGCCGGCGACCTCCCAGGGGCCGACAGCCTGCCCGGCCGTGTACGTCAAGAACGCGTTCGCCGGGGCCTTCGGATACTCGAAACTGCCGTCGTCGAAGCGGCTGGCGGCTGCTGCGGCGTTCGCAGGGGACGTTAATACCGTGCTGACGCCCGCGAGTAGGGCGGCGGAGGCGATTGCGGCGGTGCAGGTGCGCAGGACTTTCATGAAACCTCCGTGAGAAACCGTGCTGGATCCGGGCTCGGATCCCGTGCAATGAATTTCCCCTTGAACAGCCCGCGAGCCAAGGCTGTTGAGCGGGCGCATCATGGTGTACGCGAGGCAATTCATGCGTCCGTACGCCTGTTTCGCCAGTCAGGCGTGCCGTACATCGAGCCTGGTGGGGCGAGGCTCCGGTCGCCTCGTGGGGGCTGGGGTGGAAGCGGCGTCAAATGCTTGATGGAAAGCTGCACCGGAAAATCGGTGCAACGTACCTCTGTGCGTGAGAACAGGTATTCGCGCGGCGGCGCAAATGAGCCACCCCGGCCTCGTGAAATTCCGGACACTTTCCGGACGGCTGGGTCCGATTTCGACGGGCACGTACATCGGCACGAAAGCCCCGCATGGTGCCCGTGCCGCACGGTAGTTCTTTGCGTCAAGCGGCGGGCCGAGGTGGCCGATGACGTGGCCGGCCGCAGGCGAACAGGGCTGTCCAGGACGCCTCCGACGTCGTGATCACGCCACTGCCCGAGCGGCAAGCGCTGGCGCGATTTACCGTCCCTCACAAGGGTGCATTCGCCAACAGAGTCAAATTTTCCGCATGTTCGAGGCGGAGTGGTGGGTATCGACGTCTCTGTCACATGAATGCGCCTGACTGGCACACAAGTTGAATAGATCGGGACATGCTCAGTACGCGAGTAAAGTTCCCGCGATAGCTGCACGCAATGTTCTGCTGGTAGCAAACCGTCACCGGAGGTACTGCCATTAAGGTTGTCGATTCACTGAAGAAGAAGCTCATCGGCGAGAAGAGCCTGAAGGAATACGCCTGGTACATCTGGTACTGACAGACTGACAGGTCGCCTCAAAGGCCCGGAATCAGGCCGGCATCAGTCCCGACATCAGGCGCGCCACAACGCTCTCGCCGCAGACCCGGAGCAGACCACAGCGGACGTGCCCCTCGCCGGACTGATGAGCGTCGTCGGCGTGCGGATGGTCCATCGTCAGTAAGTCGAGGACGGGGGCCGTACGGCCGGAATCCCGCCCGTTCGGGACCGGTCGCCGCTGAACTTCGGGCCGGTACTCACCGGCCGACGGTGCGCCCCCGGGGGACGGCGAACGCGGTGAGGGCGGCCGTGCCCGGGGTGAGCCGGGCCCAGGTGGACGGCAGTGCGAGAACGGCGATCGCGGAGGTCGCGAACTTCCCACGGGCACCCGCGAGAGCCTCGGCGTCCCCGCCTCCCGCCAGGGACAGGACCAGTTCCTGTACGCCGGGTTGGTGGCCGATCAGCAGGACGGTCCGCCGCGACTCCGGTGTCGCGCGCAGCACATCGGCCAAGGCATGCCGGCTCGCGTCGTACACGCGTGGCTCGAACACCACCTGCGGCGCCGCGTCGAGTTCCGGTGCGACCAGTTCCCATGTTTCCCGAGTGCGCCGGGCGGTGGAACAGATGACCAGATCGGGGACGTTGTCCGCCGCACGCAGCCACCGGCCGACGGCGGGTGCGTCCCGTCGGCCCCGGCCGGCGAGTGGACGTTCATGATCGGCCACGTCGTCCGGCCACGCGGATTTGGCGTGCCGCAGCACGATCAGCCGGGCCGGGGCGGAGCCGCTCATGACCTCAACTGCCTTCCCGTGCCGGTACGCGCCCCACCTCGCGCGCGAGTTCCAGACCGAGAATCCGGTCCAGTTGGGCGAAGGTCTCGAACTTCGCACCGTCGGGGAGGTCTTCGGCGGACTCGGCGCGCAGCAACAGGTTCAGGACGGCGGGCGTCGCCAGATCTGTGGCCAGAGCGGTGGCCGCCCGGCTGCGGTACTCCTCGGGGACAGGTTGCGACGGCGCGCACGCCCAGCGCGCGACGCGACCCCGCCACCGCGTCAGCGTGCGTTCGGCGTCATCGAGCGTGCGGCGCATGAGTGTGGCCGCGCGGTGGTACGGGCGGCCGAGCAGATCCAGCCGGACGGCCAGCAGATCGGCGTCCCGTTCCGGTTGGGATTCCGGGGTCCCGACCTGGCGCACGGTTCCGACCTCCAGCCACAGCCCTTGTTCGGCGTTGCGCCGCCCGTCACCGAAGACGTCCACGTCCGCCGGGGCACCCAGGGCTTCCCGGGCTCCGCCCTCGGCGGTGAATCCCGACGGCGGATGCGCTCCGAGCGAAGCCGCCAAGACCCGCACCGCCTCGGTCTGCTCGGTTGCCGTGGCGTCCGGAACCTCCACGACCCAGTCCATCTGCCGGCCGGTCGCCTCCACGCTGCGCAGCAGTACGTCGGCGGTCACCAGGACACGTGCGGCGGTCGGCCCTGGGGAACCGTCGTTGACCGGCATGTGCACACACATACGCAGCAGTCGTCCGCGGCGGGTCGGCAGCGCGACGGCATGGTGCGTACGGCCGTCAGTGATCGTCAC
Organism: Streptomyces sp. NPDC058001; assembly: GCF_042886315.1. NCBI lineage: Bacteria > Bacillati > Actinomycetota > Actinomycetes > Kitasatosporales > Streptomycetaceae > Streptomyces > Streptomyces sp. NPDC058001. The sequence goes on from NZ_JBHVQT010000005.1 coordinate 161,990, forward strand.
CAAGGCATTACTCCCTTCCACAGCGCCGACTCCGGCATCAAGGCCATGGCCTGAACGGGCCTGCCATCCGCCCCCAGGGTTGTCCCGCAACGCCGGACCACCGGATCAGGCACAGGCCATCAGCGCCGGACGGCGCGGCTTCGGCGAGCCTCATCGCCGGGTACGTCCAGTGTCGCGCGCCCTGGCAGACGCCACAAACGCCCGCTGCCCGGTGCGGTAGGAGGCCACGGTCGCCGGCCGGTATGCGCGGTGACCTGCGGAGCAGCCGCGGTGTGTGCGCTGTGGTGCCTCATCAGAACCTCTCTTGGGCCTCAGAGCATCGCCACTCCCACCACGGCCGTCGCCACGAGCACGACGAGGGCCAGGACGTTGAACATCACGTCCCGCTCCGCCGAGCGGTGTTCTGCCGCGCGGTCCAGCGTGAACCCGGCCGGGTCGGCGGACGTGTAGTGGACCGTGACGTCACGGCCGTACGCGTCGGCGGGGTCTGGGAATTTCGACGTGCAGTGGGCCGTGACGGCCGTGCCCTCGCGGGTGGTGAACGACACGACCGGGGTGATGGTGGTCGAGGTGTGCCCGTCGTCCTGGTCGACGCTGACATCCTTCAGGACCGCGACGACCCGTCCCCGCACGGTGTCCATCGCGGCCAGTCTCTCGATGCGGCGGTTCTTGGCGCGTACCGCCCCGGGCAGATGAACGGCGGCGGAAACCGCCCACGGCCCGCCGAAGCCGATCAGCGCCCACGGCCATCCCCAGCCGACCGTGGCGAGGACCACCAGCCCGACGTAGACCAGGAAGACCGCGAAACTTGGCCACCCCAGCCCACGACCGGGCTCCTGGGGAAGGTTGGAGAACCGGTAGGCGTGCGGTCTGCCTCGCGGGTGGCTGACCCCGATCTCACGGCCCTCCCACGCAGAGGTGATCACCTCGCCCCGCTCACCGTCGTTCGTCACGGTGACCTCCTGACCCGAGGCCGGGTCGCGGTAGGAGACGACCACCGATATGCCTCCCTTCCGGGACCCGCCGTGCAGGGGCTCCCGTACCCGCTCGATCCGTCCTGTGAGCCGGACCGTCCGCTGCGCCTTGGTCACCCCGGCCAGCGACATGCCGTACCCGACCAGCGCCGCCACACCCCAGACCGCGCACCACAGCACCAGAAACTCGTCCCACCCCATGCGCCCCTCCTCCCGCCGGTCCGGTCAACTGCCGCTGCGCCGCTGTACCTTGCCCTGGCCGTCCGCCTCCAGCGTTCCCGTGCCCCCGCCGCCGGTGACCACGACCCTGAGCGTGAGCGAGCCGGTGACGCCGTCGGCGGTGAGCTGCCAGCTCCGCGGAGACTCGACGCCGAGGGTGGTCCTGGCCTCCTCGACCAGGCCGGGGACGCGGTCGTAGGGCAGGGACCTCGGGTCGAACCCGGCGCTCTTCACGCCGGTGGGGGAGAAGACGACCGTCAGCAGGCGGTCCTGCACGACGACGGTGAGAGCCTGACGCTTGTCCGCGTCCTGCGTCAACGACTCGACGGCCTTGCGCAGTTCGCCCTCGTCGAGCATCGATTGGCCAGGACCGAGGGTGACCGTGCCCGTCGCCGACGTCACGGTGGTCGTGGACGACGAGGAGGAGACGGACGGCTGGGGGACGCCGCTCCGGGCCTCGTGGGAGTCGAACAGGTCGGCACGGAACAGCAGGAGCACGGCGCCCGCGCCGAGCAGCAGCCCGAGGAGAGTGAGGAGCGCGCTGAAACAGCCCCCCGGGGTCTCGCTCTTCATGGCCGGACCGGGCACCGAGTCCACCTTGGCCACCGCCGCCCGCTCCTCCCACTCCGGCGTCGGCCGCTTCACGATCCGCGTCTTCCACGGCCGGTCCGGCGGATACTCCACGACCACGACCCCGCGCGGCCGGTATCCGGTCAGCTCGACGAGGTTGACGTCCTGCCGTATCTCGACACGGAACCCGGGCGCGTCGTCCGGCGCGACGGACAGCTCGAAGCGCACCGGCACGTCGCTGTTCTCACCCCCCTCGGCCTCCAGATTCTCGATCACCGCGAGCGCCGTGCGCGGCACGACGGCCGCCTCCCGGGCACGGCGCGGCAGCGTGGCGAGGAAGAACAGAAGCCCGTAGACCGCCGGCAGGACCAGCCCCGTGAGGATCAGCGGCACCTTCTCGATGACACAGCCACCGATGAAGGCGGCCAGCGACGCCCCGATCACCCCTCCCGTCAGGAACCCCAGAGCGAGGCCGGCAGGCGTCTTGTGCGTGGGCGGCGCGCCCGCGGTGATCGTCATGTCGCCGATTGTGCACGGCGTGGGTAACGGCCAACAGACCTGTGGATGAGCGGTCCCACCCGTAACGCCGCCGAATCGAACGCCAAGGAACGATCACGGCTCTTCCCGGGGGAACGGCCCTGCTCGTCGCCGCGAGCTAGGGTTCAGGCGACGACCTGTCCGGTGTGCAGGGCGGCGATGGTGTCCGCGTCGTAGCCGAGCGCCGCCAAGACCTCGTCCGTGTGCTCGCCGAGCAGCGGAGCACTCGTGATGTCAGGAGTGAAGTCGGAGAACTTGATCGGGTTTCCGATCGTCAGACAGGCCCCGCGGCCCTTCTGGTCCACTTCCACGACGGTGCCGCTCCTGCGCAACGCCCCGCGTCCTCGGCGATCTCCTTCATGCTGAGCACGGGGGCGCAGGGCACCTCCGCCTTGCGCAGGATGTCGACAGCCTCGTACTTGGTTTTGTCGGACAGCCACTTCTCGATCTCCCCGAAGATGCCGAAGATGCGGAGTTGACGGGCCTCGGCGGTGCTGTAGTCGGGGTCGTCGGCCCATTCGGGGTGGCCGACGGCCTCGGCGGTCCGCTTCCAGTTCTGCTCCTGGATCGTGAAGTAGATGTACGCGTCGGGGTCGGTCTGCCACCCCTTGCACTTCAGGACCCAGCCGGGCTGCCCGCCTCCACCGGCGTTGCCTCCCCGGGGGACGGAGTCGCCGAACTCGCCGTCCGGGTACTGCGGGTACTCCTCCAGGTAGCCGAGGTTGGCGAGGCGCTGCTGGTCGCGGAGCTTGACCCGGCACAGGTTGAGGATGGCGTCCTGCATCGATACGGACACCTTCTGCCCCCGCCCGGTCCGGGTACGGGAGATAAGGGCGGTGAGGACGCCGATCAGCAGGTGCATACCGGTGTTGCTGTCACCGATGGCTGCCGCGCTGACGGTGGGCGGTCCATCCCAGAAGCCGGTGGTCGAAGCGGCGCCGCCGGCGCACTGGGCCACGTTCTCGTAGACCTTGAGGTCGCTCCACGGCGAGTCGTCGTTGAACCCCTTGACCGAGCCGAAGACCAGGCGGGGGTTAAGTTCCTGGAGGTGGTCCCAGGACAGTCCCATGCGGTCCATGGCGCCCGGGGCGAAGTTCTCCACCAGGACGTCCGCGTCACGGATCAGCTTCTCCATGACCTCCTTGCCTTCCGGTGTGCGGGTGTTGATGGCGAGAGACCGCTTGTTGCTGTTCAGCATGGTGAAGTACAGGGCGTCGGTGTCGGGGATGTCGCGCAACTGGTGGCGCGTCACGTCGCCGCCCGTGGTGCGCTCGACCTTGAGTACGTCGGCGCCGAACCAGGCGAGCATCTGGGTGCAGGCCGGACCGGCCTGCACACCGGTGAAGTCGATCACCTTGATTCCGGTCAGGGGCAGATCAGTCATGACGGTTTCCCTTTCTGATGTGGCGCGGTGCGGTGCGGTTGCGGTGCCGTGTGATGCGGTCGTCGGATGTCGGATGTGCGCCGCACGTCCGGGCGTTCAGGACGTGGGCCGGGCGATGTCCGCGACTCCCTTGGGGTTGAGGTTGGTCAGATGGCCGCTCTCGGTGCCGTCGGTGGGGTCGATCACGCAGTCGATGAGGGCCGGCTTGCCCGAGGCGAGCGCTTCGCGCAGCGCGCGGTCCACCTCAGCGGGCGTCGTCGCCCGGTACCCCACGCCGCCGAACGCGGGCATCATGAGGTGGTACTGGGCCCGGAGCGCGGTGGGAGCGGGGTCCGCGGTGGTGGAGACGTCGTCCCCCCGGTACACGCCGCTGTTGTTGAGGACGACGGTGACCACGGGCAGCCCGTAACGGCAGGCGGTCTCCATTTCCATGCCGCTGAACCCGAAGGCGCTGTCCCCCTCGACGGCGACGACCGGTTCGCCCGTCTCGACGGCGGCGGCGATGGCGTACCCCATGCCGATGCCCATGATCCCCCAGGTGCCGCTGTCCAACCGGTGGCGCGGCACCCGCATGTCGAGCACATTGCGGGCGAAGTCGAGTGCGTTGGCGCCCTCGTTGACGACATACGCGCCGGGGTGGTCGTGCAATACGTCTCGTACCGCTCGCAGCGCGCCCAGGAACTTCATCGGGTGCGCCTTCCCGGCGGCCTCGATGCGCTCGGTCATCTTCGCGACGTTCTGCGCCGAGCGGGCCGCGAGTTCTGCCCGCCATGCCTTGGGGACCGTGATACGACCCGGCGCGGTCCGTTCGGTCAGCACGTCCATCACCGATGCCGCGTCCCCGACGAGCGGGGCGTCGATGGGCCGGTTGCCGTCCAGCTCGACGGGGTCGATGTCGACCTGGACGAACCGGACGTCAGGGTTCCATTGCGGTGCCTCGCCGTGGCCGAGGAGCCAGTTCAGGCGTGCGCCGATGAGCATCACCACGTCCGCCCGGCGCAGGGCGAGCGACCGGGCGGTGGCCACCGACTGCGGGTGGTCGTCGGGAAGCAGGCCCTTGGCCATCGACATCGGCAGGAACGGCAGACCGGTCCGCTCGATGAACTCCCGGATCCGCTTGTCCGCCCGCGCGTACGCGGCACCCTTGCCGAGCACCACCAGGGGCCGCTCGGCGCCCGCCAGCAGCTCGATCGCGCGGTCGACAGCGCCGGGCTGCGGAAGCTGGCGTGGTGCCGGATCGACGACCCGGGGGAGTGACGCTGCGCCCTTCTCCGCCTCGACGACCTCTCCGAGTACCGCCGCCGGTATGTCGAGGTACACCCCGCCGGGGCGCCCGGACACCGCCGTACGGATCGCTCGGGCCAGGCCGCGCCCGATGTCCTCGGCCCGGTCGACCCGGTACGCCGCCTTCACCAGCGGCCGGGCCGCCGCGAGCTGGTCGATCTCCTCGTAGTCGCCGCGGCGCAGGTCGATGATGCCGCGTTCGCTGGATCCGGAGATCTGGACCACCGGGAAGCAGTTCGTGGTGGCGTTGGCGAGTGCGACGAGCCCGTTGAGGAATCCCGGGCCGGAGACGGTCAGGCACACGCCCGGCCTGCCGGTCAGGAATCCGGCCGCCGCCGCGGCGTGCCCGGCGTCGCTCTCGTGCCGGAAGCCGATGTAGCGGATCCCCGACGCCTGGGCGAGGCGGGCCAGATCCGTGATCGGGATGCCGACCACTCCGTACATGGTCCTGATGTCGTTGCGCAGGAGCGCGTCCACGGCCAGGTGGTAGCCGTCGGTGAACGGTTCCGGGGCGCGGTCGGAGGTCTGCGGGGTCGGGGCTGCGGAGACGGTGGCCATGGCGAGACTCCTTGCGAGTGTTTTTGGGTGGTTTCGCCCGCTCTTGTGCCACTCTTCGACAGCCGGTGCCGCCGCGTCCAAGACCTGTCGGCGACCGGCTGATAAGCGACGGTTGTCAAAGGAGTCCGGGGCCCCCGCGCACCCGGCCACGCTGCGTCGATAACCACCGCATGTCGGTCGTTCGCCCCTGCGTATTGGACCCGCCGCCCCAGCCTGGCGCAGGATCGCAGGCGAGGCATCCCCCTGACGTCCTCCGTGACCTGGAGCGAGGAGGTGATGACCATGGGCTCGTCCCCCATGGCATCCGCAGGCACCGCGTCCCCGTACCGACCCCCCACGGTCACGGGTCTCACCGGACTGATCGACCGGTCCGCCAGGGACCGGCCCGGCTCACCGGCGCTGATCTTCACCGAAGACCGTGTCCGGCTGTCGTACGCCGTACTCGGCGGCCTGGCCGACGACGTGGCCGCACGACTCGCCGACGCCGGCCTGCGGCCCGGGGACCCGGTGGGGCTGGTCGACGCCAACACCGTCGAATTCGTCGCCGCGCTGCTCGGCGCCGCACGGGCCGGGCTCGTGACCACCCCGCTGGACCCCTCACTCCCCGGGCCCGAGACGGCGACCCGACTGGCCGCACTGGGCGCGCGGGCACTCCTCACCGGCCCCGGCGCCCCGGCCGCGTCGCCGGAGGCAGCGGTGCCCACCTGGCCGGTGCGCGTGGGGTTCCTTCCGGCCGGGACCGTGACGGTGACCGTGGACACCGGCGAGCGGGCGGCGCCCCGCGGCGGGGGAGCGGCCGGGGAACTCACCCCTCAGGACGCCCTCGTCCTGTTCACCGCCGGAACCACCGACCGCGCCAAGATGGTGCCGCTCACCCACGCCAACGTGGCCGCCGGTGTGACCGCGGTCTGCGCGACCTACGAGCTGGGCACGGCCGACGGGACGGTGGCGGCGATGCCGTTCTTCCACGGCCACGGGCTACTCGCGACGCTCCTCGCATCGTTTGCCGGCGGCGGCCGGGTCGTGCTGCCCTCACGCGGCCGGTTCTCGGCACACACGTTCTGGGACGACATGGAGATCGCCCACGCCACCTGGTTCACCGCGGTACCGACCATCCACCAGATCCTGCTGGCACGGTCGGCACAGGAGTACCCGGGCCGACAGGCCCAGCCCCTGAGGTTCGTCCGCAGTTGCAGCGCCGCGCTCCCCACGGCCACCGCCCAGTCGCTGGAGGACCTGCTCGGCGCACCCTTGCTGAGCGCGTACGGAATGACCGAGTCCACGCACCAGGCGGCGGGCGAGCCACTGCCGCGGAACGGGACACGCAAGCCCGAATCGGTCGGCCCGGCGACCGGAGTGGACCTCCGCATCGCCGACGTGGACGGGCACGCGTGCCCGCCGGGCGCCGAGGGGGAGGTGTGGGTGAGCGGCCCCGCTGTCGCCCGCGGCTACCTGGGCGACCCCACCGAGACCGCGCACAGCTACGTCGACGGCTGGTTCCGCACCGGCGATCTGGGCCTGCTCGACACGGACGGCTGTCTGTTCCTGACCGGGCGCATCAAGAACCTCATCAACCGTGGGGGTGAGAAGATCTCGCCCGAGCATGTCGAGGAGGTCATCGCCGACTGTCCCGGCGTCGCCGAGGCGGCCGTGTTCCCCGTCCCCGACGCCACGTACGGGCAGCGGGTCGGCGCCGTCGTCGTGGTGCGGGAGGGCGAGGCCACCGAGTCCGCGCGCATCCTGCGCCACTGCCGCACCCGGCTTGCCCCGTACGAGGTGCCCGAACGGCTCCAGGTCGTCACCGCGCTCCCGCACACAGCCAAGGGCGGGCTGGACCGGCGCGAGTTGATCACCCGGTACGCGAGCTGATCACCCGGTACGCGAGCTGACGACCGACGACTGTCGTGCCCGGCGTGCGTCAACCGATCCGGTCCGCCGGACCTGGCGTGGCGTCGAAGAACTCGTCCAACGAAAGAGCGGTCGCCGCATCCACGAAGGCTCGCGCGATTGGCGACCCGGGAGCCCCGGCGTGGACCCCCACCAGGACCTTGGCCCTGACATCCGGGTCGACCAGCCGTACCGCCCGCGTCCCGTCGGTCACCGGCATCGCGCGCAGCCAGGTGTGCGGCACGATGCTCGCCCACTCCCCACCGCCCACATGCGCGTACAGGGAGGCGACCGAGTCCGTCTCCACCTGTGCGGTGACCGCCACCCCGTTACGGGCCAGCGCGCCGTCGAGGACCTGGCGGATCCTCATGTCCTCCGTCAACAGCGCGAGCGGCAACTGTGCCGCCTCCGCCCATGTCATCGTGCGGATGCCGGGCCTCAGTCGGTCCTCGGGAGCCAGCAGTACATACCGTTCCTCGTACAGCGGCACTGTCTTCAGTCCGTCCCGGTCCTCGGGCGGGAAGGGCCCGATCGCCGCGTCCAGCTCGAACTCCCGCAGTTGCCGGGCCAGGTCGGTCGACGGCAGCCGGGAGCGGATCCGCACCCTGGCCAGGGGATGTGCCGCGCAGAAGGCGGCCACGGGCAGAGCCACGGTCGTCGACGCGGTGGGCTCGGTGCCCAGCCGCAGTGTCCCGGTGACGCCCGACCGGACGGCCGTCACCTCGGCCTTGAACGCGTCGTGCTCGGCGAGGATCCGCTTGGCCCACACCACAAGCCGCTCCCCGTCCGGGGTGAGGCCCTGGTAGGTGTGGCCACGGTTGATCAGGGTGACGTTCAGCTCCCGCTCCAGCTTGGCGATGGCCGCCGACAAGGCGGGCTGCGACACATAGCAGGACTCGGCCGCCCGCGCGAAGTGCCTCTCCCGGGCCACCGCCACGAAGTACTCCAGCTGCCGGAACAACATCCGCGAGACCTCCCTGCGTCGGGCGCGGCCACCGGCGAAACAGACCCGATCGGTCCGACCGCTTCCCTCACCATCCTGCAGGCTGGTCGCGGTGTCGGCTCCGCCAATGTCTTTCTGTCAGGGGCCCGGGGTCCGCGTCACGTTCTGTGATGGCGTGAGTGTCGCAGGCGACGGTCCTGGGGTACTGGCGGTCAGGGGCCCTCGGCTGCCTGGGGCCGTCTTGGGCTCGCGTTGTCGACCTGGACCACGAGCTGGGGCATGCTCCGTAGCGAAGATCAGGAGGGATCGACATGAACTGCCCCAACTGCGGCGGCACTACTCAGCAGGGTCCGGGCGGCGGCTGGCTGTGCCCCAACTGCGGGTGGCAGTCCGGCTACGCCCCCTTGAATCCAGCCAACCCTCCGGCCGCGCACCCTTCGATACAGTAGATCCATGACCACGCCCCCCGAGCCCTTCGCTCCGGCCGAGATCACGCGCGCGGAGTGCCGGGGGTGCGGAGCCGAGGTCCACGGGCTCAACGGCAGGTACGCCTGCGGGGTGTGCGGCTGGGTCAACCACTGGGCGGAGGGCTCCGCGGAGCTGCCTCGCGCGCAGGACGATCCGGACTATCCGGGTCGCCGCTAGACCGGACAACCGGCCATGGTCAAGCCGAGCAGGGCACCCGTGAAGCGCGGTCTCAGCAGCCGCCACGTCTGAACATACACCGTGATCACCGAACCGTTGATCCTGCGCTCGCCGCACGCCTCGAAGTGGTCGGCGAGCGTGTCCCGCTTCACCCGGGCCATGGCGTCGTCCTGCACCGCGACGCCGGACGGCGCGGCGACGGCGACGATCCGGTGCCGGCGAGCATCCGGGCGCGCAATTCGTCGGGTGCCACCTCGGTGCCGTACAGGCTGTGCGAGGCGACCGGGCAGCGCGCCCGCGCGAGATCCGCCCCGGCGACGGGCGTGGAGTCGACGAGTTCCCAGGCCCTGCGCTTCACGGACAGGTAGACCATGCCGTCGCCGGGCTGCGTGGTCTCGCGCAGGGCGGCGGCGAGTACGGTCATGTCGTCCGAACGGCTCTCCGGAGTACGCAGGTCAAGGGCGGTCGGCACCAGTGCCGCGCAGGCGACGACGGCCGCGACGACCGCACCCGCGCGGATCCCACGCCCGAGCCGCAGCACCTGATGGAACGCGGCACCGAGGAGCAGCGGGCAGGCGGACGGGGGTGGCGCCGATGAACTGAGCGCCCTGGAGCGTGAGTTCCACCTCGCGAGTGTGGCCGCCCACACGCAGACGCTACGGACCCGCGCGCGGGCCACCCGCCGGCGCCGCTCCCTGATCGCAGCCCTTGCCTTGCTGATCTGTCTGGCGGCGGTCGTCGGCACGGTGGCCTGGGAGCAGAGCCGCGTAAGCGATCGCCGCCGCGACGAGGCCGAGGCCCGCCGCGTCGCCGGTGTCGCCACGGCCCTGCGCGCATCGGACCCACGCCTGGCCATGCGACTGAGCGTGGCCGCCTGGCGGATCGCCGACCTGCCGGAGACCCGCGCGGCGGTGCGAGGCGCGGCCGCACAGCGCGAGCACCCTACCGGGAAACCTGCTGACCTGCGGTTTCCCGCTGACGTCTCCGGCGCCGGACCCGGAGCGCCGCACCTGGGCCGCCGTTACCGTCGGTCCCGCCACGGCTTGCACCGGCGGGCACCTCGAAGGAGACCCGGGAGCCTTCCCCGCCGCCATGCGGTCAGGATGCCGACCGGCGCCCGTGGCGCTTCAATGGTTGATGGTGCGACCGACAACAGGTTGGCCTGGCCGACCGGCCTGGTGTCCTTACCCGGGACATGGGATGACCGATGGAGCCGGACAACAGCGCCGCTGAAGAGCCGTCCGCACAGGCACAGGCACAGGCCCAACCACAGGCAGAGGCACAGGCCCGAGCCTCCGAGGCCGTGATCGTCACGACCGGTCTCACGAAGGTCTACCCGAAGACCGACTTCCGGGCGGTCGATGGTATCGATCTGCTCGTGCGCCACGGCGAGATCTTCGGGCTCCTCGGCCCCAACGGCGCGGGGAAGACCACGACCGTCGGGATGCTGACGACCCGCGTGGTGCCCACATCGGGCTCCGCCCAGGTCGGGGGCGTCGACGTGGTGCACCGGCCCACCCTCGCCAAGCAACTCATCGCCGTCGTCTCTCAACAGAACACGCTGGACCGCGCGTTGACGGTTCGCGAGAACCTCTACTTCCATGGCCTGCTGTTCGGCGTTCCGCGCCGCGAGTCGAGGAGGCGGGCCGACGAACTCCTCGATCAGTTCCGGCTGTCACGGTGGGCGGACGCCTCCGTCTACGCCCTGTCCGGTGGGATGGCGCAACGGCTGATGGTGGCACGGGCGATCTTCCACCGTCCGACGGTTCTCTTCCTGGACGAGCCGACGGCCGGCCTGGATCCGCAGAGCCGACTGGCCCTGTGGGAGACGCTCGACCAGTTGATCGCGGAGGGGCAGACGATCATGCTCACGACCCACAACATGGAGGAGGCGGACCAGCTCTGCGACCGGGTGGCGATCATCGACCACGGCCGGATCCTCGCCCTGGACACGCCGACCGCCCTCAAGCACAGCCTGGGAGCCGACACCATCGTCACGGTCGCCACTTCCGGCCGGCCGGAACAACTGGCGAGTCGGCTCAGCCATGACATCCGCGATGTCGTCCGCACCCGTCTGGTCGGCGGCGGTGTCGAACTCCAGGTCAAGGGCAACGACCGCCTCCTGCCCCAGGTGGTCGCCAGCGCCGAGCGGGGCGGCTTCGACCTGGTCGACCTGTCGATCACCGAAAGCACGTTGGAGACCGTGTTCATCAGCCTCACGGGAAAGGAGCTGAGGGACTGATGTCCGCAGCCCAGGCGTCCTCCCGCCCCGTCGATCCTCCGCGAGACGGACCCGCGGTGCCGTTGCGCACTGCGATGTCCGCAAGCCGTACGGCGCTGTCCGCGCTCATCCAGCGCGATCTGACCGTACTGAAGAAGAACTTCGGCGAGTTCGTGGGGCGCACCCTCATGCAGCCGTTCCTGCTCGTCTTCGTGTTCCTCTACGTCTTCCCGACGATCGGCCAGGGCATCGGGTCCGCCGGAGGGGCGAGCGGCGAATCGGCGTTCGCCACGGTCCTGGTGCCCGGCGTTGTCGCCATCTCGATCATGTTCCAGGGCATCCAGTCGGTCGCCATCCAGATGTCGCAGGAGTTCGGCTTCACCCGGGAGATTGAGGACCGGGTGCAGGCTCCCTGTCCGATCTGGCTGGTGGCGGTCGCCCGGGTGCTGTCCGGGGCGGCCCAGGGACTGATCTCGGCCGTCATCGTGCTGCCGATCGCCGCGGTGGTCCACGCGCCGGGGGTCCATCCGAACCTGAGCATCCACTGGTGGATCGCGGTCACCCTGATCCCGCTGGCGTGTATCGCGATGACCTCACTCGGACTGTTCCTGGGCACCTCCTTCGAACCCCGGAACATCGGCGTCATGTTCGGCTTCGTGATTCTGCCGCTGGTCTTCCTCGGCGGCACCTACTACCAGTGGACCAAGCTGTCCCTGGTCGAGATCGGCGGATTCCACTGGCTTCAGGCCCTGGTACTCGTCAATCCACTGATCTACATCAGCGAGGGCATGCGGGCCGCGTTCACCGACATCTCCCATATGCATCTGTGGATCGTGTACCCGGTCCTGGTGGCGTTCTGCGTCATCTTCCTCGGCCTCGGCCTCCGCAACTTCCGCCGCCGCGTGCTGTCTTGACCCGAGGACCGACTTCAGGCCGGGTTTCCCTTGAGGCGCCGAATCCAGCTCAGGCACCACGTCGTGATCACCAGCACCGGTGACATGAACAGGAACGCAGTGGTGACGAGGGTGGTCCAGAAACGCGGCTGCGTCGGATCAGTGGCAAGTCCTTGCAGGGCCCATTCGCCGACGGTCAGCAGGATGCGGCCAGTGAAGTGGGCGTAGTACCAGAGAGCCAGCGGAAGTCCGATCAGATAGACCCAGCGGAACCAGCGTCCGACGCTGACGTCCCGCGGATGTGCTTCGGACAGTCGCTGGGCCTGTGCCGGTGACAAACGCCCGAACGCACGCCGCAGCAGCAGTCGTTGGGTGTCCCACAGGTCGTAGCAGCCGGTCCAGGTGAGAAGCACGCTGTAGAGGTCGGTGCGCAGGAAGATCAGGCACTGCCAGATGAAGGTCATCACGGTGGACATCACCAGGGCCGCGGCCATCTGGTCGGCCAGCGCCGGGATGCCCGGATGCGCGGCAGCGACCAGCCGGAAGAGCAGCAGCACGGCGAGAACCACGGACTGCACAGCCAGTCCCGCCAGTTGCGGACCGTAGCGCTTGTTGCGCGGAAGAGTCCACAACTGCGACAGGTCCGTTTCGAAGACCAGAAAGGCCAGCCGGCGGTCGATCCCGAATCGGGCGCTCAGCCCCGCCGCCCGCGCGGCAAGCCAGTGCCAGTACTCGTGCAGCGCGGTCATGCCGTACGTGAACGGCAAAAGGATCAGCATGGCGGGTCCTGGACCGCCGGTCACGAAAGCGTCGTGCGGGCTGGGGAAGAGCGACGGGCGCAGGGCGAAGCAGCAGGCGCTGAAGACGGCTGCGGCGGCGTAGACCACCCAGGCCGTCGGGGAGAACAGCAACGCAACCCACCGGCGGTCCGGCCGCGTCAGCCAACGGCGTTGCTGGATGGGCGCGTTGCGGCGCAGTTCCGGCGGATCCGCCGAATCAGCCGCGGGATCCCCGGTGGCGAGAAATCCGACCTCACCGAGCGCGTCGAGGAATTCGGGTACGTCAACGGGTTCACCAGCGTGCCGCTCGGCGGCCAGAGCGGCCTCCCGCACGGTGGCACCGTCCTGCAGAGCGCGGATGACGAGGGCGCCGACGGCGGGCACATTGATGAACGTGCCGGTCTCGGTGTCGCCGACGACATAGGTGTCGTCGCCGTCCTCGACCACGCTGAGGGGGCGCAATCGTACGGGCCGGTCCTCGGCCGTCAGGTTGCTCATGACGCCGCCGCGGTGAGGGAACTCCTGTTGGGGGCGAGCGCGCACACCCGGCAGTCCGCGTCGACGTCCCACTCCTCGCGGCGCTGAGCGAGGTGGCCTGCGGCGTCCAGGTAGAGGTGGGCGCCCGCGACGTGCGGGGACTCGTAACCGGTGAGATAGCGGAGCAGTTCGAAGGCGGCGTAACCGGCCAGTAGCCCGGCGACCGGTCCGTTGGCCGTATTGGGCAGCGTGCCCGACAACCGTGCGTTGAGGCGGCTGGCCACCCCGTCGGCGCCGGGGCCGGCGGTGATGCGGTCCGACGAACGCCGGTGACAGGCGAAGCAGGCGCTGCGGCCTGGATCGACGGAGAAGTAGCCGAGTCGGCTGCCCATGATTCCGGCCCGGACCCAGGGCACCCCGGCCCGCACGCACGCCTCGTTCACCCAGTGGTCCACCCCGACCGGCCGGTCGATCATGGCGGAGACCGCGTCCACTCCGGCCAGCAGCGAGGCGACGTCCTGCGGACCGGTGACACGGCATTCCACTACGTCAACGTCGATCCGGGGGTCGAACTCGCGGACCCATTCCGCGGCCCGCCGCACCTTCGACCGGCCGATGTCCTGGTGTCGGTACGCGTACTGGCGGGCGAAGTTGCCGGGCTCGACGAGGTCGAAGTCCAGCAGGGTCAGCCGACCGATGCCGAGCCCGGCGAGATGCTGGAGCACGTTCGATCCCACACCGCCGACGCCGAGTTGGAGTACGTGCGCCGCCATCAGGTCCCGCTGCAGGGCGGCGGACGGCCGGGTACGGGTGGCGAAGAGTTCGAAGAAGGCCAGATTGCTGCGGTAGCGGTCGTCGTCGGCGACATCGTCCGCTTCCAGTCCGTCGCCGCTGCTGAGCAGGGCGAGCGAGTCAAGGACGTCGAGTGCGTCATGGACTTCCCGCACCGTCACGTCCATGCCGCAGGTGACCAGTCGCTGCCGCAGTTCCTCGGGACTCTGCGGGCCGGCCGACAAGGCGGTGAGCAATTTCTCCGCGTGGCCGTCCGGATCGGCGATCTCGATCTGCTTGCTCGGGTCACGCACGATCAGCAACAGGTCCTCGTAACGCTCCCAGACAATTTCCTGGAGCCGGACCAGGTCCGTCATCATTTCCCCTCTACGGCCGATGGGGCCGGGCGCCGAAGGAAACGGTGTCCTCCGGTCCCGGCCCACTCTCGTCAACAGCTTGTCGATCTGACGTTTCAGAGGTGCCGCAGGTCGACTTCTTCTCGGTCTCAGCAACCGTCGCTTTCATCGGTCGACTTGATGGGCTCGACCCGGCGAACGGTGATCTTCATGAGTATTCCTCCCGCTATTCACTGTGGCGGATGGACCGCCCTATTCCGTCGGATTCGGCCGAACCCATGGTGGCTGTTCTCCGTCTCCGACGAAATGAACTCTGCCGGGAGCCAGGCGGCCGGACAAGAGGAAGCGGATGTCATAAACGGTCCTTGGCCTACTCCGTCCATTCCCGCGAGGTGCTCTCGCGGTTGCGTCCGATATGGTCACCGGACGCCGGGACCGGTCAGCCTCCCCAGGTCACGTCGTTTGTCGTGACAGGCGAGTCGGCCACCAGAGTGTGTACGGCCCCCGGCGACGCAACTGCCATGCCCTGGGGAACAGTCAGGGACAACCCCGCGACGAGAGTTCCGGCAACTGCGGAAATGGCTGTACGGAGGAACGTCATGACTCCACCTTTCGATGGGCGCGTGGCAGATAGCCGAAGTGCGCCGGGCTGCTTACTGCGCTCGCGGAACAGACGATCGTGCGGCGCATGCGACATTTGTTAATGTCGCCGATGAGCGGAACCCGAGAAAGTGGAATCCCGTGTCCTAACTAGGACCTGGCATATCCTGTCCACCAGGCTCCTGGCGAAACTGCAGGTCAAAGAATCCAGGGACCAACCGGACCGCGCAGCCCGTCAGTGCGAACCCGGCCAGTTCCGGTTGATCGTCCAGTGCGCGCAGACACACCCGGGTAGCAACCCGCTCGGCCTCCTCCACACCCGAAGCGACCACGAACAATCCCACCAGGGGGCCGCCGTCCTCGGTGCCGGCGTGGACTACGACATGCTCGACCCCCTCATCAGGGCCGCGGCTGTCAAGAATCAGACGAACGGCATCCGAAGGAAGAGGCGCATTGTCCGTCCGGCGGAGTTCCGCATGAACGAGATACATGACTCCGAGCATCAAGGCCAGCAAATTCGCCCCACAAGTAATCCGCGGGGGCCTCTTTATGCCATTGCATGAAGAGGCCCCGCACGCCATACTCTTGCGCCGTACCTCAGAACCTCGCCAACTGCGCGCGGTGTGAAGGAGACAAGGTGCTGGAGACCCTGGGGCTCTCGCCGATGGCGGAGAACGTGTACCGGGTGATGCTCGCCCACCCCGCAGCAGGAGTGGAGCAGCTGGCGCAGCGGCTGGCGACCACCGAGGAGGCCGTCCGGGACAGCCTCGACCAGCTCAGCGCCCTGGCCATCGTCCAGCCCTCACCGCACGAGGAGAACGGTCGCCTGCGGGCTGTGACCCCTGAGATGGCCATGGAGATCCTGCTCGCGCGTCAGCAAGCCGACCTGGCTGCCCAGCAGTTACGCGTCGAAGCCTCACGGGCTGCCGCGGCGCGGCTCATCGCTGAATGCTCCGGCATACGTCCCCGTGCCGCCGACGACGAACAGCTCATCGGCCCAGAAGCGATCCGCGAGCGCCTCGGACAACTCGCCCGCCAGGCACAGACCGAGATAATGACCTTCGCGCCAGGCGGTGCGCACACCGCCGCCGACCTGGCAGCCAGCCGGGGACCCAACGAAGAACTCCTGCACCGCGGAATCATCAGCCGCACCGTCTACCTCGACAGCGTGCGCAACGACAAACCCACCCTTGAGCATGTGAACTGGCTCAACCAGCGCGGTGCGGCGGTACGCACAGTCGTCTCGCTACCCGTCCGAATGATCATCTTCGACCGGCGACAGGCGCTGCTGCCCACGGACATGGCCGATGCCCGTACCGGAGCCGCCCTCCTGACCGGTGAAGGCACCATCGCTGCTCTGTGCGCTCTCTTCGAAGCCACCTGGGAGTCGGCCACACCCCTCGGCGGCACCGCCCCCACCGGCGCCCACGGACTGACCGGCCAGCAGACCCAGATGCTCAAACTCCTCGCCACCGGCCTGACCGACGAGGCCATCGCCGTACGATTCGGCATCTCCCCGCGCACCGCACGCCGCATCGCGGCGGACCTGATGGACCGCCTCGAAGCCCGAAGCCGTTTCCAAGCCGGCGTTCACGCCGTACAGCGAGGCTGGCTCCGTGCCTGAGTGATGTCCCGTAAATGATCTGGTTCCGACCACTGCCTCAACCGCTCGCCTGTCGCGAGACAGTCCTTGTTCCGGCTGTCAGCCTTTGGGTGACCGGTGTCTCTCGCTGATGGTGAGCGCGAGCCAGCTGCCCCAGCCGATCGGTTGGAGGGCCCAGTAACTGATCACCCTGTACAGGAGGGTGACCGCGATGGCGTTCTGTGTGCTCAGGCCGTCGAGTACGAGAAGCGCGGTGAGGCTCGTCTCCACGACGACCAGACCGCCGGGGGTGAGACGCAGGCTTCCCGCGAGCTGGGTGAGCGCGTACGAGACCACGAGTCCGCGCCAGGGGACGCCGATGCCGAGACTCCACATGCACGCGGCGAGGCATGCCATGTCCAGGACCCAGTTGGACAACGCGAGGCAAGCGGGCCACAGCCAGCCGCGGGGACCCGGCCGGGCGGTGCGGACTCGCCGCCCGAGGCCGGCCAGGTCGTCCTCCAGGGCCAGGAGACGCGGGGACCGCAGCCCGATCCGCCGCCATGCCCGCCACGCACGCACCCGGACCCGGTGGAACCGGGACAGCCCGTACACCACAACCGCCACCACAACCCCGAGGGCCGAGAGACCGAGCACCACCGGCCGCAACACGGCACTGGGTCCCGAGTCGCCGCCGAGCAGCGAACCGGCCAGCAGCAACGCGAAGAGGCTCAGCCCCGACAGCGCTCCGGCGACCAGCAGCGCACTCCCGGCCAGCGCCCGTCCCGCGCCGCGCAGACGGTAGCGGCGGAACACCCAGGCCGCCGCGAACGCGGCCCCGCCGGGAAGCACCCCCGCGATGGCATTCGCCGCCAAGACGACGGCTCCGACGACCCAGAGACGTATCCGCACACCTCCGGTCCGCAGCAGCCACCGCTGGAGCACCACCAGACATTCCAGCGACACGGCCTCGCACACCACGGCCGTCAACAGCCGCGCGGGGCGCACATCGGCCAGCAGGTGAACCGCCGAGACCAACTCGTCCCTGCGGACGACGGCGGCGACCACCGCCGAGGCGAGAAGGACGGCCGAGACCGCCCACCACCAGGGCCGCACCCTGGTGGCCGAGGTCCGTTCCATACCGCTGCGTCACCCTCTCGGGCTTCCCGTCACACTGTCCAGATTAGGTGGCTTCCTCATGGAGATCGTCTCCAGTCACGTGACGAGCCACCACCGCGGGTCGGCCTCGTCGGCGCGTCCGAACGTGTCGGCATGGAGCGCGGTGAGGGAGCCGACGCTGACCGGACTCGGAAATCGTTCATGGTCGATGGTGTCCGGTGGTGTCACCGATCAGGATTGGAGAAGCGCCGGCCGCCGCGCCGCCCTAGCGTGATGGCCATGACATCCATCGCATCCGTCACCCTTGATGTGGCCGACCCCGAGGCCGCCCACCGCTTCTACACCACCGCTTTCTGCCTGGACACGCAGATACGCCTGCGGGCCTCCGAGGCACCCACGACCGGCTTCCGTGGGTTCACGCTGTCACTCACCGTGTCCCAGCCGGCCAATGTCAACAGCCTCATCGACGCCGCCCTCGACGCCGGAGCCACATCACTGAAGCCCGCCGCGAAGTCGCTCTGGGGCTACGGAGGTGTCGTACAAGCCCCGGACGGGACGATCTGGAAGATCGCGACCTCGGCGAAGAAGGACACCGGCCCCGCCACCCGGCAGTTCGACGAGATCGTGCTCCTGCTGGGAGTCGCGGACGTGGCAGCGAGCAAGCGGTTCTACGTCGGCCAGGGCATCGCCGTGGCGAAAAGCTTCGGCCGCGTGTACGTCGAGTTCGCCGCCGGGTCGAGTCCCGTCAAACTGGCGCTCTACCGGCGCCGTGCCCTGGCCAAGGACGCCGGCGTCTCTCCCGACGGCACCGGATCGCACCGGCTCATAATCGGTGGCGATGGCGGGTCTTTCACGGACCCGGACGGGTTCGCATGGGAGGCCGTTTCCCCGGCACCCGCACCCTGACGCGCCGGGCTTGAGACCATGGTGTCCGCGAAACTCGCGCTTCAGGTGAACCGACCGACGACCGACGGAGCCCGTCCCCTCAAGGAAGGGCTCTTCACGAAGTGACTGGAGGAACCATGAAGGGCGCGCCGCCGCGTGGACTTGAGGAGAGGCTGCGGGACACCCGCGCGAGGCTGGAGAGCGACGTCGACCTCTGGGTCGCGACGTCGGGCTCACCGGACGGCGTCCACCTCATCCCGCTCTCGTACCTCTGGGACGGGACCGCGTTCCTCGTCGTGACGCCGCGGGCCTCGGTCACCAGCCGCAACCTGCTGGCGGACGAGCGGGTGCGGCTCAGCCTCGGGCCGACGCGCGACGTCGTCATCGTGGTCGGCACCGCCGAGCCGGTGGACATCGCCGACCTCACCCAGGAGAGGGGCGACGCGTTCGCGACCAGAACCGGTTTCGACCCAAGGGAACTCGCCGAGACCTACCAGTACTTCCTGATCCGGCCGCGGCGCATCCAGGCGTGGCGTGAGGCGAACGAGCTACGAGGACGCGACCTCATGCGCGATGGCCGCTGGCTCGGCTGACCATCGCCGGAGCAGGTCTGGGAGCACACAGGGGAGCACGTCTGGGAGCACACCTGGGAGTGAACCCGCCCGCCCGGTGAGCGGTACGGCCGAGGAGGTACACGGCCGGCGCCCTCAGTTCAACCGCTTCCCCCGCACCACTCGCCACAGCACCCAAGCCTGGGCGAGACCCCCTACCGTCAGGAGCGGGAGGAACGCCGCATTCGGGATCGGCAGGGCGGACAGCGGGATGGCGATGGGCAGTGTCGCCCAGATGAGCCAGACACCCGCGAATCCGGGGTCGTCGAACAGTATGAGTGCCTCGATCCAGACGGCGAGCCCGACGACGAGCGCGGCGTAGCCGCCCGCGGCCCACACGGCGACGCGCTGACGCTCGTAACGGGCCGGTCCCTGCAATGCCATCGTCATGACGCGTCTCCTCGCTGCGGCGGAGTCCGCTGCGGATCTCCTGGACCCAAGGGTCGCGCCGCCGGGGAGACCCGGCCTCGGTTCTGCTACTCAGGTTCGGCCTGAGTAGGTACGGGGATTGCCGACTTGCGGCCATTGATCGGCGCACGATTGATGGCGGCGGCCGCTCCGCTGGGGCCGGTTCGACATCTGGCCGGACGCTCGGACCGGGGTAGCCCATTCCCGGACAACGTCACCGGACACCTGGGCACTGCGGAGGGCCTTCAGAGAGACGACCGGATGAGTTTGCCGACCGCCGGAAGCCGACGGAGAGGGTGAGGAGGACGATCCCGGCGGTTGGCGCGAGTGCGAGGGCGGCGGCGGGGTTCAGTGTGTCGGCGGCGCGGCCGGCCAGGAACCCCGCCAGGGCCGAACCGGCCGCGCTCGCCGAGTTGTTCCAGGTGAACGCCTGGGTGAGGACACCGGGGTGGACGGCTCGCTCGGTGGGGACGTTCAGCAGGACAAGAAGAGGCGGGACCGCCGCCTCGGTGACCACCGCGTCGGCGCCGAGCCAGATCACCGACGGTGCGAGGGGAAGCAGCAGCGCGGTGACCGTCAGATAGGCGGTGGCGATGACGAGTTGGCGGGACGGCGGGATCCGGGGTCGCCGCAGCCCGTAGAGCCAGCCGCAGAGCAGCCCGCCGAGACCCGCGGCGGCGATGATCGCCGCGGCGGCGCCGGGGATGCCGTGCCCGGTGGCGTAGGCGCTGATCGACACCTGCATGGTGCCGAAGTACAGCCCGATGGCCAGGTTGAGTGAGGCGAGGAGAAGGAAACCCGGCCGCAGCAATGTCTTTCCGGAGTGGGGGAGTCCGCCGTGTTCGTGGGCGGTGGGGGGTGCCGTACGGCGTTGCACGGCGAGCGCGGCTCCTCCGCCCAGGACCAGAGCCGCGGCCATGGCGGTGGCGAGTGCCGTGGCGCCGAGGGCCCCGAGCGTGGTGATCAGGACGGGTCCGATCAGGAACGCGGTGGCGTTGGCCACCGATTCCAGGGACAGGGCGGTGGGCAACTCGTCGGCACGGTCGCCGCGCAGCAGGTGCACCCAGCGGGCCGATGAAAGTGCCCCGAGCTGCGGTACGGACGCGCCGGCGCAACTGGCGGCGACGATCGCCACCGTCGGTGTGGACGACGCGAGGACGACACCGATCGCGGCGCCGTGGACGAGCAGGGCGTACGGCAGGACACGAGTCTGGCCGAATCGGTCGATGAGGCGGGCCAGTTGCGGGCCGATCAGTGCGTCGGCCAGGGCGAAACCGGCCGTGGCGAGGCCGGCGGTGGTGTAGGAACCGGTGCGGGCATGCAGGAGCCAGACCAACCCCAGGCCGGTCATGGCCAGTCCCACACGACCGGCGGCAGCGGTGAGGAAGAAGGCGGCGGCACCGGGTGTGCGCAGCAAGGGACGGTAACCGTACGCGGTCGACTGCACGGGGATGTCCTTCATCGCCGCCAGGCAGGGCGGGCCACACCCGGGTCGCCGGCGCCTGCCACTCAGATATGAGGGCGAAAACGCGACCCGTGGCCCGCCTGGGGACGTCCAGGACTGCGGGAGGACGGGACACTCGCCCTCACCGCCACCCCCATCACCGGCGGAACGCGAACGTTGGGCCCGAACCAAGGCGGGCCCAGGCAACTGCCCGGACCGTAACAGAACGAGACGGACGTCGGTCAAGACCTTTACGGCGCCCGGAACGGACCAAACGTCGTCACCAAGTGATACGACGCGCTATCAAGCGTTACCACGTGTTACGGAGTGTTGGAGAGGGGCACCTGAGAGGCTCGGTCGGTCGATGCCTGCGGACCCATCCTCCCGACCTGGCACGATGGGCTCCCATGAGCGATCAAGAAGCGGCGCTTTCTCAGGCCACTCGCCTGGCGGTTGAGCTGTTTCCGCAGGCCCTGGGCGCTGTTCTCGGCGGTTCGATCGCCCAGGGCCGCGCCACCGCGACCAGCGACCTCGACATCGGTGTCCTTCTCCCGGACGACGCGGGGAGCGGTCGGGAGGTGATCCGCCATGAGGGCCGGCTCGTGGAAGTGTTCCTCAACGCCCTTGGTGACGTACCTCAGTTCTTCGAGTGGGACCGGGCCCGCCGACGTGCGACGGTCGTCTTCGTCTATGCCCAGGGGCTGACTCTCGCCGATCCGCATGGGTACGTGGCTCGTACGCGGCAATTGGCGCGCGAGGTGATCGCCTCGGGGCCGCCTTCGCTGACGGCCGAGGAATGGAGGCATGGCCGCTACGTCCTGACCTGCTACCTGGACGACCTGGTGGATTCCTCGTCCGGGAGCCGCCATGAACAGCTCGTCATCGCCGACCACGTGTTGAGGGAGGCGGCCCACCTGGGCACCGCTCATTACGGCGCGTGGACGGGGATCGGTAAATGGTTGCCCCGTCGGCTCCTGGCTGCTGCCCCAACTCTCGGCAAGGCGTTGCTGGATGGCCAGCAAGCGGTGGCGGAACAGGCCGATCCAGCCCCGCTGGCAGCCGCGGTGACGGAACTCCTGGACCTGATCGGCGGGCCACTGCGAGAGGGATACACCCACCGTTGGCAGGCGTGTGAGGGACCCAGCGTGTAGTGGGGTTCATGTGTGCTTTTGCGAGGGGTCGCCCTCGGTCGGGGTCGTCGTGCCTGCCAGGAGGAGTGCCGCCAGCCGCTTGAGTCTGGGGGCGAATTCGATGGGGGTGTGGGCGAGGGCCGGGTCCTCGGCGTAGAGGCGGGCGAGGGTGTCCGGCGGGTTCGCGGTTTGCCACAGCGACGCGGCTATCGCGGTTACCCCGGCGATCAGATCGATCGCCTGCTCCCGGGACACCCATGGCATGGCGGTGGTCAGGGTGTCGGTGACGCGGTCGACGGCATCGAGGGTCGTGATCTTGAAGGCGCGCACCTCCTGCTCGGACACCCCGCGTTCGAGGGTGAGTTGCGCGTGTGTGAGCAGGTCGCAGAACAGTGGCCGGTCGGCGAGGGTGTCGGCGAGCGCGGCGGCGACCTTCTGCGGGCCGGCCGCGTACGGCACCGCCTCGTCGAGAGCTGCCGCCCAGTCCTGCCAGGCGTCGGCGGTCAGGAGGAGGAAGACCGCCTCGCGTGATTCGAAGTAGCGCAGGACGGCCGACTTGTGGATGCCGGCCTCGGCCGCGAGGTCGGTGAGGGTGACCGCCCGTACGCCTTTGCGGCGGCCGAGCGTGGCGGCGGCGTTCAGGATGTCGTGCCGGCGCTGTTCCTTGTGCTCCGGTTTGCGGGCGCGCTGAAACGGGGTGGTCATGAGGCCACCTTAGCAAAACGGCGTTGCGTTGTTAGCGCAACGGTGTTGTACTAACTCACGCAGGCATCACCGCTTCCGAGCAGGGAGAAGATCATGAGTGAGCACGAGCACATCCACCCGGCGGGCCACTACCACTACAAAGAGCTGCTGATCGGAGGGCGGTGGGTCGCACCCGCCTCCGAGCGGGTCTTCGAGATCCGATCCCCCCACGACGGCCGTCTCGTCGGACGGGTTCCCGAAGCCGTCCAGCAGGACGTGGACCGGGCTGTCAGCGCGGCGCGCCGGGCCTTCGACGAAGGTCCCTGGCCCCGGATGACCCCGTCCGGGCGGGCCGAGGTGATCACCCGCTTCGCGCGCCTCCACCGGGCCGAGACCGAGGAACTGGCCGCGCTGACCACCGCGGAGAACGGCTCGGCCATATGGTTCACGCGGATGCTGCAGAACATCGTCAACGACCGCACCGACGACTTCCTGCGCCTGGCCGCCGACCACCCCTGGGAAGAAGAACTCGTGGATGCCTCCGGGTTCCGCACGCTCGTGCGGCGTGAGCCGGTCGGAGTCGTGGCGGCGGTCATCCCCTGGAACGCGCCGCAGCAGTCGGCGCTGGTCAAACTGATCCCCGCACTGCTGGCCGGCAACACCGTCGTACTCAAGCCGTCGCCCGAGACCGCGCTCGACGGCGTCCGGCTCGGAGAACTGTTCGCCGAGGCCGGACTGCCCGAGGGAGTGCTCAGCGTGCTCCCGGCCGATCGCGAGGTCAGCGAATACCTCGTCGGCCACCCCGGAATCGACAAGGTCGCCTTCACCGGTTCCACCGTGGCGGGACGCAAGATCGCGTCCGTGGCCACCGGACAGCTCAAGCGGGTCAGCCTGGAACTCGGCGGCAAGTCGGCGGCGATCATCCTTGAAGACGCGGACCTGGACCGCGTCGTGGAAGGGATCCGGTACGGCAGCTTCTCGAACAACGGTGAGGCGTGCGTCGCCCTCACCCGCGTCCTCGCCCCCCGCAGTCGGTATGAGGAGATCGTGGCCGCGCTCGGCGCCCTCACCGCGAGCCTGAAGGTTGGCGACCCCTCCGACCCGGAGACCTTCATCGGCCCGATGGTCCGTGAGGGGCAGCGTGACCGGGTGCAGTCGTACATCACGTCCGGCATCGAAGACGGCGCCCGCCTTGTCACGGGCGGGCCGGGCGCACCCGAAGGTCTGGAGAGCGGCTACTACGTCCGGCCCACGCTCTTCGCCGACGTAGACAACGCGATGCGTATCGCGCAGGAAGAGATCTTCGGACCGGTCGTCGTCGTCATCCCGTACGAGGACGAGGCCGACGCCATCCGTATCGCCAACGACTCGCCGTACGGACTGAACGGCGCGGTCTTCACCGCCGATCCGGTGCACGGTGTCGAGGTCGCGCGCGCGGTGCGCACCGGAGGATTCACGGTCAATGGCGCACCGCGTCACTGGGACGCGCCGTTCGGCGGGTACAAGGACAGTGGTTTCGGGCGCGAGTACGGGCGCCACGGGATCGACGCGTACACCGAACTGAAGGCGATCGCCACCGGACTCACCGTCTAGAAACGGTCAGGCTCTGACGGTTCTTCAGGAGGGGCGATATCAACGGCCCTTCGGGCGATTCGCGCCCTGGACGGCAGGGGCGTCCAGTCCCCCTGCTGCGCCGGACTCTGCTCCGGGCCCTGATGAGCTTGGAGCCGTGACATGGCCGCACCCGTCATCGGCCGCCCCCCCCAAAAAAACGGGTGGACGGGCCCCTCAAGGTGAGCGGCCGGGCCACCTACGGCGCGGACTACGCCTACCCCGGCCTGGTCCACGGGTACGCGGTGACCAGCATAGGATGCGCATGGAGGGGCCGATCCCCGCGCAGTTGACGTCCGTGCGCAGCGGGACACCGCCAGAGGAGGCGGTGGTAACGGCTTCCTGGACGGCGGCGCCGTCGGTGAGGGCGGCGGTCGCGGCACCGAGGCCGGACGCTCCGCCGGTGACGATCGCAGCGGTGTTGTCGACGCGCATCAGTTCTCCTTGCTCGGCACCCTGAGGTTGCCTCGGTCGTCCTTCTGCAGCGCACGACTGATGATCAGGCGCTGGATCTGATTGGTGCCCTCGAAGATCTGCATGACCTTGGCCTCCCGCATATAGCGCTCGACCGGGAAGTCACGGGTGTATCCATAGCCGCCCAGCACCTGGACGGCGTCGGTGGTGACCTTCATGGCGTTGTCGGTGGCCACCATCTTGGCGATGGACGCCTCACAGCCGAAGGGGAGTTCCTGGTCTTTCAGCCGCGCGGCGGCGAGCGTGGTGGCGCGGGCGGCCTGGACCGCCGCGGCCATGTCCGCGAGGACGAAGGCCAGGCCCTGGTGGTCGATGATGCGCCGGCCGAAGGTCTCCCGCTCCTTGGCGTAGCGCACGGCGTGGTCCAGCGCGCCCTGGGCCAGACCGACGGCCACCGACGCGATACCGAGCCGTCCGCAGTCCAGCCCGGCCAGAGCGATGGTGAGCCCCTGACCCTCCTCGCCGATCCGGCGCCGCACCGGGACCCGCACATCCTCAAGGCGCACGGTGGCGGTGGCCGAACCGGTCAGCCCCATCTTCCGCTCGGGAGGGTCGGCGACCAGGCCAGGGGTGTCGGCCGGGACCAGGAAGCAAGAGATGCCGTGCGAACGGTCCTCGGACGTACGCGCCATGACCGTGTAGAAGTCCGCGTGCCCACCGTGTGTGGTCCATGCCTTGGCGCCGTTGAGCACATAGTCGCCGCCGTCCCGGACGGCCCGGGTGCGCATCGCCCCGGGATCGGAGCCGGCGTGCGCCTCGGACAGGCAGTAGGCGCCGAGCAGTTCGCCGCCCAGCAGATCGGGAAGCCACTCCTTCTTCTGCTCCTCGGTGCCGAAGACGGCGAGGCCGAAGCAGGACAGCGCGTGCACCGAGATGCCGACCGCGACGCTGGACCACACGGCCGCGATCTCTTCGATCACCTGGAGGTAGATCTCGTACGGCTGGTCACCGCCGCCGTACTCCTCGGGGTAGGGCAGGCTCAGCAGCCCTGCGCGGCCGAGGGTGCGGAAGAGGTCACGGGGAAACCGCTCCTCGGCCTCCGCCTCCGCGACGCGCGGGGCGAGTTCCTTGTCGGTCAGCTCGCGCGCCAGGTTGATCAGGTCGACGGCTTCCGGTGTGGGAAGCGTCCGGGTAGCGGGCATGGCAGTTCCTCGGTCGTGACACTGGGTAATATTGATACCTTGAGCGATACAAGAGTATCGCTTGAAGTACGGTATAGCCATGCTTCCCCGTGATGGATCCGCCGGTCCCCTCGGCGGACTGCGTGTTCTTGAGCTGGCCGGGCTCGGGCCCGCTCCGCACGCGGCCATGATGCTGGCGGATCTCGGCGCCGACGTCGTGCGCGTCGAGCGGCCCGCCGGACGCGCGCTCCAGCTCGGCCCGGCCGGCGCGACCGACATCGTGCTGCGCGGTCGCCGCTCGGTCGCCGCGGACCTCAAACAGCCCGAGGGCCTGCGACCGGGCGTCGCCGAGCGGCTCGGGATCGGCCCCGACGACTGTGGCCGCCGCAATCCGGGACTCGTGTACGCGCGGATCACCGGCTGGGGGCAGGACGGCCAGCTCGCGCAGCAGCCCGGACACGACCTGAACTACGTCGGCCTCACCGGCGCCCGCCACGCGATGGGCCGCGCCGACGGACCGCCGCCCCCACCCCTCAACCTGGTCGGGGACTTCGGGGGCGGGTCCATGCTCGTGGTCGTCGGTGTCCTGACCGCGCTCTGGGAGCGTTCACGCTCCGGAGCCGGACAGGTCGTCGACGCCGCCATGGTCGACGGGGTCGCCCTGCTCTCCCAGATGACACTCGCCGTGCGCGGCATGGGCGTCTGGTCGGACGAACGCGGCGCCAACCTGCTTGACGGAGCCGCCCCCTTCTACGACACCTACGCGTGCGCCGACGGCGAGTACGTCGCCGTCGCGGCGCTGGAGCCGCACTTCTTCGCCGCCCTGCTCGACGGCCTGGGACTCGATCCCGCGCGGCCGCCCGCCCAGGGCGCCCGCGTCGGCTGGCCGGTGCTGCGGGCACGGTTCACGGAACTGTTCGCCTCCCGTACGCGCGACGCGTGGGCGGCGCGTTTCGCGGGGACGAACGCCTGTGTCACCCCGGTGCTCACCTTCGCCGAGGCGGGCGCGCACCCGCACCCGGTGGCCCGGCGCACCTTGACCGAGGTTGAGGGAGTCCTTCAGGCGGCGCCCGCCCCCCGGTTCTCCCGCACCCCGAGTGGCCGGCCGTCGGCCCCGCGCGAACCGGGCGCCGACACCGGGGCGGTCCTGCGCGACTGGGGCATAGAAAGCTGTCCGGAGCCGGAGCCCGTCAGGGTGAGACCGCGTGGACGATGAGGGACGCCAGTTCGGCGTACGCCTCCGAGTCGGACAGCCCGGTGCGGGTGGCGATCTGGCCGCGCTGGATCTCCTGCATGGTGGCGGCGACGACCTCGCCCACGAACGCGGCGTGGACGTCCCGGAAGGCGCCGGCGGCGACCCCTTCGGTGATGAGCTGCCGGATCCGGTCGGCGGCAATGCGCGTATTGGCCTCGTACACCTCGCGGGCCGGCTCGAATTGGGCCATATCGTCGAGGAATTGCCGGGACAGCGGCTTGAGCTGCTCGGCGACCGCGTTCAGATAGACCACCACGCGGTCCGAGGGCTCTGAGGCGTCCGCCACCTGTTTCTCGATGGACCGGGTCGCCTCCTGGAAGTAGTGCTTGACCGCTTCCCGGACCAATTCCTGCTTACTGCCCGCCAGTTGATACAACGTGGTCTTCGAGCACCGCAGCCGCTCGGTCAGTTCATCGAGGGTGAACGACGCGAACCCCTCGGCCGTCAGCAGCGCCACCAGTCGTTCGAGCAGATCGGTCTGGCGTGCGGTGCGGCGTGGAGACGGCATGATCTCAGCCTAGCCGCTTCCCCTTCGCGGGGTGTGACCAGTATCAACGCAGCTAACACCAGTACGTCATAGTTAGCTTAGATGGATTTCGAGGGCTACATTCAATGGGGGTTCATTTGTGTAGGGCCCGCAGGAGAACATCCCGGAGATGGGGCAACGCGTGCCGGAGAGTCAGTGAAACGATCAGAAAACTGCCGTAGGGCGTCGACGCCTGCCGAAGATGGCCGAGATCGTCGCCGCGGAACTTCGGCACAAGATTCTCGGCGGGGAATTGCAGCCGGGTGACTCGTTGTCGTCCGAGTCCTCGCTGGTCGAGGAGTACGACGTCTCCCGGCCGACCCTGCGTGAGGCGCTGCGGCTGCTGGAGTCCCAGCAGCTCATCACGGTGCGGCGCGGCTCGCACCGGGGTCCGGTCGTCAGCCACCCGGACACGTCGGTGACGGCCCGCAGCATCAGCATGCTGCTGCAACTGCGCGAGGGCACACTCGCGGACATCTACGCGTTTCGCATGCTCTTCGAGCCGGTGGCGGTACGCATGGTCACCGAGACGGCGACCGACGACGACCTCGCGCGCCTGCGGGCGCTGCTGGAGGAGGAGTACGAGGTCCGCGGTGACGCCGACCGGTTCCCCGAGGCCGCCTGGCGCTTCCACACCACCCTGGTCGCGCTCTCCGGCAATGTCACCATGACCGTGATCGCCGAGACCCTTGAGCACATCTCCAAACGGCACGCGCAGGCCGCCTTGCTGCGGTGGGCCGACGGAGACCGGCAGCGGGACAGCGCCTACCGGGCACACAAGAAGCTGGTCGGCCTCATGGAGAAGGGCTCCGGTGACGAGGCCGAGCAGTTCTGGGCCAAGCACATGGCCGAGGTCGGCAAGAAGCTGCTCTCCAGCACCGACGAACTGTCCATCGTCGAACTGGTGGAGTGAGAGGGAGCGAGTCGCCGGGCCGCCCGCGTGGCGGCCTCTCCTCTTCGATCAGCATCAGCATCAGCGCCGGGAGCGCCGCGTCAGGACGCGGCGCTCACTTGTGCGCGCAGACGCATCAGCCCCTCCTGCGCCACGCTGGCGACGAGTGTGCCGCGACGGCGGGGAGTGGTTCGGTGACGCGCAGCCAGAAACGCTGCCGGGGGAGTACCCGAGCCCCGTGTGAGGTGTTGTGCCGGGGACCTCCGCACCGGAACCCAGGATCGCCGGATTCGAAGCCTCTCGCTGAGCAGGGCCGACCTTCATACCGGCTCAACCTCCTTCGGCTAGCCTCACCGCATGGCTCTCACCGTTGATCAGTTGGCCGGGTACGTGGATCGGGATCTGGACGCCGATCTGGGGCGCTGGTTCCCCGACGAACCTCGCGTTGACATCCCGGCGTCGACCCGCCCGGTCGAACCGTTCCTCGCCAAGCTCCCGCCCGACGCAGCGACCGCGTTGGCCGGTTTCGACCGCAAGGTCCGATCGGGAACCATGGCGCAGTTTCTCGATATCTATGACTGGTCGTACGGATTCGACTTCGCAGCGAACGACTGCGAGATCCTGGACTCCGACTATGAGACGGAGCTTTCCGGCGACGATGTGTGGTCCATCGGCTGCGACGGCGCAAGCAACTACTACGTCGTGCTCACCAGCGGTCGGGTCGCGGTGTGGTTCCACGAAGAGCAAGTCATAGAAGCCCACACACAGTTCGACAACCTCGACGTCTTCCTGTGGTCGGTCGTCCGGTCCCACGCCGTGCGCGCCGGCGCCCTTGACCTGGCAGCGGTCGAGCGCGACTTCCGGTCCCTCGGGCAGCCCGGAGTCCTGGTACCGAAACTCGGGCTCCTCGCCCACGCGTCCCGAGATCAGGCGTAGTTGGAATCAGCGGTCCCCCGGTAGTCGGCGGCGGCGACATCGAGGCGTGCCGCTGCCCAGCCAGCCGCCCATATCCGGCTCTACTCGGCTCTACCCGTCTCAGCCACCGCTCGGTGGGATCATCTTCCGGCCCGCGGTGGCTCCGCCGTCCACCGCGATCGACGCACCCGTCATATAGGGGAAGTCGTCGGACGCGAGCCCGAGTACCGCGCGCGCGATCTCCTCGGCCTCGGCCATCCGCTCAAGACCGTCGACGTTGAGCGGTCCCCACGCCTGCTTGTACTTCGCCCATTCCGCGTCCGGGATACCCGGCGGACGGACGAAGGGTGTGTCGGTGGTGCCGGGCAGCAGGGCGTTGAGCCTGATGCCCTTGGGCCCGTACGCGAGCGCCGCGGACTTCACTATGCCGTGCACCGCCCGCTTACTCGCCGTGTACGCGGCGCCGTTCGGCCGCGCCTGTTCGGCCGCGGATGACGAGGTGCAGATGATGACGCCGCGCCGCGCCCTGAGCATGTGGGGAATCTCGTACTTGATCGCGAGGAACACGCCCCGGGCGTTGGTGGCTTGGATGTCGTCCCACTCCTCGACGGTCATCTCATGAGGCAGTTTGCCGCCACCGATTCCGGCGTTGTTGAAGGCCACGTCGAGGGAGCCGTAACGACTCGTGACCCGGTCCACGAAGCTCTGCACCTGGGCGGCCACCCGGACATCGGCTTGGATATACGTGGCTTCGCCACCCGCGTCCCGAATCTCCCGTTCCACCCGGCGCCCCAACTCGGCTCGCCTGCCCCAGAATCCGACATGAGCGCCCTCCCTGGCGAACGCCTTCGCCGCCGCCCGGCCGATGCCCGATGTGGCACCCGTGACGAGCACCGACTTACCCTGGAAACGGCCGCTCTTGCCACGGGACCGGGAATCGGCGCCGACGGCATGTGCGGTGGTGTCGAAGGCGGCGCCCGCCAGGCCCAGGGCGACCGCACCACCGAGCAGGGATCGCCGCCCCGTGTCCTCGGACTTCGCGTTCGGCTCGGTACTCGCGTCCGTGTTCGTATGCGTATCCATGACGATCACGCTCGCAGCCGGCCCCGGGCGCCCGGCTCCGTCCACGGGCCGGAGATCGGGCCGGTAGGAGGAGGCGTCCTCCTGCGACGGCAGGAGACCGGGCGGACAATCGTCCGCCTATCGTGAGCCGCGTGAACCGACCCTGGATCGAGATCGGGTTCGACAGACGCTTCGCCGTGATACGGGTCCTGGCGCTCGCCTGCGTCCTGGTCGGCGATCTCCTGCTGCTGGAGCGGCCGTTGGGGGCACGCGGCGGGGGCTTCGCCGCAGCGGGGCTCGTGCTGTGCCTGGCTGCGGGCAAGTGGGCGTTCGGTTCGCTCGTGGCGCAGTCGGTCCTGCTCGTCGCCGCGCACGCGCTGGGCGCGAACACCGCTTCTTCGCTGAAGGTGCTGGCCGCCGTCACCCTCTTCGAGTTGGCGGTACGCCAGTCCGGGCGCCGTCCCGTCGCCGGGGCGACGGCACTCGCGATCGCCGTCGCGGCGAACCGCCTTGAGGACCTGCCCGGCGAACTCCTCCCGGTGCTCTACAAGATGGGCATCGTCGCTGGACTGCCGCTGCTTCTGGGCGCGTACGTGCGTGTGACCCGCGACGCCGCGCTGCATGCCCGTGAGCACGCGGAACAGCAGGAACTCCGCGCCGGGCAAAAATTGCTGGCCGCCCGAGTCGCGGAACGCAGCGCCATCGCACGCGAGTTGCACGACCTCGTGTGGCGGCGATCGGATCGGCCGGGTCGTTCATCTTCGGCCAGTCACGCGCGAAGTTGTCATAAGTACGGCGTCCGAACAGGAATCCGTCCACGTCATCGAGCCAGCCTGTGACGATCCGGATGAACCCGTCGTCTAGGTGCGGCGCGAGCCAGCCTCCCCGCGTGAACCCGCCGGTGGTGTCCTCCTCCGGGGACGCGGGCCCCTGCGTCACCCCGTCCAGCGACAGGAACTCCTGTACAACCAACTTCACCGCGCACTACCCTTCCTCAGCCCCGAGACGCCCGCCGTCCCGGCCCAGTGAGGACTGCCCGATCCACGAAAGCTCATCGGTTGAAGCCGGCTCCATACGGCTGCCGTCCGTGGTGCCGCCGGTGTCCGGTGGGGTATCCGCCGCGACCTTGGCGGCTGTTCGGACGAACGCGGCGACGGCTGCGGAGTGTGAGTCCTGCGGCCACGCCACAGCCAGCGTGGCCGGTTCCACGTCGCTGACCGGCCGGTAGGCGATCTCGGGTCGCGGATACCGTCGGGTGACCGAGGTGGGGAAGAAGCAGACGATGCTGCCGAGCTCGACGAGCCGGAAGATCTGCGGCAGGTCCGAGGCGCTCTGCGCCGCGCTCACCGTGAGCGGGTCGTCCCCGACCGGGCCGGTCTGACGGTCACGTGCCCCGGTCGACCTGTGGCGTCCGGAAGCGGGCCCGTGGTCCGCCGGAGATCCGTCGGGAAGGCTGCGGCCCGCCAGGTCGGCCAGGCGCAGGGACGACCGGGCAGCCAGCGGGTCGGCAGCCGCCAGGGCGACCAGGAAAGGTTCGGTGGCCAGCGGTTCGGAGTCCAGGCCGCGTTCATCGAAGGGGGCGAGCAGCAGCGCGGTGTCGGCGCGGCCGTCCCGTACCGCCTGCGCCTGCTCGCCGAATCGGCCGAGCACCAGCTCGACCGGCAGGGCTGCTTCCTCTTCGGCGTACGCGTCGAGGATCTGCGGCAGCAGGCCGCCGTCGATGTCGGGCTTGAGCGCGAGCCGCAGCCGTGGCGTGGGCTCGCCGGCGTGCCGGGCCCGCCGGCCGGCGGCGCTGATCGCGTCGAGCGCGGTCCGGGCGTCCCGCAGCAGGACTTCCCCGGCCGGCGTGAGTGTGACCTGGCGCGTGGTGCGCCGGAGCAACAGGACATCGAGCTGGCGTTCCAGGTCCCGGATCGCGCGGGACAGCGGCGGTTGCGCCATGCCGAGCCGTTCAGCGGCACGCCCGAAGTGCAGTTCTTCCGCGACCGCGACGAAGTACCGGAGCTGCCGCGTCTCCAAGTCATTCATACTCGCAGGGTATCAATGGCGCTCGAATCGGTCCTTCAGGTCCGTCGCCGTGCCACGTTGACTGGTGTTTGTCACCGCCGTCCGTCGGCGCCCGGAACGGTCCGTGCGGCAAAGGGCGGGACAGGAGATCGGTCGACAAGCAGGAGGTCAGCCATGCGTGCTGTCGCGGTACGCAGGACAGGTGACACACCCGAACTGATGGAGATGCCCGTCCCCCGCCCGGCGCCAGGAGAGGTCCTGGTCGCACTGGAGGCGGCGTCGGTGAATCCCGTCGACATGGGCATCGCCGAGGGCCTGCTGAGCATGCCGCACACGAACCCGCTCGTCCTGGGCGTGGACGGCATGGGCCGGGTGACGGAGGCAGGGGAAGAGGTGCGCGGGCTGACGGTCGGTGACCTCGTGCACGGGCAATTCCTCCGCGCGCCCTTGGGTAACGGCACGTTCGCCGACTACACAGTGGTCACGGAATTCCCGGACCGCGGGGCGCTCCAGCGTGTCCCGGACGGCATGCCCGCCGAGATCGCGGCGGCGCTGCCGACCGCGGGCATGACCGCGCTCGGCGCCCTTGAGGCCATCGGTGTGCGAGCCGGGCGGTCGGTCCTGATCGTGGGGGCCACCGGGGGAGTAGGTGTGTTCGTCGTCCAACTGGCGGCTGCGTTCGGCGCGGAAGTCATCGCGACCGCCCGGCCCGACGCCGACCGGTGGATTCGGCAACTCGGCGCCGCCGGGACGGTCGACTACACGACCGGCGACGTGGCGGAGCAGGTCCGCCGGACACATCCCGGCGGAGTGGACACCTTCCTCGACCTCACCCGCGACGCAGCACGCTTCGGCGACTACGCCGGACTCGTCCGCGACGGCGGAGCGGCTGCGTCCGTGACCTTCACCGCGCCCCCGGACCTGCTCACCTCCGAACGGATCGCGGTAACCAACTTCCAGATGCGTGACAAGCCGGACCTCCTCGCCCGGATCACCGCCGAGGCCGCGGCGGGCAGGATCACGGTCCCCATCCAGCAGAGCGTCACGCTGGACCGGATCCCCGAAGCACTGGCGCGGAACGCCGCGGGCGGCGCACGCGGCAAGACGACGGTACGCATCTGACGATGGCGTGGACGGTACGCATCCGACGATGCCGCGACCGTGGCGTTCACGGCTGACCGCGTGTTCTGCCCGGCACATTCCCGGCACGCCACCGCAACGCACGGCACTGCATGGCATCGCACCGCAACGCGCGGACCGCACTGGCGACCACACCGCGCGGAGTTCCCCGTCATGCGACACCTTGGAAGGATTGGAAGGAGAAGACCGTCATGGACTACGTCAAGCTCGGCACCACAGGTCTTGATGTCTCGCCGATAGCGATCGGTGCGATGACATACGGCGAGCCCGACCGCGGGCACCCGGTCTGGTCGCTGGGCGAGGAACAGAGCCGCTTACTCATCAAGCACGCCATTGAGCAGGGGATCAACTTCTTCGACACGGCGAATGTGTACTCGCAGGGCTCCAGCGAGGAGATCCTCGGCCGAGCGCTACGGGACTTCGCCCACCGCGACGAT
Organism: Streptomyces sp. NPDC058001; assembly: GCF_042886315.1. Lineage (NCBI taxonomy): Bacteria > Bacillati > Actinomycetota > Actinomycetes > Kitasatosporales > Streptomycetaceae > Streptomyces > Streptomyces sp. NPDC058001. The sequence continues at coordinate 196,391 of NZ_JBHVQT010000005.1, forward strand.
GTCGTGATCGCGACCAAGCTACGGAACCCGATGCGCTCGGGCCCCAACGGAAAGGGCCTGAGCCGCAAGGCGATCATGACCGAGATCGACCACTCGCTCAGGCGCCTCGGCACGGACTACATCGACCTCTATCAGATCCACCGCAACGACCACGCGACCCCGCTTGAGGAGACTCTTGAGGCGCTGCACGATCTGGTCAAGGCCGGCAAGGTCCGCTACCTCGGGGCCTCATCCATGCCGGCTTGGGAGTTCGCGAAAGCGCTGCACCTCCAGCGTGAACACGGCTGGGCCCGCTTCGTGTCGATGCAGGACCACTACAACCTGCTCGCCCGCGAGGAGGAGCGCGAGATGATCCCGCTGTGTCTCGACGAGGGCGTCGGTACGGTTGTCTGGAGCCCGTTGGCCCGAGGGCGCCTCGCCCGTGCGTGGACGGACGCGAAGTCGACCGCGCGAAGCGGCAACGACGGGTTCGCCGACATGCTGTACACACCGCTGACCGAAGCGTCCGACCACGAGATCGTCGACGCCGTCGGCCGCATCGCCGATGCCCGGGGCGTTCGGCGCGCGCAGGTGGCCCTCGCCTGGCTGCACAGCAAGCCGGTCGTCACCGCCCCCCTTGTCGGGGCGAGTTCGACGCAGCAGATCGATGACGCGGTCGCCTCGACGGCGATCGAGTTGAGCGACGAGGAGATCCGGGCGCTCGAAACGCCCTACACGCCGCGCCACGACTTCCAGGGCGTCTCCGACGACGCCGAGATACAGGCCATCATGGCGCGCCTGCCCCAGTTCACGACCGCGCGTTAGTACGGCAGTTGGAGGATCAGTGGCGAGTCGGAAGAAAGGTGGAGCAATCCATGAGTAAGGGATCCGCGTTCATCGTGGGGGTAGGCCCCGGCCTCGGTCTGGCCCTCGCGGAAGCCTTCGCGCGGGACGGCAACCCGGTGGCGCTGTTCGGCCGTGATGTCGCGCGCCTGGAGAAATACGTGTCCGGGCTGGTGGCCGAAGGCCGTACGGCCAACGCCTACCAGGCGGACGTCGCCGACTCCGAGGGCCTGCGGGCAGCGCTTGCCCAGGCCGCGGACGACCTGGGGGCGCCGGAGCTGCTCGTCTACAACGCGGCCCTGCTGGCCCCCGACACACCCACCGGACCGGATGCGAAGGACTTCGCGCACACCCTCGCGGTGAACGTCACCGGAGCCATGGTCGCGGCCCGGACGGTCCTTCCGCTCCTGCGAGGCGGCCGGGGAAGCCTGCTGTTCACCGGCGGCGCTTTCGCCCTGCACCCGTCGCCCGAGTACACCTCGCTGTCGGTGGGTAAAGCGGCACTACGGGCCTATGTCCAGGCCCTGCACAAACAACAGCAGGGCTCCGACGTGCACGTGACCACCGTGACCGTCGCCGGATACATCGGCGGTGAAGACCCCCGCTTCGCTCCCAAGACGCTGGCCGCGACCTACCTCGACCTGCACCACCAGCCACAGGACCAGTGGCAGGCGGAACTTCTCTACGCCTGAGCACTCGCCGGCCCCCCGGGCCCGCGCCGCGACACTCGCACGGCCTTCGTCCTGGTGATGTGCACCTTGGCCGGAGCACATCACCGGACGAAGGCCGCCCCGGCGTCAGACGAGCGCTTGGGCCGGCGAGTTGGTTCGGGGCCCATGCCGACGACGGGGGTTGAGGTCAGTTCTGGTGCAGCTCGTTGCGGCCGGGACCGCCGGAGAGCTTGTCGGTGCCCGAGCCGCCCCACAGGACGTCGTCACCGCTGTTGCCCCAGAGGGTGTCGTTGCCCGCCTCGCCGTACAGCTTGTCGTTGCCCTTGCCGCCGTAGAGGACGTCGGCGCCGCCCTTGCCGTGCAGGACATCGTTGCCGTCGTCGCCGTGCAGGGTGTTCTCCTCGCCGGTGCCGGTCAGGGAGTCGTTTCCCGGCCCGCCGAAGCAGTCCTGCCCGCAGTGGGTGAGGATGTCGTTGCCCGGACCGCCGTAGGAGCCGAAGCCGAACGGGCCACCGCCGCCGTCCAGGCGGTCGTCCCCGCCACCGCCGTGGAGCATGGCGGACGCGGACCCCTTGAGTACGTCACTGCCCGAGCCCCCGTAGACCCCGGCCCATGCGTGACTGTCCGGTTCGAGCGTGGCGGTGTCGTCCTTGTCGCCGAGGTCGATGTCGTAGCTGTCCGAGTCGTCCGAGTTCACCGGGATCTCGACCGCGCAGCGTACGACGGTGCGGTCGCCGGGCGTGGGATACGTGCACTCGTCCCAGGTCGCCGCACTCGCGTCGATGGCGATGTCGTACCGGTCGTGGAAGGTGAGGACGTAGTACGACTCGAACTCACCGCGGTTCTCTATCTGTTCGTCGACGGTCAGCTTGTTCTGCTGGCCGGGTGCGGCCTTGTACCAGAGTTCGCTGTCCCCGTGGACGACGGTGGCCGTTGCCGTGGAGGCCGCCTGGGCGGCCGGCGCCATGAGGGCGGTGGTGCCCAGGGCCAAGGCAAGGGCGGCGGTTGTAGCGATGGTGCTGTAAGTGCGCATACGGAAGTGATCCTCCGGGATGTCAGTGCGCTGTGGTGCTTGTGGTCGCCCGGTTAGACCGGGGCGCCGACAACGGAGTTGTCCCATCGATCATGAACAACCACGGACCAGGCAGTGGCCGGAACATGGACAGTCCCAGAGGGAGGAACGGGTGTGTCGATCACGGGCCTCCCGCCACGCTCCGCACGCGTCGGCCCCGTTTCGCACCTCACGAGGCCATCCCGATCACGCGGAACGAGAGAGCTGTTCGCGCACCCATCCGGGATCGGGGTTGACGTGTGACTGTTCCGCCACGACGACAGTCGGTACGGTCTCGTTGCCTTCGTTGACCGCCCGCACCGCTGCCGCTCCGGCCGGGTCACGCCAGATGTTGACCCAGTGCAACTGGCTTGCGCCACGGCCCAATCGGACGCGCAGCCGCAGACAGTACATGCAGCCCGACCGCCAGAAGACGACCGGCCGGCCGTCGACGGCGCTGCGGCGTTGTGCCTCCAGCGCACCGATCGACTTCGGGAAGACCAAAGGCGAGTTCACGCCTGCGAGCAGCACGAACACCAGCAGGAGTGCCGCGGCGGCGCCGGGACTACCCGTGGAGATCAGCCCGGCCGCAACGACCGACCCGCAGAGCACCAGCAGGACCGGCAATATCCAAGTACGCGTCATGGCGACGCAGACTATCGATGCCTCCTCCACGTCCCGAAGCCCTTGTCGCCGGGTTCACCGGGTTCACGTGACGGTCTGCCCTTGCGGATGGTGCGGCTGTTGCTGAGGTCAGTCCGCCAGCGCCGCCGCGGTGGCGCGGACGAAGCCTTCCGGATTGTCCAGCATGATGTTGTGCCCGCAGTCCGGGATCGGGACCACGGCCACCCCGGCCTCGGTCAGCGCATCGGCGCCCGGGAGCGGGCCGTCGGCCTCGGGCAGCAGATAGGTGCGGGAGATCTTCAGGTCCAGCAGAAGCTCACGCATGGTGGGGACGGTGCCGCGGGTGAGGTGGACCGCGCTGCGATGCAGTGCCTCCCGGCCGGCCAGGCGCATCGTGGACCACCAATGGGCACCGGCCCGGTCGCGGATGTCTTCCCAGCCGCCCGCCAGGAACTCCTGCTTGGAATACGCGGCGATGCCGGCACTGCCCGCAGAGGTGCGGCTGGGCGGGATCGGGTCGAGGTTGGCGTCGACCAGAACCAGGCGGGAGACCAGGTGGGGGTGCCGTGCGGCCAGGACGACGGCCACCGAGCCGCCCATGCTGTGCGCGATCATCTCGGTGCCGACAACACCCGCTGAGGTCAGGGCCGCGGCGAGGGCATCGGCGTGCGATTCCAGGGTGTAGTCGAAGCCCGTCGGCCGGTCGCTGATGCCGTGTCCCAGCAAGTCGATCAGCAGGGAACGGCGGCCGGCCAGCAGTGGATGGACCGCGACCTCCGTGAAGTAGGCCGACGACGTGGCACCCAGACCATGAACGTAGACGCGTGACGGCTCCTGCCCCGGCAACTCGACCCAGCGGATCCGGTCGTCCTCGGGTGTCACGGCGGCGTTGCGCACAGTCTGCTCCCTGCACTCCAGATGGACGGAGAGACGAGGGTAGCCAAACGGAGGAGGGGGGCGGGGTGACGTACACCGGCCGGGCCTCTCCGACCGTTGGATCGCCTTCGCCGCCTTCGCCGCCTTCGCCACCCTGGCCGGTCAGACGCGTGGGCCGAGGAACAGGCCACCGCTGGCGTCGATGACCTGACGTCTGGGAGGTCAAGTCGGCGGGAGTGGCGGCCAAGGCCGTTCCCGAGGCCCAGTGGTACGTCAACCGGATGCGCGCCGACGGGAAGAACTCGGTGCTGGGCTGGACCATCGGCGGCCAGTACAACGTGGTGAACGGCGACAAGGTGATCGGACCGGAGCCGGGGGCCGTCATCTACGGCAGAGCCAACAACAAGAAGTTCAAGCGAGTGCTGAGCTCCAGCCCGACGGCCGTGGCCCAGCAGCAGTCCCAGCCCGTGCCACAGCCCACACCCGGTCCGGGGCCGGGCCCCTATCCGGGGACCATCGACCAACCCGGACTCGGTATCGTGCCCCAGGCGACGGACGGTGTGAACCAATGGCCGTTGCTGGTACCCATTGTCATCGTGGCAGCGCCGTTTGTCGTCGAGGGTGGTGGTGCGGCGGCGACCGTATCGGTGAGCGCGACCGTCGCCGCCAGTCTCTTCGAACTGGCGGCGTGAGAAGGAAGCGGCGTACATGAATCCCCTGGACACCCTCATCCGGGAGCACGTGGTCCCGGTCATGAAGGCCGCCGGCTTCGCGAAGAAGGGCAGGATCTTCCGGCGGTCCGCGCCGAACGGCGATCACGCGTTCCTGCACATCGACGCGGACGCGGTGGATCCCGAGAGGTTCGTCTTCGAGGCGAGCTTTTGGATGGTGCCGCTGTCGAGCTGGGAGTTCGCGTACCGGAACCACGCCGGGGCGGGCACGCCCAATGCCAGCGGGGCGCTGGCGGCCTGCAAGGTGATTCCGCCGGAAGCCGCCGCCCACCAGCCAGACGAGGAGGGCTACTTCCGCAGCCGGTGGGCCTTCGTGGAACCGGACACCCGCGACCTCTGCGGCCGGGAACTGGCCCGCGTCCTCACTGAGGAGGCCGTTCCATGGATGGTACGGCTGCTGGACCGCAAGACGCTTTTGGCGGAGACCCGCACGAATCCGAACGGCGAACTTGTACGGCTCGACGACGCGACCACAAGCGAGATCCTCCTACGCATCGACGACGACCCCGTCGCGGAGGTGACCGCCCTCGTGGACAAGGCCGAGGCCGACGGTGTCTTCCCGCCTCTGGTCGCCTGGTCCCGGACCCGACTTGCCCGCCGCACCGCACAGGAGAGCTGACCGTGGGTTTCTGGGGCTCCTACGTCGTGTGCCGCAGCGAGACCCCGCTCGACGACCTCCGGGCCCTCATCGAGCGGCACGACGGTATCGACGAACACGAACACCGGCCCGGCGGCTGGCAGATCGGCCGCTACCCGGGCCCGGAACTCGCCGACGAGGGCCCGGCGATGCTCGCCGAGCTGACTTTCCCGTCAGTCGTCCCTGGAGGTGTCCGCGTGGGTTGCGGGCTCGGGCAGGGGTCCGGTGTGGTGGCTGCTGAGCCCGTCGAGGGAGATGCGCAGGAGGCGGCGCCACTGGCCTGGTTGGCTGTCGATGGTCGCCAGGACGGTCTGGCTCAGTGATGTGCTGAGCAGGACCAGATCAGCGGTCGTGACCCCGTGCCGCAGGAGGCCGGCGTTCACGCAGCGGGTGCGCAGTTCGTCCATGACGGCGTAGTAGTGCTGTGCGCATGCCTCGGTGGGGCCGCCGGCTGCGGTGTAGCTCTCGACGAGGGCGCGGTTGCGGCCCTGCTTGGCGAGCATCTGCTCGAAGAAGCCGGTCAGCGCCTGCCAGGGGTCTTCGATGGCGGTGGCCTGCCGGTGGGCGTCGGTGAGCCAGGAGGTGAGCTCCTGTCCCAGGACGGTGGCGAGCAGGTCGTCCTTGGTCGGGAAGTGGCGGTAGAGCGTGCCCATGCCGACGCCGCTGCGCCGGGCGATCTCACGGACGTCGACGGTGCCGCCCTGTTCGGCGAAGACGACGCCGGCCGCCTCGGTGATCGCGGCGCGGTTGCGTTCGGCGTCGGCGCGGCGGCTGCGCTGAGCGGGGGCGGGGGTGGGCTGGTCGGCGAGGGTCACGGCATACAGGGTACAGCGAACTCCACTTTTGCGGAGCACTTGCTCCGCTTGTGTTACGTTCAAGAGGAGCACTTGCTCCGGTTGTGGCGGGAGGAGCCTCTGGCCTTCGCCTGCCTGTTTCCGACCTGAGCCCGGCACCCCTGCAGAACCCCGGCGGACGGCACGGTCCGCGAGACAAGGAGATTCCTCCCATGGCAACACTTGGCTTGATCGGCAGCGGCAACATCGGCACGACTGTGGCCCGGCTCGCGGTCGCGGCGGGTATCGACGTCGTCCTGTCCAACTCCCGCGGTCCCGAGACCCTGGCCGAGACGGTGGCGGGGCTCGGCGAGCGGGCCCGCGCCGCGACGCCCGAGGAGGCGGCCCGGGCGGGCGACTGGGTGGTGGTGAGCATCCCGATGGGCGCCTACCGCAAGCTGCCCGCCGCCGCGCTGGCGGGCAAGGTCATGCTCGACACGAGCAACTACTACCCGGTCCGCGACGGGCACATCGAGGTCCTCGACTCGGGCAAGACCACCCCCAGCGAACTCGTCCAGGAGCACCTGGACGGCGCGAAACTGGTCAAGGCGTTCAACAACATCACGGACTATCACATCTCCGCACTCGCCCGCCCCGCAGACGCTGCCGACCGCGCCGCCCTGCCCATCGCCGGCGACGACCCGCAGGCCAAGGCCAGTGCCGCCGACCTGATCAGCCGGCTGGGCTTCGACACCGTCGACGCCGGTCCCCTGGCCGAGAGCTGGCGCTTCGATCCCGAGACCGACCCCTACGTGTGGCCGTACCACGCCGACCCCGACGCCGCGCGGGCCGGCTTTGTCAAGACGATCGAAGCCATCCGCTCCGGCAGCCCGACGCCGACGCAGTTGCCGACCTCTGACGACCCCGGTTTCCCGCTGCCCGCCGCGCGGCTGCGCACCCTGCTCGCCGACACCCCCCGCAAGCTCACCGCCGACCGCGCCTGACGCCCTGCCGAGTTCCGGCCGGACCCCTCCCGGCTGCGCCGGGAGGGTTTCGTCAGATATCCGAGTTGTCCTTCGGCGGGCGGGAGTTGACCTTCCGCCTCCAGGCGCCTCGGCTCTTCTGCGATCAGAGCCGGTGCCGGCGCCGGACGGCAGTCCCGAGGCCATCGGGATGTTCGCTGATTCTGCCCTCCAGGACCTCGCAGCCGTCACCGCCCACTTGTCATCGCTGACGTGACCGGGCCGGGCCATGGGGCTGCTCACTCTGCGGGCGAATACTGCAACCCTCGAACTACCGACACTCCACCAGTGCGGCACTCGGCCATGGGAACCTGCCCCACGGACGCCCTTCGACCGCGGACCCGCCAAACCTGCCTTTCCGAGGTGAGAACAAAAGACATGCCTCCACAAGAAATCACAGCCCGCTCGCCCCAGCGCATCGGCGTCGTGGCCGAGTCCGTCTCCGGGGAGACACGTGTCGCAGCCACGCCCGCGACCGTGCGCCAGTTGCTGGCCCTCGGCTACGAGGTCGTGGTGGAGCCCGGGGCCGGTGCGGCCTCCGGCTTCGGCGACCAGGCATATCTCGACGCCGGCGCAGAGGTCGGCGTCGCCTGGGACGCCGATGTCGTCCTGAAGGTGAACTCCCCCTCCGACGCGGAGATCACCCGACTGCGGCGGGGCGCCACGATGGTCGCCCTGCTGGCCCCCGCACAGACGCCCGAGCTGCTCGCGGCACTCGCGGAGGCCGGGGTGACCGCCCTCGCGCTGGACGCGGTGCCGCGCATCTCCCGCGCCCAGTCGATGGACGTGCTGTCGTCGATGGCGAACATCGCCGGCTACCGGGCGGTCATCGAGGCCGCGCACGTCTTCGGCCGGTTCTTCACCGGCCAGGTCACCGCCGCAGGCAAGGTACCGCCGGCGAAGGTGCTGGTCGCGGGCGCGGGTGTGGCCGGCCTCGCGGCGATCGGCGCCGCGTCCAGTCTCGGCGCCATCGTCCGGGCCACCGACCCGCGGCCCGAGGTCGCGGACCAGGTGACCTCGCTGGGCGGCGAGTACCTCCCGGTGGACATCACCCAGGAGGCGAGCACCGACGGCTACGCCAAGGCGACCTCCGCCGACTACGACCGCGCCGCCGCCGAGCTCTACCACCGGCAGGCCCAGGACGTGGACATCGTGATCACCACCGCGCTGATCCCCGGCCGGCCGGCGCCGCGCCTGCTGTCCGCCGCGGACGTGGCCGCCATGCGACCCGGCAGCGTCGTCGTCGACATGGCCGCCGCCCAGGGCGGCAACGTCGCGGGCACCGTGCCGGGGCGCGCGGTGATCACCGACAACGGCGTCACCCTCATCGGCTACACCGACCTCGCCGCCCGGCTGCCCGCCCAGGCATCGCAGTTGTTCGGCACCAACCTGGTCAACCTGCTGAAACTCGTCACCCCCGGCAAGGACGGGCGACCGGTCATCGACTTCGACGACGTCGTGCAGCGGGCCGTGACCGTCGTACGGGACGGCGAGGTCACCTGGCCGCCGCCGCCGATCGCGGTCTCTGCCGCGCCTGCCGCACCGCCCGAGACGTCCGCCGCGCCGAAACGGAAGGAATCGAGGCCGACGCCCGCGCGGCGCTTCGGCCTGATCGGACTCGGCATGGTCGCCCTGTTCCTGCTGGTGGCCTTCGCCCCCGCCCAACTCGCCGGGAACTTCACGGTGTTCGCTCTCGCGGTGGTGATCGGCTACTACGTCATCGGCAAGGTGCACCACGCGCTGCACACGCCGCTGATGTCGGTGACCAACGCGATCTCCGGGATCGTCGTGGTCGGTGCCCTGCTGCAGATCGGGTACGAGAGCCGCATTGTCACCGCGCTGTCCTTCGTGGCGATCCTGCTGACGAGCGTGAACATCTTCGGAGGTTTCGCCGTCACCCGCCGCATGCTGTCCATGTTCTCGAAAGGCTGAGCCGAGATGACCCCCTTGACGGCCTCGCACGCTGCCGACCTGGTCGCTGCCCTGTTGTTCGTCCTCAGCCTGGCCGGCCTCTCCCAGCACCGCACCTCCCGCGCCGGTGTCGTCTACGGCATCGCCGGCATGGCGCTCGCCCTGGTCGCCACGGTTGTGGTGGCGGCGCAGAGCATCACCGCCGGGGCGGTGACCCTGATCGTGCTGGCGACGGCGCTCGGCGCGGCGCTCGGCCTGTGGCGGGCCCGCCGCGTCGAGATGACGCAGATGCCCGAACTGATCGCGGTACTGCACAGCTTCGTCGGCCTCGCCGCGGTGCTGGTGGGCTGGAACAGCTATCTGGAGGTAGAGGCACACGGCGCGGCACAGACCCGGATCGGCGCCGACCTGCTGGGCATCCACCACGCGGAGGTGGCCATCGGCGTATTCATCGGCGCGATCACCTTCACCGGCTCGGTCGTCGCGTTCCTGAAGCTCTCCGCGCGCATCAAGTCCCGTCCGCTGACGCTGCCGGGCAAGAACGCGCTGAACCTCGGTGCGCTCGGCGCCTTCGTGGCGCTCACGGTCTGGTTCACGATCAGTCCGAACCTGCCACTGATGATCACGGTGACCGTGCTGGCGCTGGCACTGGGCTGGCACCTGGTCGCCTCGATCGGCGGCGGCGACATGCCCGTCGTGGTCTCCATGCTGAACAGCTACTCGGGCTGGGCGGCGGCCGCGGCCGGCTTCCTGCTCGACAACAACCTGCTCATCGTCACGGGCGCGCTGGTGGGCTCCTCCGGCGCCTACCTCTCGTACATCATGTGCAAGGCCATGAACCGGTCCTTCCTCTCCGTCATCGCGGGCGGCTTCGGCATCGAGGCGCCGTCCGGCCGCGAGGAGGAACAGGGCGAGCACCGCGAGATCCGGGCCGCGGAGGCGGCCGAGGCACTCGCACAGGCCCGCTCGGTGGTCATCACCCCCGGCTACGGCATGGCCGTCGCCCAGGCCCAGCACCCGGTCGCCGAACTGACCCGCCGGCTGCGGGAACGAGGCGTCGAGGTCCGCTTCGGCATCCACCCGGTCGCCGGGCGCCTGCCCGGGCACATGAACGTACTGCTGGCCGAGGCGAAGGTCCCGTACGACATCGTCCTGGAGATGGACGAGATCAACGACGATTTCGCCGGCACCTCGGTCGTGCTGGTCATCGGCGCGAACGACACCGTCAACCCGGCCGCGATGGACGACCCGGCCAGCCCCATCGCAGGCATGCCGGTGCTGCGGGTGTGGGAGGCGGAACAGGTCATCGTCTTCAAGCGGTCCATGGCCTCCGGGTACGCGGGCGTACAGAACCCGCTCTTCTTCCGCGACAACAGCAGCATGCTCTTCGGCGACGCCAAGCAGAGCGTCGAGGACATCCTGCGCGCGCTCGACACCGACGGCCGCCAGGAAACGGCGTTCGCCGCGCGCCAGAAGACCGCAGCCGGCCGCTGAACCTGTACGCAGCCCGTTCGGGAGCGGCCGCTTCGCCCGGGGCAGCGGGCGGAGAGGCCGCTACGGTGCCGGTTCACGCCGTGTCCGATCTCCTCGGGCCGTGCTGCGCGCCGCATCGGAATCGCGGCGGCGAACGCCCTGATCGACTTCTCGGCCCTTGGGCGCTGTGACCGGCTCTGGAATCGTGCACCTGATGCCACGTCTGCGCAGGTAGGCGCGATTCGCGCGTGAAGAGTACGCCTTATCGCCTCGCACCCGCAGCGGGCGGCTTCTCGGCCGGCCGACACCAGGCCGGGGCACCCCGATCGCGTTCAGGACCGGCTCGAAGTGCGGACTGTCACCGCGCTGCCCGGCGGTGATCAGCAGCGACAACGGCTTCTGTCCCTGCTCACACGCCAGAAGAATCTTCGTGGTGAACCCGCCTCGCGACCTGCCCAGTCCATGGTCTTCAGGTTCGGCGCTGACCCCGCCTGGCGGTTCCTTCTGCACAGCACCGCGCCGGCGGGCACCGGCAGCATGCTGGTGTGCCCGGCAGATGGTGGAGTCGACATTGACCTCCCAGAAGATCAGCCCGGCCGCATCAGCCCTCGCCTGCAACAACGTCAGCAGCCGGGCCCACACACCCCGACGCTGCCATCTCCGGAACAGTCCATACACCGTCTGCCACGGTCCGTACTCGAACGGCAGGTCCCGCCACGGAACTCCGGTCCGAACCCGCCACCGCACACCGTCTACCAGCCGCCGACAGCCAGGCCACCTGCGACTTATGCCCACCGCAGGCAGCAACGACTCCGGCACCGACCACTGCTCATCAGAAAGATCCCCTTGCCTCACATCTTGATCATCATCGTGAAGGGCGCGCGCACAGGGAAGCCGAACCTAAAACACGACCTAGTGGCGTCAACCGAGCGGTGTGCTGATCTTGAGGTGTACGACCACGGGCCCTCGGCAAGTATCGGGGGCTCGTAGTCGTTGGCGCTCAGTGCCCGTTTCCGCAGCCTGCACGCCGACACGCCCAGGTGTGCCATCACTTCGGGTGAAGAGTCCACCATTTGGGGCAGTGAAGATCCATCAGCATGGACACTCATAGTGGTCATCTGTTCACTTTGGGTGACGGTCTGGGTGGCCTTGGCTGCCTTGCCCGCACCACCCGACCGGTAAGGACCGACATGAACGCACTTCCCCTCGGCCGCAACCGCAGCTCCCCCGTCCTCCTGGCGTTACTGGCGCTGCTGGCGATTCTCACGGCATGGGCTCTGCCCTCCGCCGCCAACGCCCAGGAAGGCCGGCTCAAAGGCTGGGGAGCCAACGAGAGCTACCAGCTCGGCGGCGTTGTCACCAGTTCCAAGTACACGCCCGTGACCGTACCGGGGCTCACCGGCGGTGCCATCCAGAGCATCGCGGCCGGCAGCAGCCACAGCCTCGCCCTGCTCTCCAATGGGACCGTGGAGAGCTGGGGCCTCAACACCAGTGGCCGGCTCGGCATCGGCACCGTCACCAACCAGGACCAGGCGTCCACCGTCCCCGGACTGCGCGGCGTGGTCGCGATCGCGGCGGGCAGCAACCACAGCCTCGCCCTGCTCGCCGATGGCACCGTCAAGGCATGGGGTCTCAACTCCAGCGGCCAGCTCGGCGACAACACCGTCACCCAGCGCAACACCCCGGTCACCGTCTCCGGCCTCACCAACGTCGAGGCCATCGCCGCCGGCGGCGCCCACAGCCTGGCCGTCCTCGCCGACGGCACCGTCAAGGCATGGGGCCTCAACGGCAACGGCCAGCTCGGCGACAACTCCCTCACCCAGCGCAACACTCCAGTCACAGTGACCGGCCTCACCAATGTCCGCAGCGTCGCCGCCGGCAACGTCCACAGCCTCGCCCGCCTCGCCGACGGCACGGTCTGGGCCTGGGGCTACAACACCCAGGGCCAGCTCGGCGACAACTCCCTCACTCAGCGCCTCACCCCCGTCAAGGCGGACAACATCAGCTCCGCCCGCGAGATCAGCGCCGGTGTCTACCACAGCGTCGCCCGCCTCGCCGACGGCACCGTCAAGACCTGGGGCTACAACGCCCAGGGCCAGCAGGGCGACGGCACCCTCACCAACCGCCCCGCCCCCATCACCCTCGACGGTGCCACCAACATCCGCGCCATCGCGGCCGGCGGCTACCACACCCTCGTCCTCGACCGCGACGGCAAGGTCAGCGCCGTGGGCTACAACAACAACGGTCAGCTAGGCGACGGCACGGCCACCGACCGCACCGCGCTCTCCACACCCATTAACAGCCTCAGCAGCATCTCGCTGATCGCTGCGGGCAACGCGTTCAGCCTCGCCGGATAGCAGCAGCACACACCGCACCAACGCCGGGCCGGCAGTCGGGGACAAGCCGACTGCCGACCCGGCCCAGGTGTGGTCATGACGCCTCACCATCTCTCAGGCAAGGGCCCGGCAGACGGGACCACCAGCGACAACACCCCGGCCCAACTCCCGCCAGATTCAACCCACTTCGAGATCCACACCAGTAATGACCACAACTGACCGTTTGAGAGCAAATCAGACACGTGAGCTGTTCGCGGAAGCGTTCTCTGGACGCTTGGGCGAAAGGTTCCTTCCGAACCACCCACGCCCTGCGACGACACTTCGCCGAGCCGTACACCGCGTTGCGGCGGTGATCCACCCTCACCACCCAAGCCGCCCGGCACACCGGACACACCCGCCGGCCCTCACCCCGCTCCAGCGCGCGGCCACCCGAAGCCTCACCCGCCACCGTCGGCGCCACTGCCTGGAACGACACACCTCCGAGCAGAACACCGCCCGCGGCCCGGCACCTGGCCTCAGCCAGTCACCACTGCCCGGACAACGCCGCCCGCGTACAGGCCCATCGATCCCGACCGCCAAACCGGACTGGACCCGCACAAAGATCCATACCGGTAGTTGAGAATCGGGCACTCACACGACCGACGATCAGCGGGAAGACCTCGGGAAGGCCGGCGGCGAGTGCCGGGTCGGGCAGTACGACGACCGTCCGGCTTCCGACTCGCCGCCTGGCCCTCCGGGGGCATCATTCAGGCGCGGGCTGTCAGTTCCCCGATGCGTTGGGCGAAGCCTGCGGTTGGCAGGGGGAGTTCGACGTCATCGACGTACTCGATCGCTGTCGGCACGTAGCTGACCGCCGCGGCGGCGGCCTGGGGAAGGACCACGTGTTTCCACGTGACCGTGGCCGTGGGCGGGCTGTCCTCCAGTCCGATGACCATCTGGGTCCAGGTTGCTGGAGTCCACGGGATGTCGCCCCATGCCCTGCCCGTAGGCGTGGATGCTTCCGGAGCAGGTTCTACGCTTGTTCCTTATGGTCGGGTGGTCACTCTCTGCATTGATGGCTGTGATCGCTGTGGTCTGCTTCGGTCACGTTCGATCAGCGTCTCGGGTCGCTTGATGGTTTTGCCCACGTTGTAGCGGGTGGCGGGGTGCCGGTTCTTGGAGCCTGGAGGTCGTCCTGGCCCCGGCCGGGTGGGTTTGGGTGCACGGGCCGGACTGCCGAGGTGGCGGCGGATGTTTCTGAACCCGCGCCGGACGCGAGTCGGGGTGAGCGTGGTCCCGGTGCGGGTGGTTTTCTCCCAAGGCTTGCGCTGGTCTGTCGCCAGCGGGAGCGCGAGACGGAGCTGGGTGTGGGCTGCGACGACGAGCCAGGTCCACCGGTCCGCCGCTTGCGGATCGCGCAGTCGGGGGCGTGCCCAGCCCAGGGACTGCTTGAACAGGCGGAACGTGTGCTCCAGGTCGAATCTGCGCAGGTAGCAGGACCAGATGAAGTCGACGTCGCCCGGGATGGTGCCGGTGGTGGAGGACCACAGCCAGACCGATGGCGCGGCACGGTCGCGGGGCAGGTGGTCGACTTTGAGGCGGATCAAGGTGCCTTCGACCAGGGGGAGTTCTCCGTCCAGGTCGATCCAGGCCGAGCGGTGGGTGAGCCGGGGATGGACCCGGTCCCATGCGCGGGCTTCGGCTTTGCCGTAGCGGGAGGTGTCATTGACCGTGACCACCGCCGGCTCAGGCCACGTCTCTGGCTTCGCGAGGCGGAACTCCGGCCCGTGCTTGGGTGGCCTGCCGCCCTTGGGGTCGTAGACGCGCGGCGGCTTCGGCAGCCGCAGGACGCGGTCCGAACGCAGGCGTCCGACGAGCTCGACGGGCAGATCACGCAGCACCCAGGCCAGCCGCATCACGTCGTAGCCCGCGTCCATCACCACCAGGATGTTCCGATCACTGCGGCGCCACTGACCGGCCGTGATGAGTCGTTCCGCCACGGCCCGCAGCTGGTCGGCCGTCACGGCCGCGGCGTCGTCGGCTGGGCCGAGCCGGACCGCGTCCAGGACCTGCGTCCACGACGTGCGGTCCGGGGCGAGCGCGGCGACGAACGAGTACGGCCAGCCCGGCACCACGTGGTCCGACGCGCGGCCGTTACGGCCGTGGACCAGGCAGAACAGCCGCTCCGGCGAGCAGGCAGCATCCGATCGCAGCCACGGCGAGACGTCCACCGTGAGCACGATCCGCCCGTCGAACCGCGGAAGTGGGAAGGAAACTAGCAGGTCACGCAAGGCGTCCGTGTCAAGCCGACCATCGTTCAGAGCACCGTACAGCGAGCCATAACCGCGCTGGTGCTCGGCAAGCAGCGACAACTCGACCGGCGTTCGCGTCGGGCTGTCGGCGCACAACAACGCGTCGGTCAGCTCGAAGAACGCATCCGCCCGCGCGGACAAACAGTCGTAGAAGGCCGTCCGAAAGCGTGACAGCTCCGCGAGCGCGTCCCGTCCGTTGTCCAGCGGCAGCACACTCATCCCACGGCCTTCCTTGTGAACTCCGGTAACTCGTCGCAGAGTTCAGGATTACGGGAAGGTCGTCCTCTTGCCCTGTGATCACTCCAAAGAGTGACCGCACAACCGGGCCCGACCGAAAGGAACAAGCTAAGGCCGTGCAGAGTGGAGCTTCTTCGACACCGGCACCTTGGTGAGCTTCAGGGACCACGGATTGTCTGGAGTGCTGAACTCCAGCGTTCCGTCGCCGCTCGTGTACAGCTGGACACCGGCCAACTTACCGAGGCCGTTGTCCTCGATGGTGAGGTAGATGAAGTCGCTGGCCGTGCTGCTGTCGACGAACTCCCATCGGCCATGGAAATCGGCAGGGTCCGAGCCGGAGCTGATCGATACGTGCGTTGCTGTGAACGCTCCGTCGCGCGCGAGACGGATCTGCCCGCCACTCTTCTCGTTGCGGTACGCACCGGGAAGATCATCGGTATCGACGGTGCGGGCACACCCGGCGGTAAGTACAGCAGAAGCGGCCAATGCTGCGGCAAGCCACTGTCTGCCTGTCCTCTTGATCGTCACGTCCTCAGCGTACCGAGGGCCTGATCAGTCACATCAGGAGGATGTCGCACAGCCCCAGAACTCGTTCCGTACCTACGCAACGATCATTGGTAGGTTAAGGAACAAGCTAAGGAAATGTCGGGCATCATCTGGCCGCGCCACCAGTCGGCTTCGGGTGCCTCTCCCAGGGAGAGGTGGTGCAGGTAGAGGCAACAGGCTGCTGTCATCTCGCCCGCGCCGGCGCCGAACTGCCACCAGAAGCGGGCGCTGTCGTCGCGTGCGGCCAACTGCAGGACACAGCCGAGGATGACGGCCCCGTCGGGGTCAAGGACGCGGTGCCCGACGAACGAGGCCATCTGATGGAGCGCGTCCGGCTGGCTTACCAGGCTCCGGCACAGGGCACGCAGCGCGCCGGCCGCGTCGGTCCGCAGCTTCTCCTCCGGCTGCCAGGTCGCGCAGCCAGTGCTATAGGTCCGAAGGGTCTGGGCGCGGGCCGACCTCATGTCATCGTCGAAGGACAAGGTGCCGTGCAGCAGCCGGTCGGCGACACGCGCGGCAATGCGCCGCTCGGCTGCCTCGATGTCCTCGGCGCTGTACATGGTGTTCTCCAGTCGTGCCTTGGCCAGGGTCCTTTCAATCGGCGACGGGTTCATCGTGGTTCCTTTCGTCCTCATCCAGGCCGAGATCCCTCTTCGGGCGCCGTCTGGCGTAGCGGGCGGTCGAGCGGACCCCAGCAGCCGTGATCCCCACGACATCGGCGTCTCTGCGGTGTCGTAGCCGAGGCAGTAGCGCAGCACGATCACGTCGAATTGCCGCTCCGGGAGCTGGTTGATCGCCTGATAGATGCTCAGGGACTCCTCCAGCTCTCCGATCGGGTCAACAGCCCTGTGCAGGGCACGGGTCTCGAATGAGGCGACATCCACGACGGAGGGACGTCGGCCCCGGTCCCGAGCGACATCAATCGTCCGGTTCTTGACCACTTTCCAGGCGTATGCCTCCGGCACCGGCTGCCGGAGCACCTGGGCCCAGTCGATGGCCAACTGCTCGAAAGCGCTGTCGACGGCTTCCTCGGCATCGGCTCGCGAGCCCAAGTGGGCCTCGGCCCAGCGCACATACCGGGCGCGGTAGAGCTGATGAAAGGCGCAGAAGTCGGCGGGCAGCATGGGCGAGACCGTGCGAGTCGCAGGGCTCGGGGCTCTCTCGGTCACTGTCGTCCCCCTCGCCCTGCCGCAAAGCCGCGTCTGGGCAAGTTCGGCGTTCCCCGGAACGCCGTCGCCGTCATGCACCGCCTCACCCCGCAGCCCTACGGCTATCACCACTGGCGGGACTACCACCGCCGCTTCCGCGCCCAGTACGGAGTCGGCGCGACCCTGCCCGTCCTCGACCTGGTCGCCGACAGCGGCCTCGGCTGGCCCGCCGGATACATCGGCGCCGAACGCCGCAGGGCCCCCAGGCTGTTCACCGACCGCGACGCGCTGATCCTCCGACTGCTCCAGCAGACCGGTCACGGCGACCTCGTCCTCGACGAGGCCACGATCACCGAACTCGCCGAAGCCGGCGGCATAGATGAGCCGCTGTACACGGACCGCTGCGAACTCGCCTTCGAGGTCCACGCTCCGTCGACAAACGCCGTGACCCGAGGCGAGTTCAGCATCGCCGTCACCGGCGTGCCCCGCCCCGGCAGCAGCATGCTCGGGCGCTTCACCCACCTGATGCCCCCGGAACAACAGCGCCTGATCGCAGCCTCCTACACGACCCGGCCCGACGCCGTCACCGCGCAGCTCAGCTTCCCGCCGCGCCGTCGCCGTAACGAGAACGTCTCCCGCACCGCCCGGATCCTGCCCGCCGTGATCCCGCTCGCCGAGCACCCCGTCGAGAACGCCGCATCGATCGGCGTGAACGACATCGGTGTCACCGCCGACGCCCGCAGCCTGCACCTCGTGCAGCTCTCCACCGGCCGTCCGATCGACGCGCGCGTGGTCCACGCCCTGGAGGCCAGTGTCCAGACCCCGCCTCTGGCACGGTTCCTGTCCGAGGTCGCAGGCGCCCGGCACGCGGCCTACAAGCCATTCGACTTCGGCGCCGCCTCCCGCCTGCCGTACCTGCCGCGCGTGCGCTTCGGCCGCACCACCCTGGTCGCCGCCCGCTGGCTCCTCGACAACCAGGACATGCCCGGCCGCGCGGATCCCCACGCCGAGTGGGAGAGGACCTTCGCGACCTGGCGAGAACGCATCAACGTCCCCCGCCACGTCTGCCTGGTGGAGTACGACCAGCGTCTCCCACTCGACCTCGACCACCCGGTCCACCGCCGCCTCGTACGCTCCCGGATGTACGGGCCCGGCCTGGAACTCCGCCAGGCCGCAGAGCCGGAGGCCCACGGCTGGATCGGCCGCGCGCACGAGGCAGTCCTCTCCTTCGCCCGGACCGCCCCCACCAGCCCGCCGCTGCCCGCGCTGCGCGCCCACCGGGAACTAGAGCCCATCCAGTTACCCGGAGCAGGCCCGGTACTCCGGATGCACCTGCACACGCACCCCGACCGGTTCGACGAGATCCTGGACCGCCACCTCCCACTGCTGCTGGCCCCGCTCGACCCCGAACCGGCCTGGTGGTTCACCCGCCACCGGCAACTCGCCCGCCCCGAGACCGGACACCACCTCGCGCTGAACCTGCACGTCGCGGCGGCCGAACACGCGACCGTGACGGCCGCCGTGAACCGTTGGGCGACCCAACTGCACCACCAGCGCCTCATCGCCCGCCTGACCCTGGAGCCGTACCGGCCCCAGACCGGCCGCTACGGCACGCGGACCGCGATGGACGCCGCGCACGACATGTTCGCCGCGGACTCAGCGGCGGCCCTCGCACAGATCCGCCTCACCTCTCACACCGGCATCGCACCCCAAGCCGTAGCAGCCGCAAGCCTGGTCGACATCGCGACCCGCCTCCTGCCCTCCGCCGAGGACGGGTGGCGATGGCTGATCGACAACGTGCCCGCCCACGGACGCCCCGCCCGACCAGAACGCACCCAAGCCCTCCAGCTCCACGCGGCCGGGGGCGGCACCGGCCTCGCCGACGTGTGGACGCAGCGAGGCCGCACCCTGGCCGCGTACCGGCACACCCTCACCACGGAACAGCACACCCCGGACACCGTCTTGCGCTCGCTGCTGCACCAGCACCACGTGCGAGCCCTCGGCGTCGATCCCACCAGCGAGGCCGCCACCCTGCACCTCGCCCGCACCGTCGCCCTGCGCCACCAGCCGTTCAAGGCGCCCCGATGACCGGTGTGAGGGAACAGGCGCGCGACCTCGTACGCGACTTCACCACCGCCCTCGCGCAGCCCTTCGCACCCGCGAGCGACGAACCGTGGGCCGGGCAGTCCCTCGCCACCGGCGCGGCCGGCATCGCCCTGCTCCACATCGACAACGCTGCCACCGGCCAGGCGACATGGCACCGCGCGCACCACTGGATCGGCCAGGCCGCCGCCGGAGACGTCACCGCCACCGACAACACCGGCCTGTACCTCGGAGCCCCAGCTCTCGCCTACGTGCTCCACTCGGCCCCGGACTCCGTGCAGCACCTCTACCGCGACGCGCACGCCGTCCTCCACAGCCACGTTGTGAATCTGACGCATCGCCGCGTCGACGCCACCCTTGCCCGTATACACCGGGGCAACGAGCACCCCACGTTTGCCGAGTACGACACCTTCTACGGACTCACCGGCATCGGCGCCTACCTGCTGCGCAGCGCCTACGGCAGCAGCGCGACGGAACGCGTCCTGCGCTACCTCGTCTCGCTGACGGGCGGGGAAATCCGGGAACCGTCCCGGCGGGGACGCCGGACCTGATAGACGGCGCCCGGACGCGGCAGTCCGGGCACCGCGGGTGTCCGGCTTGCCGTCGTAGACATGCAGTGTGGAGGTCTCCGGGCCTGGGCGGCGGCTGGCTCGTAGGCGTTAAGTCGGGGTGTGACCCAGATACGCTCCAAACCCGCCACGAGATGCTCTTGCGCTAGGTCGTCGCGACGTCGTGCCGCGTAGGTCAGAGAACCGCAGGACAGTCCGGGCAGGAGAACAGGAACTCGCGCGGCACGAACCCGGCGGTGCCGGCCCGCCCGGGTGCGCCGCGCCACCGCCATCCGGCTTCCGTGTCAATTCTGTCCGTGTTGCTGCGGGCGTCGGGGCCCCGGACAACTGCCCGGCCTACGCTCAGCGCTTCCGCCAGTGCTTCCGCTCAGCTCTTCCGCTCACTCAGGACGCAGAACTCGTTGCCCTCCGGGTCGAGGAGGGTCACCCAGTGCTGCTCGTCCTGCACGGTGTCGGCGCGCCGGGCACCGAGGGAGAGCAGCCGGGCGACCTCGGCCTCCTGGTCGTTGGGGCGGAAGTCGGGGTGGAGCCGGTTTTTCGACGTCTTGCCCTCGGGGACAGGCACGAAGAGCAGCCCCGGCATCTGGTCCGGCTCAGGCCGGATCTCGATGATCTCCTCGGATTCGTCGACCACTACCCAGCCGAGAGCCTCGGCCCACCAGCGCCCGAGAGCGACGGGGTCGGCGGAGTCGACGATGATCTGTTCCCATTCCAGTGCCATGGGCCTGAGCATAGACAGGACCGGCGGCCCACCCGTCCCTCCGTCGAAGGGCGGGCCGCCCCGGCGGCCCTGGCTCATCATCTCCCGGCCGTGACAGGAGAGGGAGTCCTGGCTCAGACACCAGCCGCAAGGTAGCGGTGGATCACGCCTCTGCGGTCGCGGTAGCCCGCTCGTCGTGTTCGCGCAGCATCCGCATGACGGTAGCCGGTGACGGGTGCCGGCCCTTCTTCTTGCCGCTGGTGATGACGAGCTTCGCGGCCATGCCGCGCAGGCTCAGACCTTGATCCCGGTAGTGCAGGGCCATGGCGAGCATGTCCGGGTCGGCGACGGTGGCGCCGCCGATGGTCTTGCCGCGTTTGCGGGCGGACTCGTGGCCTTCGAGGGTGCGGTCGCGGATGTACTCGCGTTCCATGCCGGACAGCGCGGCGAGCACGGTGAACACGACCCCGGAGGGATCGTGCCGGCCCTGGAGCTCTCCGGTGAGGAACTCCAGCCCGACCTCGGACGTTTTGAGTTCTTCGGCGAGCGTGGCGAGGTCGATGCCGCGGCCGAGGCGCTTGTGCTCGTGGACGACGAGGGTGACCGCGACGCCGGAGGCGCGCAGTTCCCGCGCGAGCGTGACGGCCCTGTCCAGCTCGGGCCGCTTCGTGACCCGGGTGGAGATCTTCTCCGAGAAGACCCGGGTCACCCCGGCCTCGGCGAGGGAGTCGAGCTGGGCGTCGAGGGACGGCCGGGCGGTGGAGGCGCGGGCGTAGCCGAGGCGGACATGCCCAATCGGCTCGGTGCCGGCGGCACGCGGCCACGGCAGCTCCACCCAGGCCGTGCCGGGCTTGCGTACGGGCGGGGTGGGCACGTTGAGCGTCTTGGCGAGCTGAGGCACCAGGCGGAAGCGGGCGGTGTGGTACTGCACGGCGACCTTGCCCTTGCCGGTCCGGCACGGCGAGCCGACCGGGGCGGCGCAGGACGACGTCGGGCAGGTGTACGCCTCAACAAGGGTGTGCGGGTCCGGACTCACCCCCGGATCGCTTCATGAGGGTGATTCATCTGTCCCGCTGTTTGCAACAACTCATGAAACAAGGTCGCCGCAGGTCGTGCGCCGCGGGTCGGGGTGTTTCACAGGCGAACACCTATGAAACATCGGGGTTGTCGCTGTGGACACGTTCGTCCTGGACGAGCGCCTCTTCGATCGCTTGGCGCAGTTGTGCGCTGTCAGCGGCTTCGATCGAGTCGCACTGCGCATGTCTGGGCCCCGATGAACCCACGACCGAGCGCCACACAGCGCTATGTGTCCGGGCCACCCTTCGATCCGAAAGCCACCGGCGGGTTACTTGTCGCCTGGTTGGCCGCTCGTTAACGGCAACCCGGACGGGGGAGTCCTCCTCGATGGCGGTGTGGTCGGGCAGGAGGTCGGCGACGGCCGTGCGGATCGCGCCGCGGCTGACCCGGTGGTCGCGGGCGAGGGCGCCGATGGAGCGGCCCTCCAGGTACCCGGTGCGCACGGCGGCGCTCTTCGCGGCCGCCACGGCGGGGCGGCGCCCGCCCTTGCTGCCCTTCGCCTCGGCGGCCCGCAGCCCGTCGTAGGTCAGCTCGCGCTGGAGGTCGCGCTGGAGTTCGCCGGCGGCGGCGAGGGTCTGCACCATGAACTTCACGGTGGACAGCAGTTCGCCGGTGCGCGGGTGGCGGGCGGTGAGGTCCATCGCGGAGAACGCGCCGTCGTTTACCGACAGGCGCATCGCCTCTCAGGTCTCATCGAGGCTGGTCCCTGGCCGGACCGAACCGAGCAGCGGTGACGTCGCTTGCCACTGTCCCCTGAGGCAGCCGTCATACCTTGGTGCGGCATCCGGCCAGGAGGAGGGCGACCATGCCCTCGGCGTCGGCCTGGCCGTAGTCGGGGCCGGTGATGCAGAGGTTTCCGATGGCGCGCAGGAGCGTGTAGGCGGCGACACCAGGGCGAAGTTCATCGGTGGCGGCGCAGGCGTCCAGCAATGACGCGCAGGCCGGGACCAGGGTGTCGAGCATGAGGGCGTGGAGGTTCTCCAGCCCTGGGTCACCGGACCCCAGCGCCGCGCCGAGGCCGTGCTTGGTCACCAGGAAGTCCACGAACGCGTCCGTCCACAGGGTCAGAGCGGTGAACGGCGAGGCGGATTCCTCAAGAAGCCGGGGCGCGAGAGCGGTGCAGGCGTCGATCTGGTGCCGGTAGACGGCAGTGACGAGATCCGCGCGGGTCGGGAAGTTTCGGTAGACCGTGCCGACACCGACGCCGGCGCGTTCGGCGATGTCGCGGACGGGTGCCTGGATGCCCCGGTCCACGAAGACTGCCGCAGCGGCCTCCAGCACGCCACTGCGGGTGCGCTGAGCCTGTGCTTGGCGTACCCCGACCGACTCCGGCACGGATGCCTCCCATTTGCTCGCGGAACAATGTTCCGCTAATTTGGCGGAACGACGCTCCGCCAAATTATGGCATCCCGGTACTCATAGAAAGTGCAGGACCCTCATGTCCTCGTCCCACTCGCTCAGCCAGCAGATCGTCTCGGTCAAGCCCATCGTTGTTCCCTCGCCCGGGCGCGGCATTGACCTTCAGGTAAAGGTCACCGCACCCCGGTCGGGCCGGAACCTGCCTGTGATCGTTTTCTCCCACGGGAACGCGTGGTCACTGGACGGGTACGAGCCCCTCGTCGACCGGTGGGCCGCCGCCGGATTCGTCGTGGTGCAGCCCACCCACCTGGACTCCCGGCGCAACGGCATCGCCTGGGACGACCCGCGCTTCGCCACCATCTGGCGCGTGCGGATCACCGACCTGCACGCAATCCTCGACCACCTCCCAGACGTCCTGGCCCAGGCCGGCCTGGAGACCCGCGCCGACCGTGAGCGCACTGCCGTGGTCGGCCACTCCTGGGGCGCCCAGACCGCAGGCGCCCTCCTCGGTGCGCGCGTGCTGGACGCCGAGGGTGTTGCGGGAGAGGACTTCTCCCACTCCGCGGTTTCGGCCGGCGCGCTGATCGGGGCGACGGGCACTGGCGACACCCTCACCCCGTTCGCCGCCGAGAACCTTCCGTTCATGAAGCCGGACTTCTCCACCATGACCACCCCGGCCCTGATCGTCGCGGGCGGCAAGGACGACTCGCAGCTCTCCACCCGCGGGCCGGAGTGGTTCACCGACGCCTACCACCTCAGCCCGGCGCCCAAGAGCTTGCTCAGCATCACCGAGGCCGAGCACACCATGGGCGGAATCGCCGGCGAGAAGGTCACCGAGACCACCGACGAGGACCCCGCCCGTGTCGCCCTCACAGCCGACGCGATCTCCGCCTACCTCCGCGCAGCCCTCAACCTCGACGACGCCGAGTGGACCGCCCTCAACAGCACCGCCGAAGGTAGCGACGGTACGTGGAGCCTCGCCAGCAAGTGAGCTCAGCCTGACCGCCGGGGCACACTCGGCGGTCAGCAGCGAGCGGGGCGGAGTTCGGCACCGAGGCGGCGCCGACGCGCACGCTGGGCCGGTTCGAGGCGCGCGTTGACGCCGCCCGGCCCGTCGGCGCTTCCCTGGAGGAGTTCCAGGCATCCGAGTTCCGCTTCCCGGTGCGCGGCGGGACCCGTACCACTGGAGCGACTGGGTACCTGCCCTCGTGCGTGCTGCTGTCTGGGCCGCCGAGCAGTACGACGCCGCGCTGGTATCCGTCGGCTGACCTCTCGCCTCACTCGGCGTCGTCGTTCTCGTCCAGCTCGGGCGCGTCCGGGTCACGCAGCGGGCGCAGGGCGCCGGTGGCCGGGATCCGGGCGGTGAAGCTGTAGCGGCCGAGCAGGTTCAGGTTCAGGTTCTTGTGCTTGAGCGGGGAGAGCCGGGCGACGTCCTCGTCGCGGATCTCGTGGCCCTCGGCGCGGAGTTGGGCGACGGCGGCGTCGATGTACTTCGTGGTCCACAGAACGATGGCGTTGAGGACCAGGCCGAGCGCGCCGAGCTGGTCCTCCATCCCTTCCCGGTACGCCTGGTGGATGGTGCCGCGCTTGCCGTGGCACGCGTCCCGGGCCAGCTTGTGGCGTGACTCCTCCATGGTGAGCTGGCGGTTCATCTGACGGTGGTAGGTGTCGTCGACCGGGTCGACTACGCGCAGCAGGTGTTCGGTCTTCGCGATCCGCCCGTACTCCGCGAATGCCGCACCCAGCGGGGTGGGGCGCCCCTCGCGGCCGAACATGCGCAGCAGGTCGTAGGCGCGGACCTGGTTGGTGACCAGGGAACCGGCGACCTTCAGCATGTCCGGCCAGTGCGTGATCACCTTGTTCAGGTTCACGCGGTTGCGGGCCAGGTCCTCCACCGCGCCGTACGTGCCCGTCTCGACGCCGGGCATCGTGGCCCGCCAGAACCGCTGGTCGTCCAGGTCGCGGAACCTGGGTGAGAAGTTGTAGCCGAGGATCTTGAACAGGCCGAACACCATGTCGGAGTAGGAGGCGTTGTCGGTCGCCACCATCTCCGGCTTCACGCCGCCGTCCAGGTTCAGCAACGCGTCCAGGATGTGCAGGGAGTCGCGCGGGGTGCCCGGGACAATCATCTGTCCGATGCCCGCGACCTGGTCGTTGACCGCGTTGAGCCAGGTGATGCCGCGCTTGAACCCGAAGTACTTCGGCGACGGCGCCGCGCTCACGGTCCGGACGGGGACGACGAACCGCAGCCCGTCCACCGAGGCGAGCAGCCCGTCACCCCCGAACTTCACGATGGGCACCTCGGCCTGGGCGGCGATCAGCGCGGCGTTCGCCGCGGCGATGGTGTCGGCGCGCAGGTAGTACTGGTCGACGTGCACGAGCCGGGCCCGGGTCAGCGCCTCGTAGCCGGGGTTCATCACCGGGGCCAGGCCGATGTTGCACGCCTCCGAGACCAGCAGCGCGACCACCGAGGTGGACAGGTCCTTCATCCGGGTCGTGCCGTCCCCAAGGCGCACGAACGTGTCCAGGAAGCCGGTCCAGGCGTTCACCTCGAACAACAGGTCCGGCAGGTCGATCTTCGGGAGCATCTTCTCGACCCGCTTGCGCAGCCAGGTCAGGGACTTCGGCTCGCCGAGCGCGCCGAGCTTGTCGACGTTCAGCTTCACCCGCCCGTCGTCCTGCACCCCGATCGACACCTTCGCCGCCGGCCCCGCCTCCTCGGAGACGCCCGCCCGCTCGAAGATGGCGCTCGACCGGCTGACCGGAGTTCGTGTTGGAGACCGTGTACTGGGACGCCGGCACCGCGCCGCCGCTGCCCCGGCTGATCAAGGGCCGCACGCGCGGACCGGTGTTCGTCACCCGACCTTGCCGGGCCCCGGCAAGGTCGCCAGCTCGCGCGACGTGTGTCCGGACACGGGCCTTGTCCGACTGTCGTATGGGCAGGCCCGCGCTCTGCTGGAGGTGCACACGGCGGTCGGCGGGGTGCCGGGCACGGGATGGCGGCTGAAGCTCCCTGGCCCACTGCTACGAGCGCGACCGCGGCTCGGGGCGCACGACGCGAAAGGGCTGTCCGTGCAGATCGGTGACTACGACCCCGGACTTTCCATTGCAGATCCAGTGCACGCCGATGCGCCACCGGAAGTCGCCTGGCTCGTCGGTAGTCGCATGGATATAGAAGTGATCGGGACCAAGGGGTGTGACCGTGTAAGGGAAGTCCGGTACGCCATCGGCAGGTCTGGGCGAGGGCGCCGGATCCGTGGCGTCCGCGGAGAGTCCCACGTTGAGGCTCACGCGGAACTCTCGCAGTTGCCGGGGGGACATCGGGGCAGGTACCGGAGGCCCGGCGAGGTCACTGACGTGCGGAGGAGCGTCGCACGACTCCATGTGCACGTCTAGTTTGTTGATGATCGCTGTACGGTACCCGGCGGCCTCGACGATCAGATGGACGACGACATCGAAGAGGTCCACCACGTTGGCGGAGTCGCGCCACCGCTCCGTGGTCGGTGGCAGAGGGCCTATGTACCCGCTGAAGCCGGGGACCTGCGAAGCGTGAACGGTGATGGGATCTTTCGGTGTCCGGGCCAGCATCGCCTCGCCGCCACGTGTGATGACCTTGTCGAGGTTGCGGGTGACGAGTCCCGTGACGGCCGCGCTCGCACCCGCGAGGACCGCCGTCAGGACCCACTTCTCCACCCCGGCGACAACCACAGCTACAACAGCGGCAGCTAGAGCTAGCGCAACTGCGGAGATCCGTATGACCAGTTGACGAGACAGCACTGCCTTCCCCCTTTGATGCCCAGGATGCCCGGTGGCCGCTCCTTCCGAGAACAAACCAGTGCTGATCAGCCACCCCGTGCCTCCGGCACCTGGCCGTGCAGCCCGCGTTGTGGCGACGACAGGGGCGTCGACATCGGCTTCGGCCGCGGATTCCCCAGCAAGGCCCCGCCCCAACACACTTACAGGGAAGGGAACTTGCTACTCAGGCAGGTTCTCCGAGCCAACCAGCACGAGGCGGAAAAGCTGGTTCGGCCCGCCGTGACGGGTGTACTGAACGATCGGCGCGTGGTCGTCGGTGCGGGCCTCAAGGACGTCCAGCCGCTTGCCGGCGAACGTTCCGATCTCGAACAGGCCCTGGCCGACCGGGTGGAGGGAGAACCGCTGGTTCGCCCCACCGTGGCGGCTGTACTGGACGATCTGTGTGAAGTCCTCGGTACTGGCACCCCAGACGTCCAGACACTTGCCGGCGAACGTCCTGATCTCGTACAGCCCGTCACCGACCGGGTGGAAGGTGAACTGCTGGTTCGGCCCACCGTGGCAACTGTGCTGGACGATCCGCGTATGGTCCTCGGTGCTGACGCCCCAGACGTCCAGGCTCCTGTTGGCGAACGTCCAGATGTGGAACGGGCCCAACGGGCCAGTGTCGAGTTGCCGCAGCGCCTGCGCGAGGGCGGCGGCATCCGGGTACCGCCGGGCGGGGTCTTTGTCGAGCAGGGTCAGCACGAGATCGTCCCAGTCGGGCGGGACGCCCTCGGCCACCGAGCTGGGCGTGGGCGGCTGCTGGGTGGAGTGCGCGGTGAGGTAGCCCAGGGCATCGGGGGCCTGGAACGGCGGCCGGCCCGTGATCAGCTCGAAGAGAAGGCAGCCCAGGGCGTACAGGTCGCTGTTGGGTTCCGGGTAGCCGCGTGCCTGTTCGGGGGCCATGTACGCGGGCGTGCCCACGATGAAGCCCGTCCTGGTGACCCGGGTCGCGATGGGATCGGCTGCCCTCGCGATGCCGAAATCGAGGACCTTCACGACGCCGGACGGTGTGACGAAGATGTTGGACGGCTTGATGTCCCGGTGCATGATGCCGGCTTTGTGCGCGTCGTCGAGCGCCTCGCAAATCTGCGCGCCCCACCGGGCCACGTCCGGCAGAGCGACGGCGCCTCGGTTCAACACCGCGTCCAGGCCCTCACCGCGGACCATCTCCATCACCAGGAACGGGACACGGTCATTCCCCGTGCCGGTCTCGCCGAGATCGTGGACGGTCACAGTGTTGGGATGCTGCAACTGGGCAGTGATCCGTGCCTCACGCAGGAACCTGGCGCGTTCCTGATTGCCGCGACTTCCGCCACCGGCGAGCTGGGAGATCAGCTTGACGGCGACGGGACGCCCCAGCGTCTCGTCCTGCGCCTCCCACACCTGCCCCATGCCACCCTCGCCGAGCTCTCGCACCAACCGGTAACGGCCCCCGAGAAGTTGGTCTCTCACTGCTACGCCTCCCCCTTTGCGAACACTTCCGTCCCTGCTGCTGGCGAACCACAGAACCACAGAGCACACGAAGGAGGAAAAATTCCTGGCCACGGGGTTGCAGACTCAGCCAGGCTCAGGGGAGTCGGCGCTCGCCCTGCTGACCCGTCTGAGCCGTGACGTCGGCGAGGCAGCCCAGGCCGCCCGCGAGCCGCAGCGGCTGTTGACGGTGGTGGACCAGCCCGCCTGAGTCTCCAGCCCGGGACGGTGCCAGGATTGATCCCGGCACAAAAGCCGGAGCCCCGGTCAGCTTCCCTCTGACCGGGACTCCTTTTCCGCCTGCCGTCAGGCGGAACGATCCTGCTTTGTCGCGTCGCCCTTGTGTGGCGGCACCATTCTCGGCCGCCGAGGGGTCGTGTTCGGCTCTGCGGCAACTGGAGCGCGACATCCTCGCGGGATCGCCGACCGCGCGGAAGATGTGGGATCGCCGCGAGATGGTCGAACACGTCGACGGCGACCTGCGTCGGCTCAGACTCCCGTATCACCGAGGCCGGGAGATCGCTGTTCGCATCGTCGCCCTGCGGCCCGTGCGCAGTTACCTCCTCCGAGTGATCGTGCCGATAGAAGACTGCCGAGGAACAGCGGTACCTGATCAGGCCAAAGGGCCGGTGCATGCAGGCGCTTTGGGCGGGCCGATGCCAAAGTCAACCACTGTGACGTGGGTATCGATTGTCACATCCGGGCCGTGAACTGCTTTAACCATGGCTGTGTTGGGCGGGTGAACTGAGCGGTGAGGTGATTCGACTTGTTCGTCAATCCATGGAAGAACTTGCCGTGCGAAATCAGCGATGAAGACGACCTGGAGCTTCCTATGAAGATCGGTAGAACTGCTGTAGTCCTGGCTGCGGCGGCGGGAATCGTCGTGCTGGGAGCAGGCGGTGCACAGGCTGACGGCTCTCATGGCAAGGGTGGCCGAGATCAGATCAACAACTGCACCAGCTTCACCCTTATTAGTGTTTTTGGTGGGCCGCAAGTCAGGTGCGTAAATGCGCAGACTTCGGGTCAACCCCACGGTGACGGAGTGCAGGTGAATAACTGTCAGGTAATCACCGTCATGAGCGTAGGGAAGCGGCAGATCCTTCCGATCGGGCTTGACGCACCGGGTGCCACGTGTGAGAACCTCAGGCGTTGAGATCCGTCGGCGCCTTTCTTCTTCCTGATCATCGAGAGAGGCGTTCAGGCTGATTACCCACCCGGAGCTTTCTCTCGGCGGGCGGCGGCCTCTGGTGGCCGAGGGTGTCATCGTTCAGCAGGGCCCGGAGCTGCTGAACGATGGCACCCTCGGCCACCAGAGGCCGTTTCGTGCCATCTGGCCGCGACATCACGCATTCGGGTTCCGCTCTCAGGGGTAAAGCATTTGCTGGCATTCCTGCGCATGCCCCTCGGGCCTTCCGGGTGAATGGCGACACGTCAGCAGATGTTCGGATATGAAAATTGCGCTCTTTGGCGGTGCGATTGACGGCCAATTGGCGCGCCCCGGGCCCATTAATGTTCTGCCGCGCGGGTGAAACATGCGGTTGGAGTTTGGAATTGCCCGGCATTTCATGGAGTATCTGGACGAACGGTCCAGCCACGAAGAGAATCTGGAGATCGCTATGGGAATTGGTAGGACTGCTGCACTCCTGGTTGCCGCTACAGGAACCGTGGTGCTCGGGGCAGGCGGCGCGGACGCCAGCGGCGGCGGGGATGATGGGCCGCAGATCAACAATGGGGCGCAGATCAACAACTGCAACAGCGTTTCCCTTGTCGACATCATCGGCGGCCCCACGGCCAGCTGCCTGAACTTCGACGAAGCTTTCGGCAAGCACCATGGCCCGCAGGTGAACAACTGCAACGCCGTCGCCGCCCTCAGCGCCGTGGGCAACGTGATCTTCTTCCCCATCGAGGACGCCCAGGGGCCGAGCGCCAGCTGCGCCAACATCAGGCGCTGACGCCGGCCGGGCCGGTGGAGGCTTGAGGGAACGTGCCGGGAATTCTCTGATCATGACGTCTGTACGGGTGAAAACGGCGCCGATCCCGCTGCCTGGGTGCCCCGCCTTTCGTTGTACCCGGTAACGCGGTCGCATGATGGAGGTCCCGGCGCAAATGTCCACGCAGAGAAGTGTTCCCGAACTGATCCACCAGACCTGGGTGGACGCTGAAGCGCCTGCCCGGTGGCAGAATTGGGTGGATTCCTGGAAGCGCTGTCATCCGGGTTGGGAATACCGACTGTGGACGGATGTGGAAAGCCGATCATTCCTCAAGGAACATTATCCGTGGTTCCTTCCGGTCTATGACGGTTACCCCGACCCGCTCATGCGCGCCGACGCCATCCGGTATTTCCTGCTCGACCATTTCGGCGGTGTGTACGTCGATCTGGATGTCGAGTGTCTGCGTCCGGTGGGCGAACTGCTCACCGGGCGCAGACTCGTGCTCGGGTGCGAGCCGTCACTGCACACCCGCCTTCCGCTGGCGCGTCAGCGGGCTATGGGCCGCATCGTGGGCAACGCATTCATTGCCTCCACGCCGGGGCATCCGTTCTGGGCACACGTGCAGCGGGAGCTTGTCGGCACCCATCTCCTGCCCAATGCTCTGGATGCGTCGGGTCCCTTCTTCCTCACGCGTGCGCTGGAGAGCGCACCCGAGCCCGACTCGATCACCGTGGTGGGCTCGGAGCTGCTCTACCCCAAGGTGAACCCCTTCGCGATCCAGCTGTTCGGGCCGCAGGAAACCGACCATGACCATGCCTACGCCGTGCATCACAGTGCCGGCGTCTGGGCTGCCGAAGAATCGTGGGCGCCACGGACCCCGCGGCACACGAGGGTGAGGTTCTATTCCAGCCAGGGCCTGCGCCCCCTCGCCGACGGGGCCTTCGACCTGGAAGCGCAGCGCCGCCGCTGGGCATCGGGCGCACCGGCGCCGACGGTCTCCTGCCTGATGGTGACCAAGGACCGCCCAGCACTGGCCGAGCGTGCGATCCAGTGCTTCCTCGCCCAGACCTACCCGAACAAAGAGCTGGTCGTGGTCGACGACAGCCCGGACGACGCACTGGAACAGCACGTTCAGGGTCTCGATGACCCGCGTATCCGTTACCACCGGCTCCCACCGGACGGGCAACCGCTCGGGGCGCTGCGCAACATCGCTGTGGACCGGGCAGCGGGGACGTATGTGTGTCAGTGGGACGACGATGACCTCTACGATCCGGAGCGGGTCGAGGTGCAGGTGGCAGCGGTCCTCGCACTGGGCGCCGAGGCATGCTTCCTCGCGCGGCAGCGACTGTGGCGGCCCGCCCGCCGTGAGCTTGCCATCTCCCATGTACGCGTGTGGGAGGGCACCATGCTCTGCGCGAAGGCCGCGGTGCCCCGCTATCCGGAGCAACGCCGAGGCGAGGACACTCCCGTCGCTGCCCACGTCGTGAGCAACAGCCGGGTCGTCTCGGTCGACGTACCGGAGCTGTGCACCTATGTGTGTCATGAGAACAACACGTTCGAGCCCGCCCACTTCCAGCGCATCTTCGATGTCGCGCCCCAGACTTGGACCGGCAGTGACTATGCCGAGCAGCTTCTGGCCATGGCCGCACGGGTACCGCTGGGCCCGGAGGACCTCGTCCACGCCACGACCGGTACCGACACCGGTACCGACACCGGTACCGGGACGGGTGCCGGCGTCGGCACGGATGCAGGACCCGAGCCGGGCGTTGACGCCCTGCGGCTGCACCGGGCGCGATGGGTGATCAGTGAACCGGCCCCGGCGCCCATGCCTGACCGTCCCCCGATCCTGGTACTCACCCCGGTCAAGGACGCGGCCCGATTCCTGCCCGACTACTTCGGAAACCTCCGCGGCCTGGACTACCCGCAAGAGGCGATTTCCCTGGGCCTGCTTGAGGGCGACAGCCAGGACGACACCTGGGACGTGCTTCAGCGCGCGCTGCCCGACCTGGAGCAGCAGTACCGCCGGGTGACGCTCGTGCGCCACGACGCCGGGGTCCGCCTGCCCGGACAGCGCTGGGAGCCGGGCGTCCAACGCGAGCGCAGGGCCGCGCTGGCCAGGGTGCGCAACCACCTGCTCTCCCGGGCCCTCACCGACGAGCAGTGGGTGCTCTGGATCGACGTTGACGTGACCAGCTACCCACCCGATCTCATCCAGCGGCTGCTGGCAGCGCGGAAGGACATCGTCGTACCGCACTGCGTCAGCGAGCCGAACGGACCCACGTACGACCTCAACACCTTCCTTCTGCGCCCAGAAGCACGCGGCCTGAACTGGGCCCAGTGGATCCGCGACGGAATTCTGCAACCCCCGAGGGGATTCGGCAGGGCCCATCTCGACGAGCTCGGCGGGCACGAACTCGTCCGCATCGACTCGGTCGGCGGCACGGTCCTGCTGGTACGGGCGGACCTGCACCGCGCGGGTCTGGTGTTTCCGACGGTCCCGTACCAGCACCTCATCGAGACCGAGGGCCTGGCGGCCCTGGCCAAGGACATGGGTACCACGTGCTGGGCCCTGCCCGGACTCGAAGTGGTGCACCCCCACCACTGGTCGGAACCGGTCGGCCGACCGGCCACACCGACGGCCTGAACAGGCGCCCTGCCGAGCAGGGCCACCCGGTGCTCGCGCCCGGAGGGAAGGACGACGAATGAGTGTCAATCACGCACCTGCGGTCTCGGTGGTCATCCCCTGCTACAACTACGGCCACTACCTGCCACAGACGCTGAACAGCGTACTCGGGCAGACGTTTGTCGACTGGGAGGCCGTCATCGTCGATGACGGCAGCACCGATGGCTCCCCGGCCGTGGCCCGGGCGTTCATCGACCGGCATCCCGACCGGCGCATCCGGCTGCTGGGCCAGGCCAACGCCGGGGTCTCCGCAGCACGCAACGCCGGGATCGCCGCCGCGGCAGGCCGCTACATCCTGCCCCTCGACGCCGACGACGTGATCGCCCCCACCATGCTGGAGAAGACCGTTGCCCTGCTCGACGCCGAGCCGGACATCACGATCGCTTCCACCGATCTCTTCGTCTTCACCGACGAGGAGGATGTGCCGCCGCAGGTGCTGCCGCTCCCGCCCTACAGCAGGGAACTGCTGCTCCAACGGCTGATCATGTTCTACTGCTCGCTGTACCGCCGCGAAGCCTGGGAGGCCGTCGGCGGCTACGACGAGCGCATGCGGGCCGGCGAGGACTGGGACTTCTGGATCGGCTGCGTCGAGCGGGGATTCGTCGCCCACCACATTCCCGAGCCGCTGTTCGGGGCACGCAACAAGGACACCGGCCTGCACGTGGAAGCGGCCGAGAACGATCTCACCGTCCGGGCCCGGATCGTGGCCAACCATCCCACCTCGTTCAAACCCCTGACCAGAGCGTGGGCGCAGGCCCTGCTCGAACAGGAGGAGGACGCCCACCGGAACGATGCACGGGTGCCCGACGACATCCTCAGCCGGGCCGGGGAGATGGACCAGTTCCTCCGCTCCGTCATGGACCTGCAACGTATCGCGCGCAAGCAGCGCTACCGCATCCAGCGCCTGGAGCAGGCCCTGGCGGAGCAGAATCTACCGAGCCAGGCCGACCCCGGTGCCCAGCCCCAGGCAGTGATCGACAGCGGCGGCGAGGGTGATCCGGCCGGCAAAAGCGCGGACCGGCAGGCAACTTCAGCGCAGGTGATGCCTTGACGTGGTGTGGAGCGGCGGGACACGCAGCGGATGAACGTCACGGCGGGCACGGAAGTTGACGCGGGGGCGGGCTGACGGCTCGGCACCCCGGTCGCCGAGGACGTCCTCGGCGACCGCCGTACTCCAGCCGCCCCCAGCGACCCGGCGCACGCGCTGGTCGCTGCCCAGGGCGTCGATCCGTGACCGGGCACGCCTTCAAGCAGTATGCGGAGCCGGGGTCATGTGGTCGGTGAACCAGTCTCGGGCCAGTTCGGTGACCCTCTCCAGGGCGCCGTGCTCCTCGAAGAGGTGGGTGGCACCGGGAACGGTCACGAGCCGGTTCTCGCAGCGGAGTTGCGCTTGTCCTTCACGGTTCAGGTCGAGTACCACTGGGTCGTGGCTCCCCACGATCAGCAGCGTGGGCGCCGTCACCATGGCCAGCCGTGGCCCGGCCAGATCGGGCCTGCCGCCCCGGGAGACGACCGCGGCGATCCCCGCGCCCGGCTCGGCAGCCGCCCACAACGCGGCGGCGGCGCCGGTGCTGGCGCCGAAGTACCCCATCGCGAGCCCTTGTATCCCGGGCTGTCCGTGCAGCCAGTCGGTGGCGTCCGCCAGACGCCGAGCAAGGCCGCCGATGTCGAAGACGTTTTCCTGGTCTGAGGCATCCTCCTCGGTGAGCAGGTCGAACAGCAGGGTGCCCAGCCCGGCGCGGTTCAGCCTGGCAGCCACGAACCGGTTGCGCGGGCTGTGCCGACTGCTGCCACTGCCGTGCGCGAACACCACGATCCCGGTCACACCGTCCGGCACCGTCAATTGCCCACGCAGCACCACCGATCCGGCCCGCACATCCACCTCGCGATCCATGGGACCAGCGCGACGCGGCTCAGGCCGGAGGGCGCTCAGCGGGGGAGCGACCGCAGCGTTCAGACAGGCGACGACCTCATCGTCGTCGATCTGTGAGAAGTCGACGTAGAACTGTCCGACCGCAGCGAAGTTCGACGGGGCGAGCAGGCATACGAGTTCGTCGGCTTGTTCGCCGAGCCACTGGGTCCAGTCCTGTGGCGCGACGGGGACCGCCAGCACGATGCGGGCCGCTCCGCAGGCGCGAGCGATCCGGCAGGCCGCGTGCGCCGTCGACCCCGTGGCCACCCCGTCGTCGACCACCAGCGCCGTGCGGCCCTTGAGCCCGGTTGGTGGCCGCCCGCCCCGGTAGCGCAGGGCACGGCTTTCCAATATCTGCTGTTCACGGGCCCTGACCTCGGCAAGCTCCTCGGGGGTGACTCGCGCGGTGCGCACCACGTCGTTGTTGATCACGCTGACGCCGCCCTCGCCGATCGCTCCCATCCCCAGCTCCGGCTGGAACGGTAGGCCCAGCTTTCGCACCAGGCAGACATCCAGCGGCGCGCCAAGCGTTTCGGCGACCTCGGCGGCCACCGGAACCCCTCCACGAGGCAGTCCCAGCACCACGACATTCTCGCCTCTGAGGTGCTCCAGCCGGGCCGCGAGCTGTCGGCCGGCGTCACGGCGATCCATGAAGAACACGATCCGACCTCCTCGTCCCTGAGGGGGCTCGGCGGGCAACGCCGTGCCCCTAACTTCTATCCTCGCTCCTGCTGAGAAGGGACGTGCACCGCAGGTTGACGTGCTCCTACCACCTCTCGGATGCTGGGTGGAACGCGAGGAGGGGGCAGCTCACTCCTGGGCAGGCAATCCGCAACCGCGCTGCCCCGTAGCCGTCGTCCCGCGCCCCGCTCCGGCCCGGGATGAGACCGGTCAGCGTCGCTTATGAGATGCCTGGCCCGGCCTCTTGCCCCGATGGGCCGGGAGGCTCTTCGAGGACGCTCCAGGCGATGGGACCGCCGAGCAGGTCGGCCATCCGGCGGAAGACGTCCATGAGCATGTCGTCGACGGCCAGGACCCCGATGACCTGCCGCTCGGCAAGGACAGGCAGGCGACGAACGCCA
This sequence comes from Streptomyces sp. NPDC058001, assembly GCF_042886315.1. Classification (NCBI taxonomy): domain Bacteria; kingdom Bacillati; phylum Actinomycetota; class Actinomycetes; order Kitasatosporales; family Streptomycetaceae; genus Streptomyces; species Streptomyces sp. NPDC058001. Next base: position 232,224 of record NZ_JBHVQT010000005.1, read on the forward strand.
CACCGACGGAAGATCCGGTATGCCTCCTGCGTTCCGTCGTTCACATCCACCGTGATCACTGGGGTCGACATCGCACTGCTCACGGGAGACTCCGGGTCCAGACCGTCGGCCAGGACGCGCAGAGCGAGGTCGCGGTCGGTGGCGATCCCGGCCGGTAACCCGCTCTCCGTCATCACCACGGCGCCAACGCCGTACTCGTTCATCAGCCGGGCGACGTCCCGCAGGGGCAAGGTGGCCCAGCGGCGGGCGTCACTGTCCGGGCCGGAGCAGGTGCTCATCGTCGGACCGGGCAGCGAGGACCTGCCCGGAACGGCCTCCCTCGATGCGCACGTAGGGTGCCGCCCGGCCTGCTGAGCCTCAGTTGTTCCGTAGCGCGGCGAGGGTGTTGGTGCGGTCGGTGCGCTTGGTGCGGTTGTAGGGGAGTTTCCCGAGGAGGGTGGCCATGGCACAGCTGTTGGAGAGGGCGGAGTAGACGAGGCCGGCGGCGATGCCTGCGGAGAGCAGTTGAAAGGCGGGATGGATCACCTGGCTGAGGAGCAGTCCGAGCAGGACGACGGAGCCTGCGGTGAGACGGACTTGGCGGTCCATGGCCCATTTGGGCGCTGCGGTGGTGGCGGGGCGGTGCAGTGCTTCTCCCGCCGAGGCCCAGGCGGCGGTCCCGCCTTCGAGGCTGGCGGCGGGTATGCCGTTGCGGGACAGCGTGGTGCCGGCGTTCTGCGAGCGGGTGCCGGAGGCGCAGACCATGAGGAGGTCGCCGCGGTCGGCCACCTCGCGGAGGGTGGGCAGGGCATGTTCCAGATCGTCGAGGGGGATGTTGTACGCGCCGGGCAGGTGTCCGTCGGCGTATTCACCGGGGGTGCGTACGTCGATGACAACCAGGGTGTGCAGGCGCTCACGGACGACACTGGTGGTGAGAGTCGAGTTCATGGGGTTTGTTCTGTCCTTCGGTTCGGGTGGGGCTGGATCAGATGAGACTGTCGAGGAGCATGAAGGCGGCCACGGCGAGCAGGACGTAGGCGAAGACGTGCTGCAGGCGGTTGCCGGGGATCTTCGTGGCGAGCCGTTTGCCGTCCCAGGCGCCGAGGATTGCGGCTCCGGTGAAGGGGGCGATGACGGCCCAGTCGAGGCCGTCGGCGGTGCCGCTGCGGGTGGCGAGCGCGGCGACCGAGTTGATGATGATGACCAGGAGACTGGTTCCGACGGCGGCCTTCATGCGCAGGCCGAGAACGCCGACAAGGGCGGGCACGGCGAGGAAGCCTCCGCCGACGCCGAGCCCGCCGGTGACGGCTCCCAGCCCGGCCCCGGCCCCTGCGGCTCTGGCCGGCCGTACGGGGCGATCTGGTGCGGGGCGTCCGGGGCGGAGCATCCGCCAGGCCGCGAGTGCGGCGGTCACCGAGAACGCGACGGTCAGGACTGGGGCCGGAATGCGGCTGGCAGCGAGGGCGCCGAGCATGGCGGGGCCGATGCCCGCGGCGGCGAACAGCAGTCCGGCCCGCCAACGGACGTTGCCGTCCCGGGCGTGGGCGACCAAAGAACTGACGGATGTCGTGGCGACAATGATCAGGCTCGCGGTGGTGGCGGCGACGGGGCTGAAGCCGAGCATGTAGATCAGTGCGGGCACGGCCAGCACGCTGCCGCCCCCGCCGAGTCCCCCCAGGGCCAGGCCGACCACCGCCCCCGCCACCAAAGCGAGGATGAGCACGCTCATGTGACGGTTCCCGCTGCCCCGACAGTGTCCTGGACCGGCAGTCCCTGGCGCACCCATGCCTTCAAACCGTCGGTGACTTCGACTGCGTCCATGCCCCGCTGACCCGGCAGGTGGGCGGCGTGCTGGGAGCGCTGTCCGGAGCGGCAGACCAGCAGGAGGCGCGAGCCGGCGTACGCGCTCGATACCTTTGCTCCGGCCGTCAGTCCGGACAGCGGCAGATGCTGTCCGCCGGAGATGTGCCCGGCCCGCCATTCCTCGGTCTCGCGCAAGGCCGGCAGGACGGCGGTGGCTTCCTGGAGCATGCGGTGGGCTTTCACGACGGGAAGGCGGCCGGGGCCCTGACTGGGACGGAAGATGGACATGGCGGGACTCCTCGCGGTGTCGACAAGGGTTCAGGTGGCGGTGCGGACGGTCAGGCCGGCGTCTGCTGCCTGGTCGAAGCCGTCGTCGACGGCGACCACGTCCCGCCCGACCGCGTTCAGCAAAGAAGCCGCGATGCCGGCCCGCATGCCGCCGGCGCAGTGAACCCACACTTCTCCCGCGGGCACCTCGTCGATCCGCTTGTGCAGCGTGTGTACGGGAATGTGGACCGAGCCCTCGATGTACCCGCCGGCACGCTCGGAATCGCGGCGCACATCCAGGACCACCGGCAACTCCGCTGCCTCAGAAAGCTCGGCTGCCAGGTCGGCGAAAACCGCGCGGCGGAACGAGGCCGGGGCATCTCCGGGGCGCAGCCAGTCGGACGGGCCGCCGGTCGCTGAGGCTGCGGGGCGGTCGATCCCGACCCGCACCAGTTCGCGCTGGGCTTCGGCAAGCTGCTGGGGTGTCTCGGCGAGCAGGGTGACGGGCTTGCCCCAGGGGATCATCCACGCCAGGTAGGTGGCGATCTTGCCGTCGGCTTCGAAGTTGAACGATCCGGCGACGTGGCCCTGGGCGAATGCGACACGGTTGCGCACGTCCACGACCCACTCACCGGCTGCGAGCCGGTCGGCGATCTCCTCGGCGTCCGCACGCCGGGGGGTGGTCAGGTCGACGGGGTCCGGGCCGGCGGAGTTGGCCGGGCCCATGTGCGCGTAGTAGGCGGGAACGTCCTCCAGGCCGGCCAGCAGGTCGGCGACGAAGGAGTCGACGTCCTGGGCCAGGGCGGCGTTCACGGTCTTCTCCCGGCCGATGGTGCTCGCGTCGCCCTCGGCCTGGCCGGAAGAGCAGAAGCTGCCGAACCCGTGGGTGGGCAGGACCGAGGTGTCATCGGGCAGTTCCGCGGCGAGCCGGTGCGCGGAGGCGTGCTGCGCACGGGCAAGGTGTTCTGTGAGGCGGGGTTCGACCAGGTCGGGGCGGCCCACGGTGCCGATGAGCAGGGAACCGCCGGTGAAGACGGCGATCGGCGTCCCCCGGTCCTCCAGGACGTACGCGGTGTGGTGTGGGGTGTGACCGGGGGTGGCCACAGCCCGCACGGACAGTTCCTGGTCGAGCTCGATCACGTCGCCGTCACTGACCGGAATGCGGGCGAAGGAGACCTGGGCGGCGGCCGGTACCAAGTAGGCGGCGCCGGTTAGCCGGGCCAGTTCCAGGCCGCCGGTCACATAGTCGTTGTGGATGTGTGTCTCCACCACGTGTGTGATGCGCACTCCGCGCCGTGCGGCAGCCGCGATCACTTGGTCGATGTCACGCGGCGGATCCACCGCCACTGCGGCACGGGCGCCCCCGGCCAGATAGTGCCGGTTGCCCAGGCCCTCGGTCCCGATGGTGTCGACGAAGAACATCTACGGCTCACTTCCTCGGATGAATACCCCCCCGGGTATTGAATTCACCGTAACAGATTACCCCCGGGGGTATAGTCGGAGGGGAATCGCCTCGTCCGTCCAGGCTGGGGAAGGAAGAGCATGGGATACGACCGGACCGTGTGTGTCCACGCCGACTTCGCCCGCACCGTGGCCGCCGCCCGGCAAGCCCTTGCCGCACGGGGTTTCGGAGTGCTCACCGAGATCGACGTGACCGCAACTCTCAAGGCCAAGCTCGGCCGGGAGATGGAGGACTACCTGATCCTGGGGGCCTGCAACCCACGGCTGGCAGAGCGGGCCCTCGACGCCGACCGGGGCATCGGGCTCCTGTTGCCCTGCAACGTGGTGATTCGCACCGAGGGATCGCAGACGGTGGTCCAGGCGCTGGACCCCGCCGCCATGGTCACTCCGACCGGCCTTGACATCATGACCCCTGTCGCGGACGAGGCCACCCACAGGCTGGACAACGCGCTCGCCCAACTCGCCAAGGAGCTCAACGGATGAACCCGACCCTGCCGAACCCGGCCCCGGAAACCGCCGAGGCCGTGACCGCCAAGGACGAAGCCTCCGCCCGCGCCGTGCTCAACCGCCTGCGCCGTGCACAGGGGCAGCTGGCGGGAGTCATCACGATGGTCGAGGAAGGCCGCGACTGCCGAGACGTAGTGACCCAGCTCGCCGCCGTCAGCCGCGCACTGGACCGCGCCGGATTCAAAATCATCGCCGGTCGCATGCGGGAATGCCTGACCGCCCCCGAGGACGGCGGCACCCCCGCCATGAACGAGGAAGAACTGGAGAAGCTCTTCCTCACCCTGGCCTGATCACTGTCACCCGCCCCACAGCAGGGCTGGGCCGTCCGCCACGCTCCCAGAAAGGCTCTCGGCGCAAGATCGGGAACGGTCCACGCGAACGGCCCGGACGTCCGATTCACCGTCAGAACCAGCTCTCACTCAAAAGTGGAACAGGGCCGGTTCCGGGAGTGGTTTGAGTTGTGCGACGCGCTGTTGTGCACGGACGGGCCGGTACGGGCGCTGGTCGACCTGGCGCTTGCGCCGGAACACCGACGCGGACATGGGGCCTCTACGTCGGCTTCAACAACGGACGGATCGACGTCGCCCGGCTGCGTCGCGCGCTGGCAGGGATCCGAATTTCAGCGATGACGGACGGATGCCGACGTCGCCGAGCGTTGGGTCCAGGCAGAGCTGAACCAGGACGACTTCGGCCTGGTCGGACCGGAAGCGTAAGCATGAGACCTGGACGACCGGGCCTGACGGAGCACATACCGTGGGCGGCAGGGAGCAAGGGACCCACTGATGCCCCGCCGCCCACCGCTAAACCGAGAGGGCGTCGAAGTTGGCGGGCAGGGTCTCGTAGTCGCGTGCGAGGTGGCGGTGCATCATGATCCGTCCGATGCTCGTTCCACGACCGAGCGCCTGCACGCTTTGCAACGGTCCATCCGGGGTGTGAGCGGAACGGCCGGTGTGCCAGTGACCGCCCCGGCTCTGGGGCGGGAACCGTAACTGGTCTGCGTTTTACGGCGCGAGAGAGAAGTAGTTCTCCTCCTCCTGGGTGAAGTGAAGGCGCAAAATGGTGTTCAGGCCGTAGAGACAGGAGCGCAGGTCGTCGAGTTGTTCGGAGGCCAGGCCGCCGTTCGCGTGGGCCAGTTGCAGGTGGGTGGCGATGCGGCGGGAGAGCCTTTCGATCTCGGTGTGGGCGCGGCTCATGGTGGCGGTGGTCTCGGAGCCACCTAGGGTCGGGGCGAGGGCGGGGTAGAGCTGATGTTCTTCGGCGTATTCGTGAGGCAGCAGTCGTGCGGTGAGCAGACGATGTGTCTCCTCCACCGTGGCGAGAGCCTCGGGGCCGGGTGTGTCGGAGAGGCGGTCGGCCGCTGCGCGTACGGCGTCGAGGACATCCTGGAGGTCGTCGTGTTCGGCGGCGAAGCGGTGGATGAGGGCTTCGGCTGCGGGTGTGAGGGTCGGGCGTGCGGCCTGGTCGACGCGCAGGGCACGCAGGGCGTTCAGGATGACGGCGACATCGATGCCCTCTTGCAGCAGTGCGCCGGCGGCTGGCGGGAGTAGTCCGACGGCCGCCGCGGCCATGGCGGCCAGGGACATCAGCATGCCGCCAAGGGCACTTTGGACGGCGATGCGGCGGGCGCGCTGGGCAATGGTGACGGCGTCGGCGAGGCGGTCGATGCGGTCGATGCGGTCGGTGGTCAAGACGATGTCGGCGGCTTCTGAGGATGCGGTGGAGCCGCGGGCGCCCATGGCGACACCGATATCGGCGGCGGCGAGGGCAGGGGCGTCGTTGACTCCGTCGCCGATCATCACGGTGACCGCGGCCTCACGCTCGGCGCGCACGACGGCAACTTTGTCGGCCGGGCCGAGTTCGGCACGTACGTCGTCCAAGCCGAGGATGGCGGCGACTTCGCGGGCGGGTGCGGCGCGGTCGCCGGTGAGCATCAGCAGCCGCTCGAAGCCGGCCGCCCGCAGGTGGCGCAGGGTGCGCGGGGCGTCGTGACGCAGGGGGTCGCGCAGCAGGACGGCACCGGCCAGTTGTCCGTCGATGGTGAGCCAGGCGACGGCCGCGCCGTCGAGCAGCGCGCGGTTGTCAACTGCCTTGGCCCACGTGGGCCGTGCGTCTGCGGGACCGAGGCGGCCGATGGAGACCCGGTGCCCGTTCACGGTGCCGGTGGCACCCCGTCCGGGTTCCTCGGTCACGTCCGTCGGGGCCGACAGTTCCAGGTTGCGTTCCCGGGCAGTGTCGACGATGGCCTGAGCCAGGACGTGAGGCGAGTACTGGTCCACGGAAGCCGCCAGGCGCAGCACCTGCGTCGGTTTCAGGCCGGGCGCGGCCGTGACGTCGAGACCACGGGGCCGGCCGCGGGTGAGGGTGCCGGTCTTGTCGAGCAGGAGGGTGCGGGCGCGGCCGAGGTTCTCCAGCGCACCTCCGTCGCGGATGACCACGCCGAGGCGGGAGGCCCGGGACAGGCCGGAGACAATGGCGACAGGGGCAGCCAGCAGCAGGGGGCACGGGGTGGCGACGACCAGGACGGCCACCGCGCGCACCGCGGAGCCGCTGATCAGCCAGGCCAGGCCCGCCACCACGAGAGACAGGGGGAGGAACCAGGCCGCGTACCGGTCGGCCAGCCGCACTACCGGCGCGGACTCCGCCCCGGCCTGCTGGGCCAACCGTACAATTCCGGCGTACGTGCTGTCCTGCTCGGCAGCGGTGGCGCGCAGCTCGAAGGCGCCGCCCGCGTTGACCACGCCACTTCGTATCGTCTCGCCCCGGGGTCGTTCGACCTGTAGGGGCTCACCGGTGAGCACCGACTCATCGAGGACGGCGGCGGTGCTCTCCACACGGCCGTCGACGGGAATGACCTCGCCGGGGCCGACGACGAGCAGGTCGCCGACGGCGACCTCGCCCAGCGGCACCGTGGCCACCCCGGTGTCCGTGCGGCGGCGCGCCGAGCGCGGCGCGTGCTCCAGCAGGGCACGCAGGTCGTGGGAGGCGCGCCGCTGGGCGGCCGTCTCCAGGGTGCGGCCGGTGGCGAGCATGAGCGCGATCAGTGCGCCGGCCAGGTATTCGCCCACGGCCAGGGTGCCGCCGAGCGCGAGTACGGCGATCAGGTCCACACCCGCCTGCCCGCGCTTCAGCGCGGCCAGCACCCACCCGATCGCGGGGATCACGGCGGACACGGTACCCAGAGCCCAGAACAGGTCCGCGAGACCGCGGGCATCGGCCAGCCAGGCGATACCGCCACCCGTCAGGGCCACCGCTGTGACGGCCAGGAGGACCGGTTCGAGCCGTGGGGAAACGACTGCGGCGGTCAGGTGGCGCAGTCGTGCTGCGGTGTGGTTCATGGCGCACCTCGGTCCGTGCGAAGTGGCGACCGCTCGGGGGGTCCCTTTCCATCATCGCGGCAGCTGATCCGGGCGGCAGAGGCCGTCCGGTCCTGCCTCGGGGCCGGACGGCCGGTGTGGCGCGTGCTTGTCATGTCCGACCGTCGGCGAGGTTGGAGGGCCAGAACACGATGCCCCGATCAGTCAGTTCCCCCCGAAGTTCCTCCACGGAGTCCAGCGCGGTGATGTCCACTTCCACTCGGGACGCGATGGTCGGCCGCCGCAGATCCGCTCCAGGACCGCCCGCACCGTCGGCAGGGCAGTTCGCGAGCCATCTCGCCCCCCGACACGAGCGCCGTCGCCCTTGTGCACTCCCGGGCCACTGTCTTGAGGACCGCAGCCTCACCGGCGAGACTCGTGGTGGCGTGCACGTATATTCCTGCGGCATGTCTATTAATGGAACGTGGCATGTGACATGCTACTGAAATGCAGAGTTCGGACGTCGTCGTCGTGGGGGCCGGTATCGTCGGGGCCGCCGTAGCCAGGCGGTTGGCCCTGGGCGGGTTCCGGGTCACCGTGTTGGATCGTGGCGCTTCCGCCGGCGGGACGTCGTCGAGCGGTGAGGGCAACATCCTTGTCTCCGACAAAGGCCCTGGCGCTGAACTCGATCTCGCGGTGATGTCCGGCCGCCACTGGACGGCACTCGCCGAAGAGCTTCCCGCTGAGTTGGGATCCGGCTTCCCTGACCTTGAGTTCGAGGCGAAGGGTGGTCTGGTGGTCGCGACGACCGCGGCGGGGGCGAAGGCTCTGCTCGCCTTCGCGGCGACGCAACGGAGTGTGGGTGTCGACGCGCGACCGGTGACGGCAGTGGAAGCTGCCGAGCTGGAACCCGACCTCACGCCGCACGTCGCCGGGGCCGTTTTCTATCCCGGCGACGCCCAGGTTCAGCCGACCGTCGCGACCGAGGCTCTGCTCGCGTCGGCTCGCCGGCACGGTGCGCGGGTACGGCAGGGTGTCACCGTTCTCGGCGGCATCGTGTCCCAAGGGCGGCTCGTCGGCGTGGAGACCACTGCTGGGCGATTCAGCGCCGAGCATACGGTCGTGGCCGCCGGGCCCTGGTCGGCCGAGGTCGCCGGAAGGCTCGGTGTTCGTCTTCCGGTTCTGCCCAGACGGGGGACCGTGCTGGTCACCGCACGGATGCCTCGCCGAATCCGCCACAAGGTGTACGACGCCGACTATGTCGGTGCCGTCGAGTCGGGGGACGCCGCCTTGCAGACGTCCAGTGTCGTGGAGTCGACGGCGGCCGGGACCGTGCTCATCGGCTCGTCGCGTGAGCGACGTGGTTTCGACGAGCGGATCGAGGCCGCGGTGGTCGGCGAACTGGCCGGCAAGGCCATGGTTCTCTTTCCTTTCCTGGCAGACGTTCCGGTCATGCGTGCGTACGGCGGGTTCAGGCCGTTCGTGCCCGATCACCTGCCGGTCATCGGTCCCGATCCTCGCCTGCCCGGCCTGTGGCACGCGACCGGGCACGAGGGCGCGGGCATCGGGCTCGCTCCCGGTACGGCGGAACTGATCGGTGCGCTCATGACCGGGGCAGAGCCCGAGATCCCGGCCGGCCCCTACGCCGTGACCCGCTCGTCCCTGAAGGAGGAAACGAACGGATGAAGATCTCCGTGACCCTGGACGGCGAACGGCTGCGTGCCGGGCAAGGGCAGACGGTTGCCGGGCTGCTCATGTCGCGTGGCCGTGTCTCCTGGCGCACGACCGCCAGGACCGGCCGGCCTCGTGGTCTGTTCTGCGGTATCGGCGTCTGCTTCGACTGTCTGGTGACGGTGAACGGGCTCAGTGATGTGCGTGCCTGCCAGCGCTTGGTGGCCGACGGCGATGTGATCGAGACAGGGGCGGCCGATGACGAGCGTTGACGTGCTGGTGATCGGAGGCGGGCCGGCCGGGCTGGCCGCGGCCCGGGGTGCCCGGCAGGCAGGCTCCCGGGTCGTGTTGCTCGACGCGTCGGTTGTGGTGGGCGGTCAGTTCTGGAGACATCCGCCGGCCGGGAGTTCCGATGCGGACAGCCGCGCGCTCCAGCACAAGTGGGACCGGTTCACCGCGCTGCGCGTCGCGCTGACGGAAGATCCTGACTGCGAGGTCGTCACCGGCGCCCAGGTCTGGGCGGTGGACCGGCGCGACACCATGCCGCCGGTCGTCCACGCGTTGGTCGGCCCGGCCGACGGCGGCGACCGTCGCCGCCGCGTCTTCGAACCACGCGCTCTGGTGCTCGCCACCGGAGCGCACGAGCGCACGTTGCCGTTCCCGGGCTGGGACCTGCCGGGTGTCTATACGGCAGGCGCTGCGCAGGCGATGGCCAAGGCCGAGCATGTCGCCGTGGGCAAGCGGGTCCTGGTCGCGGGCACCGGGCCGTTCCTGCTTCCCGTTGCCACCGGCCTCATCCACGTGGGCGCGACCGTGGTCGGTGTCGTCGAGGCGAGCAGCTGGCGGCGGATCGCCCGCGGCTGGCTGTCCCGCCCTCACGAGATGAGGCTGAAGGACCTGAAGTCCAAGTCGGCTGAACTCGGCGGATACGTAAGCGCGTTGGCCGCACAACGCGTTCCTTTTCGCACCGGCGCGGCAGTACTGGCCGCGCACGGTGAGGACCGGGTGACCGCGGTCACCGTGGCCCGGATCGCCGATGACTGGACGCCTAGGCAGGGTACCGAGCGGCGTATCGAAGTCGACGCGGTGTGTGTCGGTCACGGATTCGTCCCGCGCACGGAGGTCGCCATCTCTGCGGGCTGCGCGCTCGCCGCTGACGGAAGCGTGCGCGTCGACGACGAACAGCGCACCTCCGTGCCCGGCGTCTACGCGGCAGGCGAGATCACCGGTATCGGCGGCGCCGACCTGGCCCTCGTCGAGGGTGAGGCCGCCGGACGGGCCGCGGCAGGCCGGTCCGCCGGAACCGCCGAGGTGACCCGCCACCGAGTCTTCGCCGACCGCATGCACCGCGCTCACGGAATCCGGCCCGGATGGAAGTCCTGGGTCGGCGACAGCACGATCGTGTGCCGCTGCGAGGAAGTGACCGCCGGGCAGTTGCGCGAGGCAGCCACCGCGACCGAGACCTGCGGGCTGCGCTCCCTCAAGCTCAGCTCACGCGCCGGCCTGGGCATGTGCCAGGGCCGCACCTGCGGCCGAAACGTCGAAGACCTCCTCCCCAACACCCCCCTGGATCCGGGACGCATGGCGAATCGCCCGATCGTCGTCCCGGTCCGGCTCGGCGAAATCGCCACGACCCCAGTGAACACGACCCCAGTGAACACGGCCCCTACGGAACACGACCCCACTGATGAGAGGTAGACCATGACCAGCAAGCAATTCGACCTCGGCGGCGTCATCGTCGCAACGTCGCTGCCCTACAAGGCGGACAGCTCCGCCCCGGCGGGGCTCGCCGTCGACTACGACCGCTACGCCGAGCACTGCGACTGGCTGATGAGCAACGGCTGCCGCGGCGTCGGGCCGAACGGCTCGCTGGGCGAGTATTCGTCGCTGACCGACGAGGAGCGGCGCCGCGTGGTGCAGGTGGCCGTCGAGGCGGTGGGCGGGCGCGGACTGGTGGTGGCCGGCGTGCACGGCGCGGGCTGGCACCAGGCCAAGCACTGGGCCGAACTGGCCAAGGCTGACGGCGCCGACGGCGTGCTCGCCCTGCCGCCGACCCTCTACCGGGCCAGTGACGAGCAGGTGGTCGACCACTATCGGCACATCGCCGAGGTCGGCCTGCCGATGATGATTTACAACAACCCGTTCGACACCAAGGTCGACCTCGTGCCGCAGTTGGTCGCGGAGCTTGCCGAGATCGACGAGGTGGTGGCGATCAAGGAGTTCAGCGGGGACGTCCGGCGGGCTTTCGAGATCAGTGAGCTGTGCGACATCGACGTCATCGCGGGCGCCGACGACGTGCTGCTTGAGCTGATGCTCGACGGCGCGGTCGGCTGGTTCGCCGGTTTCCCCAACACCTTCCCGGCGGAGTCCGTCGCGATCTACGACCACATGGTGGCCGGCCGGTACGAGCAGGCTCGTGAGCTGTACAAGCAACTGGTCGCGGTGTTCCGTTGGGACTCTCGGACGGAGTTCGTACAGGCCATCAAGCTGGGGATGGACATGGTCGGCCGGTTCGGCGGCCCGTGCCGTCCGCCGCGTGGGCCGCTCACCCCGGCCCACGAGAAGCAGGTGCGGGCCGCCATGGAACGGGCGATCTCCGGAATCGCCGCACTGTCCGTGGAAGCGGTCTGACGTGCGGGCGAAGCGGCTGTTCTCGGCGGTCGACTCGCACACCGAGGGAATGCCCACCCGCGTCGTCACCGGCGGGATAGGCGTCATCCCCGGCGCGACGATGAACGAACGCCGACTGTACTTCATGGAACATCTCGACGATGTTCGCCGGCTGCTGATGAACGAACCACGCGGGCACGCCGCGATGAGCGGGGCCATCCTTCAGCCGCCGACCCGGCCGGACGCCGATTTCGGGGTGCTGTTCATCGAGGTGTCCGGCTGTCTGCCGATGTGCGGCCACGGCACGATCGGCGTGGCCACGGTGCTGGTCGAGACCGGCATGGTCGCGGTCAGCGAGCCGGTCACCACCATCCGGCTGGACACCCCGGCCGGACTGGTGGTGGCGACGGTCCAGGTCAGCGAAGGGCACGCCGACTCGGTGACGCTGGAGAACGTGCCGGCGTACAGCGACCGGCTGGACGCGACGATCGAGGTGCCGGGGTTCGGGCGGGTGCCATACAGCCTGGCCTTCGGCGGCAACTTCTACGCGATGGTCGATCTGGACGCGGTCGGGCTGCCGTTCGACCGGGCCCGCAAGACCGAGATCCTCACCGCGGGGCTGGCCATCATGGAGGCGATCAACACCCAGGCGCCGCCGAAGCATCCGGAGATCGCCGGGGTCGACCACTGTCACCACGTGGAGTTCATCGCACCCGGCTCGACGGCCCGGCATTCCCGGCACGCCATGGCGATCTTTCCCGGCTGGTTCGACCGGTCGCCGTGCGGCACGGGCACGTCCGCGCGCATGGCGGAGCTGTGGGCCCGCGGCGAGTTGGAGATCGGCGCCGACTTCGTCAATGAGTCGTTCATCGGCAGTCGGTTCACCGGGCGGCTGCTGAGGGAGACGACGGTCGGCCCGCACGCCGCCGTCGTGCCGACCGTCACAGGCCGCGCCTGGGTCACTGGGTTGGGGCAGTACATGGTGGACCCGTCGGACCCGTACCCGGCCGGCTTCGAGTTCTGAGGAAGACGTATGGACTTGATCGAGACCTCGCCGTCCGAGCGGGCGGGTGTGCTCACCGCGATAGCGGACGAGCTGTCGGCCGCGGCCGACGAACTGATACCTCTGGCGATGGCCGAGACCGGGCTGGCCGAGGCGCGGCTGACCGGGGAGCTGAAACGCACGGTCGTGCAGCTGAGGATGTTCGCCGATGTCTGCGCCGAGGGTGAGTTCCTTGACGTGCGCATCGACGAGGCCGACCCGGGGTTCGTCCTGGGCCCTCGTCCCGACCTGCGGCGGTTCAACCTGCCGGTGGGGCCCGTGCTGGTGTTTGCCGCGAGTAACTTTCCCTTCGCGTTCTCGGTAGCCGGCGGCGACACGGCCTCCGCACTGGCCGCCGGCTGTCCGGTGGTCCTCAAGGCACACCCCGGCCATCCGCGACTCTCGGCGCTGACCGCCGAGAGGGTGCGGTCCGCACTGGTCAGGGCCGGCCTGCCCGCGGAGACCTTCGAAGTGGTCTTCGACCAGGACGACGCCGTACGGCTGCTGCGCGACGACCGGATCGCCGCGGCGGCGTTCACCGGTTCCCTCAAGGTCGGCCGGATGCTCGCCGGGATCGCCGCCGGGAGGGCTCGCCCGATCCCGTTCTACGGTGAGCTGGGCAGCGTGAACCCGGTCGTGGTGACGCCGGGCGCGCTGGCCGAGCGGGCCGACGCGATCGCGTCCGGTTTCGTAGCCAGCGTCTCCGGATCGGCCGGGCAGCTCTGCACCAAACCCGGCTTCCTGTTTCTCCCGGAGGACCATGGCCTGGCTCAGAGGCTCGGCTCGGCGGCGGACGCGGTGCCGAGCCATCCGATGCTGCACCAGGGCATAGCCAACGCCTACACCGAGCGCCGCGCCGCCGTCCTCGCGTCCCGGGGTGTGTCCGTGCTGGCCGAGGGGGCCGTGGAGGCCGAACCGGACGGCGGGAGCCGGGCCGCACCGACTCTGGTGGAGGTGGGCCTGGACGATCTGCTGACGCAACGGAGCACACTGCTGGACGAAGCGTTCGGTCCACTGTCGATCGTCGTGCGCTACGCCCCGGACCGGCCCGACCTCCTGGTGGAGGCGATCGGCGAGCTGTTCCCGGGCGCCCTGACGGCCACGGTGCACCGCGGCGCCGGGGAGGACCACGCGTGGCTGCGCGGGCTCGTCGCGGTGTTGAGGGAACGCGTGGGCCGTTTGCTGTTCGACGGCTGGCCGACGGGTGTCGCGGTGACTCCCGCGATGCAGCACGGGGGTCCATATCCAGCCACCACCGCCCCAGCGACGACGTCCGTCGGCACAGCCGCGATCCAGCGCTTCCTGCGCCCTGTGACCTTCCAGAACTGCCCACCGGAGCTGCTGCCTGCGGCGCTGCGCGATGACAACCCCTGGAGCGTTCCCCAGCGCCGTGCGGCTGCCGGTGAATCGCTGAACTGGGGAAACCACTCCGCCTGACACAGTTGGCCGAAACACAGTTGTTACCGTCGACCTCTTTCGCGCTGGGTGCAGTGTGACATATCACTACTCCATGGCAATCTAACCGGAGGTTCTCCGATGAACAGTTTGCGCATCTCCGGCACCGTGGCTCTGACCGCCACCGCCCTCCTCCTCACCGCCTGCGGCGCTGCCGATTCGACCGGCTCGAAGGGCGAGACGCTCAAGGTCGCCGTGCTCGCGGCATCCAGCCAGAACGGCTACAACCAGGCCGTCTACCAGGGCGTCCAGCAGGCCGCCGAGGCGTCCGGCAAGAAGATAACCCTGAAGCTCCTCGACGGCCAGTTCGACTCGAACACACAACTGTCGCAGCTCCAGAACGTCACCAGCACCGGCAACTACGACGGCGTCGTCGTCGTACCCAACGACGGCGTCGGCCTGGCGGCGGCATTCCCGCTGTCCAAGAAGATCCCCGTCGCGACGGTCCTCAACCCCGTCGGACCGGACATCAACAAGATGGAACCGCAGGTCGACGGCGTGGTCACCACAGTCGGCGTGCCCCCCACCACGGCCGCGGAGAAGCAGGCCGAAGGCGTGGCCACCTACTGCGCCGACATCAAACCCTGCAACGTCGTGCTCCTGGTGGGCAACCTGTCGACGCCGCTCGACGTGGCCCGCCGCGACGCGTACAAGAAGGTGCTCGGCACCCACCCCAACATCAAGGTGGTCAGCACGGTCGAGGGCCAGTACGACCGGGACACCTCGCTCAAGGCGATCAGTAACGTGCTCCAGGCCCACAAGGACATCAACGTCATCCTGTCGAACGCCGACCAGCAATCAGCCGGTGCCCAGATCGCCCTGCAAAACGCGGGCATCAAGCCGGGCAGCATCTACCTGACCGGCGGCGGCGGCACCAAGGACGCCGTGGCCGCCGTCCGCGCGGGCACCTGGAAGGCGGACTACGTCAACTTCCCGGTGAGCATGGGCAAGGCCGCGATGGAGCAGTTGGTCAAGGCGATGGACGGGGGCACCGCGAAGGCCGTCGTCAACGCGGATGACATCGGCGGGACCGAGCCGTACGCGAACAAGGAAACGCTGGCCAAGACCCCGGACTTCACCGGCGAGTGGAACGGCTGACGCCGATGGTCACCGCCCAGCCGGTCGTCGAACTCACCGGCATCACCAAGCGGTTCGGCGGAACAGTGGCCCTGGACGCCATCGACCTGATGGTGCACGCCGGCAGCGTGCACGCCCTGGTCGGGGAGAACGGGGCAGGCAAGTCCACCCTCGGAAAGATCGCAGCCGGGGTCTACGCCCCCGATGCGGGGCACATCTCCGTCGACGGGCAGCCGGTCGGGCGCTGGGACACGGTACGGGCCCAGCGCCGTGGGATCGTGATGATCGCGCAGGAGCTGTCGCTCGTACGTGACCTGACGGTGGCTCAGAACGTGTTCCTCGGCATCGAGCAGAGCAGGTTCGGCCTCCTGCGCCGCGACCAGGACCGGCGGTTCGCCGAGCTGGACGAGATCGCCCGGTTCGGCCTCGACCCCGAGGCGCGGGTGGGCGATCTGCGCATCGCCGACCAGCAGAAGGTCGAGATCCTGCGCGCCCTGGCCCGTAAGGCCAAGGTGATCGTGATGGACGAGCCGACATCGTCGCTCACCGCGCACGAGACCCAGCGGCTGCACGATGTGATCCGCCAGCTCACGGCGCAGGGACGCGCGGTCGTCTACGTGTCGCACTTCCTCGACGCCGTGCTCGAAGTCAGCGACACCGTCACGGTGCTGCGTGACGGCCGCAAGATCCGCACCGCGCCCGCGGCGGACCAGACCAAGTCGTCCCTGGTGGAAGCGATGCTCGGCCGGGAACTCGCTGTCACGTTCCCGCCGCTGCCGCCCGCGCCCCACCCGGACGTCGAACCACTGCTCAAGGTGGCGGCGCTGGCCAGCGACGGGGGCGTGAAACGGGCCTCGTTCGAGGTACGGCCGGGCGAGATCGTCGGGCTGTTGGGGCTGGTCGGCTCCGGGCGCACGGAAATCGCTCGCGCCCTGATCGGCGCGGACCGGGTCACCGCTGGAAGCGTCACGCTGGCCGGCCGCACGCTCGGCCGGACAACACCGCGCCAGAGTCGCGATGCGGGCCTGGTGCTGGTCCCCGAGGACCGGCACGGGCAGGGCCTCGTACTTCAGCGCAGCGTCACCGAGAACATGACGCTCGCCTCTCTGGGCCGCTTCTCACGGCTCGGCGTGATCGACCGACGGGCGGTCGGCAAGCAGGTGGACGAGCTGGTCCGCCGCTTGGAGCTGCGCCCGGCCAGGCCCGAGCTGCCGGTGCAGAGCTTCTCCGGCGGCAACCAGCAGAAGGCGCTGATCGCCAAGTGGCTGGCCAGTGACCCGAAGCTGGTGATTCTCGACGAGCCGACCCGCGGCGTCGACGTCGGCGCCAAGCTCGCCATCTACGAACTCATCGCCGACCTGGCGGTCCGCGGCATCGGAGTGCTGCTGATCTCCTCGGAACACGAGGAAGTGCTCGGCCTCGCCCACCGGGCCCACCTGGTCAGCCGCGGCGAGGTGCTCGACGAGGTGGACCCGCGCGGCCTGGCCGTCGAAGACGTCCTCCGCAAGCTGTTCGATGTCGCCGACACGGCCGGCACGGGCGAAGCAGGAAAGGCAAAGGAGTCCGTCCAATGACCGCCACCGAAACCGCGCCCGAGGCCGGCGCAGGCGCCGCCGTCCATGGCGGCACCCCGATAGGCCCGCGCGTCATCGCCTTCGCCCGGGACTACGCGGCACTGATCCTGCTGGTCGCGGTCTTTGTGACGCTGTCGATCATCTCGTCGTCGTTCCTGTCCTTCACCAATGTCATGAACATCCTCAACCAGAACGCACCGCTCGCGATCATCGCCGTTGCCGGTACGTTCGTCATCGTCTCGGGGGCGTTCGACCTCTCCACGGCGTCGATGTACGCGGTGGTCAGCGTGGTCGCCGCGTCGATCGCCACGTCCACCGGCAGCACCTTCCTGGCCCTGCTCGCCGCACCGGTCCTGGGCCTCGTCATGGGCGCGCTCAACGGGCTCGCGGTGACCCGTCTGAACGTACACTCGTTCCTCGCGACACTCGCCTCCAGCCTCGTGTACAAAGCCATCGCCGTGCTGGTCACGGGCGGTTCGCTGATCACCGTGACCACGAGCGGCTTCTCCGAACTCGGGCGCGGCCAAGTCGCCGGGATCTTCTACTCGGTCCTCATCCTGCTGGCCGTCTTCGCCATCGCATCCCTGCTGCTCAACGGCACGGTCTTCGGCCGGCATGTGTTCGCTGTCGGAGGCAACCCGGAGGCGGCTCATCTGTCCGGCGTGCGCGTGGACCGGGTCAAGGTCATTGTGTTCGCGCTCAGCGGTCTGGCCGTCGGTATCGCCGGCGCGATCGGAGTCTCGCGCCTCGCATCCGGTCAGCCGCAGGCAGGCAGCGGCCTGGAGCTACAGGCCATCGCGGCGATCATCCTCGGCGGCTCCAGCATCTACGGGGGTGTCGGCGCGGTCTGGCGCTCGCTGGTCGGTGTCTTCCTGATCGCCCTGATCGGCAACGGCTTCGACATCCTCAACGTCAATCCGCAGATGAAAGACCTGGTCACGGGTGTCATCATCCTCGCCGCGGTGGCGCTGGCGGCGGCCGACCGCCGTCGGCGCTGACCAGTCCCCTGAACGCAGAAAGGTTCGACATGGCCGAAGTTCGCATCGCCATCGATGTCGGCGGCACCTTCACCGATGTGGTGAAACTCGTCCCGCAGAGCGGGGAGCTGCGATTCGAGAAAGTGGCCACCACCCCTGCCGAGCCCACCAAGGGGGTGCTCGCGGCCTTCGCCGCCGCCGAGGCCGTGCTGAGCGAGGTGACGACCTTCAACCATGGCTCCACGCTCGGCCTCAACTCGCTGCTGACGCGCACCGGTGCCAAGGTGGCGGTGGTGGCCACCGCGGGTTTCCGTGACGTCTATCTCCTCGGGCGCACCGACCGGCGACCGATGTACGCGCTCACCTACCGCAAGCCGGAAGCCCTGCTGAAGCGGCGGGACACCTTCGAAGTGGTCGAGCGTTCACTGTTCGACGGCAGCGTCGCGACACCGTTCGACGAGTCCGGCGCACGCTCGGTCGCCGCCGAGATCGCCGCCGGCGGCTATCAGGCGGTCGCGGTCGCCTTCCTGCACGCGTACGCGAACCCGGCCCACGAACTCGCCATGCGCGCGGTACTGGACGAGGTCGCACCCGGCGTCGAAGTGACGCTCTCGCACGAACTGTCCGGCGAGTACCGGGAGTACGAGCGGACCTCGACAGCCGTACTGGACGCGTACATCAAACCGATCATGCGGACGTATCTCGAAGCCCTGACAAGGCGGCTGGACGAGGGCGGCTTCGCCGGCCGGTTCCTGATGTCGCGCTCCGGCGGCGGTGCGATGACGGCCGCCGCGGCAACCCGGCAGCCGGTCAACCTGATCCTGTCCGGTCCGGCAGGCGGTGTCGTCGGCGCCGCCTCACTGGCCAAGGTGATCGGCATCCCCAACCTGATCACCATCGACATGGGCGGCACCAGCCTGGACGCCTCGCTGGTGCTCGACAGTGAGCCGGTACTGCACCAGGGAGCCGAGTTCGAGGGCCTGCCCATCAACACCACGTCCCTGAACATCCACACCATCGGCGCGGGCGGTGGCTCGATCGCTTGGCTGGACGCGGCCGGTGCGCTCCAGGTCGGTCCGCAGAGCGCCGGGGCCTCCCCGGGACCGGCGGCGTACGGGCGGGGCGGCACCCAGCCCACCTTCACCGACGCCGCACTGGTACTCGGCTACATGGGCAGTGACGTACCGCTCGGCGGCTCGTTGGTGCTCGACCACGATCTCGCCGCCAAGTCGCTGCAGCCGATCGCCGATCAGCTCGGGATGAGCCTGACCACCGTGGCCCGCGGCATCGTCCGCATCTCGACCACCAAAATCGTCGGTGCGGTCCGGGCGATCACCGTTGAACTCGGCCGCGACCCGAAGGACTTCGCGCTGCTTTCGTTCGGTGGCGGCGGCGGCCTGGTCGCCGTGGACGTGGCCCGCGAACTCGGCATCCCGACCGTCATCGTGCCACCGGGACAGGGCGCGTTCTCGGCGCTGGGCATGCTGATGGCCGACGTGCAGCACGACTACGCGCGCACCGACGTGCTCCCCTTGGCGTCGACCCCGGACTCGTACTTCGAAGAGGCGTTCGCCGCGATGGAGGCCGAGGCGAACACGGCCTTGGGCGAAGAGGGCTTCGGCCCTGAGAACCGCGTTCTGCACCGTTCGGTCGACCTCCGTTATGCCGGCCAGGAACACGCGGCGACGGTGCCCCATCCGGCCGAGAACGTCGCCGACAGCCTTGCGGAGAGCTTCCGCGCGCTCCACGAACGGCTCTACGGCCACGTCATGGACGACCCGGTCGAGATCGTGACACTGCGGCTGCGAGCGGTCGGCCTGGTCGACAAGCCCGCATGGCCCCTGCACCCCGAACGCACCACCGGTGGACCGCCGGTGCTCGGCCGGCGCACGGTCTTCGCCCACTCCGACACAGGTGTGCCCTATCACCTGGTCAGCCGCGAATCACTGCTGGTCGGCGACGTGATCGACGGCCCCGCCGTGGTCGCCGAGCACACCGCGACCACCGTGTTGCACACCGGCGAGCGGCTGCGCGTGGCTCAGCACGGCGAACTCGTCATCAGCGTCAAAGCCGAGGAGACGGACCAGTGACCGACGCGATCACCCTTGAGGTCATTCGGCACGCCTTGCTTGCCACCGCCGAGGAGATGGCCCGCAACCTGTGCCGGACGGCGTACAACACCGTGGTCTACGAGATCCACGACTACGGCATCGGCCTGCACGACGCGAACGGTGACGTGGTCGCCGACGCCCCCGGCATCGCGATCTTCACGCGGGGCAACGACTACGGCATCTGCCGGGCCGTCGAGCACATCGGCGCCGAGAACATGGCGCCGGGAGATGTATTCCTGCTCAACTACCCCTACTGGTCGTCGGCGCACACACTGGACACGCTCGTCTTCGCACCGATCCACATCGACGAGCAGCTCATCGGCTTCGCCTCGTGCCGCATCCACGTGCTCGATCTGAAGCAGAAGAACCCCGGGTACGTGCTCGACTCGACCGACATGTACGAGGAAGGCATGTTCTTCCCGGGCTCGCGGCTCTACCGCGCGGGCGTGCCCAACCAGGAGATCTTCGACATCGTCCGCTTCAACTCGCGGATGCCGGAGAGGACCGTCGGTGACTTGCAGGCCCAGGTCTCGGCCTGCGTGACAGGAGTGCGGCGCACCCGGGAGTTGGCCGCCCAGCACGGCACCGGCGTACTCGTCGCCGCGATGGGGTCGATCAACGACCACGGCGAGCGGCTGGCCCGGCTGGCCCTGGCCCAACTGCCGCGCGGGACCTGGAGCGCCACCGACATCGTCGACTCCGACGGCATCGACACCGAGCGCGAGATCCTGCTCAAGGCCACCGTCACCATCACCGAGGACGAGTTCGTCGTCGACTGGACCGGAAGCGAACGTGACGTACGCGGCCCCATCAACCTGCCGGTGGGCCAGACGATCGCGCTCTCCAGTCTCGTGTTCAAGGCACTGACCACACCGGACACCCCGGTGGTGGCCGGCAACTTCGCCCCACTGCGGGTGATCACCGACCCCGGCAGCGTCATGCACGCCGTGCCTCCGATGCCCACATTCACTCTGTGGACCGGTCTGCTCGCCGGAGAAGTGATCCTCAAGGCGCTGGCACAGGGCATGCCGGAGCGCATTCCCGCCTGCTCCGGCGGCGACGTCTCGTCGATGATGGGACTGGGAACGAACCCGCGAACAGGCCAGCCCTGGCTCGAAGCAACCAACGAGGCCGTCGGGTTCGGCGGACACACCGGCGGCGACGGGGAGGACGGCATCATGCACATGTCCGAGCCGGGATGCCGCAACAATCCGGTCGAGGTGCTGGAACAGAAGTCGCCGATGTTCATCGAACGCTACGGCTATGTGCCGGACACGGCAGGCCCTGGCAGACATCGCGGCGGCGTCGGCGTCCAGCGCGTCTACCGGTTCACCGCGCCGTCCACCGGCATCGCGCTGGTCTACCGGACCAAGTCGGCACCCTGGCCGATCGACGGCGGAGAGCCCGCGTCCCCCGCTCGCATCGTGCTCAACCCGGGCACCGACCGCGAGGTTGTCACCCGCGGCAGCTACAACTCGCTGGAGGCGGGGGACGTACTCGCCAACGTCACCGGCGGCGGGGGCGGCTACGGGTCCGCGTTCGCACGCGAGCCGGTGAAGGTGCTGGAGGACGTGATCGACGGCTTCGTGTCGGTCGAGGCGGCCCGAACCGCATACGGCGTCGTGATCACCGAGCAGCCGTGGGCCGTCGACGAGTCGGCCACGGCGCATCTGAGGGCGGCCCAGTGACCACGGCCGATCTCGTCATCACCGACGCGTTGCTGCACGAGGACGAACCCGTCGAGGCCGACGTGGTCGTCCACGGCGGGCGGATCGTGGCCGTCGGTCCCGGTGCGGGCAAGGGCCACTCGGCTGCGCGGACACTCGCCGCCGGGGGAGCCACACTCCTGCCGGGCCTCATCGACGCGCACTTCCACGCCTACGCGACCAGCCTCGACGCGTGGCAGCTGGAGAACGCCCCCCTCAGCTACGTGGCGCTGGCCGGCGCCCGGAGGCTGAGCCGGGCGCTGCACCGTGGGTTCACGACGGTCCGTGACGTCGCGGGTGGCGACGCCGGCCTGGACCGGGCCATCGCCGCCGGGCTGATCGAGTCCCCCCGATACCTGTGGACCGGCCCGGCCATGAGCCAGACGGGCGGCCACGGCGACCCGCGCGCCGCCGACACGGACATCTGCTTCCACTCAGGGCACATGAACCAGGTCGTCGACGGAGTGGACAATCTGCGGGTCGCGGCGCGCGACCGGTTCCGCCGTGGCGCGCACGCACTCAAGATCATGACTTCCGGCGGTGTGGTGTCGCCCACCGACCCGATCCGGGTGCCGCAGTACTCGGCCGAAGAGATCCAGGCGGTCACCGGGGAAGCCCGACGCCGTGGCAGCTACGTCGCAGCACACGCCTATTCACCCGAGGCGATCCGGCACTCGATCGCCAACGGGGTGCGCTCCATCGAGCACGGCAACCTGCTGGACGAGGACACGGCCACCGCGATGGCCGCGGCACACGCCTTCCTGGTACCGACCCTCGCGGCCTACGACGCGATGGCCCGGCGCTGGCAGGAGGTGGCCCTGAGCCCGGTGCAGCGAGCCAAGAACGCCGAGGTGCTGGACTCCGGCCTCAGAGCGGTGCAACGTGCCCAACAGGCCGGGGTGCGCGTCGGTTTCGGGACCGACCTGATGGCCGACCTGGAAGACGATCAACTGCGCGGACTGAAACTGCAGGCGGAAGCGATCGGCTGGCAGGCGACCCTGCGCTCGGCGACCAGAGTGAACGCGGAACTCATCGACCGGCCCGACCTGGGCCGCGTCGAGGTGGGCGCGACCGCCGACCTGCTTCTGCTGGACGGCCCGCTCACCGATGACGAGACGCTGCTCTGGGACGAGAGAAGGAGCCGCACCGTGGTGCAGGGGGGAGTGCTGAAGTGACTGTTCCCCTCCTCTCCTGCCTGGTCCTGCCCGATCAGGCCCCGGCGGAGTTCCTGGTCCGGGTCCGTGACGCGGAGCAGGCCGGCGTGCGTACGGTCTGGACATACGATCACCTGTCCTGGCGGGACCTGGCCGACGGCCCCTGGTTCGGTACGGTGCCGCTGCTCGCGGCGGCGGCCGGGGCGACGTCCACCGTGCGTCTCGGCGCGCAGGTGGCGACGCCCAACTTCCGGCATCCGGTGCCGTTCGCGAAGGAGGTCATGACCCTCGACCATGTGGCCGCGGGAAGGCTGGAGCTGGGGGTCGGAGCGGGCGCGGAGGACGCGGACGCCCGCGTGCTCGGCCGGCCGCCGGCGTCCCGCAAGGAGCGCGCCGACCGGTTCGAGGAGTGGGCGACGCTGCTCACCGCTCTGCTGGAGCAGGACCGAACGGACTTCCGTGGGTCCTTCTACATCGCCGAGGACGCGCGCATGATCCCGGGCTGTGTGCAGCGGCCCCGGGTGCCGCTGACCGTCGCCGCGACGGGCCCGCGGAGCATGCGACTGGCGGCACTCATCGGCTCGGCCTGGGTGACGTACGGGCCGTATCGCCAGTCACCGGCGCCGCAGGAGTGGCTGGCGGCGATCGCGGAGCAGAACAGAAGCCTGGACGCCGCGATCGCCGACGTGGCGCCGGGCAAGCGGATCCGCCGCATCGCGCAGGTGGCGCTCGACGAAACGCGTCCGTTCAGGGACGCGGACACCTACCGGCAGTTCGCCCGGGACGTGGCGGCAGCCGGATTCGACGAACTCACCGTGCACTGGCCACGTTCCGACGGCCGAGGCGTGCCGGCCGCCGCCCTCGACATGGTCGTTGCCACCCACTCCGGATCCTGAGTGGAGGGCGACGCCCGACGGCGGGAGCGACGGTCGGTAGGATGTGCCATTGCACTGAGAGAGATTGGCTGTTGATTGGTGATGGGGATATTCATGGCGACTGCGGACGGCCCTCCTCTGGGACCGCTCACACCTGGGAGCAGCTTCCGTGAGCGGGTCGAGGAGGCGATCGCCGCGGCCATTGTCTCCGGTCAGATGCCTGCCGGTGAGGTGTTCTCGGCCCCGACTCTGGCCGCTCGCTTCGGTGTCTCGGCCACGCCGGTCCGCGAGGCGATGCTCAACCTCGCCAAACGCGGCATGGTCGACATCATCCGCAACAAGGGCTTTCGCGTCACCGCCGTGAGCGAGGCCGAACTGCGCGCGATCGTCGACGTACGCCAACTGCTTGAGGCGCCGGCGGTCAGACGGCTCGCGGGGAAGCTCTCCGACGCCGACCTGACCCACCTGCGCGGCTTGGCCGGGGAGATCGTGCGGGGCGCTCGTGACGCCGACCTGGCCCACTATCTCCAGGCCGACACGACCTTCCACCTCACGCTGTTGAAACTGGCCGGCAACCTGAAACTGCATGACATCGTTGCCGACTTGCGTGCACAGACGCGTCTGACGGGTCTGGCAAATCTGGTGGCGACGGAGGAACTCCAGGCGTCTGCTCGTGAACACCTGGACCTGCTGGACCTCCTGGAGGCGGGGTCGGCCGAGGAGTGCGAGCGGCTGATGGTCAGGCACATCGGCCACGTACTGGGCTGGTGGGCCGGCCACACCGAGGCGTGACACCCGATGGGGGATCGAGCGCGACAGCGGTGGCCACGCCGGTCACGCGCGAGCACATCGGTTCCACGGCGAGCGCGCCGGGCTGGTCCCGGTCCTTCAGGAATACGGGACCGGGCTGCGTGTCGCGGCTGACGGCATGTGGGCTGCGGCGGGCATGGGGCGAATCAGCCCACCGCAGACGCAGTTGACCCGTAAGGCTGGCCGAGGTCCCCCTACGGCAGTGCGCCGATGCAGGGGGCGCTTGTTGAGTCTCTACAGGCGTACGAGGCTCGGTGACCGGATGAGCTTCCTCGGCGCCAGCGAGCCAGTGGCTGGTCACTACGTGGTGAGCAGCGATGTGCGCCGACGGACAGCCGGTGGACAGACGCCTTTGGACGGTACAGCACGGGCCGGCGCGCCCCAGCCCGGTGCACCTGTTCTGATCAGCAGAAACGTCACGAGGGGGCACCACACGGCACCGGGCAACATGATCGCTCACGGTCTTGCAATGCGTAGGTCGTCGGTTCGAATCCGACAGGGGGCTCCGAAAAAGGCCAGGTCACATAGCCCGAGACCTGGCCTTTGTGTTGCTCGGGGCATGACGGGTCACACGGCTGGGGTGCCGTGCGATGGCTTGCGTGAGTGATGCGTGAGCGGAGCGGCTCGGTGCCCTACTCCTTGGGCTTCTTCCGCGCCTTCTTCTCCGCCTTGGCCTTGGCTTTCGCCGTCTCCTTGGCTTTCCGGGCGGCCTTGTGGGCCTTCTCCGCCTCGGACTTGCGCTGGAGTGGGACCAGCTTGGCGGTGGCCTCGGCGGAGCTCTTGCCGACGTGGGGGAGGACGCGCCGACGAGCCGTTCGAAGAGGTCGGTGACCTTGCCAGGGTGCAGCCAGGAGCCGTCTTCCTGAGTGAAGAGGAGGCCGGTGTCGACCCAGGCCGGTCCCCATTCCGCGTGGTCTGACTCCCGCTGCTTGCGGTGGTGTTCCAGGACGGCGACGGTGTCGTCGTCCAGGGCCACGACGCGGAAGCCGCTGTCGGCCTTCGGTTCGGACGCCTCCACCTCCCAACCGTCCTGGACGAGCTGACCGGTGACGGCGAGGGATTGCCGTTCGAGGTTGGTTTCCGACCAGGGCTGGCCGCACGCCTCGCCCCGACGCAGGCCGCGGAAGGCGATCAGGTGCCACATGGCGTACAGCCAGTCCGCGATGACGACGTAGAGGAAGGGCCGGTCTGTTCCGGCGTCCAGACCATGACGGGGGAGGGTTTCTCGCCGGTCTGCTGCCACCTGGCAAGGCGTGGAGGTGTCCGGCGCGAAGGCCGCCGTCGGCCACACCACGGTCATCGCGGACGGTGGCTACCGGGGCACTGGCCTCGTCATCCCGCACCGCCGGGAGAAGGGCCAGGCCGAACTCCCCGCCTGGACAGAGGAACACAACGCCTCCCACCGCAAAGCCCGCGCCCGTGTCGAGCACGCCTTCGCCCGCATGAAGACCTGGAAGATCCTCCGCGACTGCCGTCTGAAGGGCGACGGCGTCCACCACGCCATGCTCGGCATCGCCCGCCTGTACAACCTCGCCCTCGCGGGATAACGGGCAAACGGCCAGGCCATCCGGCACGTCAGAGATCATTTACGGCACAAGGCTTTAGAGCCAAGGACGACTCTGACCGGAACACCCGGTATCGAGAGTTCTTCCCCGAGGGAATCCTGCCGTCACCGATATATTCGGGCTAACCCGTCAGATCTCCTTGAACGTTCCGCTTATGCCGAGTTCTTCTAGGCACTGCTGGATCTGCTCGGCCGCATCGGCCTGTATGACCAACTGGAGCGTGCCCTGCAGATAGCTGATCTGCCTTTCGTCTAGGGCCATGTAGAACGCCCGGAAGAGTGCGGCGAAACCGTCGGCGCCGTCGCCGTTGGCCAGGAGGTTCTTGGTGAACGAGAAGGCGAGCTGCCGGTCCCTGGCCTGCTCCCTTTGCGGAGATTCGTCCGGACTCGGCGCACCGGTCTCGCGCTGCCGGGGCACGCTCGGTGTGTCGACAGGTGGGCCGGCTGGCTTGCGAGTCGAGCCGTGATCGACGGTGTCGTCGGCACTCAAGGAGCATCGACCCTCGTGAACCGGTTGGTCGCAGTCGGTGCATGTCCTGGGTTGTGGCTTGGCAAGGCGCAGGCCCGTGCTAGCGAGGTTGACTTGTCCGGGTGCCGTGACCTCCACCTCGGTGCCCGCTCCGTCGACGATGCTCAGCAGGCCCTGGCTGACAGCATCGTAGATCGCCTGTTGAAGGTCGCGGTCACCGCCGTACAGCAGCGGCAATCGTGGGGCGCTGTAGAAGGCGGCTCGGATGTCGGAGAGGGTTTTGCCGTAGTCGTGGTCGCGAAGGTTGTGCAGGAGAGCCTTTGCGCTGAACTGGCCGGTGTCGAAGACCTTGTCCCGAGCAGCGAGGCCCTTCCAGACGAGCATGCCGTCGAGGGCGGTGATGTTGTCCTTGTCGAATGTAAGTTGGTCGAGGTACCGCTCCCCGTCCGGGTCGGGCTGGGCCAAGTAGGCAACATGCTGGTACGCCCGCTTGAGCGCCCTCTCCAGCTGAGTCTTGGCCTCGGCGAGCTCCTTGGCACCGATGGTCTTGAGTTCGTCGTCGTTCTGAATCTCGGGCGCCTGCATGGCCTTCTGCCTTGCCAGGTACTCCACCGCCAAGTTCCGGGCCAGAGCGCGCTGCTGGGTGTTCACCACGGCGTACACCGCGCTGCTGGCCCACTGGACGGGGAGTTGCTGCGCGCCTTGCCCGAGCCCCATGGCGACGGTGAGTGCCTCAAGGGTCGGCTTCTCCATGCCGTTGCGCAGGCTGTACTGCGCCGGGTCGAGGACGATGAGCCGGGTGGTGTAAGCGGTGTCTAAGCCGGCCGTGGCGAGGACGTCGGCGGGTCTGCGCTGGGGGTCCGCCGTGACGAACTGCAGATCACGGAATGGACCGCTGCTCGCCAGCCTCTTCGCGATGTCGGCGATGACCTGGTCGCGTTCGGTCTCGGTGATGGTGCGCCGGATGTTCTTCACCAGCATGCGGTGGGTGAGCCGGGTGGAGAGGAAGTAACGGGCCGGCCTGTTGTTGCCCTGACCGGGAGTGATGTCGAGCGCGCTCATCCCTTGGTTCGGGTTGACCAGCTCATCGACGACGCCGTCGGCGTCGGTCATGGTGTACGTGGCCTCCGGCACGCTGGTGGCCGCTTTGACCTCAGGAGCACTGGCTCCGCGGCCCCGCCCCGGGCGCAGGGTGCCGACAACGCTCGCCAGGAAGATGAAGGTGGCCGCCCGTTCAGCCGCGCGCGGATTGTTCGTGCCCCAAGTGCTGGACTGCCGTTCGAGATCCTGCCGGCGCGCTGCGCCTGACGAGCCGTCGTGGTTGACGACCTCGATCTCGGCTAAGCTCCGATAGTTCGCGATGGTGCGGTCGTCCTCGACCAGGCCGCTGCCCAGGAGCGCCTCTCGGACGGTGCTGTCCGACAGCGGCAGGTCGCCGGGCCCTATGAGAGCCGGCACCCACTCGCCTGACTTGCCGCGCTGCTGCAGGGCATAGACCGTGGCGGCGAAGATGCGGATCGTGGACCGGACCCGTTGGAATCCGGTGACCTTGCTCCACTCCTCCTGCGCCAGACTCATCAGCATGGGATGGAACGGGTAGCAAGATGTCATCTCCGCACGCCAGTTGCGGCGCCACGCGGCGCCGATCGGGTCCCAGACCTGCTTGCTCCAGGTCTTGTCCGTCAGGACTTCCTTGTAGAGCGCAGCAGTCGCGACGAGCACCTCACCTGCGGGTTCGGCGTCGAACAGCCGCCGGCGGAGGATGTCGGCGAAGTCGCCCACGCCGGTCACGGTGGTCGGCAGGCCGTTGCGGTCAAGCTGGCTGTTCAGGTCGTCGCGGCGGGCCTGAGCGGCGGGCGAGAGCGCGGTCTTGTCGGTGTCGGAGGCGATCATCACAACCAGCATCGCGACATGGGGGACATCATTGACGACATCGAGCAGAGCCCGTAGGAACGCCATGTCCTGGGCCGCCAGGTCGGTCTGGTTTGCGCCGTCCAGTCCGTTGCCGATGTAGTCGAGCACCTCGTCGACGATGATCAGCACGGGTCGGTTCACCGCGCTGATGGCCTCAGCGATCTTGTGCTTGTCGCTCCAGAACCGCCGGTAGCGTTCGAAGAGGGTGTAGTCCCTGGAGAAGAGACGCCACAGGAAACGCTCATACAGGTTTATCGCGGGCCCATCTAGCTCCTGTACTCCGACCCCTGGGGTCATGTTGTCGCAGGGCAGCACGACGAAATGCGGACGCCCGAGGCCGCCGGCAAGTGGGTGGCCGATTCTGACCCTCGCTCGCTCGGTCACCTTCTGACCAAGCTCGGTTCCCAGCAACGCCCTTGGATTGGCGGCAAGATGGTAGGCACCGATGCACGCGTGCGACTTACCGCCGCCCATGCCCTGGTCGAGTCGGGTGACTGCTCGGGCTTTCAAGTAGTCGTCGCCACCACCGATGCGGACTGCGATTTCGGTGAGCAGGTCAGTGAGCCGTTCGGTCGGGTGCGTGATGTCACCGTAGTAGTCGGCGTCGGCATAGGGCGGCCGGTCGGCTCCCATGGCGTGAACGGCTCGGAACAGCGACATCTGTACATCATCGATCTGCCCGGAGGCGCTCCGGATCTCCTGGCGAAGCTTGAGTGCCCTCCACCACGGCGTCACGCTGGTCGTCACGGCTGCTCTCCTGGGCTGGCGGACCTGAGGATCACGGTGGTGGTACTGGTCGTCATCACGCGAGCCGCAACTGGGCGTTGTCGATCAGTTGGAGCTGAGTCTTTTCGTAGTTGCTCGCTTCTACGGCCTCGGCGGCACCGACGACGCCGGTCCGGTTGCGCAACACCCGGGTGAAGCGGATGGAGTCCGGGTCGTTGACGGGAAGTCGGTCCGCGAGGAACTGGACGGCCGCCCACAAGAAGGTGTCGTCAGCTGCATACTCCGTCGCCGCCATTACCTGGCCCATGGCCTCCAGCCCCTCCTCCGAAGCAGCTGCGAGCGCGAGGGCGATGTCGATGACGGTCGAGTCTTCGTCGATCTTGCCGTTGTATTCCCGGGAGGCGACGAACCGGACACCCTTGTCGGCATCGGGAACCAGGTCCCGTATCGCTGCCAGGTCGAGTGAAGAAGCCAAAGCCTGCCAGCGCAGTTCGGACTTCGCCCGAACCTGTCGGTTGTAGAGAGTGATCCACCACAGCGCGAACCGCGTCCGGGCATCAAAGGTCTCCAGCGGCTGGTGGTTAATCTCGACGGCCATGGCCTCCTGGACTGCAGCTCGCGCCAGCGGAAGAAACGTATAGATGTCGACGGGTTCGCCCTTGGCGTTGAGGATCTCGTGGTAGCGGCCGACGACCTCCATGGCTGGTCCGGCAGCGGCCATCAACATGTCCGCCGGGGCCAGGCCCCACCGCTCCCAGTCCGGGTAACGCCGCTTGATCTCGGCCTTTATCTCGGACTCGACCGCGCCCTTGCGGCCTGCAGGCCGGTCGATCGGGGCCGGGCGGCAGGCCATGGTCAGGGTCGTCTCGATATTGGCCTTGCCCTGCTGCCCACCGGACTCGGTATTGGCTGGCCATGAACCGGTCATCACCAGCCCGGCTCGCTCGATCGAGTGCAGCAGGCGCTGCCACACCTCGGGTTCCCCGTGGCCGAAGACGATCGTGACGACGCCGTCATCCCGGACGACCTGCCGCATCTGAGTGAAGGCTTCGGTGATTAGGGTGTCGTAGTGCTCGCGGGTGCGGTGTTCGTCAGGGGCTTCGCCCCGAACCCGCTTGACGATGATCTCCTGGCTCTTGTCCTGGCAGCCGTAGGGGTCGGCAGTGATAGCGAGTTCCGGCCAGGTGTTGTGCAGGCACCGCTTAGCCCACGTGAAAAAGAGATCGGAGGCGTCCGCGTACGCGATCATCTGGTCGTACGGAGGGTCAGTGACGACCGCGGTGAAGGTGCGAGGAGGGAAGGCCAGAGCAGTGGCGGTTCCTCGCTGCACAGAGGCGGACGTGCCGCACAGGTCGGAGAACAGATTGCGACAGGCGGCCAGCACGTTGTCCGAGATCGACTTCCACGTTCCGGGGCCATCGCCGATGCCAGCTTCGAAGAAGTCGTGGGAGAAGGTGATCGACCCTTCGTTGACGAACAGATCCCCGACCTGTGCACCGCCCTTGCTCTGGAACCGCGCACCACGAGTGGACCGCCGCAGTTTCTTCACCACGACCGCAGTTGCGTACCCAGTCAGGGCCCGCACGTATTCCCGCGACAGCCCGGCGGCGGCCAGCTCCTCACCAAGCTCATTGATGATGCGCGCGAGCCGCACGTAGGAAAGTGTCTGACGGTCGACCATCAAGTCGCCGTAAGTCTTCGCCCCATAGATGCTCGGGCCGATGATGTTGTTGTTGCCCGGCGCGATGCCCTCGTCCGGAACGGCGGACAGGAACGGGCTGAACGCTGCCTCCGCAGCCAGCGCTCGCCCGGCCGCAGCGACAGCCTCGCGCTCTGCGCCCGTGGGGCGGCGGAAGGTCTTCTGGCTCTTGACGTCGATGTCCGCAGCGAGGACCAGGGCGTCCTGGCCTTGTCCCTCGTGTAACTGCCGACGGTGCACTGCAAGCGGGTGGACGTGGTTACAGAACACGCAGATCGCACTCTTCCCCGCCACCTTCCTGCCGTTCACTACGGCGTTGGTCAGCGTTGGCATGCGAGCGGGCTTTCCGGAGGTCACGACCGCCTCCCACGTGCTGGAGGCCCGGTCCGCGTCGATGTAGAACGAAACGGCTTCTCTGCCGCCACGGGCTGGCATCAGCTCGTAGGAACCGATGAGCGGGAACCGGTGGTGGCATTCCTGGCAAGGGATAGTCACGGACCACAAGTACCCCCACGGCAAGGCTCCGTTGTGCCGGGGGTAGACGTCGCTCATTGAGGCCGCGTGACGGGTCTGTGTCTCTGCGAACAGTGATTTGAGGTCGCCGAGCAATCTGTCCGTACGGGACATGAGTAGGTGGTCGCGCTCTTCCCCGAACGGCAGCTCGGGCTCCTCGCTCCAGTCCTCGAACGGTGCGGAGGTGAGCAAGTGGCTTGCGAGCGCCGCGACTGGGCTGTAGTCGACGGCGGATGCCCGGACGCCCAAACGCGCCGACTCCAAGGGAATCATGCCTCGTCCTGAGAAGGGGTCCAGAGTGGTCGCGCCTTCAGGATTCGCCTTGGCGATCTCGGTTTGAAGATCACCCCATGCGGCATAGCGCCCCCTCATGGCTTCTCGGACCAGGTTCTGCAGCCTGGTCCGTTCTTCGGCGTCGTCTGGCCACGGCAGCAGTGAACAGATGGTGGCCGCTTTGGCCTGAGCGGTGGGTCGCTTTGCGAACCACATGAACAGGGAGATCTCGCTGTTGCCCGAGCCCCAGCCTTTGTCACTGTTGGCCGATACCTCTGCGCTGGGAAACCAGCGTTCAATCATTCGGGTCATGCGTTACTCCCGGGGGCGTTCTTGAGGCTGCTGCCCGGGACACGGAACACCGCGTTCCCGGCCATGACGTTCGCGAAGAGGGTGGCGGGGTCTTGGTAAGCACCGAAGAACCGGCCCTTGCCGTCGGCGCACTGGTCGATGACGTAGAGCCAGTACTCCTTGCGGTGCTGGGTCGCGATGAGGACTTCGTTGCCTGTCATCCGGATGCCGTCGCTGGCTGCGCTGCCGATCACGCCCTTGACCTCGACATGGCGGACCTGGCTGTGGCGGCGGGCCTCCAAGTCGTAACCGCGGCCCTCGGTGTGGACATCGGTCACGGTCCAGCCGTCGTCCTCGAGGAGCTGCTGCACGCGCCGCATGGAGACCAACTCGGCGTCGATCTCGGCCTGGACGCTGAGGTCGGCGGTGGCCAGGACGCGGATTCGACCCACCTGCTTCGGTTCGGTCAGATGCACGTCCGCGAGCCGCTCCAGTTCTTTGAGTCGTTGAGCGGTCTGGTCCTGAAGTCGGTGCCGCAGTTCAAGGCGGGCAAGTCGGTCATCGATACCGTCGGTCAGGCTCAGCGGCAGGTTGGTCAGGTCACGGCGGGCCTGGGCGAACCAGTCGGCGCGCACCTTCCGGTGCTCCGCGACGGTCGCGGCGGCTACTTCGCGGGCCGCTGTGAGCGCATGGCTCTCCCGAGCCGGATGTGGTGAGCCGCCGTGCTGGTCGGTGGGCACGAGGTTGGCCAGGGACTCCCATCGCACCGGGCGGGCATTGCCGCTGTCGTCCACCTTGATCAAGGTGGCCCATATGCTGGCGCGCTTGCCGTTGCTCTCGGTCATCGTCGCCTCGTATGCGTACAAGTCGTACGGGGTGAGACTGGTGGGGTCGGATGCGGCGCCGGACTGGTACAGGTCCTCGGCCAGGGTGTGCTCGGCTGTGTTGATCAGGTCGCTGAAGCCGGGCTCGCCCGGGCCGAGGGTGACGGTGTCACTGATGTCGATGCTCTCCGAGGCTTCGCGCACCACGTCCCCGCTGGTGGCGACGTGAACCTCGTTCCGTCCGCCCAGCGTTGCCGGAAATATGACCTTGCCGCTCAGGGAGAGCCGACGGAACCCGGACCCGGCTGCGGTCGGAGCGGACTTCAGCACGCCAGCCGCCGCGAGCCGGTCGAGGTATGCCTCGACGATGGCCGGGTTGATGCGTGCGAACAGGTCACGCTGAAGCAGCGTCAGTGCGGCCACCGCGTCCACCTGGCTGGCCAGGCGTCGCTCGTTGTCCCGTACCTTCCGGGCTGCCCGGCTGAGTTCCTGCGCCTGGACCGCTTGGGCGGCGTCGATGGCCTGCTGTTTCTTCAGCTCGTCGTTGCCGTAGAGGTCCGACAGCCACTTGTCGTAGTCGACGCCGGTGATTTCAGCGACCGCCGAGAGGCTGTCGAACATCTGGCCGCGCAGCTCGTTCGCGGCGGTAACGAAGTTGTCCAGGAGGCGGAGCAGCGTCTTGCCTTCCCGGGTGTCGGTAGCGACCAGGTTGTAGAGGTAGACGTCGCGTTGCTGACCGACACGGTGGATACGTCCCATCCGCTGTTCGAGGCGGACCAAAGACCACGGGATGTCGTAGTTCACGAGCACGTGCGCGGCCTGCAGGTCGATGCCTTCGTTGCCGGCGTCAGTGGTGACGATGATCTGGAATTCGCCGCGCATGAATGCCTTGCGCGTCTCGTCGCGTTCGGTCTTTCCCTGGCGGCCGGAGT
Organism: Streptomyces sp. NPDC058001; assembly: GCF_042886315.1. Taxonomy (NCBI): domain Bacteria; kingdom Bacillati; phylum Actinomycetota; class Actinomycetes; order Kitasatosporales; family Streptomycetaceae; genus Streptomyces; species Streptomyces sp. NPDC058001. The sequence continues at coordinate 265,801 of NZ_JBHVQT010000005.1, forward strand.
AGAGCTGTGCGGTGTATCCCTGGGCCTGGAGCCGCTGGGCGATCCACTCGGCCGAGTCTGCGTACTCGGTGAAAACAACGGCCTGTTCACCGTTCCCGGGGTGGATTCCATGGGCGGCCAGGCAGTCGTCGGTGAGCCGCTTCCACTTCGACGGCTGCCAGCGAGAGTCAGTGACCGTTGCCTCGATCTGCTGCACAAGGCTGTTGATCGCGGACCGCTCAGCCCTGGACGCGGCCGAGACCGTGTGAATCACCTTCGCCTCATCGACCTCGGCCTCGTCACCGTGATCCTCGCGGTCGGCGATGAGCGCCGCCTCCGCCTCGCTCATCGCCCCCATGTGCTCGTGCCGCCGGTGCAGAGTCTCGGCCAGCGCGTAGAGACTGGAGGCTGCTCGCTTGCCGTAGACCATGCGGGCAAGCGGCTGCGCCACCGGGGGGAAAAATCGGTCGACCATATCCAGGGCGGCCCTGTAGAAGCCGTACTCGGTTTGCGACAGCGGGACGCTGTGGTTGTGCGCGGTGCGCCCCTTGAACAACCGGGTCGTACCGTCGTAGTCGACTAAGTCCTCCTTCATCCGCCGCAAGAAGTGGATGGGGCCGGGACGTAGTGCACTGAGCTCGATGTTGGGGTCGCTGCCCGGATCCGGGTAGATCTCCGGGTCGACCAGATGCAGCAGGTGTCGGAAGAGCCACTCTTTGCCCCGGTGCGGCGTGGCCGTCATCAGCAGGGCACGCGGGGTGTTCTGAGCCAGTAGCCGTCCGACCTGGTGGAAGCCGGCGGCAGTCGGAGTCAGTCGGTGTGCTTCGTCGAAGACGACCAGATCCCAGCCGGCCTTGTCCGGCCGGATGGCGTCCTGCACTGCGGGGTTCACTGCTGCTAACTCCAGCGACACCACCCACAGGTCGTTGGAGTTCAGAGCGTCCTCACGCACCGTGGCCGAGGTCAGCTGCCGCAGCCCGCCCCCCAGCAACCGCTGAAAGTCGTCCACCCACTTGGTGGCGAGGTTCGCCGGGCACACGATGATCGCCCGCTTTATCAGGCCGAGCCTCTGCATCTCTCGCAGGTGTAGGCCAGCCATGATCGTTTTGCCGGTACCTGGCTCGTCACAGAGGAGGAAACGCAGCAGGGGCTGAGGGAGCATCGCTCCATAGACAGCCGTGGTCTGGTGCGCGTACGGCTTCAGTGGCGTAGCTGCCATCGCGCTGGACTCGGCGTTGGTTGCCGCGGCGTTCATCCACTGCGTCCACATCGCGGCCAGCACACGGGCGGAGTCAGCTTGCCCGTCGCTGGCGAGGGGGCGCACGGTCTCGCTGTCTCCGGCTGTCAGATTCACTTCGTGACGACGGTCTTCGTCGTCAACCAGGATGAGATCCCAAGACCCCGATTGATCTCCGGGCAGGGCGAACCTGATTGTGGCGAACTCCGGTACGCCAGCGGCCTGAACCCTTACTCTCTGGCCGCGCTCGAATGCGGCTTGGGGCGGCATGCTTATTTGTCTGCCCCAAGGCTCGCCCGAATCCAGCTGATGAGACTGGCCACAGGCCAATCCGTTAGACGTGGACATGCCATGCCCTGGGCCCCCTCCCCCGGTCAACCGTGGTTCCCCAACCACCGGTCAACTAACGGAACGTCAAGTTACAGTAACCGCCTGCGACTTCCAAGGCTGGGGACGTGAGGACTGAGGCGTGTGCGATGTTTTTCGGCCACCCATTGCCCCTGGGTGCAAGGATCTGTTGGAACGCGATCCCGTTCGGTCAGCCTCGCGAGACGCATCATGGAGGCGAAGGCGGGCTGTCGGGGGAACTGGCGCGTCGGCGGCCGTGTGTGTCAGTGCGCCGTATCAACAGGGCACGCAACTTTCGGTCGGCCGGAGCGGCATGGCCGAGGCTGTTAAGAACTCGCGCAGATAGGTTCGATGGGTCAGCTCGGAAGGAGAAGAGGAACAGGGTCTGGTAATCATGGAGTTGCGACGCTCTGTGATCACCGGGAGGGCTGTGCCTGCCTTGCCATCATGGCTGACCGAACCCCTGTGGGACCAATTCGCGGCACTGCTGCCACAGCGGCCCGGCTACGATCCAACCCACCCGCTGGGCTGCCACCGCACGCGCATCAGCGACCGGACCATCTACGACAAGCTGCTGCAACCCCGCCTTTGCCGGTCTTGGAACTCAGGCAGTGCACGGAGTCGCGGCGGGCCGCCGCCCCGCGGTGAACGCGGCCGGCGGGACACCCATGAAGTGGCGGAACTCGGCCGTCATGTGGGACTGGTCGTAGTATCCCGCCGTCGCGGCGATGTCCGACCACCGGCCGGCATCGGCCGCGAGCACACTGCGAACGCGGTCGATGCGTGCGAACTGCTTGGGGGACAAGCCGGTGCCGGCGGTGAACAGGGTGTGCAGGCGGCGCTCACTGATGTGCAACCGGGCCGCGGTCGTGGCGACAGTGGCGCCGACCAGTAGGTGTGCCGCCTCTTCGAGCCGCTCCGGGGGCTCCGGCCAATCGGCCAATGCTTCTTCGAGAGTGGCGATCGGATCGGCGGCGAGCTGGTCGACGTCCAGGCCCGGTAGTTCGCGGAGCGGCAGGGCCCGGTCGGCGAGATCACGCAGCGGAAGGCCGAGCAGGGCTTGGGCACGACCCGGCCGCATGCGAACCCGCACGCACGAATGGCCGGGCGCGCCGACATGATAGGCGGCCCGGGTGCGGGGACCCATGACGATCAGCTCACGCTTGTCGCTGCGCAGGAGAAGTGTGGTGGCGTGATCGGGCACGTCGACCGCCGCCGAACCAGCCGCCGTAGCGACATCGATCCCGGCCACCCAACGCAGAAGGGCAGGCGGCACGACGAGAGAGCTCACGCAGCCCACGATAGTGCCGAAACTTCCTATCACGCGGCGTGAGAGCGATGCGATCGTCGGGACATGATCCTTGTTACCGGTGCCACCGGCACCATCGGTAGTCACGTCGTCCGTCTGCTCACCGAACGGGGCGTGCTGTTTCGGGCGATGTCCCGCCGCGAGCGGCCCGGAGGGGTACGGGCCGACTTCGACGACCCAGCGTCGCTGGCGCGCGCGGTGGCCGACGTCGACACGGTCTTCCTCCTGACCGTGCCCCCCGTGCCGACTGCGGACCACGACATCGCCCTGGTCACGGCCGCGCGGGCGGCGGGCGTCCGTAAGGTCGTCAAGCTGTCCGCCATCGGCAGCGGCGAGCGGTTCGACGGGGCGACCGTTGGCGCGTGGCACGTCGCCGCGGAGGAGGCGATCGAGGCCAGCGGGCTTGTGTGGACGATGCTCCGCCCGCCGAGCTTCGCCTCGAACTTCTTGTGGTACCGGGCGCTGATCCAGGCCGGAGAGCCGATCCCGAATCTGGTCGGCGACTCCCGGCAGGCCATCGTCGACCCGAGGGACGTGGCTGCGGTCGCCGTCGCCGCCATGACCAGCGATGCGCACGACGGGCAGCGGTACGACCTGACCGGGCCAGAGCTGCTGACGTTCGCAGACCAGGCGGCAATCCTGGAGCGCGTGCTGGAACGGCCGGTCAAGATCACCGACACGAATGCGCTCGACCAGTTGCCGGCCGGGATGATCACTGGCATCGGCTGGGCGCGCGCAGGCGGTGCGGCCTACGTCACCGACCACGTGCCACGGGTGCTCGGCCGACCGGCGGGCACGTTCGAGCAGTGGGCACGCGACCACCGGGAGACATTCGCGCCAATGCCGTAACCCACCGCCGCCGACGGCCGCCAGGCTCTCGGGCAAGAGGCCCTCGTAGCTCAAGGGACAGAGCCCGTTCTCCTTTGGTGCTTCTGGTGCTTCTGGTGCTTCGCTGGAGTTGGAGAGAACTCGCGCAGATGGGTGCGGGTCATGGTCGCCGGGTGGAGCGGTCGTCCCAGCGGTGAGTGGTCAAGGCGCGGCGAACGAGGCTACGCACGGTGATGACGGCATCCGTGAGGTCGAAGAAGGCGTTGATGACGTCGATCCGGCGTTCGTAGCAGCGTGCGAGTCGATGGAAGGCGTTCTGCCAGGCGCGGGTGCGCTCTACGTGCCAGCGCCCGGTGGCCTGGACGGGAGCCTTCTCGCCCCTGTGTACGATCCAGCCGCGCAGTCCGCGTTCGTCGAGGGTGATGCGGGTCTTGCCCGAGTCGTAGCCGGCGTCGAGGTACACGGAGATGTCGTCGGGCAGCGGGCCCAGGCCGTCCAGAAGGTACAGGGTCGGGGCGAGCAGCGGCGAGTCGCGGCTGTTCGCCCCGACCCTGGACGCGGCCCAGCGGGATGCCGTACCTGTCAGTCATCGCCGAGCGTTTGAGGCCCTGTTTGCCACGGCCGACCGGCGAGCGTCTAGCGGCTCCTCCGCCTCCGGGTGCCTTGGTGATCGACCCGTCGATGGCGATCTGGTCCAGAACGAGGCCGACGATGCGGTCGTGCGCCTCCAGAGCGATGTGCCGGAGCCGGGCGAAGACGCCGAGCCGGATCCACTCGTCACGGCGGTTGCGAATCGTGGTGGCCGAGCAGGTGGTGTCCGCCAGGGCTTCGTAGGAGCAACCGAAGCGCAGGAGTTGCAGCAGCTTGTCGTAGATGGTCCGGTCGCTGATGCGCGTGCGGTGGCAGCCCAGCGGGTGGGTTGGATCGTAGCCGGGCCGCTGTGGCAGCAGTGCCGCGAATTGGTCCCACAGGGGTTCGGTCAGCCATGATGGCAAGGCAGGCACAGCCCTCCCGGTGATCACAGAGCGTCGCAACTCCATGATTACCAGGCCCTGTTCCTCTTCTCCTTCCGAGCTGACCCATCGAGCCTATCTGCGCGAGTTCTAAGGGCTTACCGCGTGAGCGGATGGGGTGGCATCCGCTGGATCAGGTGTCACATCCCGCAGGTGCGGTGGCCGTCTGATCAGGCAAAACAAGATACGGCGTCAGTGTCTGGCATCTATCAGGACGATCTCGCCGGGACTTGTAATGCGTAGGTCTTGGGTTCGGATCCCGAAGGCGGCTCAGAGAAGACCCAGGACAGACAGCCTCTGACGCGGCCGTCTGCCGCAGAGCGTGGGACAACTCGTCGTGAGCCAGAGCAACGGGTGCGGTGGTGTAGCCGCAGCATCAGCCGTGCTTCGCATGGCGGGTAGCCGCACTTGCCGGTGTAGTCCGCCAGGTCCCGGGTCCAGTACCTCGTCGACCAGGTCGGCTACGAACCGGGCCAAGTGGTCCTGGGGCAGTCAGTCGTCCAGTGACGGTGGCAGCAGCAGGACCTGGTGCGGGTCGAACGCCCTGAACGTCCTGCCCACCGCCGCCCCACTGCCTTGCGGTTGCCTTTTCTCAACCGGCTCGGTCTCGAACAGCCCGTCCCCACCATGCATACCGGCGTTATCGCGCATGAATGATCACGAAACGCAGGCGGGTAGCCGAGCACGGGATGAGCTCGCGCTGCTCTCAGCCCGGCCTGTGGCCACCGGAAATGACTGGCGATATGCCTGACGGCCGGGTAGGAAGGGCGCCATGAGTATCTCCGCCCTCCAGAACCCCGCCGATCAGCGAACCTTCCTACGGACCACGCTCGACCTGGGTGATGTGCTGCTGCACCCGTGGGGCCGGGAGACCACCGAGCCGGACAAGATGCTGGACGGTCTGATAGCCGCCGCGGCGGACCCGCTGATCGCCCTCTGGAACCCTCTCGCGACAGCCGACCGCAGCGACGCCCTGGCATGGCTGGATTCTCGCGATGGAGGCTGGGACCGCGGTGCCAGCGCCTCCTTCGCCGTGCTGACCGCTGGTGAAGGCGCCCTGCTGGGCAGCGTCACCGTGCGCTGGGTCGATCGTGCGGACGGCCTGGCGATGATCGGCTACTGGACGCTGCCGACCGCCCGCGGAGGAGGCGTGGCCACCCGGGCGACAAGGGCGGTCACCAGTTGGGCCTTCCGGACGGCCGATGCCCGCCGGATCGAGATCGCCCACGCAGTCAGCAACGAAGCGTCCTGCCGGGTGGCCAACCGCTGCGGCTACCTCCCCGAAGGCACCCTGCGTGACTCACACCGCTTCGGCGACGGGGCGTACCACGACGAGCACCTGCACGCGCGCCTGGCCACCGACCCTGAACCGACCGATCCCACGGAGTGACCGATGGCATACGACAGCCCGACCACCGGACAGGCGAGCGACACGTCACGGTAGCTGGGCAAAGCCCTCGCCGCTGAACAACTGCCGACCTGTTCGTAACTGAGGATGGGTCGGCCGCCGAGTGCGGAGGAGCGGAAGGGTTGGGACGGCGGGGCCTCAGGGGGTTTGATGCTGGACACGCTGGTGACAACGGCCGCCGGTGCGCTGTCCGCCACAGCGGGTGTGCTGGTCGGCGGTATCGTCACGCGCCGTGCTCAAGATCGTCAGTGGACGCGGGATCAGCAACTTGCCGCCTACCAGGCGATGTTCAGCCACTACGCCAAGTTCACGATGGAACTCAGGCGAGCGCATGCAGACCAGCGCCGTTATGACTACGACTGGGGGGAGTGGAGCGCGGCCCTGATGCGCGTAAGCCTGGTCGCTCCCTCGCAAGTCGCGGCCGAAATGGACAACTTCGGCCGTGCCATCAGCTCCTTCCTGGACCAGGTGGAGCGAGGTGAACGCAACCCGCTGCGTGATCCGCTGAGTTCGGAAGAGTTCGAACAGGCCAGGCAGGCACCCGCCCAAGCGCAGGTGAAGCTGGTCAACGCCATACGGCGTTCACTGGGCAGCGGGCATAAAGGTCTGCCCTTCGGAATGGGCGGGTAAGTCGGCACCCCGGCACGGCGGCGCGCTGACTGAACTCACCAACCTTTCCCGTGCTTCGGTCACGTCGGCATGGGCGGTGGTGCCGTCGAGGCGCGAACCTTCAACGTGCTGGGCATCACGTTCTCGCGCTGTGCCGGAAGCCGTCCGTCCAGAAGGTCGAGCAGGATCCGGGCGGCGCTTCGGCCCACCTCGACACTGTGCGGACTGACACTGGTCAGCGGCGGATCGACGAGTTCCGCAGCCGATGTGTCGTCGAATCCCGCGACCGAGACGTCCCCCGGAACGCCTCGTCCGTGCTCCCTCAACCAGCGCGTCACACCGAACGCCATACCGTCGTTGAAAGCGAAGATCGCGGTTGGCGCTTCGGCCCGCGCCATCAGCCGGCCGCCCGCCCTGAAGCCGGATTCGGCGGTGAAGTCGCCGTACTCCACCAGCTCGTCGGAGAACTCACGGCGCGCATCGGCGAAGGCACGGCGTACCCCCCGCAACCGGGCGGCCATGGCGAGCCGGTTCTCCACCGGGCCGTTGACGACGCCGATCCGGCGATGGCCCAGGGCGAGCAGATGCTGGGCGACCGCGTAGGCGCCGCCCTCGTCATCAGGGTGGACACAGATCAGGTCGTCATCGGTATGGCCCATCACCACCAGGGGACAGCCGGCCGACCGAAGGACGGACAGCGCCTCCCCACCCGCCCCGGCCTCCACCAGCAGTCCGTCGACCACGCGCCGCCGGATGAAACGACGGTGGGCCGAGCCCGCGTCGTCCGGCACCTCGCGGGTGGACAGCAGCAGGCCGTAACCGCGAGCGGCCAATTCGCCGTCCGCGCCCGCCATCAGGCGGATCAGGTGATCGTTGGAGAACGCGAAGTCTGGATTGTGCGGAAGAACGACTCCCACGATTTCGGTACGTCCACTCGCCAGCGCTCGGGCACCCGCGCTCGGGCGGTAGTCGAGCAGGCGCATCGCCTCAAGCACCCTCGCCCGGACGCCATCAGTGACCGTCGGATCGCCGTTCACCACCCGGGAGACCGTCTGATGGGAGACCTCCGCCTGGGCCGCGACGGTACGCAGAGTCGGCCGATCGGACACGCGAGAACCCCCTCTTGGATGGAAGCAGGATGGAAACAGGATGGATGAAGATGACCGTTCACTTCACTTTTGGTCGCATCGTACGGCCCGTCCGCACGTACTGAAAGCCGTACAACGGATTGACGCACCGATCGGACGGCTCTAGCTTCAAGGCTGTCAAGTGACCGGTCACTCACGGCACTTGACGTCCGACCGACCGGGCCAGGCTCACGGAACAGAGGATGCCGATCATGAGTGACAGGACGTCGGAACCGAACACACCGTCACCCCGGACGGGCGGTCTGACTCGTCGTCAGGCGCTGGTCCTGGGCACGAATGTGGCGATCGCCGCGGGACTGAGCGGAACCTTGTCCGCGGTGAGCGCCACCCCGGCCGCGGCAGCACCGAGCGGCGGCGTGCCGGAAGCTCTCGCCGGGCGGGCGACCGCTGTTGCCCCGGCCGCAGGCTTGTCGAATGTCGTCACCTCCTGGACCGGCAACACGTTCTCCGGGGCCACGGAGTGGGTGCAGGACTTCGTCTTCAACATCGCCGTCGCCGCCGACGGCACGGTCTACACCGTCAGCTTCTGGGACGAGGGCGGCAACTACGCGGGCATCTACAAGGACGGCCACCTCGTCGGAAACTGCAAGGGAGCCAACGGAGACGCGGTCGCCGTCAACAAGTCCTACGCCTATCTGTCCGTCGGCAACGGACTGACGCGTTTCGGCCTGAACGGGGCAGGTACGTCGCTGACGTTCAACGTGGGCAGCCCGCCGGCCGCCGCCGCGGCTTCGGAGACGCAGGTGGTGGCCACGGACCGGGCCGCCAACCAGGTGAAGGTCTTCGACGCGGCCACCGGAGCACTCCTGCGGAGTTGGAGCGTCAACCGACCGGGAGCGGTCGCGATCGGTTCGGGTGGTGACATCTGGGTCGTCGAGAACATCACTCGCGACACGAACGACGGGCATTTCTGGCACGTCGATCCCGCGAACCCGGCGCGGATCCGGCACTTCTCCAACACGGGAAGCGCGTTGTCGGGAACCATCAACGGGCCCTCGAACGCCTGGATCCCGACCTCCCTGGCGATCGACGTCCACGGAGACCTCCTGGTCGGCGACAACGGCCCGCTCCGCCAGGTGCACACCTACGGCAACCTGTCCGGGACGCCGGTACTCTCACGGAGCCTGGGTCAGGCCGGCGGCATCGGGGCGGGGACGCCGGGCCGGAACATCGCCGACAAGTTCTTCGGCATCACCGGCGTCGGCGGTGACTCGGCGGGCAACGTCTATGTCGCCCTGGGCGAGTTCGGAACGTGGCTGCGCAAGTTCGACTCCCTCGGTAACACGGTCTGGCAGCTTCAGGGCAGCGCCTTCGTCGACGCCGCCGACTTCGACCCGCAGTCCGACGGGCTGGACGTCTACACCAAGCAGTGCCATTACCGCATCGACGTCACGAAGCCACCGGGACGCGACGTGGCCTGGCGCGGCTACTCCCTCGACTCGGTCAAGTACCCCCAGGACGCACGCCTGTTCCTGACCGGGCACTCGCACGGCGCCACGTCCCCGTTCCTGCGGCGCTTGAACGGCTCCCTGTACATGTACATCACCGGTATGTACTGCTCACAGATGCTCATCTACCGCTTCGAGGGCGAGATCGCCAAGCCTTCCGGGGCCATCTTCAAACAGCGCTGGGTCGGCGACGACCCCACCTGGCCGCCGTACCAGCCGGCGCAGGGCGAGTGGATCTGGCGCGACATGAGCGGGAACGGCGCGTTCGAGGCGGGCGAATACCTCCAGCCGGGCACGGGCCTGAACTCTCCGGGCAACTGCTGGGTCTGGTTCGTCGACACCAATGGCGACATCTGGGAGGGCGGCGACCGCGATCTGCGCCGCTATCCCCTGAAGGGCTTCGACTCCCAGGGCAACCCGATCTACGACTACGCGAGCCGGGTGACGATCCCCCTGCCCGCGCCGTTCAACCGCGTCCGCCGTCTGCACTACGACGTGAGCAAGGACGTCATGTATATGTGCGGCTACACGCCTGATCAGGTATTCGACAACGCCCACTGGAAGGAGTGCGGCAAGGTCCTGGCCCGCTATGACAAGTGGAGTACCGGCAACCGGACCCCGACCTGGACCATCGTCCTCCCCTGGGACACCACGTCGACACCGATGGTGGCGATGGTGAGCCTCGCGTGGGCCGGCGACTACATCTTCACCGCCGGTGTCCAGACCCGTGGCCAGGTGTGGGCCTTCAAGGCAGCCGACGGAAGCCTCGTGGGCAGTTGGCTCCCCGGCGACGTCGTCGGCGGAGTCGAACGCACCGGGTGGGTCGACATCCCGTACGGCATCTCCGCGGTCCAGCGCTCCACTGGCGAGTACATGGTCAATGTCGAGGAGGATCTCTTCAACAAGGTGCTGCTGTACCGCTGGACCCCTTAGAGAATGGGATGACGGAACTGTGCACAAGCCCGCGCTCACGCCGCTTCATATGATCGTCCTCCCTGGCGGTGGCTACGAGATGCACGCGGCACACGAGGCCGAACCCGTGGCCGACTGGCTCGCGTCGCTCGGCGTCACCGCTGACGTGCTGCGATATCCGGTGCCGGTACGCCATCCCGGACCGGTGGAGGCGGTGCGGGCGGAGATCGCCGGGCTGCGAAGGCGCGGCGTGCGGCGGATCGGCGTGCTCGGCTTCTCGGCGGGCGGTCATCTCGCCGGATACACGGCACTGGCACCGGACGCGCGGCCTGAGGAGCGGCCGGATCTCGCGGTGCTGTGTTATCCGGTCGTCTCGATGCTGACCGAGCACCACTCCGGGTCGCGGGTGAACCTGCTCGGTGCCGAAGCGACGCCGGCACAGCGCCGACAGGCGTCGCTGGAGGAATTGGTCACACCGCACGCGCCGCCGTTCTTCGTCTGGCACAGCTCGGACGACCAGGCCGTCCCGGTCGAGCACAGCTACCGGCTGGCCGGGGCTCTGGCGGCGCATGGCGTACCGCACGAGCTGCATGTCTTCCCGCACGGCAGGCACGGGCTCGGGCTGGCCCAGGACGACACGTCGGTCGGTGCGTGGACGGGGCTGTGCGCACGGTGGTTGGCAGGGATGGGTGTCGCCCGGGATGCCGCGGAGGGGGACGGCACCTCCGGGTGACCCGACGTCGGACCCCGCTCAGCCGAGGGGCATCGTGCAGAAGCTCGCACCGACCCGGTGGGAGCGCAGTGCGGCGAAGTCGGCGTCACCGACGGCCGGGATCTGCGCCGCGTACCGTTCGGCGTCGTCCTGCGGGCGGTACCCGATCGCCTCCGCCTCGGCCGACGACCACCATCGGCGGGTGTTGGCGGAGATGCCCCACAGGACGCGGAATCCGGCCGGTTCGACCCGCAGACATGCCTCGACCAGCCGTACCGCATCCGCCGGAGACAGCCACGCGGCCAGATCCTCGGGTGCCGCTGGGCGCGGTCGGAACGCCCCGATGCGCAGGCATGTCACGTCGATGCCGAACCGCGAGTGGTACAGGCTGCCCAACGCTTCTACCGCGGCCTTGCTCACCCCGTAGAAGGTGTCCGGACGAGCCGAACTGTCGGCGGGCAAGGGGCCGTTCACTGTCTCGTCGCGGGTGCGGAAGCCGGCCGCGTGGATGCTTCCGGCCAGGACCACCCGCCTGATGCCCGTCTCTGCGGCGGCTGCCAGGACCTGTTGAGTGCCGTCCACGTTCACGGCGCGGATCGTTTCCCAGGACGCCTCGCCGCTGCACCCACCGAAATGGACCACCGCGTCGACGTCCCGGCAGGCGTCGCGGATGGCGTCCGGGTCGGTGAACGACGCCTGCACGATCTCCACCCGTTCGTCCGGAGCCGCCGGCGCCAGCGGGGCGACATCAAGCAGCCGCAACACCCGCTCCGGGCAGGCGAGTCCGGACCGCAGCACAGTGCCGATGCGCCCGGCGGCGCCGGTGAGCAGGATGCGCCGATTCGGCGCGGGCACCGACAGTTCGGGTACTGACGGTTCGGGTGCTGACGGCTCGGGCATGACAGGAACCCCCTGCTGCTACGGATGACGGGAAATGGCCGGCAGGTCGGGCGGCTCTTCCTGCCCGTCGTAGTGCTCGGGAGTCGCCAAGTCGGCCAGATAGGGCGGCTCGTGGTAGCTGTGGCGGCGGCGGAAGACGAGCGGCACCGGCGGGCGCCAGTGTCGCCAGCCGCGCGGATCGGCCGGCACAGGTGTGCCGGGTGGGCCGACGCCGTTGCCGTTCTCCGCGGCCACCGCGTACTCGTGACCGGTAACCGCCGGAGGATCCTCGCGCCCGTCGTCGCGTTCCTCGCCCGGAGTTGTCACCGAAGGCGCTCTGCGTTCGGGGTACGACGCCTCATGGTCGACGTACGAGAAGGCGAGACCGGCGAAGATCTCGCGGTATTCGGTCTCGCCACTGCCGCGGCGCAGCACCCGGTACCCGCTCGCGCCGAGTGTCTCGCCCCAGCTCAGCTCGATCCCGCCGGATCCCGGCCGCAGGGCGAGTCCGTCCGGCGGGGCGGGTGGGGCGGCGGTGACGTACAGCGGGTAGTCCGCGCCGGGCGGAGCCTGGTGCCGGGAGTTGGTGGCGACGATCCGTATGTGCAGCTTCCGCCCGTCGGCCAGGCCGGTCAGCCGGTACGGGCTGGTGCGGGCGGTCGCGGCCGTGCGCCATGTGTCGCCGCCGTCCTCGCTGAGCTGGACCAAGTACTCCTCGGCCGCCGGAACCGGTGTGAAGTGCACCTCGGCGGCGCCACTCGCGTTCACCGTGCGCAGTACCTCGGCGGCGACGGGGCGGGGTGTGAGCGCGGTGAGTTCCCATCGGTGCCGCCCCTGCGGCAGTGCCACCGTCACCTCGTCGGGAGTCTCGCGCAGCGGCCGTACGGGCGCGCCATCGAGGTGGAAAACGGCACCGTGCAGGCCGGCCGGCACCTGCACGGTCAGCGTGGTGTCGGCCGGGGCACGGTAGGTGCCGTGGCACTTGTGTCCGTCCGACCGGTAGCGCGCGCTGATGCCCAGATCCGGGTCGCCGGTGGTCAGGAGTATGTCGCCGGTGCCGATCGCGGTGCCGTGGAAGAGCGCCAACTGGCGCTCGCCGTCGTGCCGCAGGCGGATCACCCCGGCGGTGCCCTGGAAGCGCAGCCCGGCCCCGGCGGCACCGAATGGACCGCCGCCTGTGACACCGAGCGTGACGTCGAGCGTGGTCGGCTCATGGTGGCCGGGCTCGTGCCGGAACACGTGATCCACGCTGTCAGGGGTGATGATCCGAGCGCCCCAGGGCGTGCGGTGCTGCGGGTCGACCGTGAGGTCGTCGCGGTGGCTGACGATCGCCAGCGTGCTGCCGGTGGGGGAGTCGGTCGGGCCCTCCAGGCGTATCCCTCGGGAGACCGGGGTCCGGAAGTCGCCGCCGTCCGCGCCGTCGGTGCGTACCCCGCGCACCACATGGACGAAGGGCATCCGGTCGCTGAGGTGGTCGAAACTGTTGGCGTCACCGCCGGTGGGTTCCGTCAGCGTGGCCCATGTCCACACCATCCGCTGGGGGGCCGCGACCGCATCGTGGACGACGAGGTAGTCGCTGCCGACCAGGATGACGCTGCGGCCGAGGTAGTGGCCGTACACCGGGCTGTCCGGAGCGGGGGTGATCTCGGCGTACTGCGCGGTGTCCAGGTCGTAGTGCGGGCGGTCCAGGGTGTTCGGGCCGAGTGACCGGATCGCCCCGGCGCGCCAGATGCCGCAGGAGGTGACGAAGGAGGCGTCCGGTGCGCGTCGGTCCCCGGCGTCCTCCCGGCCGTGTCCGCTGTAGGCGCGCCCGCGTGCGTAGTAGTACAGGTGCCCGCTGCCGTTCTCGTCCGCGATGCCCCAGCGGTAGTTGGGGCCGCGGTCGGTCTGCTGGAGGTGCACCGACACCTCCGTGGGCCTGCCGACGTCGGCACGCAGAGTGATCCCGTACCCGGTGTATTTGGTGCTGCCCAGGCGCGGGTTGGTGCCCCGGTCCCCGGCCGGTGGATGCAGCACCCGCCACGGGTCGGCGGCGCCGCGCGGCTGGTCCAATCGGTGCCCCGCGGCGTCGCACGCCCACAGCAGGTGTTCGGCGACGAGCGGGCGGTAATGGCGCAACTGGTCGCCGAGCAGCCGCATTTCGATGGGCGGCCGACGCGGCGAGCCGGCGTGCGCGCCCTGCGGCGGGTGCGTGCGGAGCGTGCCGGGGGCGGTGGCCGACGCGTGCTCGTCCGGTACGGGGGCGGTCATCACCGGTGCGGTCAGCGCGTCGACCAGCCACTCGCCCAGGGCCGCGAAGTGGGGGGTGCAGAGCCGGTTACGGCCGTCGGCGCGGATACCCAGCGCGTTGCCGAGGGTTGCCGGGCGCAGGAACGCCCACACATAGGTGGCGAGACTCTCCGTCCACCGGCCGGGTCTGGCCTGCTTGGCGGGCAGCGCGGGCCGGACGTTGAAAACCCCGGCCAGCCGCAGGAACGTCTCGAACTGGTCGAGCCAGTCGCCGGCCGCCGGATGCTCGGGGTACAGCCAGGCCAGGCAGGCGAGCGCCGCCTTGCCGTCCGACATGAAATTGGGATGGCCGCCGAACATCCGCCGCATCGGCCCGATCTCCTCGCCGGCCGAGACGTACGCGGTCAACAGCAGCAGGGCGTCGACCTGGGCCGCCTGCTCCGGGTGCAGCTCGCCGCGCAGCCGGTCGTAGCCGTCCAGCAGCCGGTCGTAGAGCGGCCGTTGGCCGATGTTGAGATAGCCGGCGACGTCGTTCACACCGTGTGCGATCAGTCGCGGGCCCTCGGGTCCGGCGAACAGAGCGGTGAGCAACTGCCGCCCGGTGGAGATCTCGCCGGTGACGCACAACGGGGCCGGGCGCCCCCCGTCGTAACCGAGTACCCAGTCCTTGACCCGGTCGAGGTCCAACGTGCTGTGCCAGTGGTGGAGGTGGCGCACATGTGTGGACTGGTAGCAGGTGGCTCGCAGGGCAGCCTCGGGGTCGATGTCGTAGCGCGCTGAGAGTGCCTGCGCGTGTCGGCGCTGCCCGCGAAGCACCTCCCGGTCGCGTTCGTGGTCGTAGAAGACGATCGCGGTGCGCCGGGTGCCGGTACGCAGCGGCCACCGCCAGCGCAGCACCCCGTCGCGGTACCGGAAGCGGATCTGGAGGTCCCGGGCGGAGGCCCAGGAGGCGTAGCGGTGGTCGTCCCAGCGGGCGGGGTCGCGGACGAACACACCTGCGGCGTCTCCGGTGCGCACGTCCCAGAACGTCGCGTGCGGACGGATGTCCCAGGCGTACGAGGGCGCGTACGGGCCGACGCTGAACGCCATCTCCTCGTGCGGTACCTCGGGTCGGCCGGGTCCGGAGAAGGCCGGATCCTCGCCGCTGTCGGCGACCAGCAGCGGGTCGGTGATGCCCGGCCACCGGTAGGTCTCCGGCGAGCCGGGGTCGAGGTGGTCGGCCGCGTCCTGCGAGTAGGGCCAGGTCGAGGAGAACCGGTGCGTCGGCGAGAACCCGTCCATGTACATGTCCCATGCGGGGGCGAGCCGGCCGTCGTGCATCCGCTCCGTCAACTCGATGAAGTCGTACCCCTGCACACAGCGCACGGTCGCGGTGTACCTGCCGCCGCCGACGAACAAATAGCTGATTTCGTGGGCGACGACGAGCGGCCCGGCCTCCACCTCGCGTACGTCGATCCGCTCCACCGGGGCCTGTTCGCCGACCAGCACGGACCGGCCCACCCAGCCGTGGCCGCGGTCCACCGCGAGGATCGGGCCCGGAGCGGGCCGTGCGCCGGGCCGGTGGGACCGGGGAAGCAGTACGCGGATCGGCCCGGCGTCCACCACGATGCCGTCCTCACCGTGCACGACGGTCACCGGGTCGACGACGTCCGCCACCGGGACCGACTCGTCGGCGCACAACCTGAACGCGTGGGACTGGCCGGGCGCCAGTCCGGCGAAGAAGCCGACCACCGCGTCACGCAGCAGTCCGGCGCCGTCGACACGTACCTCGGACAGTTGGAACGGCACCGGCGTGCCCGTGGCGTCGACCAGGCGCAGCCGCCGGGCCGGTACCGCCGGCACGGGCCAGTGCACCGCCCAGTGCAGCAGCGTCCTCGGCCACGCGAACTCGGGATGACCGATCGGGTCGCGCAGCCGGAACGTGACGCCGGCCCGGCCCGGCTGCCATGCGGTCCGGCGGCCGGGCGGGAACGGGTCGTTCACTTCGCACCGCCCGACGGTTCGCCGGCCCCGGAGCCGCGCGGCACGATGCCCCTGCTGCCCAGGCTCGCCCCGCCCGCGACACCCTCGACGAGGTGGCGCTGGAGCAGGATGAACAGCACCAGGATCGGCGCCGCCACGATGAACGTGCCGGCGGCCACCAGCGGCCAGTTCTGGGTGTGCTCGCCGAAGAACGAGTAGAGGCCACGGGTGACCGGCCACAACGCGCTGTCGGAGAGCATGACGAGCGGCAGGATGAGGTTGTTCCAGGAGGAGACGAAGCCGAAGATGCCGAAGGTGGCGAGGGCCGGCTTCATCTGCGGGATGATCATGGTGAAGATGAACCGGATGTAGCCGCAGCCGTCCAGCACCGCCGCCTCGTCCAGCTCGCGGGGTATTCCCTTGATGTACCCGACGAAGAAGAAGAACCCCGCGCCCGACATGCTGGTCAGTACGAGGTAGCCGGGCATGCTGTTGTACAGGTGCAGCGTGCGGGCCTCGATGAACAGCGGGATCAGGCCGCCGGGCAGGAAGCCGGAGAAGATGAAGAACGTGTAGAGCGCGTTCGAGTGCTTGAAGTAGCCGCGGGAGATGGGGAAGGCGAGGAAGACCCCGAGTACGAGGGTGATCGCGGTCGGAATCACCGAGTAGACAAGGCTGTTGATCATCTGGCGGCCGAAGTCGCCCTGCTGCCACGCGTCGGTGAAGTTCTGCATCGTCCAGGTGCCCGGCAGTCCGGTGGGGTCCTGGAGGAAGCCCGGGTAGGTCTTGAAAGCCTGCACCAACAGATAGATCAGCGGAGCCGCGAACAGCAGCACCGAGATGAGGAAGCACACCACGTTCGTACGGGCGCCGCGCAGCAACTCCCGAGCGGCACGCCTCTGTTGGGGAGGGGGTACGGCCGGGGCCTGGGCGTGGTCCTTCGGCAGGGTCGAGGTCGTCACAGTGCCACCTCCCGGCGTCGCAGGGCCCACAGCGCGCCGCCGCCGAGCACCAGGGTGAGGAAGAACTGGAGCATCGCCAGCATCGAACCGAACCCGAGCTGACTGGTCCCGCTGAGGAACGCCGAGTTGAACATGTAGATACCCAGCGTCTTCGTGCCGAAGTTCCCCCCGGTCAGCACCAGGATCAGCGCGTACTCGCCGAGCGCACCCACCACGGTCAGGAACATGTTCACCGTGAAGGCCGGCGCGAGCAGCGGGAAGGTGACGCTGCGGAACGTGCGCCAGCGTCCCGCGCCGTCCATCGAAGCCGCCTCGTACACCTCGGACGGTATGTTGCGCAGCCCGGCGATGTAGATGAGCATCGAGTACCCGGAGAACATCCAGACGTTGACGAGCATCACCAGGGGCAGCGCCAGTCGGTCGGAGCCGAAGAAGGCGCTGGAGATCCCGAAGACGTCATGCAGGATCTGCCCCGTCGGGCCGGAGAACGGGTCGAAGATCAGCGCGAAGATCGCCCCCACGACCGCGACCGAGAAGATCTGCGGCATGAAGATGAGCGCCCGGTACACGGCGTAGGAGCGGCCCCGCCGGTTGAGCAGCAGCGCAAGGCCGATGCCGATGGCGTTCTGGGCGATCGTCACACCCGCCACGTAGATGAGCGTGACCTTCACCGCGCCCCACACCTCGGAGGACAGCCCGGTGAACGCGGTCGAATAGTTGCACATGCCGCAGAAGTTGAGCGGTGTGCCTGGCAGACCGGAGTACTGGGTGAACGAATACCCGATGGTCGCCAGTGACGGGTACAGCCCGAACAGCAGCCACCCCAGTCCGGGTATCGCGACACTCGCCCAGGGAATGAACCGCCGGGTCCGTGGAGTGCCGAACAAGCAGCGTGACACGCCGCCCTCCTTCCACCGTGGTGTCGGACTACTGGACGGCGGTCCGGTAGGCGCGGGCGGAGCGGTTGAGGACGGTGTCCACGCTCTCTCTGCCGACCGGCGCCATCTTGGACAGGTCGGGCCCGGCGGCGTCGAGCGAGGCGCCGACCGGCGCCCATGGGACGGTCAGCAGCTGGAACGAGTCGGTCATGTGCGAGTTCAGCCAGTCCATCCAGGGCAGTCCGGTGTTCTTCACCGCCGGCTGGGTGGACAGCGAGCCGGTCGAGGTGAGCCACTTCTTGTAGTTCTCCGGGCGGGAGAAGAACTCCAGCCATTCCAAGGCCAGTTCGCGCTGCGGCGCGCTCTTCGGCACCACCCAGGTCAGGTCCGGTTTGACGGCCACCCGGTTGGCGGCCCGGTCGTCGGTGCCGGGCAGCATGAAGAAGCCCAGATTCAGCTTCGGGTTCGCCTGCTGAATCGCCGCGCCGTCCCAGGAACCGTCCAGCAGGAACGGGAAGTCGTCGGGCTTGCTGGCCCACACACCGGGCGCGGTCTGCTGGGCGACTCCCGTCGCGCCGGGCTCCAGGTACTGCACGACCTTCTGGTACTGCTCGGAGATCTTCTTGTAGACCGGATCGGCCCAGGACTGCTTCTTCTGCCAGAACGCGGCGGCCCGGTCGCTGGACACCTTCACCGAGTCCGTGGCGGGGCGGCCCGCCATCAGCGTCTGGTTCATGATGCCCTGCCAGACACCGCCCTGCATGCCCTCCTTCGCCGCGGCGAAGATGGGGGTGACTCCCTTGTCCTTCAGCTTCGCGCAGGCGTCGAGGAACTCCTGCAATGTCTCCGGCACCTCGATGCCGTGCTTGGCGAGGAGGTCCTTCTTGTACCAGACGGCGCCGGCGGACACGTACTCCGCGGCCATCACACCGTAGATCCCGTCCTTGTATCCGACGGCGCCCTGCTGCCGGTCCAGGTCGTAGTTCTTCATGAACGGCTGGTCCTTGAGATCGACCAGCTGGCCCGATGCGACCAACGCCGCCGAACCGCCCGGCTTCAGATTGGTGTACGACGGCGCGAAGCCCTGTTGGGTGGGTGCGAACTGGGCAAGCACGTCGACCGACTTGGACTGCAGCATGCTGCTGGTCAACTGCTGCCATGCCCCGTTGGCGGTCGGCGCCTGCTGGAGCTTGACCGTCACACCCGGGTGCTCCTTCTCGAACGCGGCGTTGAGTTCCTCGGTGAACCCGATCGCCCCCGGGTTGGACCACTCGCCGATGGTCAGGGTGACGTTCCCGGCGGAGGACGCCGGGTCGCCGGAGCAGGCGGTGAGGCCGGAGAGGAGACACCCGGCCGCGAGGGCGGCGATCAGCGGCATCGCTCTGGTGCGCCGTCTCGCCGGTGCGGGACGCGTGCTGGCACGACTGTGCATGGAGGTTGCTCCTTCTTGGGGTCGGGGTGCGGGTCGGAGTACGGATCAGGGGCGTTGCAGAGCGCCGTCGGCCCGGCGCGGCGGTGCCCAGGCGTGACCGAGGCGCCGGGGCGGGAACCGCAGCGCCAACCGCTCGTCGAAGTCGATGCCGAGGCCGGGTCGGTCGCTCGGCCACAGATGGCCGTCGCGGATCTCGGGGCAGCCCGGGAACACCTCCCGCAACCGCGGTGCGAACAGGTGCTGTTCCTGGATGCCGAAGTTGGGGCTCGCGAGGTCCAGGGCGAGGTTCGCCGCGTGCCCGATCGGCGAGACGTCACCCGGTCCGTGCCAGGCGGTCCGGATCCCGAACAGGTCGCACGCGGTGGCCAGCCGCCAGGCCGGGGTGATGCCGCCGATCGCCGAGACATGCACGCGGATGAAGTCGCACAGCCCGTCGGCGAGCAGCGGACGGTACTCGGCGGGGTTGGTGAACAGCTCGCCGATGGCGATCGGGGTGCCGCACCGGTCGCGTATCCGGCGCAGCCACCCGATGTCCTCCGGAGCCACCGGGTCCTCCAGATAGAACAGGTGGAACGGTTCGAGGTCCTTGGCGAGTCCGACGGCGTCGGTCGGATGGACCCGCTCGTGCACGTCGTGGATCAGCTCGACCTCCTCGCCCAACTCCGTGCGCAGATGCGCGAAGAGCGAGACGACGGTGCGCCGGTACGCGGCCGGATCCCACGCGTTCGCGGTCAACGGGGGTCGGGAACCGGGCGGAGCCGCGGCGCCGGGTGCCCCGTACGTACCGGCTCCCGGCACGGCGACCTGGCACCGCACGTGCCGGTAGCCGTCGGACGTCAACTGCCGTACCTCGTCGGCCACTTCCCGGGCGTCGCGGCCCGCGGCATGGGCGTACAGCGGTACGGCGGTCCGGCAGCGTCCGCCCAGCAGTTGCCAGACCGGCAATCCGGTCTGCTTGCCCTTGATGTCCCACAGCGCCATGTCCACCCCGGACAGTGCGTTGTTGAGGACGGGGCCGGACCGCCAGTAGCCGCTGACGTGCAGCGTGGCGGTGATGTCGGTGATGTCGGCCGGGTCGCGGCCGATGAGCTGGGGCGCCAGGTACTCGTCGACCACGGTGGCGACCGCCGCGGCGCGCTGGGTGAACGTCGCGCAGCCCAGGCCGTACAGGCCCGGCTCGCTGGTGTCTACACGGACCACGACGAGCGTGTGGTCGGCGGGGGCGGTGAGCACCGCCCGCACGCCGGTGATGCGGAGGCCCGTCGCATCCGCCCATGGCGGTGCGGCAGGGGTGCCTGCGACGCTGGTCACGGCTGCGGCTCCTTGTCTGATCGGTTGAGGGGCGGCGCGGGGCAAGGGGCAAGGGACGGGTGCCCGGCCGGGCAGATCTCCGCCCTGCACGGCGCGCGGGGAGGCGCGGTGGCCGAGGGGTCAGCGGCCGAGGCCCCAGCGTGTGTCGACACGTCCGCCGCTGAACTGGGCGCCGGTGCCCCAGAACGCCGCGAAGTTGTAGCACCCCGACTGGGGAGCCTGGGACTGCGTGGTCGAGTACGTCATGCCGTGCCCGCCGGTGCCCGCGTCACCCACGGCGAACGCGAAGGCCATCGTGGTGCTCCCGCCCGCCGACGCGGGCAGGGTCGCCGCGAGCGCCGGCAGTTGGTTCCAGGCGATGGCCACCTCGTAGACGGTCACCTTGGCGACGGCGTCCCGGGTGATCAGGATCCGGCCCTCGCTGCCGCCGGTGGGCGAGGCGTCCATCGGGCCGAGCGGGGTCGGCAGGGCGGCGTTGGTGGGGTAGTACGTCTGGTAGTTGGTGCCGGGTGCGCATTGCCGGTGCAGTTGGGGGACCGCGTTCTGACTGGCGTGGTCGGGGGTGCTGCTGCCCAGCGTGGCCACGAAGAGGTGCGAGAGCGAGACCAGGCACTTCTCGTAGTGCGGGTCGCCGGCCAGCAGGTCGTCCGGCTTGTTTCCGCTGTCGAAGCCGAGCTGGATGCTGTCGGTCTGGAACGGGAACAGATACGGGTTGGTCGCGAACGGCACCTGGAAGGACGGCGTGGTGTCCTGGATCTCGGCACGGAAGTAGAGGAAGGCGTCGTCCCACGCGCCGCGCATCGCGTACTTCTTGGTGTCGCCGGTCTTGCTCACGCTGGTCAGCGTCACCGGAATGACGCCGCTCCACTGGTCGGCGCCGCCGCCCACGGTGATCGCCCGGTACGGCAGGTGGGCGACCCGAACCGTCCGCGACCCGCTCGGTGTGACGTTGTTCCGCCCGGTCAGCTGGACCGTCCAGTCGACGCGGTACTCGTTGTCCGGGCTCACCTCGTAGGCGGTGACCGGGAATTGGATCGTCCGCTGCTCGCCCGGCGCCAGGTCGACCACCGGCAGACTGGTGCATCGCAGCTTCCACCCCGATGGTTCGGCGACCCGCACGATCGCCGAGAGCGCCTTGGGGGACACGTTCTCCACCCGCACCTCCAGCTCGCTGCCCTTGCCCAGCGGCTTGACCAGCGACAGCGGGGTCACCAGCAACGGTGTGTCGTACGCGAAGTCGGCCTTGGCGGTCAGCACCTCGCGCAGTTCCTCCGCACTGCGGTCGGTGTCGAAGTAGAGCACCTCCCACGGGTTCAGCGTCAGCGTCACCCGGTCCGCCGACCCGTCGGCCAGTTGGTGGCCGAGGTAGTCGTGGACGCGGATGCCGGCGGCGTCGCGCAGCGTCAGGGTGCCGTGGTATCCGGCGGCGGGGGACTCGTCGGTGCCGTCGTAGATCTGGTCGGCATAGACCGCCGCCCTGCCCTTGCCGTCCTCGGTGCGGAACAGGAATCCCCAGGTGGACTTGGCGTCCGGGTACAACTCGGTCTGGAGGGTCGCGTCCTCCAGGACACTGGTCATCGTGGAGTAGGCGACCACCGCGGGCAGCGGCGTCTTCGTCTTGATGTCGTAGATGTTGAATTCCTGGCCCGAGTAGGGCTTGTCGTAGCAGAGGGAGAACCAGAAGACCTTGATCGGCGAGTCCTCCTCCGCCCCCGCGAGCATGTGCAGCAGGTAGGTCGGGGCCAGCGTGCGGGCCACTCCGTAGATGGCCTCCTCGACCGGCAGGCTGGGGAACGAGTGGACCACCGCGGTGCCGCACTCGGTCTGCCACTGACCGCCACGGCCGCCGGTCCTGGACCAGAGCCGGTCCATCTTGACCTGCGTCTTGGCCATCGCGTACTGGGTGGCGTCCGGGTAGCCGTAGGCGTGGTTCACCGAGCCGTCGATGTAGCCGGCGCGGGCCGAGCCCTGGGCGTACACCGCGTCACGGTTGTAGCTGACGGAACCGCCGCCGATCAGGTCGACATCGGGGAAGCGGGGCTTGACCCGGTCCCAGATCAGCTTGGTCATGTCCCGGTAGTCCTGCGAGTCGCCGGTGGTCCAGTACCGGCCGTGCACCCACGGCTCGTTCCACAGTTCCCAGTTCTTCACCAGGTCCTGGAGTGGCGCGATGGCGTGGTACACCATCTCCGCGTGCGCCACCATGTCCTTCGGCCGGTTCCGGTACGTCGGCAGCGGCCGGCCGTTCGCGTCGGGCTGCACGTTCCAGGACATGTTGTAGTTGATGCCGCCCATCGACGAGATGCCGTAGCTCAGCCATTCGGCCACCTCGGCGCGGGCCTTGTCGATGTCGGCCTGGCCCCAGAACACGCCCGGCGCCGGGCTGACGGTGTCCGGCTGCACCGCGGCGATACCCCGGGTCCACTTGACGCCCATCAGCTGCGCGATCCGCTTGGTGACTTCCAGGTTGCCCTCCTGCCGGATGCCCAGGCCGAACGCCGAGTCGGGCCGCACCCCGGACACCGTGGGCCGCAGCACACCCAACCCCAGCGTCTGCGCGGCCAGTTGCGCGCCGTCCGCATCCGTTACGGTGACCGAGACCCGGTAGTAGTCGGGGTCCAGGGCGCCGAGTGGGACGGTGGTGGTGTGCGCCGTGTCGGCGGCGGCGTTGAAGGCGGCGGTTCCGCTGCCGACGATCCGGGTGCTGCGGGCGCTGACCTTCCAGGCGATCGTGCCGCTCACCGGGGCCGTGCTGGTGACCGTGACGAGCAGGTCGGGGGCGGCACGGCCGGAGCCGTCGACGGGGAACAGGGCGGTCGGGTCGTCGAAGCCGAGCACGATCGACGGCGCGGTGGCCGCCTGCGCCTCCTGGCCGGTGCCGACGACGCCGGCCAGCGCGACGCCGGCGGCGCCCCCGGCACCGTAGAGCAGCGCGCGGCGCCGGGTGATGTTCCGGTCGTCGGTGTCGGGGTGTGAGGAGCTGGGGTGTGGCGTGTCGGTGTGTGGGGCGTCGGAGTGCGGGGTGTCGGACATGAACAGACCTCCGAGGGTGTGTCACGAGGACCGTGGGTGCGGAGTCGCCATGCGGATAGGTCGGCGAGACAGGACAGCGAGACAGAGCAGAGGGAGGGAGGGCAGAGAGACAGGGCAGAGGGGTCGGTCAGGCGGGGGAGAGGCGGCACACACCTGACGGCGGTACGGGCAAGTGGTGTGGGCCGGGGCCGAGTTCCCGGACATGGGTACCTGCCGGCCGGCCGCGGGCATCCGTGACGCTCAGGAGGACCCGGGTATGTGCGGTGAGGTCGAGCACGAGGTGCCCTGCGGTGGTCGAGTTGACCAGGGCGACGTCCGTGAAGCGGTCCGGCTCCAGCGGTACCACCCGGTGCTCGCCGAAGACGGTCACGACGGCCCGGTCCCCGGACCAGGCGGTGACCGTGGCGTCGCGCTGGTCCGGGCGGCCTGTGTCGCGCTCGCCGTCGATCAGCACGTCGCGGTACTGCCGCCAGAACCCCAGCCACCAGGCCGTCATCTCCCGGTGCTCCGTGGACAGTTCGGTCAGCCGTACCGAGATCTGCGGCACCGAGTACAGGGCGGCGTGCAACTGCCGGGCAGCCGCCTCGACGCGGGCATCCGGGTCCCACATGAGCATGTCGCAGTGCACCGAGGCGCCCGGGGCCAGCCGGGCAATGTCCAGCGTGCGCAGCCGGTTGGCCGTCGCGTCCGCCGGGCAGTCGCCGGCGCGCAGCAGGTTGCCGAAGCGGCGCATGGTCGGCCCGGCATAGGGCTGGCGCAGCTCGATGAGTACGTCGTCTCCGCGCAACGCCCGTAGCCGCGCGTGGAGTTCGTCGAGCAGCGTGCGCATCGCCCGGCTGACGTCGGCGGCACCATCACCTTCACCGCCCTCGGCCGTGTCCGCGTAGACCATCGCCTTCTCCAGGAAGTCGAGCTTCAGGCCGTCGAGCCCGTAACGCTCCACAAGGTCGGCGCAACGCTCGACCACGAAGGCCCGCACCTCATCCTGTCGGGGATCCAGCACCCGGCATGCCAGCCTGGGCACGTGATGCGGGGCGAGACCGGCAAGCTCGGCGTGGGCGCGGCTGTGTTCGCCGAGCAGCAGCGGCGCGATCCAGGCGACGTATCGCAGGCCCGTCTCCCGCACTCTGCGCACATGGGCGCGGAAGTCGGGGAACTTGGCCGGATCGGGCGTCCAGTCACCGCAGCCGGAGTATTTGCGGTGGTCGGCCCCCGCCTGCCAGCCGTCGTCCAGCAGCAGCAGTCCGCATCCCAGGTCGGCGGCGACTGCGGCTTCGGCTTCCACGGCGGCCTCGCTGACCGCGTGGTGCATCGAGTACCAGGTCGAGTACGCAGGGGTGCGTCCGGCCTCCGGCGCGGGCAGCGCGTCGTCGGTGCCCGGCATCCACCGGGCCAGCGTGCGGAGGGTGTCGTCCACCGGGCGTCCCGGCGCCTCGATGCGCAGCTGGTACTCCTCGTCGGCGCGCAGCGGTGTCGCCAGCCAAACGCCGAAGCGGGCCGAGTCCTCCGAGACGCCGAAGCGGATCAGGGTCGTCGCGTCACCGTGATCACCGGCGAAGGCGAGCAGCGCCCGGCCCGCGCCGTCGTACAGGCAGCCCGCGGCGGCCGAGTCGACCAGCCCGACCCGTCGCCACTCGCCCTCCCAGTCGGCCGGCAGCGGACGCTCCCAGCCCGCCGCCGGATGCCAGTAGCCCACCCCGTCGCCGAGCGGAACATCAAGACGTACCAACGTTGTCTCAGTCTTGGTGCTTCTGACCCGAATCACGGTGGCCTCGTCCTGCGGATCGGACTCCAGCCGCACTCCGTCCGTCAAGGCGCTTACCGCAACATCATGTACATAAAGGGCATCATCGACGGTCCAGAGTTGCGATATATCCGTTAACTGCATAGGCGCGGCTCTTCCAGCTCGTGCTGAGGCTTGGCGAGGGGAACGTAGCCCGCGTGAGTCAACGTTGTCTAGGCATGGACGCGCAAACTCTCCAGCGCCTGAGGGGAGTTCGAGGTCGGCGGTGCGTTCGGGTCCAGATGGGTCCGGCAAGGGCGCGGGTGGCGCAAAGGGTGAGGTAGGAGCCGTGATTCGGGTCGAGAGGCGTCCGCCCGACACACGCACCGGATGCCCGGAGGGAGCCCGCGCACCGGCCGCTGGCACTCGGATCCCTGTCGGGAGCCGTCAGTGCAGGCCAGCGAGGAAGTGGCTAATCTCAGTCCTACGTTGTCTCGAAGCTCTGAGTTGCCGTGGAGTCAGCGGGTCGTGAGGTGTGCCGACCGAGCACGCGTCAGCCGTTGCCGCGCTCCACCAGCGTGGTCGGTACGACGATGGTCCGTGGCCGGGACTGCTCCCCGTCGATCCGCCGGAACAGCAACTCCGCTGCGACCCGGCCCATTTCACGGGCGTCGGATGAGACGACCGTCAGTGGGTGCGGCACCAGCGCGGCGGCCTCGAAGTCGTCAAAACCCACGATGGCCACGTCGCCGCCGGATCGGCTGAGGACCCCGAGCGCGCCGAGGGTGAGCCGGTTGGTGAGCGTGAAGAGAGCGGTGGGAGGCTCCGGCGACGCCAGCATCCGCTCCACCGCCGCCTGCGTGTCCGGCACGGTGTGCAGTCCGTCCCGGATGAGGTCCGGCCGGTAGGGCAGCCCGGCACGCTCCATCGCCGTCTCCGCGGCCGACAGTCGCTCGCGCATCGTGTAGATCGTCAGCCTGTCCGCCAGCACCCCGATGCGCTCATGCCCCCTGGCCACCAGGTAGTCGATGGCGCTGCGGGCCCCCTGCGCGTTGTCGATGAGCACGTTGTCGGCCCGCACATTGACGGGCGGGCGGTCGATGAACACCACCGGCGTGCCCGCCTCGATCTCGACGCGCAGGTACGTCTGGTCGCCGCCGGCCGGCACCACCAGCAACCCGCCGACCCGCCGCTCGCACATCTCCATCACCAGACCGCGTTCCCGGTCGCCGTCCTCGCCCGAAGTGGCCGTGAGGAGCATGGCGTTGTGATCGAGCGCGCACTCCGCGGCCCCGGCCGCCAGGCTCGAATAGAACGGGTTGGCCAGATCCTCGTCGATGACCAGTCCGATGGTGCCCGACGTGCTGCGCGAACGGAGGCTGCGTGCCATGTCGTTGCGCCGGAACCCCAGCTCCGAGACGGCGGCCAGAACACGTTCGGTGAGCGCGGGGTCGACCGTCGGCACATGGTTCACCACCCGCGACACGGTCTTGAGGCTGACGCCGGCCACGCGGGCGACATCGGCCATGGTGGGGCGGTTGGGGCCCGCGCCGGTCGTGGACGGTCTGCTCATCGGACTGGTGGCTCCTGACGCCGGCGCGATCGGGGAGTACCCACGTTATCCCGCCCCACCCGTCCGGTCGGCCGACGGAGGCGGGCCCGACCGCGGACCGCGCGGCGAAGGCCGTCCCACCGGACCTTGTCGTCCCACACGGCCCTGTCGACGGGGCGGGCAGGGCGTATTACGGTGCTCACCGTCATGGCAGAACGCTTGCCCCGCGCACCCGCGATGGCTGGAGGACACAGGACGTGATGGCTCGTCCATCCGGATCGGGGCCGGGCATCGGCCGGCGGTCACCGCGGTGAGCCCGCCGCGCGTCGCGCTGGCGGGTACCGGCGGCTACGGAGCGGTCCACTTCGACAACATCGAGCGTCTCGTCGGCGCGGGGCGCCTGCGCTTCGCCGGCTGCACCGATCTGCGTCCGCCAGGACCTGACATGGCGCGGCGCATCGCCACGCTCGGCGGGTCTTTCGCCGAGGACTACGACACCCTGCTCAAGGCGGAGCCCGACATCGTCGTGGTCGCCACGCCGCCGCATCTGCATCGCGGGATGGTCTGCGCCGCACACGCCGCCGGCGCGCACGTCCTGGTGGAAAAACCGCCGACCGTCCGGCTCGCCGATCTGGACGCCATGACAGCCGCCGCGTCGGCGGCCGACAGACTCTGCCAGGTGGGCTTCCAGAGCCTCGGTTCGGAAGCGCTCGTCCGACTGCGCAAGCTCATGGACGACGGCGAGTTGGGCGAGGTCACCCACATCGGAGCCACCGGCTGCTGGGCACGCTCGGACTCCTACTACACGCGGGCGCCCTGGGCCGGACGCCGACGGCTCGACGGTGTGGAGGTGGGCGACGGCGCACTGTCCAACCCGTTCGCGCATGCCGTGATGAACTGCCTGGCGCTGAGCGGCGTCGGCGCGTCCGAACTCCCGTACGCCGAGGCAGAGTTGTATCGGACCAGGCCGATCGAGGTCGAGGACACCGGCTGCCTGCGCCTGACCACCCCGGGCCGCCCCCCGATCACCATCGCCGTCACCCTGTGCGCCGAGACTCCGCGTCCCCCGTACGTACTGGTGCGCGGTGACCGGGGGAGCGCGCGATGGTGGTACCAGACCGATCGTCTGGAGATCGCGACGAACGGTCGGCCCGCCGTCACCACGGAGCACACCCGCGTCGACCTGCTGGACGATCTGCTCCAGGCGATCGACGGTCCGGAAGCCGACCTGCGGAGCCCGCTGCGTAGCACCCGGCCGTTCGTCGGAGTCGTCGAATGGCTGGCCGGTCGGCCGGTCCGCACCGTGGCGATCGGGGCGCGCCGCCGCCACGACGACGAACTCGGGCCGCGCAACAGCATCGTGGGCGTCGAAGAGGACATCGAGCGCGCGGTCGCGCAGTCGCGACTCTTCTCCGAGCTACGCCCCCGACCTGGATGGCTGTAGCACGATGCACCTGTCCGACACCGGTACGGCGATCGATCTCACCGTCGGGGGCGTGCGGCTCTACCGGTACGAGTACCGCCCGGAGCTGTCGGCCGAGTACGCGCCACGTCCGTATCTGCACCCGGTCGCCACCCGCGCCGGGGTGGTGGTCACCGACGCGGCACCGGACGACCATCCCTGGCACCACGGCATCGGGGCGGCCGTTCCGATGGTCGCCGGCTCGTCGTTCTGGGGTGGCCCGACCTACGTGTCCGGCCGAGGCTATGTCGCGCTGCCTGATCACGGCCGGATCGAGCACGTCGAGTGGCTGGACCAGGGGATCGCCGCCGAGGACACAGCCGGCGGTGGTGCGGACGACGCGGTTGGTGCCGGTGCCGGTGCCGGTGCCGACGTCGGTCCGGTCGCATCCCTGCGGCACCGCCTTGTCTGGGTCGGGCACGACGGCCGCCCGCTGCTGGCCGAGGACCGCGCGGTGACCGCCCGGCTGAACGCCGATCCCACGGTGTGGACGTTGCGCGTGGCGAGCCGACTGCGCAATCTCACGGACACACCGGTCGAGTTGGCGAGCCCGGCGACCGCCGGACGCGTCGGCGCCGGGTACGGCGGATGGTTCGTCCGCGCGGCGCCGCGGTTCCGCGCGGCCGACGTCGGTGACTCGGACGGGCGGCGTGACGAGGCCGTCCACGGCGAGCGGGCGGCGTCGGTCACGATGGCGTGCGCCACGGCGTCGATCACCGTGACGGCCGACCCGGTCGCCCGGGAACCGTGGTTCGTACGTCGCGCCGAGTATCCCGGCCTCGGTCCCGCGCTTGCCTTCCGTCGGCCCCTGCGGGTGGCTCCCGACGCCCAACTCACCCGCGCCTACCGGATCGACATCGCGGACCGGGGCCCACGGTATTGCGCGGGGAGGGTTGATGGCCCAGTCTAGGCAACCGGACGGCACGGGCGGCGGGCGCCCTGTGCGGGGGCGGACGGAACGAAAGCCGGTCACCGGCCGTGTGACGCCGGACCGGAGCCTGTGGCGATGGGCATGGTCGGCCCTCTACGCGGTCCACCACCGCGGTCCCACCACGCACCGTCCAGGCTCGGGAGGCCATGTGGAACCGGTGAGCCCCACACCATCGGCTGAAGGGGCGAGAACGGCCAATGTGTCGGTCGCGACTGCCTCGCGAACCCTCGGCAGCGGACCCCGGAGTCCTGGAACGGAGCGACGCGGGCGAGGCGTTGACACCCCGATGCGCTTAACCCGCGCACCGAGCACCACGGCACCGGTGAAGACACGTGGCCACACCAACGTCGTAGGACTGATCGTCCATGACATCAACGACCCGTACTTCTCCTCCATCGCCGCCGGGGTCATCGGGGCCGCCGACCAGCAGGACATGATCGTCACGCTGGCCGACACCAGGCGCAGTCCGGAGCGGGAACCGATGTATCTCGCGTCGCTGCGAAGACTCCGCTGCCGAGCGGTGATCCTCGCGGGCAGCCGCAGCACGGACCGCTCGTCGGAGGCACGCCTGCGGCAGGAGATCTCTTCCTTCACCAGCGGCGGTGGCCGGTTCGCCATGATCAGCCAACGGCTGCCCGGAGTGGACACGGTCCTGGTGGAGAACCGCGCGGGCGCCCGCGACCTGGCCCGCGAACTGTTCGACCTGGGACACCGCTCGTTCGCCGTCCTCGCCGGTCCGGCGTCGCTGCGGACCTCCCGCGACCGGGTCTCCGGATTCCGCCAAGGGCTGGCCGACCGGGGACTGCGGCTGGACCCCGCGCATGTGCTCCACGCCGACTTCACCCGTGACGGCGGGTTCGCCGCCGCCATGCGATGGCACCGTTCCGGCACCGGGGCGACATGCCTGTTCGCGGTCAACGACGTGATGGCGGTGGGCGCCATGGACGCCCTGCGCCAACTCGGCCTGACCCTGCCGGACGACGTCTCCATCGCCGGGTTCGACGGCATTCTCCCGCTCCGGGACATCTCACCCCTGGCGACGACCGTGCACATCCCGCTGGAGACCCTGGGGATGGAGGCGATGGGCCTGGTCCTCGCCGAGGACGCCGGCCTCACACCGAGGGTGAAGCGCATCCGCGGCACGGTCCGCCTCCGCGAAAGCACCCGTCCCCCGAACACGCGTCACGGCGATCCCGGTACCGAGGGGCGTGTGCACATCTGATCGATGTGGCATGATCCGCTGCCATGTCGCTGATACCCGCGTGGTCGTCAACAACGGTTCGTCGCCTGCTCGTTGTGCTGCTCGTATGGCTGGTGGCGGCGGGCGCCACCGTGTCCGACGCTGTCACGGCGCCGATGCCGAATACGGAGCTGCCCGACAGGGCGACGCCCGACGGGCTCCGGTACGACGTGCGTCTGCGCGCCGACACCGACGGCTCCCGCTGGACGGGCCGACAGACCGTGTCGCTGCGCAACACCGCCGACCAACCGCTGCGCGAGGTGTACGTACGGCTGTGGGGCAACGGCGAGGACAAGTGCGGCACACCCTACGCACCGCCCCGCGTGGAAGTGGCGGGGGTGAGTGGCGGCACCGCGGGCGGTCTCACCGTGAACTGCACCGCGCTGGCCATCACCCTGCCGAAGCCGCTCGCGCGCGGCGAACGCACGTCCGTCTCTTTCGACGTGTCCATCACCGTGCCCGAGCGCAACGCCCGCTTCGGCCGCGAGGGAGCGTTCCGTTTCCTCGGCAACGCGCTGCCGGTGCTCGCCGTGCACGACGACAAGGGGTGGCACCTCGATCCGTATGTGTCGACCGGCGAGAGTTTCTACGCTCTGGCCGGCGACTTCCGGGTGCGGATGGACCACCCCGCTGCCCTCAAGGTCCCGGCGACCGGCCGCACTTGGACCCGCCCCGGCAGCGCGGGACGCGCGGTCACGTGGAGCGTCGCGAACCGGGTGCGGGACTTCGCGTGGGCGGCCGGCCCGTTCCGGACCGCGACGGACGTGTCGCCCGGAGGCGTGCGCGTGAAGTCGTACTGGGCGCCCGACACACCTGCCGCGGGGGTGCGCCTGAACCGGGAGGAAGGCGTCGCCGCCATTGACCGTTTCGGCGAGGAGCTCGGCCGCTATCCGTACGGCGAGATCGACCTGGTGATGACCAGCGGGTTCGGCGGCGGCATGGAGTACCCGGGCCTGGTCCTGCTGGGCACCACCGAGGAGGGCAGCGCCGTCGTGCACGAGGTGGCTCACCAGTGGTGGTACGGCATCGTCGGCAACGACGAGTACGACGCGCCGTGGCTGGACGAAAGCTTCGCGCAGTACGCCAACGCACGTTTCCAGGGCTGGGACACGAGCGACTGCTGGTCGGACGTCTACTGGCCGAACGAGGGCACCGCGCTCACCAACTCCATGGCGTACTGGGCCGAGCACAGGAACGAGTACCACCACATCTACACGACCGGTTCCTGTGCCCTGGCACGCCTGGAGCTGACCCTCGGGTCCGACACCATGGCCGACCTGCTCAAGACATACGCCCGCGACCACTGGTACGGCGTCTCCACCACCGCCGACTTCAAAGATGCCGCCCAGTCCATGACGGACCAGGACCTGACCGCCTTCTGGGACGAGCACCGCATCCGCTGAGCCTGCTGTCGTCCACTTCAGACGCCGGTCAGGAACCAGCGTGGGACATGGAGAACTGGCTCAGAAGCGGTACGGGTTGCGGAGGTAGGTCAGGCTCAGGTCACCCGTGTTGCCGAAGTACCGGGAGATGAGGTAGGCGGGGTCGGTCGCGATCACGCCTGCCTGGAGGTCGCTGCCGTCGTTCGTGTCGTCCCAGGCCCAGGGAGTGTGCGCCGCGTTGTCCTTGCCGTTGTCGCCGCGGAACGCGCCCCACTTGGCGTACGTCTCACTGTTGTTGCGTCGGCCCCAGAGGCTGTCGGCCGCGGTGAGGTCGGTGAGTAGGTACCGCGCGTCCCGGTCGTTGCCTCCGGCCGGGACGGAGCCCGCACCACGGCTCGGCTTGTAGAGGATTCCGTCGCCGCCGGGGAAGTTGGCACCGTTCCAGGCATAGGCACCGTGACCGCGCGCTTCCTGAAAGCTCGTCGGATGCGCCGCGCCGTCGTAGTTCTGCATGATGACAGTGCCGTCGATGTTCTCGCGGCCGTCGGTGAAGGGGCTGCCCGGAGGGGTGTACGAGTAGAAGTTGTCGTGCGCGAGCGTCACGACGGCCTGGAGCGTGCCGTACTCACTGCCGTCCTTGCGGACGACTTCCACTTGGCCCTCCATGTCGTTCTCGTGCGAGAAGAGGTTCAGCGGGTAGTCCTTCCAGTCCCGGGGGTGGAAGAAGGCGTAGGTGATGTACCAGTGCGTCTGGGTCTCGACCACGGAGTAGTACGCGGTGCCGGTCAGCCGTGCGGTGTTGGCATCGAGGTTCTCCCAGTTGTTGAGGGTGTTCCAGTCGCCGTCGTAGTTCACTGGCGCCAGGTAGTCGGCGGTGTAGTACGCCGACGAGGTGTCCTGGTAATGCAAGGGCGCCCAGCGGTAGGCGAGGTCGGCGTCGCTGGGGGCCGCCTGAGCGGGCGGGGCGAGGAGCAGGGTGGTGGCGCTGACGAACGCGGCCGACAGGATGGCCAGAGCGGATCTCCAACGGGGCACGGCAGACCTCCGGTAAGGGGGAGACGGGGGTGACGACTCCCCATGCTCGGGGCCACCGGGCCGCGCACAAAGCCCAGGTCAATGAATGTTCAACCCAGACGCACGATTGTTCACCTGCCCGCTTTGGACCGTACCCAACTTCTCCTCAGTCCAGGACGGTTGAGGGTCCGTCAGCGACGACGACCCTGCTCGATTAACGTCGCACGTCTGGTTCGGTGGGGGCCCTTGGAAGACGGCATACTCAACGCGGCGTGCGCACTGAGTAACCAGTTGGGGATGGTGGTCCCGGCTGGCTACCCTCCGAGCCATGAGTGGAGCCGTGTTGGTGATCGAGTTGGCGGAGGCCGTCCCCCTCGCGTCGCTCCAACGAGTCCGCGAGTTTCTGGTTCGCTCCTCGGCGCGTTTTGAGGAGGAGCGGGTCGGCGAGTACGACGTGAGCATTCACGCGGAGAGCCTCGGCATCACGGAAATCGGGGACGTTGACGGGCGTCGGCCCCTCATGGTCTCGCTCATGGGACCCGGCATAAGCGACGAGGCCATCTTCGAAGCCGAACACGCCGACGATGTCGACCAGGAACCCCTTATCGGTTTCACCCGACCCACTCCGTCGACGTCATCGCGTTCTGCGACAGCCCCGTCGATCACGTCGCCACGGCCCTGCTGACCGACGCCGTCATGGACCTGATCGGCGGCGTCGCCTACGCCGAACTCCGAGTGGACCAGGTGCCAATCGTGGCGGGCCTTCCCGGCATCGTCGCAACGATGACCGATCCGTGGCCCGCCGCATACGGCTCAGCGGAATTCCTCAGAGCATGGGCCCAACAGCCCCACTTCCGGCTGCTGAAGTAGCCTGGTCGCCGCGCTCGCGGCGCGCGAGGGCGTGCGGGTCGGCGGGGAAACGGCCGGAGTGGGGAACGGCAAGTGACCACGTCCGAGCGGATCACCACGACCGGACTGCGGCTCGGCAACGCCCCGGTCAGCTACGGCGTCTACGGCGAGGGCGCGGGCGGTGACGGCGCCTCCGGCGATGCCCTGCTCGCCTCGATGGCCGAGGCCGGTTACGAGGACAGCGAACTCGGCCCACCCGGATTCTTCGGCACCCCCGAGGAGACCGCCGCCCTGTTCGCCCGCCACGGCCTGGCCGCCGTCGGCGCCTACATCCCGGTCCACTACGCGCTCGGCGATGACGTCGTCGCGTACGACATGCGGCGTATGGAAAGGTGCGGGCTCCGGCCGGTTTCGATCTGGGCGGGGATCCCGGATGGACAATCCCCATGCCGTCGCCTCCGTGAACGATCCCACCCACCCGGCGCCGGCGATCTGACCGCGCCGCCCGTCGTCGTCCCGGCCGGCGCCTACCCTCCCACGGCGTCACCGTACAGTGCGATCCGGGCGGCGACCGGCAGATGGTCGCTGCCGGTGGCGGGCAGGGTGCGGATGCGGCCGACGGTCGCCGAGCGGGTCATGATCTGGTCGATTCGGGCCACGGGGAAGGCGGCAGGGAAGCTGAAGGCGAAACCTCGCTTCGCCACGTTCATCTGTGAGGTGAGCGGGGCCAGCCCACGGTCGTCGACCGTGCCGTTGAGGTCGCCCAGCAGGATCACCGTTCTCAGCTTCTCG
Organism: Streptomyces sp. NPDC058001; assembly: GCF_042886315.1. Lineage (NCBI taxonomy): Bacteria > Bacillati > Actinomycetota > Actinomycetes > Kitasatosporales > Streptomycetaceae > Streptomyces > Streptomyces sp. NPDC058001. The sequence continues at coordinate 300,383 of NZ_JBHVQT010000005.1, forward strand.
GCGGCGACGGCCTTGCCCAGCAGGTCAGCGCTTTCGTCGCGCCAGGAGGATTCGAGGCCGCTCGCCCGGACACGGATCGAGGGCAGGTGCGCGACGTACGCCGCGATGTCACCGTGCGGCGTGTGGACCACGGCCCGCAGCCCGCGACTCCAAGTCTCCGTGATCCCAGGGGGTTTGATGTCCACCAGGCGAGTACCCGTGAGCGGATGCTTCGACCAGAGTCCGACGGTGCCCTGGACTGTGTGGTACGGGTAGTCCGGGGCGAGAGTCTTCCGGTAGACCGGCAGTGCCGGGGGCACCAACTCCTGTAGCGCGATGAGATCGGGCTCGGCGTCAGCCAGGGCGCGGGCCGTGCGCGCCGGGTCGCTGTTCTCGTCGCTGACATTGTGCTGTACCACGACCATGTCGTTCGGGCGGGACTTCGCCCCGGGCAGGAGCAACTCGCCGAAGAGGTACGTCCATGCCGCCGCCGGCAGCAGCAGGGCCACCAGCGCGATGGCTGAACGGCGCAGCAGAGCCAGGCCGAGCAGCGCCACGACCACCAGGCCGAGCCAAGGCAGGAACGCTTCCAGCAAACTGCCCAGGCGCCCGGGGGAGTTGGGCACGGTCCGGTGGAACGCCAGTAGCCCGGCTGTCAGCACCGCGAACGCTGCGAGCACTCGCCCTCGAGTCCAGACCGACCGTGCCCTTCCGTCCCCCTTGTTGCCATCACTCGGAATCCGCTGCCCAGCCCGGCGCACCGCTGCCTTCACCGTCGACGTCACACCGCTGTCCGCCTTCTGCACCTGGCTTCCCATCCGCTAGTCCTCGCTCCCCAAGACGGGTCACCAGGTGAATCAGTTTCCGTTTTCCCCGTGGAGGAGCCGTCGGTGCCGGGTCTGGCCGCCAAGGACTGCGTGGACATCCAGGTCTGCGTCGAGGCGATCGACGAAAGCAGGCAGATCGGGCTGCTTACGGCGATCGGCTTCCGCCGCCGCCCCGAACCCTGGAACCGCGTTGAGATCTCCGGTGGCGAGGAGTGTCGCAAGTTGGTGTTCGCGCCGCCTGTCGGCGCCCGCAGGTGCAACGTGCATCTGCGTGAGGACGGCGGTCCGAACGTCCGCTTCGCCCTGCTCTTCCGCGACTACTTGCGCGCCGATGAAACTGCCCGTCGCTCGTGGGGAGCGTTCAAGAAACGCCTGTCCCTCACCGTTCCGGACCTGCTGGACTACGGGCAGATCAAGGCTCCGGCCACGGAGGTACTCATGACGGCGGCCGAACTCTGCGCAGCCGAAACCCGGCTGGCACCCTGGCTTTGTTCACGAGTAGCGGTTCTGGCTGGGGTTCTGTGACTGGTGACGCTGTGTCATGGCTCAAAGTCAAAGAGCGGGATGGTGGGTTGCGGTGGGGCAAGTACCACGCGAAGGCGATTGAGCAGTGCACGCCATCGTCTCTCGTCATCTGGGTCGACCCAGTTCGAGGCTAGCCCGGACTCGTCGCTGACAATGCGTGCGAGGGCCTCGTCGCCAAGCGTCCAAAGATCGGTGGGGAAGGCCGGCATTGGTGTTTCAGGGCCGTAGGGCGTGTCGACAGGGTCGCCGTCTGGGCATTGCGCCGCGATCAATGCGGAGGCGGCCACCGCCTCTTCCGCCTCCACGAGGTAGCCAGTGGCGTCGACGGTTCGGGTGAGGACACCTCGGATCAGGGCTTCGCGTTCCTCGGGCTTGGCGTCGTCGAGAGCGTTGGCGAAATCCGCCGCTGTGTCGTTGTCGAAGGGGCCGGTGTCCCAGGTGCCCATGTTGATCTCCTTGCGTAGGTTCGCCGGGATCCTCGCATCAGCCACCGACAACACCGGTCGGTGGTGGCATGGCACACCGTCACAGGCCATGGCGAACCGATTTCCTCCAACTCCAACTCCAACACCGGCGCTGGAGTTGGCGCCGAGCGGCGTCGGCGTGCGGTGGGGCGGGACCCCGCCCAGGAGGTCCCGCCCCCTCTTCAACGGGTCATGCGGCAATGGGCCATGCGGCTGGGCTCAGAAGCGGTCCGGGGCACGTTCCGGGAGCGGAGAGCCGGGGAGCGAGTCCCGCTTCTGGTTCTTTCGTGCCTCCGCGTTCGAGCCGGCCGTCGCCTGGCAACTCACGTCCTTCGCCGGAAGTTTGCCGGTGAGTAGGTAGCGGGTGACCGTGCCGTCGGTGCAGGCGTTGCCGTTCGGGTAGACGCCGTGGCCTTCGCCGCCGAGGACGGTGACCATTTTCGAACGTTTGAGGTCGGCGTGCAGGGCCTGACCGCTGGGCAGCGGGGTCTGCGAGTCCCACTCGTTCTGGACGACCAGGGAGCCGACCTTGTTGTTCACCTTGGTCACCGGTTCTGCGGACCTGTCCCAGAACGCGCAGGGTTTGATGCTGGACGCGAAGTCACCGTAGAGCGGGTAACGGCCCTTGTCCTCGATGGCGTCCTGCCGGTAGCTCTCAGGATCGCGGGACCACGCGGCCGAGTTGTCGCCGCACACCACGGCCCAGAAGCTCGCCGTCATGTTGTCGGCCGGCACCCCGGAGGCACCGGCGGCGCCTGCCGTTCCGGTCCCCTTGGATCCGGCGAACGCCCCGAGCTTCGTCGCGGAGGCGGGCTCGCCGGCCGCGGCCTTCTTCAGCTCCACGAACGCCTCGGTAGCCATCTCCGGGGTGAAGACCGCCTGGCGCATACCGCTGCGGATGTCATCACCGGTGACCGGCTGCCCGTCCAACTCGATGGGCTTCTCGGTGGCCTGCGCGACCAGGTCCCAGAAGGTCCGGTCGACCTTCTTGGGGGTGTCACCGAGGCCGTACTTCTCCGAACGCGCGGCGGCCCACTCGGTCCACCGGTCGAACGCGGGCTCGGCGCCCTCCGCCCACCACTGGATCATCCCTCGCCACGCGCGCGCCGGATCGACCGCGCTGTCCAGCACGAACCGGTCGGCCCGGCCTGGGAAGAGCTGGGTGTAGACGGCGCCCAGGTAAGTACCGTACGAGTAACCCACGTACGAGATCTTCTTCTCACCGAGGATCGCCCGGAGCAGATCCATGTCGCGCGCGGTGTTGCGCGTGGTGATGTGGGGGAGCGTGTCGCCCGCTTTCTCCCTGCACTTGTTCGCGACGTCGCGTGCCCAGGCGACGTCCTTTTCGAACGTCTCTTCCTTGTACGGCCGTAGCCAGTCCTCCTCCTCGGGCTCCAGACCGCAGGAAACCGGGCTGCTCCGTCCCACACCGCGCGGGTCGAAGCCGATGAGGTCGTACTTCCGCTGTGCGGACTTGGGGAGGCTCTCCTGCATCGACAGCGGCATGTAGAGCCCCTGCCCACCCGGGCCGCCGGGATTGGAGAACAGGACACCGTGCCGATTGCCGGGCGCGGTGGTCTTGATCCGGGATATGGCCAGGTCGATCCGCTTGCCCCTGGGAACCCGGTAGTCCAGCGGGACCTTGATCGTGGCGCACTCGAACTCCGCCGGAGAGTCGGCTCCACACCGCTTCCACTTCGGCCTCTGCTTCACATACCGCTCCAGCGCGCCGTTGGTGGCGGACGAGGCGGCGGCCTGCGGGGTGGCGGCCGGAGCCGCGCTGGCCGTTGAGGTGGCGAGTGCGGGAGCCAGCGTTGCCGTGACACTTACGGCCAACAGGGGCGCGAGACGTCGTCTGCGCACGATATCGATCCTTCCGGTCGCATGTTCGGACAGGAAAGATCCTTCAGGTACCACCCAGGCATGCGGATCCCTCGCCGGGTTGCACCTCCCCTCCACCCTGGGAATGACACAACGGAGGTGGCTGGTACCCGAGTTGTAGGGGACCGGGCCGCTCTCAGCGATGGACGGTACCCGCATCGGCGACGGGACGAACGAACGGGAGACGCCGGGGTCTGGCTCGGATCCTGGATCAGGCCGACCGCGCGCTGCTCTCCTCGTGGTACTGCCGCACGGCGGCCGCGGCGAAGGCACGGGTGTGGCACGGCACTTGCAAGGCCCGGACTGTACGTGGGTGCTGTGGTGCGCCGGGCCCGGCGCGGCGGCGGCAGGGCTGGGGGCTGCCTGTACGGCCGTGGGGCTTTGATCACAGTCAACTTGCCTGTGGCGCACCGAACTTGCGGATCCGCCGCCCCATCTCGTCAGTTATGTGTTCCACCTGGTCGCGCCGGGTGCCTTGCACGGCTTCCGCAGGCCCGGCACGTGGATCACAGCCCCCTTGGGACGGGCGGCCGGGACCTCGGCGACGACCGGGAGGATCTCGATCGCGGTGGGCCCGGCCGGAAGTCCTGGTTCTGCTCTTCAGAGGCTGCTGGCGGTGATGTCGCCCTGGGAAGTGGTGGCGCGGATGTCGAGTTCGGCGGTGCCATCGTTCTTGAGGGTGTTGCTGATGCGGCCGTGGTCGGTGCCGGCGTCCAGGGTGGCCGAGACGCCGGTGGCGGCGGCGACCGAAATGTCGCCGGACTCAGTACGGAGCACGACCGTGCCGCGTACGGCTTCGGCGATCCGGATGTCGCCCCTTGCGGTGCTGATCTCCGCGGGGCCGTTGAGCCGGCCGACCTCGACGTCGCCGTCGACCGCGGTGAGGCGGACGCTCGCGGCCTCGTCGATCTTGATCTGGCGGTACGCGCCTTCGAAGACGATGTCGCCGAGGCGTCCGACGCCGCGGAGTTCGGTGCTGGCGGCCTTGGCCTCGATGCGGGAGTCGGCGGGCAGTTGGACGGTGACCTCCAGGGATCCGGAGGGGCCGAAGAGTTGGTTGTCGGAGGTCCGGGCCGTGATCCGCAGGACGCCGTCGGCGTAGGCGACGGTGGTCTGCTCGGCCATCTTGGTGTCGCGGCTCTTGGAGGGGTTGGCGGGCAGGACCTCGACGGTGGTGTCGGCGCGGTCCGCTGCGATGAACTGGACGCGTCCGGCGGGGATGTTCAGGACGGCGGAGATCGGGGCGGGGGTGTCGAACTTCTGCATCGTGCTCTCCTGTGGTCGTTCTGCGTTTCTGACACCAGAAACGCTACGTTGCTTTCCTGAGTCCGACAATGCATCCGTTGCGTAGGATCAGTATTTACGCAGGTAGATGCCGAGTAATCGTTGCAACGACTTTGAATTCAACGCAACGATAGCTATTCTGATCATTGCAATGGATGTGAAGTGAACGCTATGATGGGGGATCAGGGACCGCTACGAAGAATCACCGAGGAGATCGCGATGCCGGGAGGCAGGCTCACCCAGTCCGAACGCCAGCAGATCGCGCTGGGGCTGGCCGACAGCCTCCCTTACGCCGAGATCGCCCGACGCCTCGACCGTCCGACCTCGACGATCACGCGTGAGGTGATGCGCAACGGCGGCCCCACCGCCTATCGCGCCGACTTGGCCCACCGTGCCACCGAACGCCGAGCCCACCGGCGCAGGAAGGCTGTGCCCAGAGGGCAGGGAGCGCCTGCGCCGAGTCACGGGCGCGACACCGAGGCGGTGCGCGAGTACGAGGAGTCCTTCACCACCCTCCTGATGCAACAGGGCATGCCCAAGATGACGGCTCGGGTGCTGACCAGCCTCTTCATCGCCGACGCGGGCAGCCTCACCGCGTCCGAACTCGTCCAGCACCTCCAGGTCAGCCCGGCGTCCATCTCCAAAGCGATCGCGGTCCTCGAAGAGCAGGGCCTCATCCGCCGGGAACGTGACGAACGCCGCCGCGAGCGCTACTTCGTTGACGACAATGTCTGGTACCAGTCGACGATCGAGAGCGCCCGCCGCATCGCCCAGGTCGCGGAGACCGCACGGCAGGGCGTCGGCATCCTCGGCCGCGACAGCCCGGCCGCCGCCCGCCTGGAGAACATCGCCCGCTTCAGCGACTTCATCAGCGAGAGCATCCTCCGCGCGACGGAGCAGGTCCGCGAGGTCCTCGACACGAAACCCGAAGCGAACTGAGCTTGTTCTTCAACGTCTGAGCCTACGCAGGACCTTGGGCCAAGAGATGCCGGTCTCTCGCACCACAGTCCCGGCTCGTGACCGATCCTGCCCACCGCACGGCTGCGGAGCCGCGCCGGTGGCTGTGGACGTGGGCAGACAGGAACAGCCAAAGAATTGGCTATGTGGCCCATTCCGGCTTCGGCGGTTCCCTGGGCGACCAAGCCACCATCAGGGCGAACGACCCCGGCATCAACCCACTCGGGACCGTCAGGTACTGGGGTGGCACATTGTGCCCTGGGCGGCGACAGCGGGGGAGCAGTGCGTCTACTGACGGCCAGTCGTCCCCAGTTGTCGCAACCGGTGAACCTTTCCCAGGCCAACAGCGTCACGGGGACATGGCCGTCAACCAGACGTCATTCCTCAATTCCGGGAGCACACATGCGGATCAGGTCCTCGCGGTCCGTCAGCCTGCTTGTTGCGGTGCCCCTGGCTGCCACCGGCTTGGGGACTGTCGCCGGTTGCGGCAGCCAGCAGGAGGCCAGCGTCAGTACACAGGCGCCGGCCGACCGTGCCCGGCAAGTTGCCGCAGCCTGGGACGGTTCACCTGCGGCTGCCGCGTGGCGCGCCGGCTACTACCCGGTGGGCGAAGTGATGCAGCTGCCGCAAGGCGGCCTGCGTGGCAAGAATGACAAGCACGCCTACGAAGACCAGAGCTTCGTTCTGCAGGGAACCCTGCCCGCCACCCGGCCGAAGAACGGTCGGGTGGCTTGGGCCGGAGGGGGGTCGCTCACGAGGCCGCTGTTGGCAGCCGATGAGTCGTACGAGACCCTGGCCGGCGGCCACGTCGACGGAAAGCCCCACCTCACAGTGACCGGAGCGAAACTGGGTGAGATGAGGGTCGCCACCAGCCGTGGACCGGCGGTGGTACCGGCCTGGTTGTTCACCCTGGACGGCTACGACTCTCCCCTCAAGCAGGCCGCTGTCATGCCGTCGAAACTCCCCCGGCCGCCGATCAAGAGGGCCAGCGATGTCCCTGGCTATCCGCTCAACCGGCTGGTCCAGATTTCCGCAGACGGGCGATCGGTGACCGTGGTCGCTCTTCACGGCGTCTGCGACGACGGCCCCGTGGTGGACGTACTGGAAACGCCCGACAGCGTGGTGCTGTCAGCCTCCGTCAAGGACCGCAAGGACGGTGACACCTGCACCAAGCAGGGCAAGTTGCAGGAGGTGACGGTGCAACTGGACCGACCTGCGGGCGACCGCGTCCTGCTCGACGGGGTCACCGGCCGGCCGGTTCCCTTCAAGCCGCCGCACGGGCCCTCGCCGAGTTGGAGCTGAGCTCGGGGGACGTTCATCGAAGCGACGGGCCAACACAGAACGCTGGCCGAAACCGGGTGCCCAGGCTTCGGCTTGCGCCCGCAATTGTTGACACTGCGTGTGCAAGGCTTCACGATCAAGATTCTTATGATCGCACCCGGTTGCCGCGCTCGGACGCCGCCTCCGGTACGTATCGCTTGGAGCCCGGAGGTCCTGCATTGGGCGTTCGCAGAGCACGAGGCACCGTGGTCTGTATCGGTGCCGCAGCACTGCTGACCGTGCTCTCGACGTCGGCCTGCATGCGCGGCACGGCAGGGGACGAGGCCGAGAGGATGCGGACGGCGCTGCAACCGCTGCACGATGCCGGCTCTTTCCGGATGGCAGGGAAGCTTCGAGCGGCTGACGGGACCACGACCGCGTTCAACGTGCAGTTGGACGGGCGCGGGAACTGCAAGGGAACGCTGGGCGCGGCAGAGAGCCTGCTTGTGGGTAAACGCGTCTGGACGCGTTGGCAGGATGCCGCATTGCCGGACGCGGTCAGTTCCCTGAACGGCGGTCCTCTCGACCCGGTGGACCCGGCCGCCGACCCGAGCGAGGACACGGAATCGGCCGTCATGAAGCTGCTCAGAGGCGCGTACATGGTCACCGATCTCCCAGCCGACAAACCGTCCGCAGAGGGCATCGCCCCCGTGTGCCAGGCGGGTGCGCTGCTTGCCGGCGCGGGCAGCGGTACCGACGACGTCACCAGCGATACGGTCGTGGATGGCGCGGGCGAACGGTTGCAGCAGCTGACCCGTGCCACGGGACCGGTCACGGTCCGGGTTCTCGTACCGGTTGACGGCGAGCCCACCGTGCGACGTGCGGAGTACACGGTGGACGGTGGCCGATCTCTGAGCGCCACGTTCACCGACCTGGGCGACCCTTTGACCGTGAGATTTCCAAGGGACGCTCCGACAGTAGCCTCAGCCGACGTGCTCGCGCTCCTCGGCTGAGCCGCACCGCCGGGCGCGATCGGCGTCCCGCTTTCGGCCGCCTCCCTACTGACCGGCCGGGGAGGTCGTTTGGGGCTGGGACGGCAACTTCCGCGAAGTCGAACAGATCGACTCCGGCGTCCTCAACACAGACGCCACCCTGGTTGCCCTCACCGTCGGCGGCAACGACGCGGGCTTCCCGAGCGTCGTGGCCGAGTCGGCGGCAGACCACCCGCCCTTCGACCGGGACACCTACAAGCGGCGCACCAGCGCCGAGCATTGAATCAATGCCTCAAGCAATGGCGCGGCCTGCCCGGTAGACCGGTGCCGGTTGTGCCGGACCGGCGTGTTCCTCATCTGGTCGGCCGTATGAGCCGGAAGAAGCGGCCTCGTTCAGCTGGGCGGTGTGACGGAGGGCCGCACGCCGAACCACTGCTCGGTGCCGTACTCCTCGTACCGCTCCACCTCGGTGAACCCCAGTTTCGCCGCGAGGCGCATCGCGCGGTCGTTGGCGGCCTGGGTGCAGAGCACTACCGGCTCGCTGGGAAGCGCGTAGGCGAACCAGTCGAGTACCGCTGCGCACCCCTCGGCGGCGTACCCGTATCCCCAAGCCTCCGGGAGGAACATGTAGCCGAGTTCGGCCTCCCCGGCATCCGGACGGACGTGACCCGGACGCTCCGCGTCGCGCCGATCGAGCGTGATCATGCCGATCATCGCCCCGTCGAGGTCGATCACGAAAAGGCCGGGGCGTCGCCCGGGAACCTCAGGCACCGAGTGTTCGAGTTCATCACGCGGTCGAGGGCCACCGAGGTAGGTGCCCACCTCCGGGGATGCGAACAGCTCGATGAACGCCGCACGGTCCCGGGCCTCGGACTCGCGCAACACGAGCCGTTCCGTCCTTATCGGGGCAGGTGGCCAGGCGACGGGTCCGAGTCCGATCATGGCGGGCAACCTATCGCACGCCGTGAGAGTGATCCGATGATCCGAAAGGAAAATGCCCAGCGCGGGGTCTGTCCGGCGATGGAGTCCTGCACGCTCGCGGCGGTTCGGTCAGCTCCCGCGGGCGGGGAGCCGGGCGTCGCCGTGGTCATTCGGACACCTTTGGGTATTGCCTTCGAAGACCGAAACGGGGACCATTCCCCGCTTCGTGTTATGGTCACCTCGATGTGTAAACGGGGAGTTGTCCCCACTTCCACCCAGGAGCTGCCCATGCGCACGCAGCACCCCACCGTCCAACTCGCCGACCTCACCGACGACTTCACCGCCGATCCCTACTCCGCCTTCACCGCACTGCGCTCCCGCGGGTCCGTCCACCACGTGCGTTTCCCCACCGGGGACGAGTCGTGGCTGGTGGTCGGGCACGAGGAAGTGCGCGCCGCGTTCGTCGACCCCAGGCTGCGCAACGACGTGCGGCACTCCGCCGACTTCGAGGACGACGGGCTGTACGCCGTGGGCCGCAACATGCTCCAGGTCGATCCGCCCGATCACACCCGCCTGCGGACGCTGGTGGCGCGCGAGTTCACCGCCCGCCGCGTCCAGGCGCTGCGGCCCCGCGTTCAGGAGGCGGCCGGTGCGCTCCTGGACGCAGTGGTTGCCGACGGCCGTGCCGACCTTGTGGCCGCGTACGCCTATCCGCTGCCGCTCACCATCATCTGCGAGCTGCTCGGCGTGCCGGACGTGGACCGGGCTGCCTTCAGGGCGTGGTCCACGAAGGTCGTAGCCCTCGACGATGCGGAGCAGTCCACCCGCGCCATGCAGGAAATGGCCGCGTACCTCGCGGGGCTGGCGGAGGAGAAGCGGCGGCTGCGGGACGCGGCGGAGACCGATTTGCTGCACGGCCTGGTCCGCACCCACGACGGGGACGGCGCCGACCGGCTCACCCCGGAGGAACTGCTCGGCATGGCCTTCCTGCTGCTCGTCGCAGGGCACGAGACCACCGTCAACCTCATCGCCAACGCCGTCCACCTGCTGCTCGGCCATCCCGGGCAGCTCGACGCCCTCCGCGCCGACCCCGAGTTGCTGAAGGGCGCCGTCGAGGAGACGCTCCGCTTCGAGTCGCCCGCGCCGGCAGGTACCTACCGCTACACCGCCGAACCGATCGACCTCGGCGGCGCCCGGATACCGGCGGGCGCGCGTGTCGTGCTCTCCATCGCCGCCGCGAACCGCGACCCCGCGCGCTTCCCTGCCCCCGAACGGTTCGACATCCGCCGCGATCCGGCCGCGACCCGCGCTCACCTCGCCTTCGGGTACGGCCTGCACCACTGCCTGGGCGCCCCGCTGGCCCGCCTGGAGGCGACCCTGGCCCTGCGCATCCTGCTGGACCGCTTCCCCCGCCTGGCCTTCGACGGTGACGGCACACCGCAGTGGCGTACCAGTCTCATGCGGAGCCTGCGAGAGCTGTCGGTGCGCTGGTAGACGCCGGCCCCTTTACGGCGGCGACTCAATCCCGTTGGAGAGCCGGCGCGCGTAACATCCGTACCGGGGAGCACTCTCCGGTACGGGGGGCAAGACGGAGCACAAGGAGACACGATGGGCGGCCACGCGCCGACTGGGCGCCGCGACGCGGTGCGCAACCGGAAGCTGCTGACGCAGACGGCCCGCGAGGTCTTCGCCGAACAGGGGCTGGACGCTCCGCTCGACGTCATCGCTCGGCGCGCGGGCGTGGGCAACGCGACCCTCTACCGCCACTTTCCCACCCGCGCCGCGCTCGTGGACGAGGTCTTCCGGGATGCCCTCTCCGAGACCATGGCCGCCGGCGCGCGAGCACGCACCGCGGAGGACGCGTGGACAGGGCTGACGCAGTACCTGCACGCCGTGTTCGCGACGCTCGCCGCAGACCGCGGCACCAACGACCTCATGACCACGAGCCTGGAAGGCGTGACCTCTCTGGAGGCCATCCACGCCCATAACCGCGTCACCATCGCGGACCTGCTCCACCGCGGCCAGATGCAGGGCACCGTCCGCCCGAACCTCACCACCGAGGACGTCCTCTTCGCTCTCGCGGCGCTGGGCCGCGTCGTGCCCGCCCTGAGCACCGTCTCCCTGGACGCCTGGACCCGCCCGCTCGCCCTGCTTCTCGACAGTTTCCGCGCCCACCCGGCCGCGCCCACCCTGCCTGCGCCGCCCCTGACCTCCGCCCAACTCGGCAAGGTGCTTCTCGAACTGGGCCCGCACCGGCGGCGCTGAGAGACTCCGTGAGCGAGACCGTCCCCCTCACCGCCCTGAACCCGGACGGTCCCCACGGGTGGATCTGGCAGCAAGCGGAGCTGAGCTGAGCTGTCGGAGTATCGCCGCCCGGTTTGCCGGCAGACCGAGCTGGGGCGCGAGCCGGACTCCAGCCCGGCCACCTATGGCCAGCCCGATGTTCGCGCATGTCGGAGCGGGTGGCGGCCCGATGCGATGTCGGCAGGCCGATAGCGGGGTGGTCCCGGACTCGTTCGGCCCGCGTCCTTGACAGGCACGGACCAGGTGGGCCCGGCACCTTTCCGAGGCACTCGGGTTCCCGGCTGTGTGATGCGGCTGCCGCTGGGGTTCGCGGAAGGATCGCCGGACGGGCGTCGGTGCTGGCCACTTTCCGCCTTGTGCCGGTGGAGTATCTGACTGAGCAGCACGGCCATCGCCCCGATAAAACCTTCGCGCACGTCGCCGTCCGGATGATGAGGTGGCACGGTGACCAACGACGATGAGGCGGCGGCTGTCCGACCGTTGACACTGGCTTGGGTGAGCCGGCACTTGGAGGTCGGCGAACGGATCGTCAGAACCGAGGCGCTGCACGGCGGCATCACCGCCGAAATGCGGAGGCTGACCATCGGTACGCGGGAGGGAGGCACCCGTGACCTGGTGCTGCGGACCTTCGTCGACGTGGAGCATGCCGAGGACTGGCTGAACAGGGAGGCCGACGCCCTGACCCTGCTCACGGGGACCGGTGTGCCGGCTCCTGGCCTGGTCGCGGTTGATCCGACTGCCGCGCATTGCGAGTATCCATCGCTGCTTATGACCCATCTGGCGGGCCGGACGGTCCTGGACGATGAGGGATTGGAGACACGCGTTCCCCTGCTGGCCCGTCAACTCGTGGCGATCCACGCGGTGCGACCCGCCGAGCGACCCCGGGAGTATGTGGCGTTGACGACCGCCGACACCGTCGTGGTTCCGAAGGGAGCCGACGCGGCGGCATGGGCCGCGGCGATCGATGTGATCCGCAGGCCCGCGCCGCCCTATGAAGGGCGATTCCTGCACCGGGACTTCCAACCCGGCAACGTGCTGTTCGATGTGCCGACCCCCAGCCCGACAGGTGCCCGGATCACCGGCGTCGTCGACTGGGCAGCGACCTCCTGGGGCCCGGCGGATCTCGATGTGGCGCACTGCTCCACCAATCTCGCGCTGCTGCACGGCCCGGCGTGGGGTCTGCGGTTCGCCGAGGCGTATGAGGAGGCCGGCGGGGTACTGGCCACGGCCGCGAGCGCGCGGCTGTACTGGCGGGTGCGGGATGCCCTGGCGTTCTCAGAAGAAGTGCAGTTGGTGGCACAGCCATGGCGGGAGGCAGGCAGGACGGAGCTGACGACGCGGGCCGTGGAGGAGCGGCTGGATGCCTACGTCACCGCCCTGATGGACACGCTGAGCTGAGCCCAGGCGGTGTGGGGTTTCGCGTGGGCGCGGGCGGGCCAGGCCGACATTGGTGTGGCCCGCCGAGCCGTCTGATGGTCGGAGCCGTGTACTTCAGGTTTGGTCTCCGGGCCGGATCCTCAGTTGTTGGCCAGGGTGCGGTCGAGGAGGGGGAGTAGGCGGTCCCAGTGGTGTTGCAGGGCGGCGGGGTCGAAGGCGTCGGTGTCGGACATGGTGAAGCCGTGGACGGTGCCGGGGTAGATCTCGGAGGTGAAGTCGACGTTCGCGGCGTCCAGGGCATGGTTGAGTTCGCCGAGAGCCTCGGGCGTCAGGTCGCTTTCGGCGTGGCCGAAGTGGACCTGGGCGGTGATCTTGCCGAGGGTGGCAGGCCCGTCGGCGCCCACGGGGCCGTGGAATGCGGCGAGGGCGGCCACCTGGCCGGGGTGCGCCGCGGCGGTGCGCATCGCCAGGAGGCCGCCTATGCAGTAGCCGGTCACCGCGACCGGTACGGTGGCGACCTCGGGCTGGGTGGTGAGGAACCTGAGGTAGGCGTCGGCGTCACGCAGTGTGCGTTCGGCGGTGTGCGCCTCGATCAACGGCATCAGCTGGGCGAAGACCGCGGGCCGGGCCTCTTCTCCGATGTGATCGGGAAGTTCGATGACCGGTGTCGGGCCGTGCCGGTAGAAGACGTTGGGGACGAGTACGTAGTACTCGTGTCCGGCCAGTTCGCGGGCCAACTCCCGCAGCACCGGCCGGATTCCGAAGCCGTCCGGGTACATCAGCACCCCTGGGTGCCGCCCGCCACCATCGGGAAAGGCGGCGAACGCGTCGGCCTGGCCGTCCGCGGTGGGAATGTGCAGCGTCTTGGTGGGCATGAGTTCTCCTGTCGTGGTTGACGTGTTGAGCTGTGATCAACACGACAGGAGGCGGAGCCCGCGCGACAGCGCCAGATCCTTGATCCAACAGAGGGCCGGCACCGGCCCGTACGGCGCTCAGAGTAGCGCCGGGTCACCAATCCGTGTGTGGCGCAAGGCCGTCCCGGTATTCATGCCGCACAGCATAGCCAGTCGGGCAAAAGCCAACGTCAGCAACCCAGTTCATAGTGCGGTTCACGAGAATGATGTCGGCCAACCCTCGGATCCTGAACGCGGAGTGTCAGGGGGAGGCTGATCTGTTGGCCTCTGCTTGTGCTGGTGTCGTCCGGGATCGCTTCTCGTTCGTACTGTCGGATTCTCATTGCGTCGCGCGCTGAGCGACGACGTTTGCCCCGTACACAGCAGACTGCGGACAGGCTTTGTTCTTGGACCAGATCAGCCGGCGGCCGTGTGATCAGAGCGGGGCTCGGATGGCGTCGCGCTGCTCTGGCAGGCCGACTTCCCTGAGCCAGCGGAATTTGTTGCCAATGTTCCCCCAGCAGTTGTCATTGGCGGTGACGGCTTGCAGAAGCTCTCGTTGCGCGGCCGACAGTGGCAGGCCGGGGCTGTAGCCGGTGGGGAAGGCTTTGACGAGCAGCGGACCCCAGTCGCGGTCGATGGTGTAGTCGCTGGCGAGCGGTATCAGGGCCATGGCCGCCGGAGCTAGGTCTCCGAAGCCGTCGACGCGGTCAAGGACGGCCTTCAGGAGGGTGAAGCGGAGCCAGCCGTCGAATTGAGGGAGTGGGTCGGGGAACCAGTGGTCCGCCTCGACCGGGTTTTGCAGGGCTTCGAGCAGGACGGCGGTGGCGCGTGGCATGTGCGCGCATCCGCTGGCCAGAGCGGCGCAGCTGCGCACGGCTGGATCAGGATCGTTGAGGAGGCCGGTGGTGTCCTGGCCCCAGGCGCCCATGGCCAGAGCTGCGCAGGAGCGTTCTCGGCGGCTGCCGTCCGCTGCGAGAACGCTACGCAGGCGGTGGGTGGCGCGGGGAACGAGCTGGGCGAGGTCGGGTGCCTTCAGAAGCAGGGTGACCGCTCCGAGGGCTGCCTCTCGGGTGTCCGGATGCGGATCGTCGAGAAACGGTTCGACCGCGTCGTAAAGCTCGCGTCGGATACTCCGGCATGCGTGGATCGCTTCGAGCTCGTCTTCGTCCTCGCCGTCGTACTCATCCCCGTACTCGTCCTCGCTGCCGGGGTCCTCGCCGTAGGAGGCCGAGTCGGCGATCTGGCCGAGCCAGTCGAGTAGTGCGGCCCGTAGGGGTCGGGGCCGGTCATCCCAGGGGAAGAAGCTCTCGTGCTCGGCCAAAGTCTGGCGGTGGGTCAGGATCGATGCGACGAACAGTGCGGCCGGCGGGGTGGAGCTGTACAGGGATCCTTGATGCAGCACGGACATATCGAGCATTCCTAGTGCCTCGGCCTGCACCTCGGGATCCTCATTCAGGAGTTGACACAGGTACGGCGGGGTGTCCTCGGCGTTCCCATAGGCATGCCGCAGGGCGCCCCATTCAGTTGCCATGAGCAGCTCTCTGGCCGTCGAAGGCAGTCCAGACCAGATGGGGGCGCCACGTTCCTCGTCTCGATTCGTCACATGCACACCCTGCCGAACTGCACTGACAACCGGTTGCACCGGGGGTCCCCGCAGGCATGTCTCACCTGTTGTCGCCTTTGGGCAGTTCTGTGAATCACCCTCCACGAAAGCCAGGTGGTCGACGGCTCGCTGTCTGACAGATGCAATTCGACAGGACACGGACCACCGCTTCGTTCTCCCGACCCCGGCCGTCGGCACGCACGTGTGGACATCTTCCCGGACGGGGGCATCTCCCGACTGCGGCTGTTCGGCTCGCTGACGGAGGGCGGCGCGGCGGGGCCGGCGGCGCGGCATCAGGAACTCGGCGGCTGAGCGCTCGGGCCTCGGCGTCGGAATCCCGGCGGCGAGGTCCCCAATGCCCCAAGGTTTGCCGGGTGGTGACGATCCGCGAGCCGCTTACATACCATGCGTGCATGGGTGAGACTCAGGGCACTGCTGGGCTGGAAGGACTCGTGCGCTACGCGCAGGAGATGATGGCTCTCGGTCGGACGGAGTACGCCGAAGTGCTGTTGCAGAAGGCGGCCCGGCTCGCCGATGCCCGGGACGCGGATCCTTTGGCCGTCACGGTCTACTCGCGGCTCGTCGACTGCGCGCGGGCCGACGAGCGGTGGACCGACGCTCTGGAGTACGGCCGTCTCAGCCACGATGTGGCGGCCCGGATCGGGTCCCTCGAACTCGTCGTGGGGACCGCCAACACGCTGACCATGGTCATGGCGGAGTCAGGCCGGATCGAGGACGCCGTCCGTATGAGCGGCCAGCTGGTCGAGCTGGTCAGGCCCCATGGCAACGGACTCCCCCTCGCGGTTGCGTTGTTGGGCCATGCCACGGCACTGCGCGCCGCCGGCGACGACGCGTCCGCCGACCGGTACGCCGAGGTCCTCGACCAACCCGGGGCGGAGGATCTGCGCGGCACCGCGCTGAGCGCCCTGGGCCAGGAGCTGTTCCGCCGGAACCGAACCGCCGAAGGCATGGACAGGCTGCGCGACGCGGCGGAGGCGTATGCCGCCGCGGGCCAGGAGCGTGAGGCATATCGGACCCGGTTGCGGCTGGCGAACCTTTGCCGCGACCGCGGACTTGCCGAGTCCGGGCCGGAGTTCGCCAAGGTGCACGACCTGGCCCTCGATCTTTTCTCCGACGTGGACGAGGCACACTACCGAGCGTCCTCCAACACCGTGCGCCGGACCGAGGCGGAGAACGGCAGCAGGTTTGAGTCCGCGATCGTCGAGCTGACCCGCGCAACCGCCACGACACATCTCGCCGAGGGCACGAGGCTCCTGAGTGAGCACCGGCACACGGATGCGGAGCTACGTCTGCGTGCCGCCGAGGAGTTGCTGTCCCCGATCGACGGCTACCGTGAGCTGACCGTGGTGTGGTTCCTGCTGGGGCAACTGGCGGGCCAGCGCGGAGACAGCCGTGGTGCCGGTGAGCTGTTCGACCGTGCGGCCGCGGTCGCCGCCCACCTCGGTGACGCCTCCGGCGAACTCGTCTACACGATGTACCGGTGTATGGCGGCGCGTCCCCGGGAACCGGAGCAACTGGAGCGACTGGTACGGGCTCGGGCGCTGCTGCGAGTAGCCCGAGCCGAGATCGCGGACGACACAGCCGCCATGATCAGCAATCTGCTCCGCGACACGTGCGAGGCGTACGGTGCGCACGAGTTGGCCGCTTCCTATGAGCGCGAGGCTGCGGAACAGGCCAGTCAGCACATCCCCTCGCTCGTCCCGTGGCTGGCAGCGCTCGAACTGACGGACCGGACGAAGCCCGGCACCCCCGAGGAAGCCGAGCTCACAAAGCGCCTCACCGCGCTCCGGGACGGGGACCCCTCCGCCATCGGACGGTACGCGGTCAGCCGCCGCATGGGTCTGCTCGAGTTCGAGCAGGGACGGTTCACCGAGGAGACGCTGGCCGCTCTGCACCATGCCTGCACGGCCTTCGAGGAGATGCGCCGGAACAAGGGCGAGACCGACACCTTCAGTGGGTACACCTCGGTTGGGCCCCCGCCGTACGAGGAGCACGCCGAGCTGGCATTGCATCTTGGGCGCGTGGCCGAGGCGTTCACCTCACTTGAGCGCATCAAGTCGCGCACCGTTCTCGACGCCCTGCGCACGGCTCCGCCGCCGCTCGTGACCGACGATTCCGCGCTCGCCATGGAAGCGGAGTTGTGGCAGGAACTGCTCGACCTGCTCGGTTATGGGTCGGCCCGTGCCGAATCCGGCACGGGCAGCATACGGATCGAGCAGCTGCGCACCGAACTCGCCGCTCTGTGGGACGACTTGGCGGAGTCTCATCCCGGACTGCGGGCCCACCGACTGGCCGAGCCGGTCGAAGCCGACGAACTGCCGGCGCTGCTTGCGTCCCGGGACGACGCGGTACTCGTCGAGTTCTTCGCCGGGCGTCATGCCCTGCACGCGTTCGTCGCCTCCGGCCAGACGCTCACCGCCCACCGGCTGGACGACGTCGACGGCACTGGGCTGGACGAGTTCACGCGCCTGCTCGCCGCCGAGTCGCAGCGTTCCCCGGCCGACCCGTCCGCGGTGCTGGAGCATCCGGTGCACCGGACGCTCGCCGGATGGCTGGACCGGGCCGCCGCGGGCCGCCCGCTGTACGTGGTGCCACACGGGCAGCTCCACAAGGCCCCTCTGCACCTCGGAGTGGACGAGGCCGGGCAGCCACGGCCGCGGGCGGCGACCCAGATGCTGCCCAGCGCGTCGCTGCTGCGTGCCACCGGAGCCGCCCGGTGGCAGCCGGTGACCGGTGCCGCACTCGTCGGCGCGGACCCGGTCGGCGATCTGCCGTACGCGCGGGCGGAGGGCGAACACGCCGCGGCGCGACTCGGCGTCCCGGCCGCCTACGGTCAGGAGGTGACCGCGGACTGGCTCGCCGACGGGCTGGCCGGCCTCCGGTCCCCGTTCGTCCACCTGGCCTGTCACGCCACGTTCAACGCCCGTCGCCCCGAGCGCAGCGGACTGCGGCTGGCCACCCCGGGCGGCGGCACGGAGCTGATCGGCCCGGACCGGCTGGCCGCGATGAACTGGTCCGGCGCCGTGGTCGTGCTCGGCGCCTGCCGGAGCGGTTCGCACGAGGTGGAGCAGGGGGACGAGCTGGCGGGACTCGGCCGGGCGCTGCTCGCCGCCGGTGCGGCCGCCATCGTGGTCAGTCGGCAGCCCGTCGAGGACCTGACCTCCGCTCTGCTCATGACGTGGCTGCACGACGAACTGACCCGCACGACCGGCCCGGTGCGAATGGGCGCGGTGCTCGCCGCCGCGCAGAACCGGATGCGCTGCCTGTCCGCACGGGAGCTGGTGGACTGGGCGGTAAGCCGTCGCGACGGTGCACACGGGCCGAAACTGGCCTCGTTCGCGGTCGCCGTGGCACACCGGGCAGCAGGTGAACAGGACGGCCACCGGACCTGGAAGGCGCACACCGCCGAGCTGCTGCTGGGCGGGCCCGGGCCGTCGGTGGCCGACTGGCGGGCTCTGCCGGAGCAGGCCGACGGGCCGGGCTACGCGGCTCGCCCGTTCGCCCGGCCCGAGCACTGGGCGTGGTTCTATGTGCTCGGTACCTGACCCTGATCCGACTGCTGGCCGGAGGCCGGCGGGTAGCCGAGGAGGTGGGCCTGACCTGCGTCCGGCACCCCGCGCTGCCAGACCTGGTGGATCTGCCGCCACTGCTCGCGCTCCGCGTTCAGACCGGTGGGCCGGGTCAGGCCCATCGCGTCCAGGAGCAGCCAGCGGTGCACGTCGAAAGCCGTGCGGATCAGCTCTCCGTACGCAACCGCGGCACGCACCGCGGCCTGGTGGCCCAGCCAGCAGGTCAGCGCACCTCCCCCGGCGCAGTACGCAGCCGCGTACCAGGGCAGCGCGACCGCCGCGAAGCCTCCGCCGACGACGGCGAACACCGCACCCAGCGAGCTGATCGTGACGGCCAGATCGACCGCGCCCGCCGCCGCGGCGAAATGCGTCGTGAACGTCTCCGGCAACGTCACGTACAGCCGTGGCCAAGCCGTCGCTGCGTCCATGCCGTAGCGCCTCGCCTCCTGCTCGGCGGCCCGGATGATGTTGCCGAATCTCGTCGGCAGCATCTCTTCGGGGGCGGGCAGACTCCAGGGCCGCCTGCTCCGCTCGACCGGATCGTCGAGACGTCGCGCGCACCGCCGCGCGATCCGGCGAAGCAGTGGGACCGCGTCCCAATACCCCTCGAACAGACGGATGATCCCCGGCCGGACAGCCGCGAGCAGTTGGGTGAGCAGGACGGTCACTGCCAGGAAGAGCACGATCGCGAGCCCGCGCAGGTCGGCCGACAGGCCGTCCCAGCGCCCGCGCGCCAGCGACCATCCGGTGGCGGACAGCACGAGCACGGTGACCAGCGCGCCGAAGACGAGCACCGGTACCCACGTCGTGGTGAACAGGCGGCGGCCGAGCACGCCGCTGGTGGAGTCGAACAGGCCCGTCACGGTCAGTCCAGGTCCGGATCCAGCGGATGACCCTGTTCGCACGGCTTCTCGTCCCCCGGCAGGTAGAAGTCGTAGGAGTTGATCGTCCGGCAGGTCCGGCAGCGCACCCGCACCGCACCGCTGACCGTCCTCGGCTCACCGTGCAGCAGTGGGTCGGAACCCAGGTCGTTGCGTACCCGGCCACCCATGACCAGCAGGTCGATCAGCTGCTCGCGCGGCACGAACCCGGCGACCCGGCCGTCGTCGACCACCACCACCCCGGGGACCGTCCTGACCACCGTACGCAGCAGTGCCTGGTTCGCGGAAACGTCAGTGAGGAGGGTGCCCCGCGCGAGGACCACAGCGGGATAGCCGATACCGCCGACGATCACCTTCCACGCCTCACCGGAGGAGTCGAGCACGACCGTCGGCGTGGACACAGCCTCCTCCACCGATGGCGCCGTCATGGTCCGGACTTCCACCGTGGCCAGCTCGCCGATCGTCTGCAACGCAGGACCTCCCCCTCGACACGATCGCAACGACGATACCGCTCAGGCCCGTGGGCGAGGCAGCACCGGATCAGGCCGCACGCCGAGTCGCTCCAGCACCTGCGGTGTCGCGTCCGCGATCCACTCGCCGACCGCCGGCAGCGAGGTCGCCCCGGCCGGCACCGCGCACGCGGTCAGCGCGCGTAGAGCACTCCGTGATCACGGAACCTTCCCGGCATCGTCCCCGGGTCACATCAACGCCGCAGCCTCGCCTGCCACCCAGGCCCGCCAGACATGAGGTGTGTTCGGTATGCCGGGGCGGTCAAGGAGCCAGAGCACATACCCTGCATGGCACCGGGCCCACGGACTGTCCGAATCGACGGCACGATCGAGCCTGCCGCGCAGGTCAGCGCTGTCGACAGCCCGGGCAACCCACACGTACTCGCGGTCCTTGCAGCGATATGCGCGAAGGACGACGATCTCGACCAGATCGGTGAGCTTCGCCCTGATCGCCTCCTCCTGGTGGGCCAGGGCCATATCCCGGACAAGACGCTGCTTTGTACCCCACGCCTTCGCATGCTGCGTCCATTCCCGTGGGTATCTCGCTTCCCACTCCAGGAAGAGCAACGCATAGGGCAGCCCTGGCCAAGTCGCCAGATCCCCGCTCGCAGGGCGACTCCACAGCCCGTCAGGCAGCGAACGTCTCTGCGCCTGGTGATACCTCCGACGCGCCTTGAGGAAGGCCGGCTCCCGGTACTGATCGTCCGCTCCCAGGGGCAACGTCAGCCGCCACATCGCGTTGGACCGACCGAGCGCGTCCGCGACCTGCCTCCGTGCCTCAGCCAGATGGTCAAGCGCTGCAGTCCTCGCAGCCGGATCATCCGCTATCAGTCCGAACGTCCAGCCCAGTCGCTCATCCCATGCACAAGCGTCGTCCGCACCGGTAACTGCCTCTTCACCCACGCAGGAGATCATCCCCCGGCACAGTCGGCTCGCTCCACTCGACGGTATAGACAGACACAACAGCCCCAAGGCGTAACGTCCGTGAGCAGGGAACCGTCCGCTCGCCCTCCTTTGCGAGCCCGGTCGTATCCGGCCACATTCAGCCAGGTTGGAAGAACGCGAGCATTTTCTGGGCGGCGTCCGGCGACATCAGCAATTCCTGCATGTCCGCGGACATCTGGGCGGCAGCGCTGGTGCGTTCGAACATCTCGCGCTCGTATTCTTTGACGGCGGCGGGAAAGTTGTCCGGGTGCGCGGCCAGCGCGAGACCGAGACGGGCGCCGTCGAGCAGCGCCATGTTGGCGCCCTCTCCCACCGGCGGCATCAGGTGGGCGGCATCGCCGACCAGTGTGACGCCTGGCGTCGACGGCCAGGTCAGGCCGACCGGGAGAGTGGTGATCGACCGCGGCACGACCATGTCGTCGCAGGCCGCGATCAGCGCGGTGAACCGTGAGTCCCAGCCGGGGAGCAGGTCGATCAGCCGTGCTCGGGCGGCGGCCGGGTCGTCGAACGGGATCCCGCTGGTGGCGAACCAGTCCTCGGCGGTGTTGTAGAAGCTGAGGCCGATGCGAACGCGCCCGTCGCCGTTGCGCTGCGCCGCCAGGGACAGTCCGTCGCCGAGCACCCAATAGTTGCCGCGCCCGACCATCGCCGCGAGGTCGGGGTGCGTGCGGTCGATGTCGGGGATGCCGACCTCAACGACGTTCTGGCCGATATGCGTCGGTCGGGCGTCGGTGAGCAGCGCGCGGACCCGGGACTGCGCGCCGTCCGCGCCGACCAGCAGGTCATACGTGGCACTGCTGTCGTCGGTGAAGTGCAGCAGGCCGTTGTCGGCGGATGTGAACGCGTGTCCCCAGCGCACCACGTCTTCGGGGAGGGAATCCAGCAGCAGGTCGCGCAGGTCGGCGCGGTCGACCTCGGGTCGCTCAAGCGGGGCGTCGTCGGGCGTGTCCTCCTGGAGCAGCAGGGTGCCATCCGGTTTGAGGAGACGCATGTCCTGGCCTTCACCTCGGGCAATCGCGTAGAACTGGTCGATCAGGCCGGCCTCGCGTAGCGCCCGTTGGCCGGAGTGGATGTCGAGCATGCCGCCCTGACCGCGCGCAGCGCGTGACGCTTCACGTTCGTACACGGCGGCGGCGATGCCGTTCACGTGCAGCACCCGGGCAAGGGCCAAGCCACCCAAGCCGGCTCCGACAATGGCGATGGTCATGGTTGCCTCTTCCCGATACATCGTACTGGTCAATACACTGTATCGCCCGATGCGGTGTACTGTAAGCGGCATGTTGGTGTGGGAGAGGCCGGAGCCACCGAAACGACCCGTGCCGGCCTCGCTGAACCGGGAGCGGATCGTGCGAGCGGCGATCCAACTGGCCGACGCGGACGGCCTGGAGGCGGTGTCGCTGCGCAAGGTCGCCACCGTGCTGGGCGTCGGGCCGATGCGGCTGTACAGCTACATCGCGAGCAAGGAGGAGTTGCTCGACTTGATGGTTGACGCCGCCCACGCCGAGATCCGGCCGGTCGGAGACGGCTGGCGGGAGGTGCTCCGGTCTCTTGCCGAAGCCACCCGGCACGCCGTTCACGAGCACGAATGGCTCGCCGATCTACTGGGGGGCCGGCCCCAGCTCGGGCCGCACGCGCTGGCCAGTGGGGAGACCGTGGTGGCCGCACTGGGCGACGTCGACGTGGACGCCGTCATGCCGGTGGTCGCCGCAGTCAACGCGTACGTGATCGGCGCGGTGCGCCGGGAGATCGCCGAGCGGCGTGCCGAGCGGGCCACCGGGATGGACGAGAAGCGTTGGCAGGCATCACTCGGGCCCTATCTGGAGCGGACCTTCGCCACCGGCCGACTCCCCGCGCTGGCCACGGTGGTGCGCGACGCCGCCCACCTGGACGCCGACCAGACCTTCCGGATCGGCCTCGACTTCCTGCTCGACGGCATCGAAGCCCGCATCGCGAGGTGACGCGCGGCAGAAGGACCGGACCGGAGTGACTTGACTGGGCATCCACGTGGACCTTCACGATCGGATCGTTGTCGACGTAGGCGACGCGCACATCCGGGGCCGTGCGCCGGGCGATCTCGTGGATGTTCGGCGATGTCGGCAACCCGGCCCCGACATCAAGGATCTGGCGGATACCGCTGCCGACGGCGAATCGCGCGGCGCGCTCCAGGAACGCACGGTTCGCCCGAACTCCTCTACGGGCTTCCGGCGCCGCGGCAACGAGCGCTTCGCCGGCCTCCTGGTCCACGGGGTAGTTGTCCTTCCCTCCGAGGAGGTAGTCGTACACCCGTGCCGGATGCGGCTTGTCGGTATCGATCCCCGAGGTGCTCACACCCTCAGCCACACTCCACCCCATCCCACGACCGTGATAGCCGCCCCATGAAATGCCGCCAGCATGCCCACAGCAACTCTCGCTGTACGTATGCCCTTTGAGGGATGGTGAGCTGCACGGGTTCGGGGCGCGCACGAAGGATCCCGAGCGGGTGGGAGGGAGTGGCCGCCCATCCCGGACTTGGCCGGCCGAGCCGGACCTGGCTTCTTCTTCGCAGGAACCGTTGCCAGGACGTGCTGTCCGGGGCGACCGGCGACGCCGCAACCACAGGCGTGATCGTCCCACTGGAGCGGCACCCCACGCCCCGGGCCGTCGTGGACCTCGGGTGTTACGCCTCCCGCACGCTGACGGCGGCCCGGTGATGGCGGGGCGTCTCGATCTCGTCGATCAATGCGATCGCCAGGTCCGCGTACGTAATCCGGCTGGCCGGGTCGCCATGCTCAGCGATCCGGTACCGGCCCGTGCGCGTGCCCTCATGGTCGAAGTCGCCCGCCGGGGCCACGTACGCCCAGTCCAGGTCACACCTCCGCAGTTCGTCGAGGCCCGCCGCGTGGCCGAGGGAGAAGGAGCGGTACTCGTTCGGGTAGCCGGGCTCGTCCATCAGGGGAGCGCCGGACGCACCAGGCATGATCGATGCGAGCCCGACCACCACGAGGCGGTGCACGCCCGCGTTCGCCAGGCCGGTGGCCAGGGCGCGCGACGAAGCGGTGAAGAACTCGTGAGGTGGCACGGACAGGTCCGCAGCAGCACTGATGGCGGCATCATGCGCGGCGGCCACCTGCGCAATGCTCGCCGTGTCCGTGACATCGCCCGCCACGACCCGCACGTCGGTCAGGTCTTTGTGGCCCGCAGGGTCGCGCACCACGGCGGTGACCTGGTATCCGCGTCGGTGCGCCTCCGCGGCAGCCTGCCGCCCGGCCCTGCCGCCGGCGCCGAAGACCACAATGTTCATGACGAGCCACCTCTCACCAGGGACGGAGCCCGTGTGCCCCGGCCAGTCCTCGGACGCTATCGAGGACCCCGGTTACCTCTGGGATACCGGCTAGGGTGAGGCCATGAGGGAACCGCTGCCCGCCGACATGTTCGACGAACTGTGCCCGTCCTCCCTCAATCCGATCCGATTCGGCGACAAGTGGGCAGCCCTCGTCATCCGTTGTCTTGAGCACGGGCCGCGCCGGTTCTCCGAGCTGCGCGTGCCGCTGAGCCGCGTCACCCCCAAGGTCCTGACCCAGTCGCTGCGGTCCCTCGAACGAGATGGTCTGGTCAAGCGCACCGTCTACGCCGAGGCCACCCCGCATGTCGAGTACGAACTGACGCCGCTGGGCCGCAGCATGCTCCAACCGATAGCGGTCGCTTGCGCCTGGACGGAGAAACACTGGGACGAACTGCTTGACGCCCGGGAGTCGTACGAAAAAGCCACCCGCCTTGACCGCGCCGGATAACGAGGCGATCGGTGGTCCCGCGCCGCAAAAGGATCAGACTCACACGGACCGCGGCTTGCGGTTGCGCCCACGGGCCCGAGCGCTGAACAGGCGGAGGGTACGAGCCGGTTCCGCGATCTCAGTCTGATCAGTTCAGAGAAGCCCGCATCCGCTGCCCGATGCTGAGCGTCAACCCGAAGATGCCGCCCCGCCTGGACGAGTTGGAGGAGGACCTACTCGCCCGCCGCGAGCGCCGCCGTCGCCGAGGACTGGCGGGGTGAGATCGACGGACTCGACCTCACCCCTCACCTTCCTGCGCAGCAAGCGCGACCAGGCCCGCCGCTTCGCGCGAAGCGGCCCGATCTCCCTCGGGCTTCCCGTGTTCCGCGAACCGTCCCGGTGAAGGCGGGCTATACGGACCAACCCGGGCCGGCCAGGGCGCTGGTGGTCGAGTCGGTCGCCTGTCCGGCGAACCGCAAGGTACGGGTCGAGTGCCGCACGGAGCGGGCCCAGTTGATGAGGGCTGGTGGCCGAGCGCCGCCCCGACCGGCCGGTACCGCCGATGGCCGGTACCGCCGATGGCCGGTACCGTCGCGATCGGGGCGGTGGTGCATCTGCCGGGTGCCGCTCATCGGGGAGGGCCGGGGCCTGTCCTCGATGAGCGGCGTCCTGGCCGACAAGCGCCTACTGTCTGGTGCCGGCCTGGCGGCCCGGCGTCACTTCAGGTGTCGGCCGAAGAACCGGTCCCCGTCCTCCACCTCGAACCACGGGGTACCGGTGTGTCCGCCCATATTGGCGTGCAGGGTCTTCTCCTTGGTGCCGAAGGCGTCGTACAGGTCCAGGGCGCGCTGTCGGGGGTTCCCTTCGTCGTCCCACTGCAGCAGGAGCAGCAGCGGAATGGTGACCTGCCGGGCCTCCTCGCGCTGGGCGTGGGGCACGTAACCCCCGGCGAAGAAGCCGGCGGCCGCGATGCGTGGTTCGGCCACCGCAAGGTGGATGCCGACGGCGGTCCACCCCGAATACCCGACCGGGCCGTCGATCTCGGGGAGCGCGAGGAGGGCGTCCAGGGTGGTCCGCCATTCCGGGACCGCCTTTTCGACCAGCGGGCCGACCAGGGACTCGAAGATGTCGTCGACCGGCTCGCCGGCCTGCATCGCCCGGCGGAGGTCGGCGCGGGCCTGCTCGTCGGCAGCGGAACGGGGCCGGTCACCGCACCCGGCGGCGTCGATGGTGGCCACCGCGTAGCCGTGCGTCGCGGAGTGGCGGGCCCGTGCCACCAGCCGGGATTGCTTCCTGGGCAGGCCGTTGTTGTGGGCCATCAGGATCAGCGGGGCCGGTGCGGCGGTTGCAGGCGTCCACAGGGTGCCGGGGATCTCGCCGAGGGTGAATTCGCGTTCGAGGACGCCGTCGTCGAGGCGCTGTTCGGAAGTGCAGTGCATGGTCGTGCCTTTCGGGAGTGCGTTTGAACGGCGCTCCCGGACGACCTATCGCCCGACCGTGACCCCGGAGGGGAGCACCCATGTCGATACTGTGTTCACGGGTACCACCTCCTCGCTCTCTCGCACGGCCTCCGGGAAAGTAGCAGTGGTCGCCGGGGTCCGCCAACAGGTTTTTGTGGAGGCTTCGCGGCCGGATGCCACGGAGTCTCTTGCCCAAGACCGTGTCCTACGTGGTGCGGCGGACAGGTCGCTTGTAGCAGCAGAGGGCGGCGGGCCCGAGGAAGGCCAGGTAGTTGCGGGGATTGCGTTCGTAGCGGGGGTTCAGGCATCGGTAGGGCCAGGACATCGTCTGGCCGGCGGGATCAGTCGAACAGGTGGGAACCGAGCGGGTGTTGTTGGTCGAAGCCCGGGAGGATCAGGAAGGTCGCACTGGCGGTCGTGGTGGTGAAGGGCAGCAACGCGTCGGAGGCGTCCATGCGGGCGAGCGTGGCCGTGAAGGTCCGCAGGTCGTTCTGGAAGCTGATGAAGAGCAGGCCGGGGGCGGGCTCGTCGGTGCTGTAGGAACGGCGGAGCATGTGGCCGACGCCGACCACGGTGGGGTTCGCCCTGCGCACGTGGGCGTCCACGGGAACGAGATAGCGCCCGTCGGGCGTCTTGGCACCGAGTTCCGGGCCCGAGGCGACGGTGCCGCCGGAGAGGGGTACGCCGCTGTCCCGGTGTCGCCCGAAGACCGCCTCCTGCTCGGCGACGGACAGGGCGGCGAACCGTGTCAGGTCGAGTTCCATGCGCCGCAGTACAGCCAGCGTGCCGCCGGCGACCGCAGGGGGACCGGCCAGCCACAGGTCACGTTCTTGCTCGGCGGTCGTGTGCGGGCCCACGATGCCGTCGATGAAACCGAGCAGGTTGCGCGGTGCGGTGAGGCCCTTGGCGACGGACACGTCCGTACCGCGGCGTCCGGACTGCCGCCAGCGTTCGCGGATGCGGTCGCCGGCCTGGTCCAGGAGCGCGACGGCGGCGAGCGGTGCGAGCAGCGCGTCGCCGGCACAGATCTGTAGCAGCAGATCACCGCCGCGCGCCTGCGAGGCGATCCGCTCGCGGGAGAACCGCGGAAGGTCGGCCGCGCCGGGCAGTGAAGCTCCGGCCGTCCGCACCAGCCGCGGACCCACGCCGACGGTCACGGTCAGATCCCCTGGGGACAGGCCGAGAAGCCGCGGGTCGGACCCGGCGGTGAGGGCGCGGATGGTCTCGCCGAGTTCGGCCAGTAACGGGCCGGGCGCCACCGCGGTGTCGAGGTCGGCCACCACGGCCAGCAGGTTGTGCTGGGCCGACCGGGGAAGCGTGACGCCCGCCTGATGCCGGCCCGTCGCCGGAACCGGCGCGGGCGTGGAGGGTGTGGCCGCTGAGGAAGGGGCGGGCCGGCCCGGTTGGGCGGAGTCCGATGTGCACCCGGCGAGGAGACCGGCGGCCACCGTGGCGCCGGTGGCATCGAGGAACGCGCGGCGTGACGGAGTGCGATCGGCGTGGTGCATGAAGTGAGAGTGCCACACCCGCCTCGTGTCCGCCGCTCAACTTCACTGTTCCGGCGGGGAGTTCGCCGTCGTGCCAGACTTGGGATCATGTCTCGATTAGCTCTTCGTGTAATGGCGGCGGTACTGGGCGTGCTGACGCTGGTGACCGGCTGCAGCGGTGGCGGTGGCGGTGGTGGCGACGACGGTTCGGGCAAGGGCCGGCGGCCGGAGGGCGCTCAGGTGACCATCCGCGTGCCCCGCGACGCCCCGACGATCTCGGCCGCGGTGTCCCTGGCCCGGCCCGGTGACCTGGTGCTGGTGGCCCCGGGGGTGTACCACGAGTCGGTGAAGGTCGACACGGCTCGCATCACGCTGCGGGGCGAGTCCCGGGACAAGGTGGTCATCGACGGGCAGTTGCGGCGGCCCAACGGGGTGGTCGTCACGGCGCCCGGGGTGGCCGTGGAGAACCTGACCGTGCGGATGAACACGCAGAACGGGGTGCTGGTCACCGGTTCCGCGGCGGCGGTCGCCGGGCTGCCGGGGAGCGGCGGCTACGACACCGGCGATGAACCCGTCAGCCTGCTGAAGTCGTTCCTGGTCTCGCATGTGACCGCGACCCGTAACGGTCTGTACGGCATCTACGCGTTCTCCGCGCAGAACGGTGTCATCGAGCACTCCTACACATCGGGCGGGGCGGACTCGGGGATCTATGTCGGCCAGTGCAAGCCGTGCCGGATCGTGGTGCGGGACAACATCTCCGAACTCAACGCGGTCGGTTACGAAGGCACCAACGCCAGCGGCGACATGTATGTGGTCGGAAACCGTCTGGTCGGCAACCGCGTCGGACTGACCACCAACTCCGACCACCAGGAGAAACTGCTCCCGCAGCGCGACGCCGTCATCGCCGGCAACCTGATCGCGGACAACCAGCAGACCCGGACGCCCGTACAGGCCGACGGTGGCTGGGGCCTCGGTATCGGCGTCGACGGCGGCAGCGACAACCAGTTCATCCGCAACCGGATCACCGGGAACACCAACGCCGGGCTCGTGATCACCGCGACCGCCGACCTGACGGCGGACCGCAACCGGATCACCGGCAACACCTTCGCCGGCAACGGCATCGACGTCGGCTGGGCGTTTCCCACCGCCACCCGCGGACAGGGCAACTGCCTGCGAGGGAACGTGCTTCGGACGACCGTACCCGCAGGGCTCGCGGACACCGCGCCCTGCCCGGTTCCCGCCAAGTCACCTACGCCCTCCGGCAGTTGGGCGCGTCCGACGGCCCCCGGCGGCATCCCGTTCACCGACGTGGCCGCGCCCGGCCCGCAGCCGGAGTTCCCGCAGGCCATCACCGGCGCCACCGACGTGCCGGACGTTCCGGTGCTGCCGGACGTCGCGGACATCGCGCTGCCGTCGCCGTCGCTGCTCGCCGCCGGTGCGCGGGTGCGGACCTCGTGAGCGGCCGGGTGCGGACCTCGTGAGCGGCGCTACGGCGCCGGTGTGACTCCGGGTACCGGCTGGACGGGGACGTACTTCCGGGGGTCGAAGTCGAAGACCACCGGCTGTGACTCGGAGGCGAGAGTGGCCTGAACGCGATACATGGTGCCGTCCGAGCCGATCCAGTAGCGCACGGTCTGTGACGTACTGGCTTTGGTGTCGGCGTCCGGCCCTTTCATGATGTCCGTCCGATGGCCGTGCACTTGGTCCTGCCCGACCCATGCGGCGCCGTTCTGCGGCAGCAGTGCGGCGTTGTCCGGCCGGTCGTTCCCGAGGCTGAGCGCGATGGCCAGCGAGCTGTCCAGGGCCATGCCGGTTCTCTGCAGCGGACGGCTGTGCCAACCGGACGCGGGAGGCGACGCCGGTGCGGCTGCCGGGGGGTCTGTCATGGGGTGGACGAGGACGGTGGTGGCCGTCCACTGGATCAGCCCGTCGCTGGACGTGTCGCGCCCGGTCCCGTGTACCACCCCGTAACCGGTGTGGGTGCGGTAATCGATGGATCCGGTGATGACCAGCCCGCCGGTGGCGTTCGGCACGGTGATCGTCACCGCCCGGCCTCCCGCCTGGTAGTTGAGGAACCGCGTGATCGCCAGCCGGTTCACCTCGTCCGAGGTCAACGCCCGCGGGGCGGTGGGGCCACCGCTGTTGCCGAGGAGGACGAAGGCGCTGGTCGCGGCAGCCGCGATGCCGATGACGGCGGCTGCCATCCAGCGTAACTTCGGCCACCGGTGGCGCCGGCCTGCCTCGCGTCTCACGAGACTCCGCTTGCTGTCGATGCTCCGTGTTCTGATGCTCCGCACGCGGCGCGACAATAACAGGTCTCCGCCGAGACACCATCAAACTCTGCGTTTACCGGACATGACGCTCTGTCAACTTGTATGCTCACCCCTGCATTTGCCGAGTTGGCAATAGCGTAGGACGACGCAAAGGAGCGCCATGTCATTAGGCGGACTGGTGCGGGTGGGGCTGACCGGCCTCTTATTGGTCGGGGGCAGCACAGGCACGATCTTGACGGGCGCCGGGCAGGCCGGCGCCTCGGCCTCCGACGGTACTCTGACCGTCGAGGTGCTGCGGGACTTCTTCGGCACCGGCGTGATCAACTCGACCATGGACGTGCCTCAGCGGGGAATGAAGGTCGACGTCTCCGACCCCGCCGGGCATCACGTCACCGGTGTCACGGATGCCACCGGAAAGGTCATCGTGTCGCCGTCGGGCGAGCTGACCGGCGGCCGGTACCGGGTCGATGTCACTGTCCCGGCACCCTACAGCGACTATCTGCGGGCGGCGCCCGCCTCGACAGCGCCGAACCACTTCGACAGCTTCACCACGTTCGTGGACGTCTCGGACGGCAAGGACGACTCGGTGATCACCGGGGTCTGGGACCCGGCCGACTACGCACTCCCCGATTCCCGCTACTTCGTGCCGATCCAGAGCGGCGCCGGCGGGACCGACACCCGGGCACTGGTGGCCTTCGGGACGGGCGTCCGCGGCAACTGCCCCGACCAGGCGGCCTGCCCGGAAGTGCTCAACACCCAGGAGCAGGTGGGCACGACCTACGGGCTGGCCTACGACAAGTACCGCGAGCAACTGTTCCAGTCGGCGTTCGCCCGGCGGTACACCGAGTACGGGCCGGAGGGCGGTGACGCGATCTACACCGTGCCGGCCGCCGGCGGCGCCACGAAGCTGTTCGCGAAGGTGCCGGGCGCCACGAAGACCGCGCACGACACCGGCAACCTGATCAAGGACGCCGGATTCACCGACGCACCGGGCAAGGAGAGCATCGGCGGCCTGGCGCTGTCCGAAGACGGCTCGACCCTGTACGCGGTGAACCTGCTCACCCGCAGCCTGGTCAGCTTCGACGCGACCAAGCCCACGGCCTCGGCGCCCAAGGCGACCGTGCCGATCCCCGACCCGGGCTGCGCGGCGGCCGGCGACTGGCGCCCGTACAGCGTGGCCACGCACAACAACACCCTGTACGTCGGGGGCGTGTGCAGCGCGGAGAGCAGCAAGGAACGCGCGGACCTGAAGGCCGTCGTCGCCACCTATGTCGGCGAGAAGTTCACCACCGTGCTGTCCCAGCCGCTGACCTTCGAGCGCGGGAGCGTGCTCGCCAGCAACTCCGGTCGCGACGAGGTCAATCACTGGAACGCGTGGAACAACGACCTGGCGGACTGGGACACCTTCACCGTGAGCGGCGCGATGATCAACCCGCAGCCGGCGCTGGCCAGTTTGGCCTTCGCCCGCGACGGCTCGCTGATCCTCGGCTTCCGCGACCGGTTCATGGACGTCGTGAGCTGGGGCGGCCTCGACCCGAGGCCGGGCAACAACACCCCGCAGAGCGGCATGGCCGGCGGCGACATCAACATGGCCTGTGCCAAGCCCAGCGGCGGGTACGAGTGGGAAGGCACCGGAGACTGCCCCGACCACGCCACGGACCCGACCCTTGACGGGGTCCAGCCCCCCGGCGTCGTCGAGTACTTCCCGGGTGACTTCTTCCCGAACGGCGGCTCCGCGACCCAGCCAGGGCCGCACCAGGAGTCCGCGCTGGGATCGGTCGCCTACATCCCGCAGCAGCAGTGGGTCGTCAGCACACAGATGGACCCGACCGGCCAGGTCGCCACCGACGGCACCGGCTACTACGACATCGCCACCGGCCTCGGCCCCGGCAACGACCCGGCCAAGAACGCCTACCAGTTCATCGGCCAGAACCAGAACGGGTTCGGCAAGGCCGGCGGCCTCGGCGACATCGCGTACGCCGCGGCCAACGCACCGATCCAGATCGGCAACGTGGTCTGGTTCGACGGCGATCACAACGGCATCCAGGACCCCGGGTCGGTGCTGCTGCCGGATGCGACGATCAACCTCCTGGACGCCGACGGCAAGAAGGTCGCCACGACCACGACCGATGCCGCCGGCGAGTACTACTTCGGTGGTGTCGGCGCGGACTACGAGCTGACTCCGGGCGCCAAGTACACCGTGCAGTTCGATGTGTGCACCGCGGACACCAGCGAGGTGCCCGGCCAACCGGCCGCCACCGACCTGCGGTTCACCCTGCCACGGGTCGGTGACGACCGGGTGCACGACTCCAATGTGACCCCGCCGACCACCGGCCAACTGTGCAACGGGTACGCCCCGGTCACCGCACCGGCCAAGCCAGGAGGGGTCGATCACACGATCGACGCCGGCGTGTACATCCCGAAGGAGGCATCGCCGACACCCACGCCGCCGGCAACCGAGTCCCCGACACCGACACCGGCGCCGCCGACGGGCCCGGCGCCCAACAATCCGGCACCGGCCGGCGGGTCAGGTGGCTCACTCGCGAACACCGGCACGTCCGACCTGGGACAGCTTCTCTCCCTCGTCGCCCTGCTGCTCGGTGCGGGTGCGACAGTCGTCCTCGTCACCCGTAAGCGGCGCGCCAGGCACCGCTGACACCCGAAACCCCGACGGGCCGGTGCGTCGCACCGGCCCGTCGGCATGACCGACTCGACCACCGGCGGCAGCGGAGCGACCCGCGGATGCCGTGGCCGGCCGCCGGGAAGAGGTAGGACACCACGGTGCGGCGGTCCGAGGCTGGACGGGCTTGCCGGCCTCACCAGTCGTCCGGAGACCACGTTGAGCGGGCTCCGGCCCGTGGTTCCCACCCGCACCCTCTGCGATTCGGTGTGCTTCTGTCCCGGCCGTACCGGTTGCCCCGGCTCTCCAGGCGCCGCAGGCTTGAACCGTGGCTGTTTCCGCGTCCGCGCCTGCCGCGTACAACGGCTGGGCCGTAAGGGAACCGGGGCCGATGGACACCGGGCCGCTGGAGCGAGTCCTGCGGCAGACGTCCGCGCCCGGCCCGGGAGATCTTTTGCTGCGGGTGGAGGCGTGCGGTGTGTGCCGCACGGATCTCCATCTCGCCGAGGGAGACCTGGTTCCGCGCCGCCCGTCCACGATTCCCGGTCATGAGATCGTCGGCCGGGTCGAGGCCGTGGGCGAAGGAGTCAAGCTGTTCCGCGTCGGTGACCGGGCGGGCGGGGCCTGGCTGCGCGGAACCTGCGGGACGTGCGCGTACTGCCGGTCCGGCCGGGAGAACCTCTGCCCGCGGTCCACGTATACGGGATGGGACGCGGACGGCGGTTTCGCCGAGACGGCCGTGGTTCCGGAAGCGTTCGCCTACCGGCTGCCGGGGGAGCGGAACCCGGCGTCGCTTGCCCCCCTGCTCTGCGCGGGCATCATCGGCTACCGGGCGCTTCTGCGCAGCGCCCTTCCCGAAGGCGGGCGGCTGGGGATCTACGGCTTCGGCGCGTCGGCCCATCTGGCGGCTCAGGTAGCCCTCGCCGAGGGTGCCACGGTCCATGTGCTCACCCGGTCGGCGCAGGCGCGGGCGCTCGCCCTGGAACTCGGCGCGGCGTCGGCGAGCGGCGCCTACGACCAGCCACCCGAGCCATTGGACTCGGCGATCCTCTTCGCCCCGGTCGGCGACCTGGTGCCGGTGGCGCTGGAGGCCCTGGACCGGTCGGGAACCCTTGCCGTGGCCGGCATCCACCTCTCCGACATCCCGGTACTCAACTATCAGCGCCATCTGTTCCAGGAGCGCAATCTTCGCAGCGTCACCTCCAACACCCGCCAGGACGGCCGGGACTTCCTGGCTCTGGCCGAGCGCATCGGCATCCGGGTCACCGTGAGCCCCTACCCCTTGAGCCGCGCCGACCGGGCGCTCGCGGACCTGGCGGCCGACCGGGTCAACGGCGCCGCCGTACTGGTGCCGGGATGACGTCCGCCCGCGCCCGAGCGCCGGGAGCCGACCGGTCGGCGACGGTGCTCCCGGTGAGGATCACATCGCTGTAGCCGACGAACGGCACACCCAGTGCGGGCAGCAGTGGGTGCGGAAGGCCGGTCAAGTCGCGGCGCCGAGCGCCAGTGACACCTCGGACCGGGTCTGACCTGGAGATCAATCTGAACCGTCACGGTGCAGCCGGTGGTTGAAGAACAAACTCACTTGAGTTTCAACCTCAGGTTGGGCCCTGGCGTTCGTTGCAGGGGCAGAGTTCCTGGTGAGCGGCGGCTCGACGTGCCGTGATCGGTCGTCGGCCGGGGTCAAGTGACATCGGCCGATGCGGCGCCCGTCACGCGGGGTTCCCGAGTCTGCGGTCCCTCCAGCGGTAGACCGCGTCGCGCAGACGGCCAAAGCGGTGTTCGAAGGCGAGGATCTCTTCTGCGGGCAGGGCCGACAGATGGTCGACGACGGCGACGTCGAGAGGCTTGTCACCGTCCTTAGCGGCATCCGGCACGCGCCAGAAGGCTTCGGTGTCCATGGCGGGCAGTTTGCCAGGGCGGTACGACACCCTCCCCTGCACGGTGCGAAGGTTAAAACTCAACCTCAGACGGCGCTGATCTTCCGCCAAGGGCCCGCGCCCGTCCTTCGCGAAAGCCGTGGACATCGCCGCCTGAACCTCCCACCATGCTCCCAAGCCCCTTCGCGGTGCGGCTCAGTCGGGGGGCTCGGGAAGCGGGACGGCGCCGAGGTGGATGGCGAGACGGTCCGCGGCCTCGGCGACGGTTCGGCCGCCC
The DNA here is from genome assembly GCF_042886315.1 of Streptomyces sp. NPDC058001. Taxonomy (NCBI): domain Bacteria; kingdom Bacillati; phylum Actinomycetota; class Actinomycetes; order Kitasatosporales; family Streptomycetaceae; genus Streptomyces; species Streptomyces sp. NPDC058001. Next base: position 335,324 of record NZ_JBHVQT010000005.1, read on the forward strand.
CGCTCCAGGTAGCCGGGTTCTGCGCGGAAGTTGAGCAGTTGCCAGGGGATCGTCGTTCCAGTCGGCGAGCCAGGTGCGGTGTCTCGTTCGAGAGCCTGGACGGAGCGGTGGACACCCCGCTTGAGCTTCTTCTGGGTCAGCTCGGCGAATCCCGACAGGCCGGAGCACATTCCCGGGGAGTCCGTCACGCGGGCACCCAAGCTGGTATCGGGTACACCGCTCACCGAGGGCGCCTCGGCCAAGGGCAACCGTGTCATGGAGATCGGGGAACTCCAGGCGCAGCCGCTGTCCGTGCTCGTGAACTGTCAAGGCGAGGGGACGCTGACGGTGGAACTGGAGCCCGTCGGCCTGAGTTTCCCGCTGGAATGTGTGACCGAAGAGGTCAGCAGCATCTACAACGAAATGCGGCTCAAGCAGCCCAGGAAGAAGGGAACGGTCTCCGTGACCGCTCCCTCCACCGTTCGCTGGTCCCTGACCGTAGGCCAGTAGGCGTCCGCACTGGGGTTGCCGACCTGGCGGTCGGCAACCCCAGTGCGGCGTGCCGCGACCAGTCACCACAGAACTTCGGTATTCGTTCCTGGAACTGGTACTCACCCCCGACTGACGGCGTGTCCGGCCGTAGCGCTCAAAGCGCGGGGCGGACAGCACCGCTGATCGACGGTGCTCCCGCCCGGGCCAGACCGACCCAGGCGGCCGGACCCGCAGACTCGCCCCACCAACGACGACCTGATCCACGGGACACGCCTTAGCCCTGACGGTGTGTGATACGCGATGACACACCGTCTCCGGAAAACGGTGGGCACTCAACCCACCGGCACGGGCGCATCCGGATAGAGCTCCGCCGTTGCCTTGCGGACGCAGTCGAGGACGTCCGACTTGTGCTTTTCGCCAGCCCTGCGCAGCAGGTCCGGCAGGTTTTGCGCCGAGTCGGACGTAGGCGCACGCTCACCGCGCAGGCATGCGGTGACATGGCGTCTCAAAAGCGGCTCCATAACGGGTCTCTTCTGTTCCTGATACTTCTCGGCAACGAGGACGAGATGTGCTTTCTCGCACTGGTCAGCCCAAGCTCCTACGACTTCGTCATCTGCCTCTTCGTTGCGGAACCACAGGAGAATGTTCTGCCCGTTAACCGGGTTCCATCCGTGATTGATCACGGATATTTCCCCGCGAGACAGGCACCGCTCCAAGTTTCCGATTGCGGCGATGTAGTCGGATTTGCTTGCGACGCCGTCGGAGAGCAGCTCCTCCTGCGCTGCGATTCCGTCCCGCCTCTGCTTATCGTTCACATAGGCGTTGTGCTGGACCTGCGGCGACGTGACTGCGCGATGGTCATCGGCCAGCGCGCACCCACCCAGGACCCAAGCAACCAAGACCGAACTTAGAGCGAGCATGCTGGTGGGCCGAGCCACAGAGGACCGCCCTCCTAGTGCCTGACGGACTTGTACGTGCAGTCGGCACAGCTCTTGTGGTCGCTCACTCGAATGCCCGTCCCGTCCGGAGACGACCAACTGACATAGTTGGCCCGGTGGATCCACGAGCTGATGGTTCCCTTGTAGTTCACGCGGAGCCAAGCGTGACCCGTGCAACTTCCTGAGCGCTTTTCACTGTCCGCGAAGCCGTGGCTGCTGCTGCCGTAGTACGTGCACGAACCGCGGCTGATGTCCACGATTCCAGTGTGCGCTTGAGCCGGACTGGCACTGGCGGCGAATAGGGCCGCAGCACCACAGATGGCGGCGATTACCGAACTCCGCTTGGAGCGAATCATGATCGAAGAGCCTTCCGTTGAAGCGGTCAATTACAACGCCTCACACATGAGGCGGAGTAGCGTGCGCGGAGCGGGGCTCGCCCAGGCGCCTTGCGCACGCTGTCGATGTACTCGAACCTGCCCGCCCCCGGCGATGAAGATGCGCATCGAGCAGGCTGTCGGCACCGTACGTGTAGAACTGCTGCTCCGGCTTACCGCCGTTGCATGAGCCAACGCATAATTCCCCTTCCCTCTGCCATGCCCCACTGGCATGGCAGACATCGCGGCGGCGGGACCGTGCCTTGGCCTTCCCGGCACCGCCACCGCTTGGCGCAAGACCAGTAGACCGCCCTGTCCAGGCACCCGGGAGGGCTGGCTCATGTTCACGATGCCCGGAATCCGCATTCAGGGTGCGCACGGTGCACAGTTCTGTGGGGAGGTAATGCACTGTGCACACCCGGGAATGCCGCGATCTGTGCACGATGCGCGGTCGGGCACGTGGGGATTACGGATCAGGACACGGCTGGGGTCAGCAGTTGGGGGATCTCTCCTGAGAGGTGGAAGGCATAGACGAGGTCGTGGACCCCGGAACCAGCAGTCAGCAGATCCCGGTTCAACAGTCGCTCAGCGGTGCGAAGGTGTGCTGCCACGGTGGTGCGGCTGATACTCAGGCGCAGCGCCGCCTGCTGGGCGTCAGTGTTCGCTGTGATCCATGTGCGCAGGGTGGTGAGCACATGCTGACGGGGAGGGTCTCGAAGGGGTTTGAGGAACGCTTGGGCCCACGCTCCCGCAAGGTGGGTGTCCAGCACCCTTTCCAGGGTGGGTGTGGCCTGCCGTTCATCGGTGATTTCACTGTCCTGGTGCAGGCTGGTGACGGCAAGCGCCAACGTGAGTGTGGCGCGGGAGCTGACGTCCCGGAGGTCAAGGCCCAGTGCCGCTTGCGCTCGTCTGAGGTGGGCGGTGACGGTGTTGCGGCTGATACCCAGCAGGCGCGCGACCCCGGATCTGTGGAAGTCCATTGCGAAGCGGGTGATGTCGACAGTGAGTTGTGGCATCGAGTGCATCGGCCTGAGGAAGGAGCGGGCCCAGCTTGTGGCTGCCTCCCGTGGCAACAGACGTTCCAGTGGTTCCTGGCCCTGGTATCCGGCCACCCGGCCGGGCGTGTTGCGGGCCACGGCCAGGGCGTGCCGGGCCTGGTCGTATGCCTCGGCCGTTGCGCGGAGCGGCTGAGTACTGCTGATGCCCAGCGTGTAACGCGGATTCCCAGCGACCAGAGTGCGGAGTGCCTGGCCCAGGCCGTCGGGGGCTTCGGCGTTCCCCTGGTTGCTCTCGTCTTCGGCGATGAGGCAGATGAGGTCCTCGTCGTAGACGGGGCAGCGCACCATCAGACCAGGGCCGTGGTAGCCCGATGGGTCCTGATAGATCTGCGCGATCCGGTCGCGGTCATCCTGCGCGCAGCGCAGCAGATGAACGCGCAGACGATCGGAGTCCAGGAGCTCGGGGACGGCGTCGGCCGTCATGCGTCGTGCCAGGACGGGATCCCCCGCCATGAGGGCCATGAAGAGTGCCAGCCGTAATTGGCGTGCCTTCTGCTGGTATCCCGAGAACGCTCTGTCGGCAGCCCGGGCGCGGTGCAGGACCGCGATGACGCTGCCGGTGTGCGAGGCCATGGCTGCCTCCTGGCGCGTCAGGCTGGTCGGGCTGACCAACAGGAGTACGCGGCGCGGCAATTCGGAGCCGACTGCTTCGAGACGCACCTGCGCCGTCCCGACCTCGGTTGCCGCTGAGGCAACGTGACCTGCCGCCAATCGCGCGAGCATCGGTTGAAGCGGCACCAGGATCTCCTGGGGGAAACCGGTTGTCGACTCCTCCACCGCGCCCGCACGGCCGACAACGACGGCGATTTCGGCGCCGAGTTGCCGGTGGAGCCAGTCGACAACCTCGTGGAGTCCGGCATCCGGCCGCCAGGCCATCTGCCCCACCAGGTACAGGAATTCATCCAGCCGATCGGCAAACCGCTGCGCCTTCGCGATCCCCGTCATCAGGTTCCTCTCTCGCGGCCCGACAGGACTGACGTCGCGTCGTACGACGGCACAGCGGGCTGCCATTTCTGCGGACCGGCAAGCGGGTGATGTCCGCCACCTCTGCTTGGCTGCCGCTGCGTTCACCTACGCGGCGATGGCCGTCGTACTGCTGAGCACCGGATGCCCCCATTTCGCGCCCAGCAGCAACGCGACCTCATGCCGCGGTGCAGGGCGGCGGATCCGTGCTGCCCACTGAGACCGAGCGCAGCTCCGTGCCGGTGGCCGAGGAAATCGGGCCCATCCAGCGCCCCATCCGCCAAGGGCAGGTCCCTGTGTGGGAACAGGTGCGACCGAACCGCATTCCGGAGCCGTGGGCGGCCGGTCCCTTCTCGGGCCGGCCGCACAACAGCGACGTCACGTCACTGACAACCTGGAATCTCTCGTCCGCTGTTGTCCTTGGCCTCGTCATTGCCCCATCGGCTCAGGTGCAACGCGGAAACGAACGCGCGACCGTCTCGGCCGTCGTCGACATAGTCGAGGTCTGTCAGGAGCCACCAGTGGTTGTAGGCGTCGCCGGAGCGCACCTCTTCCCCCCACACTTTACAGAAGACATAGTTCGTTCCGGCGTACAGCTCGCCGTCCTTGTTGCAGCGAGCGCCAACCCTGTTCGGGCAGTACCCGTCCTGATAGCCGTCCGCCGTCCCGAAGGTGTCCACCGAGTATTTCGGCGATGGTTCGCCGCACTTGTAGCTGATGATGTCGGCGGTGTCGAAGTCTGTCAGCTTGATCCACTTGGAGTGCAGCTTGCCGCGCCGGTCGTCATAGAGGAGGGCGCCTCTCACGAAGTACTCCATGACACAGCCCGCGTCCACGCGGAAGGAGTCGGTGTCCTCGAAGTGTTCCCCGTCGCCGGACTCTGTTCCAGCCGCCAGCGCCATGCTGTTAATACAGTCGAAGAGGTATCCGTAGCGGGGTGCGTTGTCCTCCCAGCACCAGCCATGCTCCTCGTCCTGGTTCCCGCCCCCGATGATGACTGGTCGGCCCGAGTGGTTGTTGACCTCGCCGCACCAGTTCCCCGTGCACGTGCCCAGCGTGCCGGCCCTATCGGAGTTCCCCGAACTTCCGTACGCGGCGACTCCTGCCGCGGACCGGTCGGCAGCTGCGCTGTGCGCGCTACTGGGGGCGGCCGCTGCGGCGACGCCTATGAACATCAGCAACGCGGCGGCCACGGCTGTGGCGATCCTTCTGATGAGGAGCATCGATCCTCGTTTCTCTCACGCCGTTCCCCCGGGAGGCGTGATACCCGCGATCGTCGGAAGCGACCGTGCGCACCACTGTCCGCATCCGCGCCGGGGCGGGCAAGAAGATCGTTGTCCTACTTCCCTGTGGGATGGGTACCCTGCTCGTGAGCTGGGCTTCTCCTCCCCGAATGGGATGGGTGTGAGAGCCTCTGACAGGGCATCACGGGGCAGGGGAGATCATGGCGGGGCAACCTGTGGCGCAGGACCTGGCTTCGGTTCTGAGGGGACTCAAGCAGCGCAGCGGGCTGAGCTACGCGGAACTGGGGAAGCGGACCTTCACCAGCCGTTCGACGCTGCATCGATACTGCAAGGGCGCAAACATGCCACCGGACTACGACGTGGTCGTCCGGATTGCCCAGGAGTGCGGCGCGACGAATGCAGAGCTGAACGAGCTACTGCAGTTGTGGAACGCAGCCGCCGAGTCCCCGGCCGGAGAAGATCCGCTTCTTCCGCATTCCCCGCAGCTGAACCGGCCTCCCCCGGTCCGGACCGCTCACGTACCTTCGGCGCCGTGTTCGCAGGGGCCGGCATCCGCGTCTGATGTCCGGCCCGGCCTACTGCAACGGCCCTCTTTCCGACTGGCACTCGTCCTTGCGGTCTGTCTCCTCCTGCTGGCCCCGGAATCACGGCTGCCCCGTACGCCCGCACCTGCGCAGTTACCGGCGCCCGTCTCCGCGCCGGACTCCCCCGGGGCGCTGTGGACGGCGACGCCCAGCCTGGTGCCCTCAACGACCTTCGGTGTCACCATCAACAGTTCCACTGGCGCCATGCCGTCGTTTCAGGTCGGCAGTGTGCGCCTGTGGGACAGCGAGACTCGCTGGGCCAACATCCAGCCCCGCGCCGGAGAGTTCAGGTGGGGTACCCTCGACCGGCTCCTCGACGGCGCCGAACGGATACGCCGCCCCGTCCTTTTCGTTCTCGGTGGTACTCCGGCCTGGGCAGCGCCGAACGGGCACAAGACCGCCTACCCGGACAACTCTCGAACTGCGCCGCCCGACGACCTCGCCGCCTGGGACGCTTTCGTAAAGGCTCTGGCCGAGCGTTACCGAGGCCGCATTGAGGCATACGAGCTCTGGGTGCTGGCCAACGACCGGCGTTTCTACTCCGGAACTGTGGAAAAGCTGGTCGAAATGACCGCACGGGCCAACCGGATCCTCAAGGAAGCCGACCCCAGATCCCTGGTGGTCTGCCCCTCCATGGGCCGCCTTTGGGAGCCCGACGCCCTACCATTCCTGCGACGTTTCGCGGACCTCGGCGGATATGAGCACTGCGACATCGCGGGGATCAAGCTCTATCAGCGCCACGCGTCAGACCCGCCGGAGACCATGACGAAAGCGCTGACCGCTGTCGACTCGTCCCTGCATCGTGCCGGAGTGCACCCACCGATGTGGAGTACCGGAACCACTTACGATCTACCGCTTCAAGGCTCACTCGCCCCCGAACGCGCCCGCAACTACGCCGTGCGGTTCTTCCTGGTGGGACTGTACGGGCGCGACGTCAACCTACGACGGCTCTACTTCTACAACTGGGGCAGTGGGCGCCTCCCGGTCGTGCTCCAGGCCGAGGGCGGGCGCCCCACCAAAGCCGCCCGGGCGGTCGAGCAGCTTCAGCGGTGGCTCAGTGGAGCTCTTATCCATGGTTGCGCCCACGGAGCGACCGCTGGGCTACCGAACAACGTCTGGCAATGCGATTTCTCCGGTGGACCGTACGGAGCGACGGGCACCGGAGTCATCCGGTGGGCCGAGTCCGGCACAGCCATCAGCATGGCCGGGCCCCGCACCCGGGCGCTGCACCGGCTCGACGGGGACGTCGTCACCATCCAACCCGGTGACCCGGTCGAGATTACCGAGGAGCCGGTACTGATCTCCAGCCGCCGGGCGCCCATCGGAGATGACGCCTGACCAGCAGGCGTACCACGATGGCTTCGTTCACAAGATGAGACTCGCGTTGGTGATCTCCGCCTGCCGCACGCCGTGGACGCCGCGTGTTAACACCCCGCTGCGAAGCGACCGCCCTCCGCACACCACCGCACACCGCCCCGACTGGTCTCCCCCCGTCCAGCCGGAGTGCTCCCGGACGCGGCTGACGCGCCTCACCAGCGTCACAGCTCACCTTCGCGCCGCGCAGCGCCTGCTGAACTGGGATCTGCTGACGCTGGTTCCGGGGTTCACGACCTCGTCGATGCCTTCCGCCTCTCGGGGAGATCCCCCGTCCGTCTACAGCCTCGTCTGTCTTCTGATCCATTGCACCGCAGGCCCAACTGTGCATCGCGCACAGATCACACATGCCGGGGTGTGCACGGCGCATCACCTGCTCACCAAGCTGCGCACGATGCACACCCCGAATCCGGATTCTGAGCATCGTGAGCAGGGGTCAGCTCTCCTATCCGCCCGGAGCACGCGGTCTACTCGTCCTCACCACAACTTCAACGGGGGAACAGAATGATTCGAAGAATGGTGATGGTGCTGCTGGCCTCATGTGTCGCGCTGACGCTGGTGGCGTGCTCACAGGGAACGAACGACGGCACGAAGCCCACGAAGATGAACAACAAGGCGAGTCAGGGCTCCGAGGATTTCGGCGACGTCGGCATTCAGCGCGCCGACACCAAGAGCCGACCAGTGTTCTTCATCCACGGATGGTCTTCCAGCAATTCGGGCCACGACTGCAAGGCGTACTGGAACAAGACGCTGGAATGGTTCAAGCACCGGAAGTGGTCGTCGAGCAGTCTCATCACTTGGGGCTACTACGGTGATAACAAACGCTGTGACCGCAATCTGAAGTCCGGCGACGTCAATACGGAACCCACGGTGATCGCCCGAAAGCTGGCCAATCACATCTACGAGAACTACTCGAAGAAGGGCCGCCCCGTCGACATGGTGGGCCACTCATACGGCGGTTTGATCATACGCGCCGCCATTGTCGGCACTAATAAGAAGCTCAAAGGATTCCCGCCCTACCTTCTGATCGAGGACGCCGTCACGATGGGCACCCCCCACCACGGCGCCGCCTTGGCCTCCGGGTGTCCGAACGTCCAGTGCAAGCGCATGACAAAGGGCAGCGACTGGATCAAGTGGCTCAATGGCGGGAACTCGGAGGCCCGGGGCGGCACCGACTGGACGCTGATCGGCTCCAACGCGGACCTCATCGTTTCCGCCGACTCGGCGACCGCCATGACGGGCAATCACAAGAAAATGAGTGCAGAGCACCGGATTCGCTACCACAAGAAGGAGGGCATCGGTCACGACGACTACACGGTCATAGGCAAGGGCATGACGTACGACTACACGCGCATCAGGAATGGTGGAAAGGGCTACACCGTGCGCAATAGCGCAGGTCCCATTCGGATGGCTAATCGCGCCACGCAATTCGCCAGGTGGTGATGTAGCCGACCACGGTACCAGTTTCTCGTGATGGCCTGCCGGATGCACAGGCGGGCCATCACGCCCGCCCAGCGAGTATTCCGCCGGCCCCCCGTGAAGCCTCGGGCTTTCATGAGGTGGTCTGTCCGAGGCTTGATCACAAACGCGAGATGTGCTCCTGACCTGGAACGATAGGGCTTGTCGAGGGCCATATCGTGTCGTGGAAAGAACCACTTCTCAGGTGAAGAAGCGTATCGGGTCGTACTCGCGTGTCCGCGTTGAGGGCAGCGGGCGTGGAGTCGTCTCGCAGGCCGGGGCCGTGCTGCTGGTGGAGACAGGGGAAGATTTCGCCGACGAAGTCAGGAGAGTGCTCGGCTCGGCCGTCGCTGTACAGCGGACGAAGGTGAACCGGAAAGTCTCGGCCAGTCGCTGCGGGTAGGTGAAGAACAGTGCCGTCGCCAGTCCGTCGGCGAGGGCGGTTCCGTTGGCCACGACCCAAGTGATGACCACCTTGTCGATGGGGACGCCGGTCCGTGCGTCCAACACGTGGTGCAGGCATTCTCCCCACGTCCGCCGTGTGATCCCGGACGCGCACAATGCCTGGCCTTGCAGGCGCGCGACTCCGATGACCTGCTTCGGATCGAAAGGGTGCTCCCGGCCGACCCGGATGGCGCGCCCACCCTCGTGGAACAGGTCCCCGCTCCTGTCGACGACGAACTCGGTGTGGCTGGCCTCGCGGAGGATCGCCGCGGCAGGCAGGACGACGGCCCGAGGAGGCCGCCCGGGGCGGCGGAGGACGCGCCCGCTCGACAGGCCACACCGCAAGCCCCCTTCACCAGCGCCCGGAAAGACGGCGGCGCCCGGTGTGGGGCCCATACCTGACGACGGGGAGCCGGCGACTGTGCAGTGCTGTGAATCCTGCGGATCCCGACGCTCGTGGATCCTCGGTGCACTCTGCCTCGCCCTGTTCGCGGTCGTGCGGACAATCCAGACCGGCAACTTCCGTGATGAAGTGAGAACGGTGGCTTCTCGACTGTTGACACCGGGGTCGGTCCTTCCTAGCGTGACGCCCCGTCATTACATCGATGTAAAGGCACATCGATGCGAAGAGCTGCGGAAAGGACCCCATGTTTCCCAGCGCCACCACCCCCCCTCGGGCGCGCACCGCCCTGCTCGTCGCGGCCCTTCTCGGGCTCCTCGTGGGCCTGTTGCCCGCGTTCACCGCTCCGGCCGGCGCGGTACCGCCCGCACCCGATGCCGCGCCGCGTGAGGCCGCCGCGGCGGCCGGCACGTTCCGGAACCCTCTCAACACCGGCCCCGACCCCTTCATGACGCACTGGAAGGGGAACTACTACCTCACGTCGACCCAGGGAAGCAGCATCCGGATGTGGCGCTCGCCGTCCCTGGGCACGCTGGTGACCGCCGACCCGATCACTGTCTGGACCGACTCCGACCCGTCCCGCAACCGCAACATCTGGGCGCCGGAGTTCTACCGCTTCGGGGAGCGCTGGTACCTCTACTACACGGCCGACGACGGCGTCGACGAGCACCACCGGCTGTACGTCCTGGAGTCGGAGGGCGACGACCCGGCCGGTCCGTACCGCTTCAAGGCGAAACTCGCCCCGCCCAACCACGCGAACGACTTCGCCATCGACGCGGGCATCCTCCAACTGGGCGGGCGGCTCTACCTCGCGTACAGCGGTATCAACCAGTACCAGCACAACGGGCTCAACATCGCCCCGATGTCCAACCCGTACACCGTCTCTGGCGACGCCGTCGCCATCAACGGCGCCGGCGGCTGCCCCGAGGTACGCGAGGGGCCCGAGTTCCTGTACCGCAACGGGCGGGTCTGGATGACCTACTCCACCTGTGACACAGGCAAACCGGACTACCAGGTCTGGATGATGTCGATGCCCCTGGGCGCCGACCCGCTCGTGCCGGGCAACTGGAGTCAGCACCAGGGTGCGGTGTTCTCGCGGGCCGACGACCGGGGAGTGTTCGGACCGGGTCACCACGCCTTCTTCCAGTCTCCCGACGGCACGGAAGACTGGATCGTCTACCACGCGAAGACCACGTCGGTGAACACCTACAGCAACCGCACGACACGGGCGCAGAAGTTCACCTGGCGGGCCGACGGCAGTCCCGACTTCGGCCGCCCCCTCGCCATGGGTGCCACCCAGGACCTGCCCTCCGGCGACCCCGGGTCCGGCAACTACTGGATCAACGACGACGGCCGCTCCAGCGGGCCCGGCGGCGTCAACTACACCGGCGCCTGGAACTCAGGTACGGGCTGTGCCACGCAGTGCTTCTGGAGCGACGACCACTGGAGCGACCGGCCGGGCGCCACAGCGACCTTCACCTTCACCGGTACGCGCATCGTCCTGCTCTCCGTCAAGGACACCGGCAATGGCTACGCGGCCATCAGCGTCGACGGCGGTTCGGAGCAACAGGTCGACTTCCACAACTCGCTTCGCGTCGGCGAGGCGGTGCAGTACGTCAGTCCAAGGCTTCCCCACGGCAACCACACATTGCGCATCCGGGTGACGGGAGAGCACAACTCCCAGTCCGGGGCGTCCTTCGTGAGTGTCGATCGTGCCGAGGTCTACGTGAACTGACCTGACAGAGCCGGCCGTCCGCGCTCCTCGGCGGCGGTGAGGCCGGCTCTGTCTCACCTCCAGCGCAGTCGGTTGCCGGTCGCATTGCGGGCCAGGAACAGCGTGAGATACAGCTGTCCCGCCATGGCTCCGATACGGTGCTCCCGCCCGTAGTAGGTGTTCTCCCCGGTGGCGCCGTAGGTCCGGCCGTCGCTGAAGCGGGACATCAGAGCGAGCTGTGCGTCGTCGTGCAGCCGCTCCCACTCCGCGGCGCGCGGGGTGATGCCCCGGTCCTGCCGGGTGAGGGAGACCAGAAGGTCGAAGTTGCCGAAGTAGAAGGGGAAATGCGTACCCCAGTCGTTGCCCTCGGGATAGTGGATCTCCGCAGAGCCCGGTCGGTAGATGGGTGTGGTTCCTCCTCCCGGCAGCGGGAACGGCTTGTCCACCAAAGCGGCGTACGTCCGCTTGATGTTGTGCAACGCGGCTTTCGGCGCCGCCCGGTTCGCGAGACCGAAGACGAAGCCCTGGTAGAGGCTCTGGTCGAACGACACCATGTACAGGGGGTGCAGCCGTGCGTGGTTCTCCAGCGTCCCGTCGTCAGCGATGTTCGTCCCCTGCAACCAGGAGGAGAGTCGAATGCCGTTGATGGTCGTGCAACCGGTGAGGTCGGCCGGTCTGGCTGCCGCTGCCAGCAGCAGCTCGACGTTGCGACGCGTCCAGCGAGCGGCGCTGGGGTGGCCCGGCATCATCGACGCGGCCAGGGAGAGCGCGGCGGCGCTCCAGCTGTTCTCCTCGGCCTTGCTGTCTCCGGGGGTGACCACGGTGCCGTTCCGGCGGGTCATGTACAGCTGATCGCCGCTGGTGCCTATGAGGTGGACGCTGTCGCCGGTGGTGAGCCGGTCCGCTTCCCACACCAGCATGGCGACGAGATGACCGCGCGAGGTGGCGTCCAGCTGATCCCAGAAGAGCCAGCCCGACAGCGCCGTGTAGTACGCCCACAGAGCGGTCTGCCATCCGCCGCCCCAACGGGTGGCGGTATCGGTGTTGTTGGCCAGGTGCCGGGCGGCGAGGGTCCGGATCAGATTGCGGGTTCGGATGGTGGCATTCGCGGCCGACAGCGTCCGCGGGTCGTACGTGCCCGTGACCAGAGCGGTGGTGGCGGCGACCGCGGCCATGGCGGGCAACCGGACGGCCCGCTCGTCGGATCCCTTGAGGTCGAGGTAGCCGTCGGGAAGGTACCGGGTGTACGTGGCGGCGTACCAGGGCCCGATCAGGTAACGCGCGCTCCCGGCGAGGATGGTCGTCACCCGGGTTCCGGCGGCGTCCGCCCCCGAGTAGGAACCCAGGCCCGGCCAGTCGATGGGTACGACGCTGCCGCCGTCCGCCGCCTGGGCGGAGACCGCCGTTCCGGCTCCGATCACACCGGTGAGTCCGATGGCGCCCGTCGTTTCCAGGAAGCGGCGTCGGGAGAGCGGAGGCAAGTCGAACACGGCAGGACTCCTATTCGCGAGGGGTGTCGGACGGTTCCTACTCGAAGAACTTGAGGCTGTACCCGACGTTGGTGGTGGGGCCGGGGACGTTGGCCCGGCGGTACGTGGTGTTGCTCCACCAGACGGCCGTGCCGGTGTACCAGTAGCGGTTGGACCACGAGTACGGGGTGCCTTTGGCGACCGCGTGGAACATGGTCGGGAACCGGTTGCCGGACGGCGGGCCGGCGGCGACGTCGCCGCGCGGCAGGACGAACGTGTGGTGGCCGGGGCCGTCGACGTTCAGCGTGGGGGTCCAGCCCGGCATCATCGTGGGGGCGTGCGAGCCGAACAGGCAGCCGTTGCTCTTGTACCAGTCCCAGACGTACGTGGGATCGCCGCCGGCGCGCAGCCGCAGGTCGGCGATGCAGTAGTTGCTGCTCCAGCTGCCGTTCGCGGAGTACGCGATGTGCAACTGTCCGCTGGGGTCGACAATCGGCTGGGGCGCCTCGTTGATGTACGGGTTGCCCACGACCCGTTCCCATGGCTCGCGCGGCTGCGATATGACGTAACGGCCGCCGGTGGCCGCGGTGGGGCTGCTCATCCTGGCGACGTAGAGGTTCTGCTCGACATTGGTGTCGCCGGACCAGCCGGACCACACGAACCAGCGCTGACCGCCGAAGGTGAACGGCACCCCGTCGATGGCCCATTTGTCGTCGGGCAGGGCGACCTTGGCGGCGGCGGAGTATCCGGTGTCCGGGCTGGCCGAGCTGATGTGATACATCCGGTGGGCCGCGCCGCGGCCGGCGGCGAAGTAGATCCGGTAGTGACCGTCGTGGTGCACGATTTCCGGTGCCCAGACCTCGCCCAGATCGCCGGTGTCCTGCCACACCTGGTGCTTGGGCGCGGTGGCCACGTCCTCCAGCGTGGACGCCGAGCGCACCGCGATGCCGCCGTCCACGGACTTGGCGGAGACATAGAGATCGCCGACTTTGATGACGCTCGGGTCGGCGCCGCCCACGAGGGGGCGGCCGAGTGTGGACGGCTGGTCGTTCGTCACCGAGGTGAGGGCTTCCGCGGGTCCGGCTGTGGTCGCGACGTGCCCGAGGACGAGTACGCCTACGAGGCCGAGCGGGACGATGCCGGCGAGCCAACGGGAGGGGCACATCAGGTTTCCTCCTGGTCATGTCCGCGACAGAGAGCGCTCTCAACTAATCATCATGTGGTGAGCGGCCGTCAAGAGGGCGGGTGCTCCGACCTCTTCCGGCGACAGCCGTAAGATGAGCGATTTTGCGACAAGGAGGCCGGTCGCGGCCATGCAGGCGGAGGGGGAACCCATCTGAGCCTACGGATGTCCCTTACCGTCCGCTACGACGTCAGGGACGATGTCAGGGACGGCGTTCCTCAGGGACCAGGGCGAGTATTCGCTCACGCTCGTGGCGGTCCCAGGTCTCTTTCGTGGCGAGGATTCCCACGAGGCCGATGATGGCGGCGCCGAGGTAGAGCAGAGCGGCGCCGGGCCAGCCGAAGGCCCCCACCAGGGCGGCGGCGAGCAGCGGTGCGAAGCCGCCTATGGCCGCGGCGACTTGATAGCCGAGCGAGGCTCCCGAGGTACGTGTGGCGGTACGGAACTGCTCGGTGAGCAGGGACCCCTGCGTCCCGGTGAGCGAGGCGTGGATGAGCCCGATTCCGATGATGAAGACCGACACTACGAGTACGGGTCGGTCGGTGTTGGTGAGCAGATACATCGGGAAGGCGAACAGGATCGCTGCCGTGCAGCCCGCGATGTAGAGGGGGCGGCGCCCGATGCGGTCGGTGAGCGTGCCGGCGAGGAAGGTGACCGCGATGGCCAGGATGCTCGCGGCCCTGATGGCCCCGAGAGCAACGGGGCGAAGGTCGGGGTCGCGTTCGGTGATGTAGCTGAGGGTAGGTCGCGGTGGAGTAGTAGGCGAAGGACTCGACGACGCGCAGGGCGATCACACGCAGGATGCTCCGCCAGTCGTTGCTGAGGGTCGCACGCAGGGGGTTCTTCTCCGTCTGGCCACTGGCCTGGGCCTCCTGGAACTCAGGGGATTCGGAGAGCCGGGAGCGCACGATGAGTGCCACGATGACGAGGACGGCACTGAGCAGGAAGGGTGTTCGCCACTGCCAGTCGCCGTTGAGCGTGGTGCTCCAGGCGAATACGCCGCTGGCGAGTGCGATGCCCAGGGGGTTGCCGGATTGAGGGATGGCGGCGAACATGCCGCGGCGGTGCAACGGAGCGTGTTCGTAGGCCATGGTGATCGCCCCGCCCCATTCTGCGCCGAACGCCAGGCCCTGGACCATGCGGATCGCCACGAGCAGGATCGGTGCGAGCACACCGACCTGCTCGTAGGTCGGCAGCACGCCGATGAGGAAGGTGGCGGCGCCCATGACGACCATGGCGCCGATCAGGACGGGCTTGCGGCCGAGCTTGTCGGCGAAGTAGCCGCCGATCGCGCCTCCGAGCGGGCGCATGACGAAGCCGACCGCGAGGGTGGCGAACGACAGGAGGGTGCCGACGAACCGGTCGCTCTCGGGGAAGAAAACGGCTCCGAAGTAGAGCGCGGACGCGGTTCCGTAGGCGATGAAGTCGTAGTTCTCGTGGCTGGTGCCAACGGTCGCGGCGCGGCAACTGGCAGTGGTCGCAGGACTGTTGGCCGAAGTGCAGCCCGTGCTCCTGACTGTTCCCCTGATCGCCCTGCCGGCGACCTGGCTGGCGCGGCGGGCCGAGGAGCTGGACGGCCGTGTCGAACTGCGCACCGCGGCGGACCGGCGTACCGCCCAGCATGTCATCGGCCGGATCACGGACCAGGCGGCCGTGCGCGGAGCTATGGCAGGTGCCGGGGCGCACTTCGCTCAGCAGCTGCCGGAGGGGCTGGAGACCACGCTCGGAACGGGGTGGCGGGGTGGGGTGGAACCGTCCGGCGGACAGTGGCAGAGACTCGCGCTCGCTCGTTCGATGATGCGCCGTCGCCCGTTGCTCACTGTCTTCGACGAGCCGACGGCCAGCCTGGACCTGGGCACCGAGCATGCCCTGTTCGAGCAGGTCGCTGCCGAGGCACGGCAGGGCAGGGCCGATGGCCGAGTCATCCTGCTGATCTCCCACCGGTTCTCGACGGTGCGCGTGGCCGATCGGATCGTAGTGCTGAAGGACGGACGAATCGCCGAGTGCGGCAGCCACGGCGAACTCATCGCGGGAAAGGGGCGCATGCCGAGCTCTACGCCTGGCAGGCCGCCGCGCACGGAGACTGAGTCGGGCAAACGCCACGTGCCGCGTCGCCGTGAGCCCGCCCGACCGGCCTCGGGACAGCCGGCGGTTCCCTTGGGCCGACCGATGGGGCGACTGTCACCGTCGGACGGTCAGAAGAGTTCCAGTAGTTCGGTCAGGGACGTGATGGACGGCACTTGCTCCGTCGCCCCCGTCCGGCAGAGCGTCCGGCCTTCGTACCCCAATGCGATCGCCGCGGAGACGAGGTTCGGGAGGTCGTCGACGAACAGGCACTCGGACGGCTTGAGACCGAGCCCCGTGCTCGCGTGGTGGTACATGCGCGGATCGGGCTTCTCGCAGCCGAGCACCGCGGAGATCGCGTACACCTCGAAGTAGTCGCGGATGCCCAGACCCTCGTGCAGATCCGGCAGGTTTGGCCAGGCGTCCGACACCACGGCCAGCCGTGTCCCGCGGCGCCTCAGCTCGGCGAGCGTGTCGAGGACGTCCGGAAACAGTTCGAGGAACACCGAGGGATGCACGTCGCGGCGCAGCGCCGAGAGGAGTTCGGGCGTCGGCTCCACTCCGAGACGGCCGAGCAGCACGCGGTGGTAGTCGTCGTAGTCGGGCGTGCCAGGGGAGGCAGCCATGAACCGGTCACCGGCAGCTACCGCGTCGGCGAAGCGGTCGGGGGTGATCGAGGAGTCGTGCGCCAGAACGTTTTCCTCGAAATCCGCACGCGGATTCCATCGACCGCCCACGGGCCGGATGAGCACGCCGCCCGAGTCGAACAGCACCGCTCGAAGGTCCGAAGAGGGGGATGATGAAGTCGTCATGGGCCCAGTCTGGTGACGCGCGCGAGCAACGTCCAACAAGGTGGCATGGAACCGGACGGGGCGGCCGGACGCAGGGCGCGGCGGAGATGTTGCACCGAGCCGAGCGGCCCGTTCAACCGTGAAGAACGCGCAACTGAACGCGTCGTTGAACGTTGCCGCTGCCGCGCGGCCTGAGCAATCCGGCCCGGGCCGCACCCTTCGAGCCCGGCCCGTCGAGGGGGCGTCGCACCACAGCCATCCAGATGCTCGGTGCATGACCGTGCGCGATGCGCGTCGATAGGGTGAGAACCGGACGTGATGACAGAAAGTTGGCTGGTCGCGACGGAGGACGCCGTGCGGGTGGCCCGCGAGCACGCTCGGGAGGTCGACGCCGAGGCCCGTTTTCCCAGCGAGGCGATGGAAGCGCTGCGCCGCACCGGCCTGCTCGGGTTGCTCGTGCCGGTCGCACACGGGGGCCGAGGCGGCGGCCTTGAGGACATGGTGGAGATCGTCGGCCGGCTTGCGGACGGCTGCCTCTCCACGGCCCTGATCTGGGCCATGCACTGCCTGCAGGTGGACGCCCTCGTCCGACACGGCGGCCCGGAGCTGCGCGACCAGCTCCTGCCGAGGATCGCCAAGGAAGGGCACCTTCTCGCTTCGGTGACCATCGAGGCCGTCAAAGGGGGACATCTGCTGCGGTCGGCTCCGGGAC
Source organism: Streptomyces sp. NPDC058001 (assembly GCF_042886315.1). Taxonomy (NCBI): domain Bacteria; kingdom Bacillati; phylum Actinomycetota; class Actinomycetes; order Kitasatosporales; family Streptomycetaceae; genus Streptomyces; species Streptomyces sp. NPDC058001. Next base: position 352,565 of record NZ_JBHVQT010000005.1, read on the forward strand.
ATCACTGCCCGCCTCACGGAGGCCGACATCCGGTGCTGAGACGCCGGCAATACCCCCACCACCGCCCACCCTCCCGACGGGTTCCGCCGGATCCTGGCCTTCCGTATCAGTGGATCGAGCGGCCCTGAATAGCGCCCTTGTCTTCCGCGATGGTGGAGCCAAAGACACAACCTCCAGGAGTGAACCCATGCCACGCGGGCCCATCGACATCACCATCCCCGACCTGTCCGGTAAGCGCGCCGTCGTCACCGGAGCCAGCGATGGCATCGGACTCGGCATCGCCAGGAGGCTCGCCGCGGCCGGGGCCGAGGTGCTTCTGCCCGTGCGCAATGAGCGCAAGGGTGAGGCTGCGATCACCAAGATCAGGCAGACAACCCCCGGCGCGAACGTGTCGCTGGGCGAGCTCGATCTGTCGTCACTTGAGTCTGTCGCGGTACTCGGCAAGGCCCTGCGTGAGGAGGGGCGGCCGATCCACATCCTCATCAACAATGCCGGCGTCATGACTCCGCCCGACCGGCAAAAGACCGCCGACGGGTTCGAGCTTCAGTTCGGCACCAACCACCTCGGCCACTTCGCTCTCGTAGGCCACCTGCTGCCGCTGCTGCGCGCCGGACACGCACGCGTGACCTCACAGGTCAGCGTCGCGGCGAACCAGAACGCCATCAACTGGCAGGACCTGAAATGGGAACGCTCCTACGACGGCATGAAGGCATACAGCCAGTCGAAGATCGCGTTGGGCCTCTTCGGCCTTGAACTTGACCGTCGCAGTCGGGCAGGCGGCTGGGGCATCATCAGCAACCTGTCCCACCCCGGAGTCGCTCCGACGAACCTTCTCGCCGCGCGTCCCGAGGTCCGCCGCGACAAGGAGACCCGGGGCAGGAAGCTCATCGGCGCCCTGTCCGCGCGCGGCATCCTGCTCGGTACCGTCGAGACCGCGAAGCTCCCGGCGCTCTACGCCGCGACGGCTCCTGACGCCCAAAACGCCCGACTGTATGGGCCGAGCGGACTCGGACACCTCGGCGGCCCTCCTGCCGAGCAGAAGCTCTACTCACGCCTGCGTAGCGCCGAGGACGCCCAGCGCATCTGGCAGATCTCCCAAGAACTCACGAAGGTTCACTTCCCCAACAGCTGATGTACAGGGACCGGCTGCCGCCCCGCTGGGCTGCAGTAAGAGTGGCAGCTCGCGGGATCGGTAAAGCCATCGCGCGGCGGTGCGCCTACATCCGAGCGAGCGTTGTCATCAACACTCGGCCGAACTCCGCGGTGAGATCAGTCTGCTTTGGTTCCGTTTGTGCATGGGTGCGTCACTCTGGCCCGGTGGGGCGCGTCGATAAAGGGGGATCGGTAGGCCGTGGATACGCAGATACGCGGGCGGTAGAAGTGAAGTACCGCAGAAGGAGGCATGCATGGTGATCGACCGGAGCGGACTGGCGGAGTTTCTCCGGCGCCGCCGAGAGTCGCTGCAACCTGAGGACGTCGGCCTCCTGCGCGGGCAACGCCGCAGGACAAGCGGACTGCGGCGGGAGGAAGTGGCCTTGCTGTGCCACATGTCGACCGACTACTACGCGCGGCTCGAACGGGAGCGCGGACCTCAGCCGTCCGAGCAGATGATCACCTCCATCGCGCAAGGACTCCATCTCTCCCTCGATGAGCGTGACCACCTGTTTCGGCTCGCCGGACACAACCCGCCCGCGCGGGGCGCGGTCAGCGAGCACATCAGCCCCGGCCTGCTGCGCATCTTCGACCGCCTGCACGACACTCCAGCGGAGATCGTCACCGAGCTGGGCGAGACGCTGCGGCAGACCGAACTCGGCGTCGCGCTCACCGGCGACCTGACCGTCTACAGCGGCCCGGCACGCAGCATCGGTTACCGATGGTTCACCGACCCCGCCACGCGACAGCTCTACGCGCCCGAAGACCATCCGTTCCTCACGCGCATGTTCGCCTCGGGTCTGCGCGGGGTGGTCACACTGCGTGGTCCCGGTTCCCGGGCGGCACACCTCGCGGACCTGCTGCTGGCTCAAAGCGAAGAGTTCCGGGAGGTGTGGGACGACCACGAGGTCGGCGTTCACCCCCACGAGGTAAAGCACTTCATCCATCCCCAGCTCGGTGCCATGGAGTTGACCTGCCAGACGCTGATCGATCCGAGCCAGTCGCATTTTCTGCTCGTCTACACCGCCATTCCCGGCAGTGAGAGCTACGAAAAGCTGCAGCTCCTGTCCGTCATAGGAACGCAGACGCTTCGCTGAGCCTGGACCCACCGATGCTGACGTGTGTCGAGCAGGCGCCCTGACGCGCAACTGCAAGGGCACCCACGTCCCTCCAACGGCACTGACTTGTCTGACACCCCGCAAGGATTCCGGTGATCCCCATGACTGATCTGAGCGAGAAGGTTGCTCTCATCACCGGTTCGGCCCGCGGTATCGACAGGGCCATTGCTCTTCGCCATGCCTCCCTCGGTGTGTACTGGCCCACGGAGTCGGCAACCGCGGAATTGCGCTCAACTCCATGATTCCAACCGCCATCGAAGGCTCCGGCGTCTTCACGGATCTTCCCGACGACAGCCCGCTGCGCAGTGGGCGAGGGGACTGGTGAAGTATTCGGCGGGATCCGCGACGTCCTCAGCGCCTCCGAACCGGCCCTCGATCGGGCGCATGCCCTTGGCCAGCTCCCAGGTCAGCGGCCAGAACCTGCTGATCAGCGGCAGTGCACAGCAGTAGCCGAGGAGCCGCACCGGAGGTCAGCTGTGCCGCGCGGTCGCGGCTGAACTCCTCTGTCCAGCGGGAAGAGGGCCGGGCAGAGGAGACTCCCGCCTCCAGATCCAGCCAGCAATTCAGCACAGCCGCAAATCCACATCCGGGGCTCGATCCCTTCGTGCCATACGGCGTCCTACCTCTGGGCGCGGACACGATCAGGGCCTTGAGCTGGTTGATTGCGGCAGTGGAGGCGAGGACCGCGCTTTGGCGGGAGGCGAGCAGGACACGCAGCGCCTCGCGCTGCCGCGGATCCGGAGGCTGGATCAGGTGCTCGGCGGCCAGAGCCTCCTTGGCGGCACGGATGGCATCGAGCATGTCAGTCACGCAGGTCACGTGGTATCTGTGTCAGGAATCATTCGGGTCTGACGTCTGCCCGTGTCCCGTCGGGCCGGTGGGTTGCGGGAGCGCCTTGCGCCGGGCCGCCCTCGTACGCCGTGCGTATGCCAGCGCACCGCCTCCGAGGACCGTGGTGCCGAGCACTCCTGCCATCACCCAGGGCAGGGAGTCGTCGCTGCCCCCGCGCTCCCCGGTGGCCGATGCCGGCTTCGGGTCCGGCTCGGTGGGTTCGGTGAGTGGGCTGCCGCTGGCGCGTACTTCGATGGGTGCCGAGTTGTTCGACTTCTTCGGGTCGTTCGCGGGCCGCTCGGGATCGTGGACCGCTTCGAGCAGACCCCTGGCTCCGCGTATGTTCCGGTCGATGCGGAACTTGAGGGTCGTCTCCCAGGTGTCGCCCGGCTCCAGGGAGTTGTCGGGGCCGCAGGTGTAGACGTGCTCGTCGATGGGGGAGCACTCCCACTGCCATTCCAGTTCGTTGTCGGGGTCGGGCGGCGGCGTGGGCGCCACGACGCTCAGGCCCTCGGGGACGGTGATGCGCAGGCTCGTGCCCGAGATCCGGCCCGGTCCGGCATTGCGCAGATGGAACGTGGCCTCGGCAGTGCTGCCCGTCGTGCCCTCGATCGCGTCGGCGCGTACCTGGAGGTCGGAGGTCTGGGAGGTGTGGAGCCGGACCTCGCCGAGGGCGAACTTGTCGGCGAAGGCGCTGGCCGGGGTGTCGACGGGACGTACCTTCAGCTCGGGGCCCGCGCCCGGTCGCATGGCCGGGTCGGTGCCGGTGGCGCCCGGGTCCTCCTCGGCGTTTCCGGTCATGCCCTGGAGGTACGGCCTGTAGGTGAAGCTGCCGTTCACCATCGTGTCCGGCACGCCGACGGAAATGGGCTCGGTGACCTCGTACGCCTGGCCCGGCTCGATCCGCTGGTCGAACCAGCAGTCCGCGATGGATGCGCTGCCCTCGGGCCCGTAGCGGCAATTGCTGTACCGCGTCGGGAAGGTGACGCGTGATGTGCTGAAGCTCAGGCCGAAGCCTTCGGCGGGGAATGTGCCGGCGTTGCGGATCTGCGGCCTGAAGCCGAAGCTCGCGCCGGGTGCGTCACCCTCACGGGGCTTCTCCTTGCGCGGGCGCAGGTCGGGTCCCTCTATCTGTACGTCCGTCTCGAAGACGACGTCCTCGGCGCCAGGGGCGCTGAAGGTGTAGCGGATGGTGCCGTGACTGCCGAGGCGCGCTCCGGGCACAGCCTCGATGTAGACGGCGTCCAGGTAGTTGTCCTTGCCGCGCGTGAGGGTGCCCAGAGCGCAGTCGGCGAGGTCGGTCGCGCCCATGGCGTGATCTCCGCACGCACGGCGGGTGCGGATCCGGGCGACGCCGTCCAAGTCCGACGCGTCGACCTTCAGCGTCACACCGGACTGCGCGGTGCGCCCCGCGCCCGGCTGCGGGGCCAGCCAGAGACGGACGCCGCCAGTGGGGCTGGTCTCGCGCTGGGGCAGGTACGCCGTTTCCGGCACGTTCAACTCGACGGCCGGCCCAACTGCTTGGGCCGACCCCGCGGGCGCGAGCAGGGCGCCGGCACCGAGCAGAACGGCCAGGGCTGCGGCCGGACGACGTAGGCGATACATCTGCTGATCATGTCAAGGACACGTCGACCGTGCGAGGAGTTCTCCGAACGTCTGTGCACCTGCTCGGGGAGGGTGCGCATTCCTTACGTGCCTGGGAGCCGTGGATGGCCGCCTGCGCCCTTTGGAGCGTGTCTCTTCGGCGGGCTCACCGGTCGATCGGATGTGTCTGCGCGATTGGTGATCACTGATGCGATGCGGGGATCGGGCCGAGCCGCTGAGGACCGAGCCACTGACGCCGACCGGTCCGCGTCGCGGGCGGCGGTGGGCCGACTGCTGCCGCACGCTTGAGGCCATCGCGTGGCAGTGCCATACCAACTCGCCCTGGCGCGCCCCCGACGGCCGGGACGCATGCCACCTGCCGCCATCTGGGCGCGGCGCTGACCAAGGAGACACAGCCTTGCGAGCTGGTGCACGGTTGGCGGGCCGATCAGGTCGCGCACACCGGAAGGCGTCCGGCAGGAACTGTGGGCCTACCTTGCGGTCCATCACGCGATCCGCCAGTTCGCCCACACAGCCGCGCTCGCCCGCCCACCAGTGGACGCCGACCGTATCTTCTATCTGAAGTGCGTCCGCATCGTCCGGCGCAGCATCCCTGCCCAGTTCGGAGCGTCCAGGGCCAGGCTCGCCCGTTCCTTCACCGAGGCCGGGCGGGAGGCAAGCGCACGTCTCCTCCCGCCCCGGCGCAACCGGGGCTGTCCGCGCGCGATCGAGAAGCCGAACCGATGGCCGGTGGTGAGGAGCCGCGCCAAACGTGGCACCGTGCAGCCAGGCCGCTGGTCCCACAATCCGACCGCGAAGCCGAAGAGCACCCGCCGGGCTGGAAGACCAGCACTTAGGACAGGCGACCTCCGTACGCTGTCGCCATGATGATCTCTGGCCAGGGACAGCCGCTGATACGTGTCCTGCACGACGAGTCCCGACGTGACTTGCGGGATCCGACTCGCCCGCGCCCTGTCCGTCTTTACCTGTGGGAGCCGAGCCTTCCGCACGCTGTACCCGCTCCGCTGGTCGTCGTCTCTCACGGCACCGGAGGTTCGGGCAGCGACATGGAGTGGCTGGTACGACCGCTGCACGAGGCGGGCTTCCGGGTCGTTGCTCTTGATCACCACGGCAACAACTACGTCGACGGCTACGAGCCGGAGGGCTTTCTCCACGTATGGGAACGGCCCCGGGACGTCTCCTTCGCCCTCGAAGCACTCGCCCGGGAACAGTTGCTTGGTCCGGTCGGTGTGGCGGGTTTCTCCCTCGGCGGTTACACGGCGGCGGCCCTTGTCGGGGCCCGTGTTGATCCGCAGATCCTGTGGGCTGTACTGACGGGAACGGTCCTTCTGCCGGAGATCCCTGAGTTCCCCGGCGCGCTGGAGGCGCTGCGGAAGAAGCATCCGCTGGACGAGTCGTCACGACGTGCGCTGGATGCCGCTGCAGCCGACCTCTCGGATCCACGAGTGCGGGCGGTCTTCCAGGTAGCCCCCGGAGTCGGCGGTCTCGTGACCCCGGAAAGCCTGGCAACTGTGGGGGTGCCTGTGGGCATCCGCTGGGGTGGAGCAGACACGGTCAACCCGTACGACGTCGACACCAGGCCGTACCTGGAGCACATCCCCACTGCGAGTGGCAGCTCGGCCGGCCCCGACGTCCGCCACGACGACTTCTTCGCCCCGGAACCCGCTGACCCGACTGTCCGCCTTCGGGTCGGCAGGGACGCCGCCGCCTTCTTCCAGCAGCACCTGGGCTGACCCCTCGGCGGACACGGCGTCGGCGTAGAACACAGGGCTACCAGCGTTGAGCAACGGACACCGGCGCCAAGGCAACTGCATTGCCCGCCGGCGACCCCCAGGCCCTTGGCCCGGCCGGCCTCATGGCGTCGAACGCCATCCGCCGCACCGGCCTGTCGCCGAGCCGTACCCCGTCGGGCACGTCCCGACTCGCGCGCCGCGTCCGATCGCCGCGATCCTTGGTCGACACGGGTCAGCCCTTGAGGGGCGAGCGGGACAGGCGGATCGCAGAGACGAGGAAGAAGATCCCTCCGAGCGTGGCGTAGCCGGCGAGGGTGGTCAGCGAGGGGTCATCCTGTGACGCGCCTCGGAAGAAGGACGCGCCGGCCAGCACCGAGATGCCACCGCTGACGATCATGGCCCACTGGCCGCCCATCGGCCGGCGCGCGACGCCCACGAGGAGCTGGACCAGGCCGGAGACGACCGCCCACGCGCCCCAGACGCGCAGTACATCGGCGACGCCCGAGGCACTGGCGACCGCGACGCCGACGGCGGCGAGCGAGCTGATGGCCATGTTGGTGTACAGGCCCTTGACCGACCTGGTGGCGCGCGCCGACCTGGCGTCGACGACGGCGGCGGCCACGTCGAAGGCGGGATAGAGGAACAGCAGCAGCTTGGTCCCGGTGGTGAGGTCGGAGCCGGACACCAGCAGGAGCACCGCCCACGCGGCGGCGAAGCCGAAGCGGATGAAGTACAGCCGACGCAGGGCGGGCGCGGCGCCGACGTGCTCGGCGGAGGCGACGGATGCCATGGGGTTCTCCAGTGTGCGGGAATGGCTACGGGCGATGAGAGGCTCAAACAAGAGAGAACGGTCTCTCTTGTTTGCAGCCTGGCACAGTCCATCCGCGGAAACAAGAGAGGTCGTTCTACCTAGGGTGTAGAGAGATCGTTCTACCAGCTACGATGGGCGACGTGACGCAGACGGAAGCCGGTACCGGTAAGAGGGTCTCCGAGGCCCGAGAGCGGCTCCTGAGGACCGCCGGGCAGCTCTTCTACGCCGAGGGCATCCACACGGTGGGCGTCGACCGTCTGGTCGCCGAGGCGAAGGTCACCAACGCCACCTTCTACCGCCACTTCCGCAGCAAAGAAGACCTGGCCGTCGCCTACATCGGAAGCGTCGACCAGGCGATCCGCACCCAGATCGGCGCCCTGATGGCCGCGGACGTGCCGACCGACGGCATCCTGCGGGGTGTTGGTGCGTCCCTGGTCGAGCAGATCTGCTCGCCCGGCTACCGCGGATGCGCCTTCCTCAACGCGGCAGCGGAATTCCCTGCCCCCGACCATCCGGTCCACCGGGCCGTCGTGCAGCACCGCGAGTGGTTCCTGCAGACGATCACCGGATTGTTCGCCGAGATCACGGACGCGTCCGCCGAGTACGCCGGGCGGCACTTCGTCATGCTCCGCGACGGCGCGATGAGCGCCGGGTACCTCGGCGACCCCGTCCTGGCCGGCGAGACCCTGCTGCGCGGCATCGAAGGACTGCTGCGGGTCCACGCCGCCCGTGGGCTCGACGAGGGCGCCGCCCCCGCCCCCGACCAAGCATCTTCGTCGGTCACGACGGTCCCCGACATACAGTGCTCGCCGCCCAGCGTGTAGCGGTCGGGGCACGGTGTTCATGCTCGGAGTTGTAGTTGCGGACGTAGGCCCCGCTCTCGCCGTGCGCGCGCCGGCGCTCGCACCACTTGGCCAGGCAACGACGGGAAATCGCGGCCTTCGCCGCGACGTGCGCGATCGGACGCCCTGCATCCACGCGCTCACGTAACCGGCGACGCCCTTCCGACGTCAGCGGGGCGTTGGGATGTCCCGTCATGAGGTCTGTGTTCACGCGGGGTGGACGGCGATCGAGCAGAGCCTCTTGGTGGCACGTGTGAGAGCGACATACAGGTCGCGTTCGCCGCTGGGGCGGGCCTCGGTGATTTCCTGCGGGCCGACGACAATGCACGCGTCGAACTCCAGGCCGCGGGTCTCGGACGCCGGCACGAGCCGCGCCCACCGTGTGACGTCGGCTGACGCCATGTCATCGAGCCGGGTATCCGCGCAGATCACGGCGAGCAGGTCGCCCGGATGTGCTGCGGCCTGGGCCTGGAGCTCTCCGGCCACGGTGGCGGCGAGTGTGTGCGGATGTGCGGTGAGGCTGCGGGGAGGCTCGCCGTGGCGGATGGACCGGCTCGGCGTCTGACCGGGGGCGATCCGCGCGAGCAGGTCGCGGGTCGTGGCCAGGATCTCCTGGGTCGTGCGGTAGCTGACGGTCAGGGTGTGCAGGGTGAACCGGGTGCCGAGATGCGGGCCCAGCGCCTGGGACCAGTCGCTCGCCGCCGTCGCGGGACCCGCCTGGGCGAAGTCGCCCACCAGCGTCATCGACCTGGCCGGGCACCGGCGCAGCACCATCCGCCACTGCATGGCGGTCAACTCCTGTGCCTCGTCGACGACGACGTGCCCGAACGTTCGCCCCGGCGGCCCGCCCACCAGGTTCGCCGCCTCGTCCAACAGCGCCACATCGGCATCGGTCCACGGGGCGTCAGCAGGGCGCAGCAGCCGGCCGCGTTCGTCATCGGTGAGTGACGGCAGATGTGTGGCCAGCGTGCGGGCGTCCGTCAGCAGGGCCCGTACGACCGTTTCGGGCGTCAGCCGTGGCCAGATGGACTCCACCGCACCCTCGGCGTGGGCGTCGCCCATAAGGTTCGCGCGCAGAGCCTCCGCATCGAACATCTCGGCCGGATCGGCGGCTGCCGCGCCATCGAAACCGAGAGCTTGCAGGTCGGCCTCGGCCGCGGCATCGAGGTCGAGGCTCGTACTGTCAGCGATCTCGGCGTCGATGTGCGCAAGGGCCTCGGCAATGCCACGCTCCAGCGTGCTCGTGACCATGCCGATCAGGTACTCCTTGAACACCTCCCGCGCCCGGTTGTGCGCCAGGCCGCTCGCCACCGCAGCCTCTCGTGCCACCGCGACATCCACGCTCGTCAGACAGACCCACTCCTGCCCCACACGTGCCGCGAACCGGGAGTCCAAAGGCGCCTGCCGGGAGTGCACCAGGCCCGCCAGCGCCTCGGCCATGGCGGAGCTGCCCTTGAGCCGTGCGACATCGGACGGCTCCACAGCAGCGGGCACCACTCCGGCCAGCTCCCCGCACGTCGCCAGGGCCACGTCGTTCTCCCCGAGCGAGGGGAGTACGCGCGAGACGTAGTCGAGGAAGCGCGCGTTCGGCCCGAGCACCAGGACACCGCGCTCGGCGGCGCGCGGGAACGCGTACAGCACGTACGCCGCCCGGTGCAGCGCGACAACCGTCTTGCCCGTACCCGGTCCGCCCTGCACCACCGTCACCCCCCGATGCGGGGAACGGACGATCGCGTCCTGCTCCGCCTGGAGCGTCGCCACCGCCGCGCGCATCCGCCCCGTGCGCTGCGCCTCCAGCGCCTCCGTCAGCGGACCGTCGCCGAGGATGTCGCCGGCCGCGGGTGCGGATCCGTCCAACAACTCGTCGCTCACCGCCCGCACAGCGCGTTCCTCCACCCGCAGGTGACGGCGTCGCCGCAGTCCCATCGGGTGGACGGCCGTCGCCGAATAGAAGGGCCGTGCCGCTTTTGCCCGCCAGTCGACGAGCAGCGGCAGGTCCCGGTCGCCCAGGTGCAGGCCGAGCCGTCCGATGTGCAGGACAGTGCCGTCCGCGCCGTCGATCCGGCCGAAAACCAGCCCCTCCTCGGCCCCCGCGAGCCGGTGGACCTGCCGTGCCAGACGCTCTGCGGCGACATCACGCGCGTACACCTCTCCCGCGCTGTCGGCCGGCGACTTCAGTACGTCATCCAGCTGGGCCCGTGCATCCGCGACTCGCTCTTCGAGCAGCCCGTACATCGCGGATACGTGGGCCTGCTCCACCTCGACCTGTCCTACGGCACCCTGGTTGAACTGCGGCAAAGCCGTGCTCCTCTCGACTCGGCCCTCCACTATGCAGATAAATCTCCATGAAAGTAAGGCTTGACTTACTTGTCTGCATCAGCCGCCCAGGCCCGGTTCGCCACCGGACCTCTCGAGTTGAGGAGAAGGCCGGGCTGCATTCCAGCCTGAAGCGATCCGAGCAGGAGGACGTCCGGCATTCGCCGCCATGCCGGAGCCTTTGTCCCGTCGCCTCGCACTCGACTACGCGCCGCCACCGGGATCGGTATCCGGCCGTCGCGGCAGTGCAGGGGACGCGCCGGGACTGGTGGCGGCGTCGGAGGGGCGTTGTCCATCCGGTGCGGGGTTCGGGTTGACCTTCGAGTTGGGTCGAAGGTCTAGCTTCGAGGCATGACCAGCTACCGCATTTCGCAGCTCGCCGAGCGCTCCGGTGTTCCGGCCACGACGCTGCGCTTCTACGAGGACGCCGGTCTGCTGAGTGCCGACCGTACGCCTGCCGGGTATCGCGTGTACGGCGAGGACGCGGTGGAGCGTCTGGCCTTCATCTCCTCGGCCAAGCTGCTGGGCCTGGCCCTGGACGAGATCCGTGAGCTGCTGGACCTCCGTGAGGAAGGGGTGTGTGCGTCCGTACGGGCGCGGATGCTCCCGCTCGTCGCCGACCGGATCACGGAGACCGATGGACGGATCGCCGAGTTGGGCGCGTTCTCCAGCCACCTCTCCGATGTCCACGCCGAGTTGTCGGGCCCCGCGCCCGCTGGTGCGTGCGGGCCGGACTGCGGTTGCACGACGACCGCCGCTCCGGCGGCGCGGCCTGTGCCGATCGCGCTGTCACCGACCCGTGTCCGGGACGTTCCGGTGGCCTGCACTCTGGGCGGCGCCGAGCTGGGCGAGCGTACCGAGCAGTGGCGGGCGCTGGTCGGCAAGGCCGAGGGGCGGGAGGAGATTCGCGACGGCGTACGGCTGTCCTTTCCCGCCGGTGCCCAGCTCGCCGGTGACGTCGCCGCCCTCGCCGCGGCCGAACAGGGCTGCTGCGCGTTCTTCGACTTCACCCTGCACCTGACCCCGACCGCTCTCCAACTCGATGTGCGGGCGCCCGAGTCCGCCGCCGGGATACTGGCCGACCTCTTCGGAGCCACCGTATGACTCCCTCGTCCCCCTCCTCCTCGTCACGTCCGTCCCGGCCCTGGGGCACCCTCGGCGCCGGTGCGGTCGCCGTCGCTGCCTGCGCGGTGTGCTGCGCCGGCCCACTCCTGGCCGTCCTCGGCGGCATCGGCGTCACCTCCGCGGTCGGGGCGCTGTGGGTGCCCGCACTGGCAGGGGCGGCCGTAGCCGCCGGGCTCGGTGTCCTGGTCGTCCGACGGCGGCGCCGGGTGGCGGCCTGCCGCACCGCCCCGGTACGGGCCGACCTCGGCATGCCCACCATCCGCTCCCGCCCGGACACGGACCGTCGCAAGGACCTGTGAGGATGGAGCGCACGGCCGCCACGGTGCGAAGGCGCAGTTCGGGTATCACAGCAGGAACCGCAGGGCTTGGCCGAGCGGATGGAACACCATCAGGTCGTGATCTACCTGGCCGCGATAGCGGTGGCCGCGACGCTCAGATGGCCGGCCCCCCGGCCTCGGACCGGGCCTTGAGCACGCGATCAACCCGGTACTCGGCGCCCTCGCGACGACATGAACACCGCCACCAACCCCACATCCCGCTGGCTCTTCGCCGGCCACCGGGCAGGACACCCCGCCCGCCCCGACCACCTGTCCGGGCTCCTGAACGAGACCGGTGAGACATGGAGCCGATACGCCCCGAGGGATCGAGCGGCAGGCCAGGGCACCCCTGACCTGCCACTGCCTCACGAAGCCGTCGGCTGCTGGTGGCTGCCATAGGGCCGGGTGATGATCTCCATGCCGTGCCCGGCTGGATCCATGAAATACAGGCCACGCCCACCGTGATGGTGGTTGATCTCTCCAGGCTGCTTCAGATGCGGATCGGCGTAGTACGTGATCCCGGCCTGCTGGATACGCGCGAAGGCCGCGTCGAACTCCTCATCGGAGACGAGGAACGCATAGTGCTGCATGACGATCGACTCCGCCGGGATGGCGGCGAAGTCCAGGGTGACCCCGTTGCTGGTGGCCACGGGAATGAACGGACCCGATTCGGTTCCGACCTCAAGCCCCAGGATGTGCGCCAGGAACTCGGCCGACTCCCGGTTGTCCCGGGCATGGACGATGGTGTGGTTCAACTCGACTGACATGTGTGGGATGCCTCCGCAAGGCAATCTCACGGGCACCTCCATGCCTCACCCAGCCGGTGACCGACACGCGATGCCGTACTCATGATCCTAAGCAACATCGCTCACGGCGTCGAGGGCCGCACCCAGTAGCCGCCGATCCGGCTACCGGTACCAGTCTTCGCCGTCGCTTTCCAATGCGCTGCGCACGTAGCGTTCGAGGGTGGGGGCGATGTCTGTTCGGCTGTCGGTTTCGTGGTCCCAGACGAATACCTCGTCGCGTTGCGGGGTCCGTACGAAAGCGAATTGGTCTCCGCCACCGTTGTCTCCGAAGAACAGGAGTGGGTCGAACGGCATGTAGAGCGTCCGGTACTGTTCGTTTCCCCGGAAGGAGCGGTTGTCGTCGAGGATGCGTTCGGTGGTCCAGATGACTTCTGTTCCGTATTCGTCTTCCAGCCCGTTGCTTTCGAGGAGCAGTTCCTTCAGGCCGCGGGGGATGGATTGTCCGAGCGCGGCTTCGATGCGGTCGAGCGTATCCCGGTCTGCTGGCGGGCGTGATTCGGCCGAGGGGAATTCTTCGAAGATTTCACGCCACATTGAATAGTCCTGACCTTTTGCAGAGTCTCATCTGGTGCGTGGGCTGAACCAGTTGCCGAGCATATCATCGACCTTGGTGACGTGGTCGAGGACTTCTTGCCGTGTCGGATTCGGGTGGCTGTTATAGAACTTGTTCCATTCCACGCGGATCTGGCTGAGGTGCACTTTGCTGTTGATGTCGCCCTTGGGGATTCCGCGGAGGTTTTCCAGGGAGTGGATCTCGTCCGCGGAGAAGAGGCCCGGGTATTTGGAGAGGGTCTGCTGTTCGATGGCGTGGTGGACGACTACCTTGCCTTTCAGGTGGGGGTGCGCGGCGAAGAAGGTCTTCTTGTAGCTGTGGCTGGCCGTGCTTCCGACGGAGGCTTCGGCCCTGGTGGGAATGTTCGGGCCGAGCACGGATTCGTTGCGGGCGGCTGCCTGTTTCGCTGCGTCTTCGCATGGCGTCAGCCCGAGGGGGTCGCACCAGGTCGACGGATTGTGTACGTAGGCGTGCGGGTTGGGGCCCGCGGCGAGGCCGAGCGGATCGCTGGTGAGGTAGCGGGCGGTCTCGGGGTCGTAGTGCCGGAAGAAGTTGTGATGGAGGCCGGTTTCGGGGTCGTAGTACTGGCCGGGGAATCTCAGGGGCGTGTAGGCGGTGGCGGTGGTGTTCCACATCGTGGCGCCCCACAGGGGCGCCTGGGAGTACCAGGCGATCTGCCCGGTTTCGTCGACGAGTTCGGTGGGGGTGCCGATCAGGTCGGTGACGATCGCGAAGAACCGCTGGTCCACCACCTCCTGGCGGGTGTCGGCGGTTGTGATGCGTTCGGTCTGCGCGACGGGTCGCAGTCCCTGGTGATCCCAGGTGAGGGTGACGGGGTGGGGCAGGTCGGTGGACAGTGTGGTCTGTTCGCAGAGGGTGGTGCCGTCCCAGGTGAAGTCCGTGTGCTCCAGGAGTTGGGTGCCGTCGGGGCTGTGCCGCTGTTTGGCGATGCGCCGGCCGAGTGGGTCGTAGAGGTAGGTCCAACGGCTGCCGTCGGGGGTGGTGACAGCAGTGAGCCGGTCCTCCGCGTCCCACTCGTAGCGCCAGGTGTCCGGCTTGCGCGAGAGGCGGGTCTTCTGCCGCAGGACGACGCGGCCCTGGCCGTCGTGTTCGTAGCGGATGTTTCCGGCTTGCAGGAGGCGGGTGCCTTCGTACGTTCGTGGGCCGGTGGCGTCCTGGCCCGCGTACGGTGCGGGCCAGGACGCGTGTGTCTGGTTGCCGTCGCTGTCGTAGGCGTAGTGCTCGGTTCCCTTGCGGGAGCGGACTGTGCGGGGGCGTCCTTCCGGGTCGAGACCGTAGTGACGGGTGCCCCGGAGGTCGGCGACTTCGGTGAGGTGACCGTCGGGCCGGTAGGTGTAGCGCCGTTGGGCGTGTGGGTGTCCGTGGGTGGTGAGTGTCTGGGTGGTGACGCGGCCCAGGTCGTCGTACGTGTGGGCGAGCCGGGTCGCGGACCCGATGTGCCGGGTGGTCTCCTGTCCTGCCCTGTCATGTTCGAAGCGCAGGGTGTGGCCGGCGGTGACCAGTTGAGTGCTGCTGCCCGCGGCGTCGTAGGTCCACTGGCTTGTCCCGCCCGAGGGGGTGGTGCGGTTGCTGCGTCGCCCGGCCGGTCGTAAGTGTGGGTGAGGCGGCGGCCGTTGACCGTTTCGGACAGCAACCGGCCCGAGGCATCGCGGCTGATGCCGATCGTCGCGGCCGGTCCACTCGCCGCGATGAGGCGTCCGCACGCGTCGTAGTGGAAGTCGGTGACAGCGCCGTCCTCGTTCTTGCGGACGACGCGGCCGAGAGCGTCGTGCTCGCTGCGGACGGTCTGGCCCAGGGCGTTGGTACGGGCGATGAGCTGGCCGGCGGGATCGTAGGTATAGCGGGTGAGGCGGCCGTCGAAGTCGGTCTCGCGGATGAGACGGCCCGCGGGGTCGTATGCGTAGTGCCAGGTGGCGCCGGCGGGGTTGGTCACCTGGACCGGGCGCAGATCGGCGTCATAGGTGTAGGTGGTGCGGGCTCCGTTGGCATCGGTGCGGGCGGCCAGCAGGTCGAAGTCGGTGTACTCGTAGGTGCTGGTGTTTCCGGCGGCGTCGACATGGCGGATGCAGTTACCCTCGCCGTCGTAGGTGAAGGTGTCCGTGCTGGCTCGCGAGCTGGCCCTCGACCGTCCACTGGAGATGTGTGACCGCGCCTGCCGGGTCCGTCATGGTGGTGGTGCGGCCGAGGGCGTCCCGTTCATGCCGGATGACCGCGCCCAGAGGGTCGGTGATCTCAAGGGGCAGTCCTGCGACGTCGGTCCGGATCGTGGTGGTGGCTCCGAGCGGGTCGGTATAGCCGGCGAGATGGCCCGCGGTTGTGTAGGTGTAGCGGGTTGTCTCGCCGTCCGTGTCGGTGACGGCGATGCGGTTGCCGCGCGTGTCGTACGCGCAGTGCACGGTGGCGCGGTCGGGCAGGGTGAGGGTGAGCGGCAGACCGAGTTCGTTGTACTCGTATGCGGTCTGGGCTCCATCGGGACGGATCACGGCGAGAGGGCGTCCGGACTCGTCGTTGACGAAGCGTGTGGTGTGTCCGAGGGCGTTGGTCCGCGACAGGATGTGGTGATTGCTGTCGTAGGCGGTTCGCGTGATGTGCCCGAGCGGGTCGATCTCGGCGACGACCTGGCTGCCGGCGCTGATGACGTAACGGCTGACGGCTCCTGCCGCGCTGGTGAGTGTGGTGACGCGGTGTCCGGTGAAGGCCGGGTCGGTGCCGTCGTAGGCGAAGGTGTAGGCCATGTGCCCTTCGCCGCCCGCCTGGGAGGTGCAGCGGTCCTGTTCGTCGTACCCGTAGACGTAGCTGCTGTCGTTGGTGTCGGTCCAGGAGGTGACGCGGAGCCGGTCGTCGTAGGTGAGGCGCAGCGGCAGCCCGCTGGAGTCGGTGATGTCGGTGAGCTGGCCGTCGGTGTAGCCGAACCGCTTGATGGCGGTGTCGGCCCCATCGGCCGCTGAGCCGACGAGGTTCAGGGCGGTGACGCGGCCGTCTTCGGTCGCGATGGCGAGGTGGTATCCGCCGCAGTGGCGTATACCGAGCGGGACACCGTGTGTGTCGTAGTCGAAGTCGATGGTGTTGCCGTTGCGATCCACGAGGCGTTCCAGGAGCGCCACTTGGTCGGAGAGGGGCCCGAACTGGCGGGTGTGGCCCGTGTCCGGGTCCACTATCCGGTAAGCCGCCTGCGGCGAGAGAAGTGAGCGGCCAGCGCGGCCCCGATTCCGGGAGGACGGGGCGGCCGGGGGTGTCAGGGTGGGGGTAGTTGAGGAGCATGCCGTCCTCGGTGACGAAGACGATGCCGTCGTCGCCTTCCTCCAGGCGCTGGTCGATGGTGGAGGACCATGTGGGGCCGAACCACCAGCCGGTGCGGTAACTGGAGGCGACCCGGCGTGTGAAGGCGAAGGGCAGCACCCCGGGAAGCTCGATGTCCGTCTGCGTCAGGTACATGGAGCCGGTGGCCACATCGACCGGATCACCGCAGCCGACGATCTTGTTTTTAAGCCGGTTGTAGGCCCCCTTGGCCCCGTCGGCGAGCATGCCTTTCGCATTCTTGCCGAGGCCCTTGGCCGCCGCGCTCATGCCCTTCATCCCGCCTTTGAGCCCTTTGAGACCCTTCGCGATGCCGCGGAGGCTGGTGAGGCCCTTCATGCCGGGGATGCAGTCCAGGGCGGCGAAGCCGACGTCCCAGAGGGATGCCTGTCCCTTGAAGTATTTGTTGAGGGTGTCCGCGAGGACGATGAGGGCCGCGATGAGGACGATCGCGCCGAGGATGGGCCCGCCGATGATCAGGGCGATGATGCCGAGGACGGCGACGACGACTTTGCAGACGGCGACGATGGTGTCCCAGTTGTCGGTGAACCAGTCGCCGACCTCTTCCCACCACTTGCGGTTGTGGATCCCGGCGTCGGAGGCGTCGTCGAGTTTGTCCTTCGCCTCGCGCGCCGCGTCCTCCCGCATCTTGCGGGTGTCCCCGGCCATCTTCTTGGCCGCGTCCAGCGCGTTCGACGCCGAGGACACATCCGACTGCGCACTCGTACGGGCATCCTTCGCGCTCTGCGCGTCCCGGGTCGCCGCCTTCACCTTGTCCGGATCCGGCTTGGGGACGTCCTTGCCGCCGGCGGGGTCGTCCTTGTATTTGTCGGCCTCTTTGCCGGCGCGGTCCACCCAGGATTCGGCGGAGGTCAGCTTGGACTGGGCCGAGGAGAGATCGGTCTGCGCCTCGCGGCCCTTGACGAGTGCCTTGTCGGCGAGGGCCTGTGCACGCTCCAGTTTCGGCCAGTACGCGGCGAGCGCGTCGCCCGCCATCTCGTACGACTTCTTCAGCTTCCGCAGGTTCTTCGGCACACCGGAGAACTCGTCCTGGAACGCCTTGGCGGACTTGCCCGCCCAGACCAGGACCGTGTCCTCCTCGGCCATGCCTTTGATCAGCCGCAGCGCCTCGGCGACGTCGTCCGCGAAGTCGTGCAGCCCCTTTCGCCAGCGTCCGCACCCGGTCCGGATCACCCGGCGTCGGGTCCTTGTCCAGGTCCAGGACATGCCAATCCGTCGGCCGATACCCCACAACTCCCCCGAAATACACGACTGCAACGCCAGCGAACTGCAACGCTAGGACAGTCACGCGATCCCTGTCACGATGTCACGACCCGATTGCGACAGATCGGCCGGGCGACAGGGCGCCTCGGTGCCCTGAACGCCGGGGACATTCCCCCTCAAAGGTGAGGCTGCCCCAACGGCCCGTACCGACGCTTCCTCGGCGGCGGCACGCAGGCGACGGAGCGTTCCATGTTGGACGCCCTGGTCGATGAGCGCCTTTTGAGACGGACGACTGGTCGCTGGACAGAGTTCAAGGTGTGCGGAAGCCGGTGGAACACGGCGTCAGGGAGGGGACGTGATCTGATCATGGAACGAGTCGTTGATCTTGATCAGGCAGCTGCAGTAATTGCTGAGCGGGCCGCGCGATGGCTGGAGGCCGGCCTCACAGTTGGGGAGGTGACGTGGCGTGACGAAGCCGCGCCGTGGTCGCAGCAGCTTGAGACTGACCGGGAGCTCGTACGTGATCCTGACTCGGTCGGCGTGCTCATCTCCGGTCCGGCGGACGCTGAACTGTCCCTGGTGCTCTTCCGCGGAGGTTGGGCCGATGTGGACTTCGTCGCCGGCCTCGACGACGCCGGAACACTGCTGGCATTCGGCACCCAGCTCGACCAGTGGGTGCCACGGGTCGTCGGGAAGATCAGCGGCAAGTAGAGCTGGAGAGGCCAGCAGCCATCTGCTCCGGCTACCCGACCAACACATCTAGAGTTAGCTGAATGACGCACTTCGAAGTCATCACTCGCATTGCGGCAGCCCCGCAGCGCGTCTTCGACGTGTCGCTGGAGGTGGATGTCCACACCCGGTCGATGGCCAGGTCCGGTGAACGGGCCGTCGGCGGTGTCACCGTCGGCCGCATGTCCCTTGGCGACACCGTCACCTGGCAGGCCAGGCACTTCGGCCTGCGCTGGCAGATGACCTCCTGGATCAGTGCCTTCGACCCCCCGGGCAATTTTGTTGACGAACAGGTATCTGGCCCGTTCAAGTACTGGTGCCATGCCCACTACTTCGAGCCAGACGGTCACCGCGGCACTCTGATGCGTGATGTGGTCGACTTCGCCGCTCCGTTCGGCCCGCTGGGATCCTTCACTGAGGTCGTCATGCTCGACCGGTACATGTCGCGGCTCATCCGCATCCGCAACGACCACGTCAAGGCCGTCGCCGAGGCGACGTCCGGCGGCACCTCATCCTCGGCGTGATCCTGATCCATGATTGGGCTGCCGCAGGATGGGCGGCGGCCGTACACAGAAGGGCTGCCGGGGCCCGCGGCCGGGACCCGTACCGCGCCCGCGCTGGCGGCCCCAGCCCTCCGTAGCCGGGTCGGAGGGGGCTCGGCGTCCTGCTCGTGGACCACTTCCTTCCCGGTCAGCGCAAGCATGGCCCCCCGTTCCCTCAGGTCGAGACGGAACGGGGTGCTGACGCCGTAGCCTGCGGCAGCGACCACGACCGGGACAATCAGCACCCACCCGGACGAGTTGTCCAACAGATCCAGCGTGAGGCGCCAATTCTCCTGGTGAACGGTGCCGCCCGGGATGCTGGAGACCGCGGCACGGTACTGGGGAGGGATCCGGAAGATCGGATCGATCACCTCACCCTCCTCGACCACTACTCATCGTGGTCAATGCAGACCGTCGAGGGGGAGGTCGCACGCCCTCGTGCGCGACCTCCCCGCCCACCAGCGTCAGAGCAAGGAAAGATCGACGGCGGCGGCCATGGCCTGGTAACCGGCGTCGTTGGGATGCAGGTGGTCGCCCGAGTCGTGGGTCACGTCGAGGGCATCGCCCATCGTCTGGGCCAGGTCGATGACGGCGTCGTACTCCCCGGACTCGCGGATCCAGGCATTGACCTCGGCGCGTTTGGCCTCACTGCGGGGGCTCGGCCGATCATGTCCCGGAGTCCGGCGATGACTTGCTGTGCCGGGACCTCGGTGTAGGGCGCGAGAACCGGGAACGGTGATTCTTCGGCCATCTCGCTGATGGCGATGTCGTTGATCCCGGCGAGCACGATGACGGTGCTCACGCCGGGCTGGGCCAGCGCGTCGCGGTCGAAGCGGGCGGTGGCACGATCTCCCAGCCAGGGCGAGTCGAGCGTCAGCCGGCTGCCACCGAGTCCCTGCTTGAGCACCGCGCGCGGGCGGCCCGCCGCCATCAGCCGCCGAGCGAGCATGTCGGTGAAGCGGCTGTCGGTGTCGGGCCTGCTGCCGGTCCCGTCGACGAGTGAGTCGCCGAAGACGTCCGACGCAGTACGGCGGTCGCCTAACTGCCTTCCTGTTCGCATTCACGAGCTGCGGCCTGTTGCAACGTGCGGTAGCGGTGGAGTGTCTGCGGATCGCCGATCTGTTCGGCAGCCGCGACTGCGGCGTTGAGGACTCCGTCCATCCAGAGCCGTGGAATCCCTTGCAGGTGCTCGTCACTCACGGTGAGCCGACGGCGAGCTGTGGAGTCGTCAGGTGTGAGCGGGGCAACGAGGAAACACTCCTTGACGAAGTGCCGCCACAGTCCCGCGCGCAACCCCTGCTTGTCGGGTGGCATGACGTTCTGAATCTCTTCGAGTGTTTTCCACGCGCTCGAAGCGTCGTCGGCTCGTCGTTGCAGCCGGGCAAGCGTGAGCAGGTTGAACGCTCTTGCCCCCGGCCATGACGCATCGCTGACCGCGATGACTTCTCGCTGCACCGCCACTGCTTCGGTGAGGTAGCCGAGTTGGGCCAGGTGAAACTGCAGAGTGTTGAGTGTGTCCTCGGTGCGTGGCTCGCCGGCTGCCCACTCGGTCATGAACAGGCGGGATGCCTCGCGCTCGCCGAGGCTCGCGGCGTGGTGGGCCCATGATGTGAGGCTCTCGTCGGCCGGGGCGGCAGGGAACTGTGCACGTTGTTCGTTGAGCCACTCCTCAACGGCGGCGTCAGTGTTGTGGTCCGACGTGATGTCGCCCAGGATGCGGCCACGATCAGGGTGGGCACTGGCTCGCACTGCTTCGACGGCAGCTGTGATACCTCCAGTGAGCAGATGGTAGAGGTGGTAGCCGAGAGCCGTGTCAAAGCTGATGTTCTTGGCCGTCCAGTGCAGCCATAGATCCTCCACCTGCCGGTGCTCGGCAACCAGGAAGCCGGCCAGCGTCAAGTCCGAGGCCAACCCCCAGGGGACGACCTCTTGGTAGAACCTGGTCTCCTGTTGGAGGAGGAAGCGCAGGAGCTGCAGGTCCTGGGGGTGGCGGTCGTATTGAAGTGCCCACAGAACTCCCAAGCGGGCGGCCTTGTTGCGGTCGATCACGTGACCTTCGTCGGTGTGCTCCGCAAAGAAGGCCAGGTCGGGCCACGTCTCCGGGTCCCGCCGAGCTCGCTCGAGGTCCCTTCTCGGCACGCGCAGAAGTCGGTCTTGCTCGTCAGCGGTATTCATGATCTTCCCTTCGCTCGATCCTCGTGATTCTGTCTGCTCGTTGCTCGCCCAGCGCGCGGGGGAGCTGATCCGGAAGGCCCCGGTTCTCCTCCGCCAACTGCCGGAAGCGGGCGTTGGCCGCTTCCAGGCGCCGCAGCAAGGAGGCGTCCGATGTGCGCTGACGTGCGCTGACGTGCAGGGAGCGCGGACGAGGGCGCTGGGCGGTGTGCTGCCCGCAGGCGCTCGACTTCAGCCCGCAGGTCCGGCTGACCATAGAGCCAGGACCGCGAGACGCCCGCTCGTTTCGCCACGCCCTCGAAGGTGACCGGTTCACCCGCTGCATCGAGAGAGCGGAGTGCGGGCCTTCTCCCAGTGCTGGCGGACCGTGGTGTCGTTCAGCCGGGCATAGTGCGCCGTCATCTCGCCGGAAGAGTGATCGAGAAGGACGCGTACGACTTCCTGCGGGACGTCCCGGTGATGTGGTTGTGGCGGGACAGAGATCATCTGGCATTCGAGTGGGCGGTCGTGAGCCCGGATTCGAGCGATTCGTCAACCCCGCCCAGTTCGGGACAGGGAGGCCGGAACGTCAGCCGGGCTCCCAAGGCCGCAGCCGCAGACCCTGGGCGGCGGGCAGCACAGGCTGAGGGGACCCGGAGAGAGAACACCGGAGGGCATGGCGGGCGGCGTCGACAAGGCGCGAATCATGAGCGATGGTCACCCGACAGCGACCTCAGACCTTAAGGTCGCAGGCGCGGTTCCTCACGAGGCGACCGCTGCCGCTTTCAGTGGCCGGCGCTCTGGCCGCCGTCCACATGCAGGATCTCGCCCGTGACGAAGGATGCCTGCTCCAGATACCGGATGGCCTGGACGACGTCGTCGACCTCTTCCATCCGCCCGAGCGGGTGGCGGGCGGCGAGCTCGGGCGTCGCGTCGGGGTTCATCGGGGTGCGCACCACGCCCAGCGAGACGGCGTTGACCCGGATGCCGTGCGCCGCGTACTCGATCGCCAGTTCCCTGGTGACGGCGTTCAGCCCGCCTTTGGTGAGTGACGCCAGCGCGCAGGGCACCTGCGAATTCGGCTGGTCGACCAGGGAAGTGGAGATGTTCACCAGGTGACCGCCTCCCTCACGACGGGAGAGCATGGCGCCGAGGGCGCTGCGCGAGACGCTGAAGAAGCCGCGCAGGTTCACGCCGACCATCAGGTCGAAATCCGCGTCCGTGTATTCGGTGAACGGCTTGCCGATGTAGACGCCGGCGCTGTTGACCACGGTGTCGATCCGGCCGAACCCGTCCATCGCCGCCGCCACGATCCGCGCGCCCGCGCCGGACTCAGCCAGATCGTCGTTGAAGGCGAGCACCTGCGGGTCCTCGGACTGCGGCATGGAACGGCTGGTGGCCACGACCGCGTACCCGAGGCCGCGGTAGGCGGTGACGATGGCAGAGCCGATGCCCCCGTTGGCACCGGTGATGATCGCGACCTTCTGGGCGGTGCCCGCACCCGTCGTGTCGTTCATGCTTCACTTCCTTCGCCTGATCAGCGTGGATCAGGCCGGTGACGGTTGTGGTACGCCCCGGGACCCGGCCCCTCGGCCATGGCTCACTCGACAGGTGACCGATCCCCGTCCCACCACGCCCCGGGACGGGGTCACTTGAGGATTTCCAGCATCCGCTTTCCCAGGACCGCAGCCGAAGCCGGGTTCTGCCCGGTGACCAGGTTGCGGTCCTGGACCATGTACGGCTCCCACACCGGGCCGCGGCTGAAGTTGACCCCGACCTTCTCCTGGACGTCGGTCTCCAGCAGCCACGTCACCCTGGAGGCCAACCCGACGCCCTCTTCTTCCTCGTTGGTGAAGCAGGTGATGTTGTAGTCCTTGAACGGCGACTCGCCATGGATCCTGGTGGCCAGCATTGAAGCGGGGCCGTGGCAGACGATGAACAGCGGGTTGCCCGAGGTCAGTTGCCGCGTCAGCAGCCGCCCCACGTCGGCGTCGAACGCCAGGTCCGACATAGGACCGTGACCGCCCGGTACGTACACCGCGTCGTAGTCCTCCAGGCGCACGTGAGACAGCTGCAGTGGCCGGCGCATCGCCTCCGCGGAACGGATGATGGCCTCCAACTCAAGGGCGCTGTCGTTGCCGCCGACCATCTCGGGGCGCAGGCTCATCATGTCGACGGTCGGAGTTACGCCGTTCGGCGTCGCGACGACTACCTCGTGACCGGCGTCCGTGAGGATCTTGTACGGGTTCGCGAACTCCTCGGCCCAGTATCCCGTCGCGTACCTCGTGCCGTCCTTCAGTACCCAGTAGGCGGCTCCGCTGACGATGAACAGCACTTTCGCCATGGCAAGGATCTCCTCTCGGATACGCACGAGGGTTCTGCGGGATGACCCATGAAACCGGTCCGCTCCGTCCAGTCTCTCCCTTCTGGGACCCTATGCACGTCTGCCGACCGGCGCACCCGGACGGTCTCTCCGCCACGGCTGCCCGCCTGGTGGGAAGCGCTGAACCTTGGCAGCCGAGGCAATCCGGTCACATGTCCAGGACCACGTCGGCAGGCGGCGTCGAACAGCAGATGAGGGCGCTTCCCTCAGCGGGGAGGTCCACGGGCTCGGGGGAGTAGTCGACGTGGCCCGAAAGCAGCGCGGTCTCGCAGGTGTGACAGACCCCGGTCCGGCAGGACCAGCGCACGGGAACGTCGCATGCCTCGGCGAGTTCGAGCAGAGTCCCGTAGCCAGGGTGCCAGGGAACGGTCAGGCCACTGCGAGCGAAGGACACGGACGACATGGCTCGTCCGGTGGGACGATGGGCCGGCTGGTGCGGTGCCCGGGTGGATTCCGCCACCACACCGGGGGTGACGGCAGGCGCGGCTCCGAAGGTCTCGGTGCGGATCCGCGTGGACGGCAGGCCGCAGGCCACCAGGGCTGCCGTCATGTCCCGCATGAACGCGACCGGCCCGCAGAGGTAGGCGTCCGTGTCCGGGGGCAGTTCGAGGCCGCGGATCCAATCGATGCCGAGCCGCCCGGACACCGTGTAGTCGATACCTGGGCGATCAACGCCGCGCGGACGGCTGTACGAGACGAATGACCGGCCTGCGGGCAGCCGGGAGAGCAGGGCGCGCACTTCGTCGGCGAAGGGGTGGTTCTCGCCGTCTCGGGCCGCGTGCAGCCACCACACCGGGCGCTGTGAGGGCTCCGCGGCGAGACCGTACAGCATGGCCAGGACCGGGGTGGCACCGACACCGGCGGACAGCAGCAGCACCGGAGTCTCGGTGTCCGCCAGCAGGAACGTACCGCGCGGAGCGGCGACGTCGAGAACATCGTCCACTTTCACCCGCTGGGACAGGTAGGTGCTGGCGACGCCGTGCGGCTCCTGCTTGACACTGATGCGGTACGTCTCGGCGCCCGGACGGCCGGACAGCGAGTAGCTGCGGATGGCTGGGGCGGCCAGTGGGTCCGGCCGCAACCTGACCGCGAGGAACTGCCCCGGCAGTGCGGCCGGGAGCGGCTCACCGTCGACCGACGCCAGAGTGAGTGAGAAGATGCTCGCGCTCTCCGGCTCGATGCGGACGACTTTCAGCGGGCGGAACCCGGGCCATGCCGGGGGCGGACTGGTGGGGGTGAGCCCGCTGTTGCCGCCCACGCTGCCAGGGCCGCGATCCACATCGTCCAGCAGGGCACGCAGCGACGTCTTCCACCCGGGGCTCAACGCAGGGATACGCAGGGCGCGTTCGAGCTGCGGCCGGGAGTGGCCGGGCAGGTAGAGCAGCCCGTCCATCTCGGCGACGGTCATCTCCTCGGGGCCTGGCGCAATCCTGACGATCTCGTCCCCGGCCTGCACCTGCCCTTCTGCCAGCACCCGCATGTAGAAGCCCGGGCGGCGGTGGGAGACGAGCAGCGCGGCCATCTGAGGTTCCCCCATCCGCAACCCCACGCGGTAGCACGTCACGCGGGGCTGCGTGACCTCGAAGACCGCCCCGCCGATCTGAAAGCGGTCGCCGATGCACACCTCGTCGTCGGCGAGTCCGTCCACGGTGAAGTTCTCGCCGAACTGGCCGTACGTGAAGTCGTCCCGCTTCATGTGCTCCTGCCAGTGGCGGTAGGAGTCCAACTGGTAGACCAGTACGGCACGCTGCTCGCCGCCGTGCCCGGCAAGGTCGCCTTGCCCGTCGCCGTCCAGATTGAGCGACCGCGCCATCAGGGGCCCCGCCACGGGTTGCTTCCAGACGCCGGTGCGGATGGTCTTGCCATGCCAGGCGACGTCCTTGGGCATGCCGACGTTCACGGCGATCAGCGTGGCCATACGACATCCCTTCGCTGAGCCGCGGACCGCACCGACCAGATAGAGATGGATCCGGACCGCGGGGCGCGTTCACCCGCTCGGATGAGCCCGGACACAGACGGTACGAACCTTGCCCAGGATCCAGAAGACGGTCCCGGTCGCGGCGCCGTAAGCCAGGTGGGGGCCGAGGTCGTCCGCGAGGGTCTTGCGGTCGTACTTCCAGATGGGCTCGTAGAGCCCCGCGATCGGCAAGGTGATGTAGTCACTGAACCAAACGAGCGCGCCGAACGGCACGCCGTAGACCGCAGAGGGCGGCTTGCGCACCGAGCCGGCGACTACGCCGTAGAGCGCCCCGTAGGCCGCGCCGTACGACCAGTGCATGAACGTGCTGACCGGCCAGGCCGCGGTATCCGGGAGTTCGCGCTGGGTGAAGCCCTCGATCAGGCGCTTGCCGATCTGCCCGGGATCCGGAGCCTCCTTCCAGGTGCGGACGGGAGCGAACTCCCACCGCAGGGGATTGCGCTCACCACCGGACCGGCGCTGCCGCAGGAACCGAACCGTGTCCATGCACACGGTGCCGACCAGGCCGGCGGCCAGACCCGACGCGATCGCGCTGAGCGGAGTCAACTGCTTCGGAGTGCGCATTCTGCAACGCTCCTGCTGCTGGTCTTGGCGATACGGGGCCGGTAAGCGCGACGTCCCGCGACCCGGCGACGCCGACATCTCCCCCTAGGCATGCTTACACGCACACCGTCACGGCACCATTCGGGATGGGAAGGCCGCAGGGGGTGGCGGCCCGCGCAGCAACTGGCCGAGGCCACCTCCCCGCATCCGCGGATCTAGCGGATCTACGAGATGTCTCCGGACCAGGGCCGGGGGCCCTTCTCGACAGACTGCGGGCCGGCCAACGTGTGGCCAAGCCCGAGGTCGACGAGGAGTGGGTCAGTGTCGACGCGGGCGGGTGGGGAACGGTGCGTGCACGCATCATGCGACCGAAGGGCGCGACCGGGACGCCGCCGGTGGTCATGTACACGCAAGGGGGAGGCTGGGTGTTCGGCGACACCGACACCCACGACCGGCTGGTCCGCGAACTGGTGGTCGGCACCTGCGCGGCGGCGGTTTTCCCCGTATACGACTTGGCACCCGAGGCGAAGTACCCGACCCAGGTTGTTCGGGTCCCTGTCGGGTGAGCGCAACGGCTCGTCAGCCGGTGAGGCGTTCCACCAGCAGGAAGGTGCCGATGGTGATCATCATGGCACCGCTGATGCGGGTGACGATCCGGGCCGCCGAGGGCCTGGTCTTCAGCACCGTGCGGGCCAGGATGCCCACGGTGAGGTAGACGACGGAGCACGCGGTCACGTGCACCGTGCTGAGCAGCTCGGTCTGCGCGGCGACCGGCCAGCCGCCAGTGGTGTCGAGGAACTGCGGGAACAGGGAGAAGTACAGCAGCAGCGCCTTCGGGTTGAGGCCGCTGATCCCGAACCCCTTGAGCACGGCCTGCGCCCGGGATGTGTCCGCACTCTTCGCGGCGATCGGTACGGCCGGCTGCCGCAGAACGCCCCAGCCCAGCCAGAGCAGGTAACCGGCGCCCGCCACGGTCAGGGCGGTGAGTGCGGCCGGGGAACTCGCCACGACCATCGCCAGCCCCGCGACGGCCACCAGGGCGTAGGCGGCGTGCCCGGCGACCAGTCCGGCGACGGCGGGCACGACCGAGCGTTCCCGCAGCCCGGCCGATATCGCGTACGCCGAGTCCGCGCCGGGGGTGAAGACCAGCAGCAGGTCCACCGCCAGGAAGGCCGCCAGCGTCGTCGTGTCCATGGCCCGCTCCCTCTCGTACAGCTTGTTCCGAGAAGGAAGGCTAGGCCGGAAATGCCCGAAGGTGTTTACCTTCTTACCCCTTGATCGCGGCAAGTGAGGGAGAATCTTCTCCATGGACGCCCTAGATCGGAAGATTCTTGCTGAGCTGCAACTGGATGGCCGCCTGACCATCACCGAGCTGGCCGCCCGTGTACAGCTCAGCGTCTCGCCATGCCACCGACGGCTGCGCGACCTTGAACGTGAGGGTGCGATCCGCGGCTACCGCGCCGTCGTGGACCCGGCAGCCGTCGGCCTGAACTTCGAAGCCCTCGTCTTCGCCACCCTGCGCTGGGAGAACCCCGACACCGTCACCGCCTTCGAAGAGGCCGTGACCGCAATCCCCCACGTCCTCCAAGCCCAGCGCCTGTTCGGCGAACCCGACTACCTCCTGCGGGTCGCCACCACAGACCTGGCCGCCTTCCAGAAGCTGTACGACCAGCAGCTCGCCCGACTGCCCGGGGTCCAGCGCCTGACCTCCACCCTCGTCATGAAGAACGTCATCGACAGCCGCCCGCTCCCCGAATAGCTCACGGACTTGCCCGCTGGCACCCTCACGCGGTGTCGCTCAACGTTCGATGGCACGCGCGCAATGTTCGGTGGCACCGGAGTGCGCCACGAGGCGGTAGAGCTGGGCACCTCCCTGGACGATCGATTGTGTGGTGAACGTGGAACCCTCTGCGGTTGCTCAAGTCACCGGACAGCCAGTTCGGTGGCGGGGAGGTCCGTTGCCGACTGATGGCCGTGGATGGGGCGGAGGCCCCGTAGTAGTCGTGGGAGTAACGACCCGTAGTGGAGACCGGAAAAGCCGGTCGCAGGGCCAAGGGGGCCAGCAAGTCAGTGGCTGGAGTAGTGGAATGTGGGGAGGGTCGCCGGTGAATACCGACGAGATGGAGCGCGCCTTGTATGAGGCTGAGCGCCGGTACTGAAGATCCAGACCAAGCTGCACCGCTGGGCTCGTGATGATCCTCATCGCAGGTTCGACGACCTGTTCAATCTCGTTGCCGCTCGTCGTGTCAGATGATCTGGTTCGCCCGTGCGATGGAAAGACGGTGGACGAAGATCGCGCGAGCGGCGGACTTGCTCCATGACCGCATCAAATGCCAAGGCTGACCTTCACTCTTACCTGCAGAGCCTGTTCCTGATCGACACGCTGCACTTCACGACGACCAGCAGGTGACCCGCCCACCTCCTTCGAGAGGTGAGCGGGTCACCGCTTCGGCCGACCGGGATCAGCGGAGCTTGCCGCTCATACCGATCGCACCGACACCCTTCGGGCACTCGGCCTTGTTGTAGCCGTACCGCCAGTACGGCTTGCTGTTGTACTTCTTGCCGTTGGCGCACTTCACCTTGACGTGCACGAGGTACCCGGGGCACTTGGCGTGGGCCCGGCCGCGACCGTGGGCGTAGTCGAGCCACTTCGAGCACTTGGCCCTGGCGGACGCATCACCCTGTGCGGTCTGGCTCTGAGCGGTCAGTGCCTGTGCGGCGGGCGCGGCGGTGGCCGTCGGCACTGCGGCGAGGGCGACCCCGCCGCCGAGGGCGATCGAGGCGACCCCGAGCGCCAGGCGCTTCGTTGCGATCATGACGTGACTTCCTTCCCCGTTTGGGGGGACAGGGGGCGGGTGTCGCGCCCCATCCCGTATCCCTCGGTGGATGCGTTACCGACATTGCCCGGTCGGGTCCGCGGCGGCCCACAGCCGCCGCTCGAAGCGGCGCAACGCGGGACGTCCTACGCGCTGACCTGCTGGGATTTCGCGTCCCATGACGAAGTCGTGGGACAGGGGCGGGCGTCACGATCAAGCCATGAGGGTCGCGGAGTGCAAACGGGGCACCCACGCGGGCGTCCTTCCGGAAGGAGGGCGCGCCATTCCGGCCAACCCGCCTGATCGTGCGGTTTCCGGACGCTCCCTGGGGATGGGGCCACCCGCTCATACTGCGGGCCGACACCGCAGCGGTGACCACGCTCGACCGGCTCCTCGGCGGGTTCCTCGACGCGCGAGACCAGTCCGACCTCCCGTCGTGTTTCCGGCCGGGCACTCGTTTCACAAATCCGAACCGATGGAGTTCACGAAGGCCGTCCTGGCGTTCCTGCAGTCGGAGGAAGAACCCTGCCCTGCACTGGAAGCATGAGATTCAGCAGCCGTCGCCGGGATCCAGGAGCAGCTTCGGGAACGCGCGGCCGGCGCGGCGGATGTCCCTCTCGTCCTACGTCCAGCGCGCCTTGTGCTTGTAGCAGCGCAGAGCTATTTCGCCGACGAAGACGTGACCGTGCACTCGCAGGTCCGGCGTATGGAGCAGCTCGTCAGGGTCCAGCGGGACCGTGGCGCTCTGCGTCAGTTCCGCGAAGAGGGAGCGCGCGTACTCCCGGCTGGTGGGCATGAGCGGATGTTGACAGCAGCCACTGACAATGCCCACCGCCAGCAGTTCAGTTCTGGCCGGGAGGCGTCTCTTCCCAGAACCAGCCGTAGGCGGCCATCTCCTCCCGCGTCCAGTGCCACAGCAGCCTCGCGCCCTCCTCTGACCGGGCCGTGTCCCGGCCGCCGCCGTCGGCGAAGAACCGGATCAGCGCGCCGGCCGCAGGCTTGTCTGCGTCTCAGTTCGCGCACAGCTCCAGGTGGATCGGCCGTCCCCGTTCGTCGTCCTTCGGCATGACCGTGCTGGTGATCAGGTCCTTGCCACAGCGTGAACACTGCGGCAGCCGATCAGAACGCTCAACTCGGACCGTAAGGCCCCCCTTGGTCAAAACGTGAGCCCCGCCCAAGACCTGGTGACCTCCCACGTCAACTCCTCGGAATCACGGGCGGGACATGACCCGGCGACCGACCACCCTAGGCATCACGTGATCACCGGACTTTCCGCCTGATCGGCGCAGCGCTGTCGGCTAACGTGAGCGGGTGAATCAGGTCTGGGCGCCATTGATCGGTGTCGTACTTGGCGGAGGTCTTTCCTACCTGGCCCAGTTCACCACCGCACGCCAGGCCGCCCGTACCGAGGACAAGCGCCAGGCCGTGCAGCTGGCGGAGGCCCGCCGCGCTGAACGGCTTGAGGTGCTGCGGGAGTTCATCCAGCTCGCGCAGCAAGGCATACGCCTCGCCGAGGAACGCTACGAGGCACCCGAGTGGTCCTCCGGCCGCACACCTGAGTGGCTCGCCGCCGAACGGGCCCTCATCGAGCGCCTCTGGGTCTGCGAGCGGATGATCCTGGTTCTCATCGGCCCGCAGCTCTACCACCTTGCCTGGGACTACGCGAGCGCGGTGAACCATGTCCTGTGGGAGGACCTCGGCCGGCCCGAAGCCGCGTGGGACCATCTGCGCGGCCCCATGAACACCTTCCTCAACGCGGCCCACGAGAAGCTGGGCTGACCGCCCCAGAAGCCTGCCTGCCTCGGCCCCATCCTGGGCACTCAACCGTCAGCAGCACGAGCTACCCGATCCCTCAGTAAACCGGACGCTCTACGAGAGCCCTGACCTGACGGGCGATGTTGTTGCGGTGAGTCTGGGCTTGAACAACTACGAACTCCTCTGGCCCACACCGCTGTTGGTGTCCGAGGGCGAGTGCATCCTCCGATCCGCGAGCTCCTGGCACCACCGGGCAAAATGGCTCATGACGGAGGCCCTGGCCGGCACAACCGCAGTCACTGACTTTGAGGACCTGCCCAACCACACCGCACCAACGGCCGATCCCTGGGCAATCACCGCCACCGGCTGGGGTGCCCCTCTGAATCGCCGCATGGCCGACCCCGGAGCAGGTGGGCGGGGTCGGCGGCAGCAGGGTGAGATCAGCTGTTATCGACTTCCCGCGCCACGCGCTCCAGTCGGCTCCGGTGGTCCTCCCACCACGCGTGATCGCCTGGGGGCATGTTGTCGTTGCCCTTCAAATACCCGACGCTCTCGTCGATGAGCTCTCGCACGATGTCGGCGTGGCCGGTGTGGCGCTGGGTATCGGTGATCACGCGCACCACGATGTGGTGCAGTGTCACCTCTCGGCGTTCCTCCGGCCACCACGGGACGTGACCGATCGCGTCAAGCGGCAGCGTCGCGATCGTGCTGTTGGAGTGCTCCCACGCCTGGTGATACAGCCCAACGATCTCTTCGCGCGACTGGTCTGCGGTGGCCCACATGTCCGAGTTGGGTTCTGAGTCCTCCGTATACCACCAGGACGGCACGTCCTCGTCGAAGAAGGGCCGCCCGAACGTGTCACCGAGGTACCCCAGCTCCACGCTGGCGATGTGTTTGACCAGCCCCAGCAGGTTCGTTCCCGTGTGAGTCAGCGGGCGGCGGATGTCGTATTCCGAGAGCCCATCGAGCTTCCACAGCAGGGCGTCACGCCCGTCTTGCAGGTAACGGAGAAGGTCCGCTTTCGGATTCGGTTCGATCATGCCGGGCAGTCTTCCACCCGGCACTGACATTGATGCTGATCGTCAGGTTCCGGTGGAGGGAGTGCCCAGCCTGCGAGGTCACCTGGACGACCGGCATCGACCGATGTCATGACGCTCGCTACTGCTCGGGGCGCTGCCGCCAAGCCGCTTTCCGCCGATGCACAGCGGTCGAAGACGACTGACCGACAACATTAAGTGAGACGGCTTCGTCAAGCCCTTGGCTGTCGCTGTCGTGGTCGGCTGTTGACCGTGATGGTGCTGGTCATGCTGACCGATGCATCGTTCTGGGAGTTGCTCGCGTTCGACGGGATCGGCGACGTGGATGTCGAGGCGGTGACGGCCGCGTTCGGCACGGTCAAGGTGGTGGCGAGAGGCCGAGCGCCCGGGGCGGAGTGTCCGGACTGCGGCAGTTCTCGGACCGGGTGCACGACCGCTATCAGCGCAGGTTGAAGGATCTTCCGCTCGCTGAGCAGGGCTTCGTGATCCGGTTGGCGGTCCGGCGTTTCGTGTGTGGGGCTGGTGAAGGGTGCTGGTTTTGCCGCAGATATCGAAGGTGCCGCTGTACGCGCCGATCCGGCGTGACGCCCCCTGAGTCGGGGAGAGGTGCGGGGCGGCGGTGGCGCTCGTTGACGGGTGTCGGGGAGGGGTTGACCACTACTGTACTTGCTCTTATCGTTCTTCGATAACATCGATATTCGATACGAGGGGCGGTTGTCGATGTCTGCTGAGGTGCTGAGCTCCAGCGGGGCCGGGCTGCCAGATGGGCCGCCGTCAAATGACGACCGTGCCGAGGCCAGGCTGCTGGAGCCGGTTGCCACCGTGGTCCGGGGCGTCTACCGACTGTTTCTCGCGGTCCTCATCGCGAGCGCCCTGGCACTCCTGACAGGCACCAAGCTGAGCCAGATATGGGGCGGTCGGTACGTGTGTGCCGAGTCCCGCACGGAATTCAGCGGGGACGGGTTCACCCACCTGTTCCGACCCCATCCAGGGGCCGAGGTCATGGCCCGCCCGTCGTACTGCACGGATCACCCCGACAGTGCCCAGCGGCTGTTCGACTTCCTCGGCAGCTTCCCCTCGTGGCTGCTGCTCCTGGGCGTCCTGTTCCTGCTCAACCGCTTGATACACGGCGCCTCCCGCCAGGGCGTCTTCACCGTACGGACGGCGAAGCACCTGCGGGTCGCAGGTTGGTGGCTGCTGCTCGGCTGCCTGGTCGCAGAGGTGGTGGAAGCCGGCGCGCACGCGGCACTACTGGCGACCCTGGTCCAGGACTACACCTTCAACGCGGACAGCTGGGGGGAGAACTGGCAGGCGCCCTACGCCCTCGTCTTCACAGCCCTGGGCATCCTCACGTTCGCCCGCATCATGCGCGCCGGGGCGGACATGCGGAAGGATCTGGAAGGAACGGTGTGATGGCGCCGGACGGCAACGACAGCCACGCGATCGAGGTCCATCTCGATCACATGCTCAGCGAGCGTGGCATGACGCTTGCGGAACTTGCCTCCCGGGTCGGCGTGACCAATGTGAACCTGTCCATTCTGAAGAACGGCCGGGCCCGCGCGATCCGCTTCACCACGCTGACCCGCATCTGCGAGGTCCTCGACTGCCAGCCAGGCGACCTGCTCACGTACCGAGGCGCCGAAGACGAGCGCCGGCTGTAGACGGCACTGACCAGCCGCCGTCTGAGGCGGGCCGGGCCGACGCCGAGGTCCGTTTCACGTGCCGAAAGGAAGATGCGGCCCCGTTCGTGAGCCACCGCGTGTCCGCTCCATCTGTCCAGTCAGGTACTCCATGACATCCGATGACCCCACCAACGGGTCCTCCCAAGATTCCACCCGCTGCAAGGGCCGCGCAGCTCTGGACTGCAATTGCCCTGCCGGTACGGCGCCGTCAAAACTCCGGTTCTGTTCTGACTCACTTTCCGTGAAGAGCTGACTGAGTGTGATGTCAGTGGTGTGTGGCGGGATGGCCGGACTCTGCTGCCGTGGACCTGCTGGGAGTCCGCCTTGATGCCCGTGTACTCGTCTCTGTCCCACGCCCTGGCCGAGGCTTTGGTCGATGTCTTGTGGTTCATCGAGGGCAGTGAAGGCGAGCAGATGGATCCGGACGACGCGGTCAAGGTCCTGGAGGGTGTCGCCCACCTGGTCAGCAAGCTGTCGAGCGACCAGCGGAGCGAGTTGACCCATTTGCTCGGGACGATGGCCGAAGCCGAGTCTGTCCCCGCTCGGCGGGAGTTCCTGGAAGGGTTCCCGGAAGGCTTTGGGCTCCAAGATGATGTGGTCTGACCTGTGCTTCACGCGTAGAGCGGGACGCGCTTGCGGAGGACATGAAAGCCGGCCCGGCCGAACACCTGGCGTTTTACCGAGCGGAACCGGTGTCTTCGTCGGTCGCCCGAAGCAGAGCCAGACGACCCCCCTGAGATCTGCCGCCTTCATTCCTGTTTCAATCTCACCCACCACTCAATCTGGTGACATACGGTCACTACACGCGAACACGGCGTTACGATTGCGGCATCGGCGCGACGCGAGATGTGTCGTGGTGTCAGGTAAAGCCGATCATCTGGTTGTCAATCGTCATCGCTCATCCCCTAGGAGTGTTCGTGAAGCTCTCTCCCCGTCCTCTGCGAGCCGTCTTGGCGGCAGCGTCAAGTGCCGCGCTTGCCCTGCTGGTGTTCCCGAGTCCGGCTCACGCCGAGTTTGAGCGCGGTCCGGAAGTGCGTCAGGCGAGTGTGGGCTCCCTCGCCCCGTGTGGCTTCTTCCGGTACAGCGTCCGTGAGTCCCAGTTCGCCGCATACAACCACTGCGGCTCGACAACGGTGCGGGTACACGTCGACGTCAGAGGGGGCGGTAGCACCAATGACTACCACCTCTGTGTCAGCCCCGGCCCCACGCAGCTGCCGGGCGCAGGTCCGAATTATCTCAACGCGTACTACATCGGCGGCGCCGGCTGCCGGAGCGGAGACCGCACCGGACACACCCCCCACTGACCCTTGAACCAACTTCGGTGGCAAACGGTCCAGGTTCAATGCCGGGGACACACCGCTACGTCCTGTCCGCCTGAGGGGTCGGCCCGCTCCGAACGATTGTCACGCTAACGGAGCGTCACAGTCGGGCTGTCACGCACCTTGCCGCACCGCCTGTCACGCTCGCCGCCGACCACATGACAACAGCCGTCCCAATGCCCGAATTGATCACTTTCTGTCGCTCGAACACCATCGGAACCCCCACTCAGGGCCGTTATCGCGTGACAGCGCGACAAGCGTGACAGCCTCCCTCCCGAACATCACGTTCCGCCCCGAACATCACGTTCCGCTGTCCCCAGCCCCCAGAGCCCTCGTACTCAGAGGCAGCTGGGGAACAGCCGCGCCCGTGACCACCGCCACCGACCCGGCCGGCGCCCAATTGGCGACTCTGTGCGCCTTACTCGGCCAGGCCGCGTGTCGTCAGTCTCCGGCGTACCCAGGCAGCGAAATCGTCCCCAGGCCCTGCCGGCCGCATGTCTGTCAGCATCGCTTCTATCTCGCGACGTGGTGCGTCATCGACGCGCAGCAAGATCTCCAATGTGGTCAGCGGCACGAGTCGTACGACCGGAATGGAGGGATGGCGGCACTCTTCCAGGAGATTGGCTCGGTCGAGGAAGTGAACTATCTGCGGGATCGCTTCGTCGCGCAACGCACTTGCCAGCGCTTCACCGCAAATGCGTCGGTTGTCGTCGCGGAGAGCCCAGCGGGAGCGGAGCCTGGCCTCACTGTCGGGCAGATGCGCCGCCCGTGGTGGTGGAACCACGTCACCGGCCACAACCGCTGACCCGAAGGCAGGGGGAGCCCCCGCCTGGCCGCTGGGCCAGTGCTGCCGGTTGATCCACTCCCAGTAGGGAGCCGGCACCATGCGGTACCCCACGTCGAACACAGCGGCGTCCGGGTCGACGTAGTGACGTACGAACCCGAGAACAGCTTGATCACCGCTGTCAGCCATGAGGCGGAAGGTGCGGCCAGACCGCTTGAAGCCCGCTGCTCTCATCACGGGAGCCACGTGATCCCTGACCAGCACGTCCAGCGGTGTCATCTGTCTCTCTCCCGTGTCCGCGCGCCTGCATCGGAGCAGCCAGTTGCTGCCGCAGCGTAGCGCCGCGAACTGGCAGTCTCCGAGGTGAGTGGCGCTACCAGGTGGACGCCGATGGCCGCGAGCTTGTGTGGGGAGTCCCGGGCGGGTCAGAACGAGAAGTGCTTGACCACCGTCCAGCCGCGCTCCGCTGACCTGCCGTAGAAGGCTCGTAGATCCTCGTGGTACTCGGCCAGGCGCGCCCGCAGCTCTTCATCCGAGTTGGACGAGGGCAGTTGCCGCCACTCCTGCCACCGGTCCGGGAACGACACCCCCTCCAGGTGAGCCGCCGCGCGCGCCACCTCCGGTGGTTCGAGCACCGCGTGACCCGGGCCGCCGCCGGGGTCCGGTATGTGTCGGCCACCGAAGACCGGGAACTCCCGGTCGCCACCTGGCTCCGACCGGGGCCAGTAAAGCTCGTTCAGCTGGAAGAAACCGCTCTCCAGCCATACTGCGCCTCCTGCCCGGACCCGTCGGCGTATCTCGTCGAACTCCACATCGAACAGGGCCTCAAAGCCCGCTGCGTCCTCGGGCAGCTCGGAGGATTCGAATCCTTGAAAGTAGATCCACATGCTCATGCCCGGCAAAGTACCTGGCACCACCGACGCCGACGCTGTGGCGACAGCATGCCGCAGGCGCGAACGGTACAGCGAGGAAACACTCAAGCCGATATCAACGACGAGATATGCCGGTTCTGCCCCGGCCAACGCTCAACTGACCAACCGCGGTGCGTAGTCACAGGGGGCGGCTGAGATAGGGGTGCGGCCACCGTTGATCATCGGCGTGTGAAGGCAAACGATCACGTGGTGGCCCGCGGGTTCGTGGTAGACGGGCGCGGGGACGTGAGGAAAGGAACGCACGCCGTCGGTGTCAGCGCCAGTACACCGGCACCGCCGGGAGGCTCGACGTGTTCCTCAACGACATGACCGGTAGCGGTACCTGGAGTGACCCCGCCCTCGACAACACCCGCACCACACACCTCCTCACCGCCCTGCGCATCCCACCGAGCCCCCGATCACGCGGCTCACCTCCTTGGTCGGCGCGAGGGCGGCGGAAGGCGGTTGACAGTGATATCGGACCCGCTTCGCTGATCGACGTCAGGTACGTCTGTGAGCACGTCCATTGTCAGTGCGGTGCGCTTGACTGTTCGCCATGAAGCTCACACAGGGGACCGTCACCGACCTGCTGGCCCAACTCGGTCCGGCGGATGGCTACATGTATCTTCCCGGCGACGTGGACCCGCAGGACCTGGTCGGCCTGCTCGACAGCAGGTACGGCGCCCCACGCACCCTCGTCCTGGACGGCTTCACCGATCCGACGGTCGACGAATCCAGGGGCGCGGCTCTCCTGGTCCCCTTCGAAGACCGGGCCGTGTCGATTCGGGCGTGGGCGTACGGGGATCAGTGGATCGGCGCAGGTACGGCGCGGGACGCCGAGGGGGCCGGGCGTCCGGTGCTGGTGGTCGCTCGCAGGGAGGTGCCAATACCCTTGGCGGTCGCTCCGGGCGAGGACGTCGACTGGATGGAGCGGCTCAGAGGGATCACTGGCTGGACACGGCCCGCCCAGCGGCCGGACATGGACTGGGAGGAGGTGGAGTCGCGCCTCGGCACCGCGCTGCCGAGCGACTACAAGCGCATGGTCGAGACGTTCGGCGAGGGCGCCTTCGACGGATATCTGGACCTGAACCAGGAGCCGTGGACGAGTCTCAGGGAGGACGGTCTGCTCATCTGGGCGGGCACTGAGCACGAGGACCTGTACTGCTGGCGGGCCGACAGGGACGACCCCGACCGTTGGCCTGTTGTGGTCCGGTCCTTCGACAACGAGGACGTCTCATTCGACTGCCAAGCCGCGGAGTTCGTCTGCCGCATCCTCATCGACCCGCACCACCCGTACACGATGGCCTGCTATTTCGACACACACTGGTTCATGACCTACCAGGAAAGCGGCTGACCAAGCCCCGCCGCCCACGGCATCCGCAGCCTGGTCGGCGGCGGCGCCTTCGGGGAACAGGGCAGAAAAAGGGACTCGTCTGTCACAGCAGAATCGCTCAATGCAATGACGTCTTATGCGGAGCCCAGCGCGCAGCCAGAGCCACGTTCGCCTTGCCTCAGGCGGGCCGCATGACCTGGGCCAGGCCCGCTGGAGTGTTCTTCACCTCCGGCGGCGGGCCGGGGTTGCCGCGATAGGTCACACCGTCGATGGTGACTTTGCCTGTCGCCTCGGACAGCGGCAGATGCTCGGTCCGACCGTCGGCCGGCCCGCCGACGAAGGTCACCAGAACAGTGATCGAGTTCGGGTCCGTCGAAGCCGTTGCCTCCACACGCTCTACTTCACCCGGGGCCGCAGCGCCACCACCGGCACTACCGCATCCCACGAGTGCAACCAGCAGGCCAACGCAGCCCACCACTCTCAAGATCTGCATTCACGCATCCTGCCGGAACCAGATCAGGCCGCCTACAGCAGAGACGAGACCGGCGGCGAGGTGAGCGCGCATGGAGACTCCCTGGAGTGGGCCTTGCGCGGTGACGGGCCCAGTCTTATGGCGGGCATAAATCGTGTCCATGACAGGTCCAGTCAGGGTGTGGCGGAAAGTTACGGTTGGCCTTGGTCTCGCGGGCCCAAGTCGAGGCAGCCGTTGACGGGACGCGCCCTCGGTTGCGCAAAACCGCTCGCGGTCGGCAGCCGCCGGCGCGATGCTGTCACGATGCCCGCAGAGACCGCTTACCACGACGAACTCGGCGACCACTTCGCGAAGATCGCTGACACCAGCCCCTACAACGCGCACACCGACCGGCCCGCGATGCTCGCACTTGCGGGGGACGTCGCCGGGCTGAAGGTTCTCGATGTCGGCTGCGGGGCCGGGCACTACGCGGCCGAACTCCTGGCGGGTGGCGCTGAGGTAGTCGGAATCGACGGTAGCGCCACTCTGCTGAGTCACGCGCGGGAGCGATTGGGCGACCGGGCCGAACTGCGCATGCACGATGCGGAGAAGCCGCTGGACTTCATCGACGACGCGTCGTTCGACGGAGTCGTGTGCGCATTGATGCTCCACTACATCGCCGACTGGCAGGGTCTCCTCCGCGAGCTACGACGCGTCCTGCGTCCGCGCGGGTGGCTGCTGGTCTCGACAACGCACCCGACGGCTGACTGGCGAAGATTCGGTGGCTCGTACTACGCCGAGGACTGGGTTGACCGCCCGGTCGCCGGAAGCGCGTGGGTGATCCGCTACCAACGCATGCCGTTGGAAGCGTTTATGAACGAGTTGCTGGCCGCGGGATTCATACTTGAGAGACTCATCGAACCTCGCCCAACGCCTGGCCTGCAAGAACTCGACGAAGCGGCCTACAACAAGCTCCACGAAGCTCCGTGCTTCCTCGCTGTCAGACTTCTGCGGTCCTGATAGCGCGCAATCCGCGCCTCCCCGGCGAACCAACTTGATTACGACCTGACGGGACTGGCCCGCGCGAAGGAGAGTCCTCACGCAGCAGGTCCCCGACCGTGTCCGCGCTCAGCCTGTGACCCTGACGGGTCAGCTCGGTCGCGAGGCTCGTGGTCGACTTCACCGTCCAGCGCAGCGGCGACATCGGATCGCCCCGCTCGCCAGGTTCCACCAGTGCCAGCAGTGCGGGCCGCAGAACCGGATCAAGATCCACGGCCTTCTTCCGACCGCCACCGATCCTGCGTACCCGCCCCAGAGGACTCTCGCCGGCCTCCACTCGTCCACGCCCTTGCGGACCGTCGTCTCG
This sequence comes from Streptomyces sp. NPDC058001, assembly GCF_042886315.1. Lineage (NCBI taxonomy): Bacteria > Bacillati > Actinomycetota > Actinomycetes > Kitasatosporales > Streptomycetaceae > Streptomyces > Streptomyces sp. NPDC058001. The sequence continues at coordinate 392,096 of NZ_JBHVQT010000005.1, forward strand.
CTGACCTGAGCCGCCGTCGCGACCGCCCGGATACCGCCGCGCCCCAGGACCCGAGCCTCGGCCCCCGTCATCATCATCAGCCGCTGCCGCTCGTCCAGATACGGAAACAACACGCCGAACTTCATGGCGAGTTGACCACGGACTTCATCGGAGACGCTCGTATCACAGCACCGAGCCGGATCGCCGGAAGCAACACGTTGATTCTCTGCGAGCCTTACAGTAGGCACTGTCGTCAAAAGACGTTGCCAAGGCGGCGTAGACATCAGACATGATGTGCAGATGGGACATCTCTCCGTCGACGTGCGTGCTTCGCTTCGGCTCTTCGCCTTCTACTTGGCGAACGGCACCATCGATGTCGATCTGCTCGACGGATTTGACTACCGGCCCACTCTCTTCCAGTTCGGTTCGCCGCTGGAGCAGGTTTTCGCCATCTACGGCAATGTGTTGCAAGTCGACACAAACGGAGAGGTGCTGAACGATGGGGATGCGCAGTACCGCGCCGCACAGTGGATCCGCAGCTGTTGCGACCCGACTTATGAGGTCGAGCCGCCGTTTCAGTCTTGGGAGACGGAACTCCACGGACCATGAACGAGCCGGCAGTTCACGTGGGACACCCCATCCACACCAGGAGCGAGGCGAGGGCGACGGCTGCCTGGTAGGACTCAGCGGTCTTGTCGTAACGCGTCGCGATGCCCCGCCACTGGTCGGGTAGCCGGGTCATGTTGCCATGACCCGGCCCCCTCAGAACCGGGCATGGCTGTTTCTGAGCGCCACGGCACAAGCAAGCCCAAACGCTTCACAGGATCTGTTATTTGCGCCTCGTCTCGTACCTGGTCAGGACCACGCCGCCGGGCAACGTCCGTGTCTCCACCAGGTTCAGGTTCGCCCAGCTGTCCAGCGCGGTGAAGAATGGTGTGCCGCTTCCCACCAGGACCGGATGGGTGACGATCGCGTACTCGTCGATGAGCCCGGCCCGCATCGCCGCCCCGGCGAGCGCCGCGCCACCAACCCTCATCGGCCCACCGTCCTCGGCCTTGAGCCGAGTGATCTCCGCGACCGCGTCGCCGGTGACCAGGCGAGCGTTCCAGTCGACCTTGTCGACCGTCGAGGAGAACACCACCTTCGGCGTGTCCCGCCAGTTCCGTGCGAACTCGATATGCGCTGGGGTGGCGCCCGGCTGCTGGTCGCCGGTCGGCCAGTAGGCGCTCATGGTCTCCCACAGCTTGCGCCCATAGAGAAACAGGCTGATCGCCCGCTCCTGGTCGAGCCACCACTGGAACAGCTCGTCGCTCGGCGCGCTCCAGCTGAGGTCGTCGCCGGGCGCGGCGACATAGCCGTCCAGGGACACGTTCATACCGTAGAGCAGTCTCCGCATAGCGCCGGCCTTCCGTTGTCCGAGGCGGGAGTGTCAGCGTTGGGTGTTGTAGCGGTGGAGCCATCGGAAGGCGTCGAGACGGGCCTCGCGGTCGTTGGGCCAGCTCTCTCGCCCTTGCAGGGGCTCGCGTTTGAAGGTGGCGTTGAAGGTATCGGCCAGTGCGTTGTCCGCGCTGGATCCGACCGCGCTCATGCTTTGCTGGACCCCTGCTGACCTGCAGGCTTCGGCGAAGACTCGGCTGGTGTACTGGGTGGATTCAATGGGCTCCGGGATCGCTGTGCGTGATCGATCCGGCGAGGCTGCCGCGGGTGCGGACCGCCGCCGACAAGGCGTCGGTGACAGGCGATTCACATCAAAGTCGTCGTCCAGTGGCAGCAAGCATCATCGGGCGACTGGGCGAGCTACGCGGCAGATGTCAGCGAACGGACCCCTCCATGGCCCGGCTGAGCAGTTGTGCTGGAAATACGCGCCGCCCTGGCAGTGTCCGGGCGATGCCGACGAGACTTCTCCCATGGACGCAGGACTCGTAGGACTCCTCGGTGGAGTCATCGGCGCCGCTGTCGGCGCACTCGGCGCAACGGCATCCGCATGGATCACCGGACGAAAGGCAGAGCAACAAGCCAAGATTCAGTCTGAGGCACAGATGGGGCAGGCACGCCTCCAGATAGAGGCTGAACGGTCTCGGGCACTCCGAGAATCACGGAAGAGTGCGTACGTGGCCTTTGCCGAGGGTTGGAATCTGGTACACGGAACGCTCGCCGAAGCAGGTATCAAACTCGGCGGCATCGCAGCGAGCGACCCTCTGGAAGAGCGCGAAGAGCGTCGGCAAGCCGCCCGTCGTCTTTGGAATGAAGCACGTGCACTGCACCGTCCGCTCGACCGGCTAATGGCCGTTGTCTATGTGGAAGGGCCAAGCGAGATGAGGGATGCGGCATCGGCGGCAACTGGTGCCTTGGCCCCACACTTCAGCGCGGTCATGGCGTGGCTGCACGCGGTCGACGGAGAGACCGAGACACCGCAACACGCGATGGAGCGAGACAGGACAAGCAGTGGCGCATACGGCGCGTACCTCGCATTTCTCTATGCCGCGTCGGATGCCGCTGTATCGGACACCCGAGGACTCATGGAGCCATAAGAGGGGCGCTTGATGAAGGCGAATTGCCGTCTATTTTCCAGAGGTTGTCCCGTATGGGACCCGTGAGTTGTCAGGTGAGGGCCAAGTTGTGGAGTCGGGCGATGCCGAGCATGTGCCCTGGCTTGAGGCATCACCGAGCACGTCCCGGCCGTGCCTCCGGTCGTATGCCTCTGCCGTCCTCGGGCTCTGGCGGTCTCGGCGACCGCGCCATCACCGCGGTGCACGCACGCACGGCATCGCAGGCGCCGGAGTACGTGGCATGCGGCGCCCGTTGCCACGGTTGGATCGACATCAGGCAGGCTGTAACCGGCAGGACCGCTCACGTCATCGCCGAACTCAAAGTGACGGCCGCGGGGCCGGCTCGCTTGTCGCGCTCATATCTGGCAGCAGGACTCCACAACTGCCTTGAACTCCGAGTGTGAACCACGTGCGGACGCAGCAGCCGAGCGCTGACCCGGCCGCGTGCGGGCCGGCTACCGCGCTCTCGCTCATCCCAACCGACGTCCGCAGAGAGCCAGTGTGGTGGCGGCGGCAAGGGCGATTCCGCTGGGGTGTCTTGCAACGATGAACGTGAAGCGCCCGGTACCCCTCCGGGAGGGCATCATGCGCAGCACCGGAGCAGGCCGTCGCATCGGATGTCACTCGGCCGCCGGCGTCTCCTGTTGCGGCTCGGCCGGGGCGGGCGCGGAGGCTGCCGGTGCGGTGTAGAAGACGGACGAGCCCTGCTTGGTGCGGTGTGCGTGGCTCTTGGCGACGAGTCCTTCGAGGGTGGTGCGTACGACGGTGTTCTTCATGCTGCGGTCGGGGTGGGCCTGGGTGAGTGCGGCGGTGATCTCGGCGGCGGAACGCGGTTCGCTCTGCTGCGTGAGGTGGCTGCGGATCAGTTCGACAAGGGTCGGCTTGGCGGCTGTCGTGGGTGCCTTCGCGGAAGAGGCGTTGGCAGCGGGCTTCTCGGACGCCGCCTTCTTCGCGCTTGTGGCGGCTGACTTCTTCGCCTTGCCCTGCTTGCGTTCGGCGGGGCCCTGGTGAGGCACGGACGGTGCGGCTGTGACGTCTTCTGCGGTGACGGTGGGGCTTGCACCGCCCAGGGCGCGCTGCATGTTCACCAGCACCGTGTGGTCGTGCTCCAGAGCACGCAACTGCTCCTGAAGGGCGCCGATGTCCCTACCGATACGTTCCTGCTCCTTGGTGTTGCGCTCAAGGTCACCCGTCACCTGGGCGATGTACTGCGACGTCAGTTCTGTGGCGTGGGTCTGAGTTTCAGGCATGACACGGGCCTTTCTGTTGTCCGCGGTACGGCGGTGGAACCGGGATCCGTGTGCGCGAACGGATAGTGGAGTTAGGTGTCTGAGACGACGGAATCATCTTGCAGAACACGATGGGCGCAGTCTGCGGCCATCTGGAGATAGTACGCATGAGTGGAACCGGACGTTCCTCTCGTGTGATGTCTCACTGTCCGGAGTTGGCACACGCGGGGCACATTCCGCAGGGCTGACGGGTGTTGTCACCGCTGGACTGTTGTGCGGGTTGCTCTGGTTCGGGCGGGCAGGTGCCAGGTGAGTTCGTCGGTGTTCCGGCAGTAGTGCCAGGCGGCCAGCGAGCGCTAGGTCACCAGCCGGTCGAGGAGCTCTTCGGTCTGGTGGGGTGAGTAACCGCTCAGCCGGGCGACCAGTTCCAGGAGCCTCCGCCAACTTGAAGTTGCAGGTCACAGGGCTGGTGTGACCGGCTCTCGGGATGCTCACGCTGGTCGTGGGCGACAGTCTGCGGCGTAGATCGTCTGGAGCCGTACGAGCTGATCGAGGAAACACGACCTGGTACTCCAGCAGGATTTCGCTGTCTGACCTGTGGGTTTCGTTGGGTGGCTGGAGTGGAGTGGCCGGGGGAGGACGTAGTACCCAGGGGGCGTGGGACGGGCGGTACCGGCGACTAGGCTGATCATCCGTTCGAACGGTGAGGGGGAGCATGATCGACGTCGACGGGTACTTGGCCGTGCTGGGGGTGGAGCGGCCGGCGGTCCCGAGCACCGAGGCGCTGTGGGCGCTGCACCGGGCGCAGGTGGAGCGGGTCGCCTACGAGACCCTCGACAACCAACTGGGACGGCCGTCGGGCATCGGCGCCGCTGAATCCGTGGCCCGGATCCTGCGCGGGCGCGGCGGCTACTGCTTCCACCTCAACGGTGCCTTCGCCGCGCTGCTGACGGCCCTCGGCTACGACGTGACCCTGCACCGGGCCGGGGTACAGGACGAGGTCGAGGACCCCGAGGGCCCGGGCGGCGACCATCTCGCGCTCACCGTGGGGCTCGACGGCGAGCGGTGGCTGGTCGACACCGGGCTCGCCGGCGGAATGCACGAGCCCCTGCCGCTGCGCGAAGGCACCTATACCCAGGGGCCGTTCACCTACGCGATGGCGCCGTCAGCGGTGGTGCCCGGCGGCTGGCGGTTCGCCCATGACCCCCGCGGCGCGTTCACGGCGATGGTCTTCGCGCCGGAGCCCGTGGAGTTGTCCTCCTTCGCCGCGGAGCACGAGCGGCTGTCCACTTCCCCCGAGTCCGGATTCGTCCGGGTCCTCCAGGCCCAGCTTCGCGACGCCAAGGGCGTGGACATGCTGCGCGGTTGTGTGCTGCGCCGGATCGACGCCGAAGGCACGTACGAGCGGACCATCGACTCGGCCGACGACTGGTACGACGTACTGACCGACGTGTTCCACCTGAACCTGACCGACGTCGCCGCCCCGGCGCGGGCGGCGCTGTGGCACCGCGTCCACACCGCGCACCAGGAGTGGGAGGCCGCGGGGCAGCGTGCGACAACACTCTGACGGGACGGCCGGCTCGCCGGTTCCTGGGCGGTCTTCAACGATCCGGTGCATGCTCGGATCCCGAGTTGCTGGAACGGATCACCGAGCGGCGCGCGGAACTGGACGAACTCGAAGAACAGCTGACCCAACAGTTGGCAGAGGTGCGCGCCGAACGCGCTCTTGAGCGGGTGAGCGACCAGCTCGCCAACGAACACGCCTCGACCGGGCAGGTGGGCGGGCAGGCGATAATGCTGATCCCGCACCGCGCACCGGGTGTGGAGGAGGTCACGCTCCCGCCGGACTACCAGCGCGTGCGCACCCACGGGTACGTCCTCCCTGGCCACGGCGGCGGCGAGGAACCGGGTGTCGTGTCGGGGGGCGTAGACCCCGGGGACCGTGAGCACGCCCTCCAAGGCGTCGACGGAGGGGGCGGGCGGACTGCTCGTTGTCATACGGTCCTGGGGCGTGTATCTAAAGTGGATCTTGAGCGTGAGATGATCTTGATTCGTGGCAGGTGCGTGTTCCGCGTCTTGGGCCGGGCAGGCCGCGCACCAGACAAGCTCGCGGTTCGCTACGAGGTGACCGTCCTCGTCGCGGCCATCAACGAGTGGCTTTGAGCAACACATTCGAACCGGCCTCGGGGGGCCGTGAGGCAAAATTGGCTCGCCGCGCCGGCGGACCAGATGGCAAGGTGCGGCGCGTGACGTCCCAATATCAGATTCGTGCCGACTACGACGCCCGCACGATCGTGGTCTATCAGGCGTATTCGCCTGCCATTGCTGATGCGGCACTGCGGGCGGGCCGCTTCGTTGCGCCGTTCTCGTTCCACCGAATGACGTGGATCAAGCCGTCGTTCATGTGGCTGATGCACCGCAGCAACTGGGCCCGCAAGCCCGGCCAGGAACGTGTTCTCGCGGTGCGGATTACTCGGGAGGGCTGGGAGGAAGCCCTGTCCCAGGCTGTGCTGACGACCGCCGACCCGGCGGCGGTGGCCCAGGCAGCCGTACATGTCCAGTGGGACCCGGAGCGCTCGCCGCGCGGAGCAGCACTGAACCACTACAGCATCCAGGTCGGCATCGGTCGCCACCTGATTCGCACGTTCACCGACGACTGGATCGTCAGTCTCACCGACCTCACCCCCCAAATCCGCAAGGCTTCGACACTGATACAAACCGGGCGTGCCACCAAGGCCCAGCGGCTGTTTCCTGCGGAGCGCACCTACCCAATGCCCCGGACACTGGAAGACGTCGTTTCCCCAGGTAGATGACGGCGACTGGTGAGGATCGGCTACCGAACCATGAGCACTTCCGTCATACGCCCTGGCCCTAGGCGGTTGCACGGGTGCGGCACGGGTGGCGGCCGTGTCACGCGTGGCGAGTGCCCGAATCCGCGAACTCCATAGCTCGCCGCATGACGGGGGACGCGGTGCGCGGCGGGCACGGTGGCGCGTTGAAGGGGGTGAGACGAGGAAGAACTCCTCTTCGAAGCCGAGGGTGCCGTTTCCGGTGCCGGTCCCTGCTCGGCGAGAGCGGCAACGGCAGTCAGGGCCGCCTGGGAAGGCGACGAGGCTCAGGTCGGGTGCCCGAACCCGGCGCCGGGTCGGGGCTGGGCCGAGGGGCCGGCCAACGCCGTGAGCCACGGGCGGTCGTGCGGCTTGAGAATTCGCCCCCGCGCGACGGTCGGCGCGATGAAAACCATGGCTCGGCATCGACAAATAGAGGTCCGGAAAGCAACACATCCGACATGAGCCGGCAGTCGCCTGATCCCTGATAAATAGAGGGCACATTCAAATCAAAGATCAGTGCTTGGGAAATCCGCACCGCAGTTGGCCGGCGTCCGCCTGCACGCCACGAATCCCCTGAACCCCCCGCTCAGCAGGCCGCAGTTGACTCAACGGAGGCCCGCAGTAGCAGTCTGACGCATCACGGACGAAACGAGCCTGACAAGCATCGGTCGGGCACAGTCGCCATTCACCCGGGCATAGCGTGATCGACCTTCAGGGAAATTGCTCAGGTTTTATCGGCCGGCTACTTGTTCCCGGTCATCAATATCTCTTCTCGCGTCGAGCGGGAAACAGCGCCCACCCTGACGTTACGGCCCCGTCGTCGCAGTCGCAGTCGCAGGCGGAGACGTCATCGGCGGCGGCCGATAGAGGTCCAGCTGCTTGAAACAGGCCATTTTGCATGCAACTACCGCAAAGTTTCCACTTTCTCTCGGGCTCTTGACTTATCGCGAGGTTGGAGCCGAGGCTACGGGTCGGCCATTCAAACCGGTTTAAACGTCGGTCCGGTGCCCTCCCAGGTCGCCCTGCCTCCGCTCCCGGTCCTGCCTCCGCTCCCGGCCCTGGTATCGGGCACGGTGCCAGGACCGCACGGTCGCGAGGTGTCCGGCCTGTACGGCCATCCGGGAAGGCACCCGGACGGCTCCCGTCGCAAGAAAGCGGTACGCGCATGACCCGTCGTCCCACCATCGCTGATGTGGCGAAGCTGGCCGGGGTGTCCCGTGCGACCGTTTCCTTCGTCCTCAACAACCGTCCCGGCGTGGCGTCGGACACGCAGCGGCGCGTCCGGGCCGCGGCCGAGGAACTGGGGTGGACGCCCAGCTCCAGCGCACGGGCACTGTCCACGGGCCGGGCACGTGCGGTTGGACTGGTCCTGGCCCGCGAACCCGAACTCATCGGCACCGACCCGTTCTTTCCCGCGTTCATGGCGGGTATCGAGACGGTCATCTCCGAAACCGGCGACGGTCTGATGCTCCAGATGAGCCGCCCCGAGAGCGAGGTGGACACCTACCGCAGGCTCGCGGCCGACCGGCGCGTGGACGGCGTGTTCCTCACCGACCTGCGCGCCGACGACACCCGTCCGGCCCTGGTCGCCGAACTGGGCCTGCCGGCCGTGGCCGTGGGAGCGCCGGGGGCCGGCACCGGTCTGCCGACGATCAACCTCGACGACCGACCCGCCGTCCGCGAGGCCGTCCGGCACCTGGTCGGCCTGGGGCACCGCGACATCGCCTACGTGGCCGGTCCCGACGAGTTCGTGCACGCACGGCGCCGCCGTCAGGCATGGGCGGACGCACTCGCCGAAGCCGGCCTCCCGCAGGGGACGTTACTGCCGGGCGGCTTCACCGCCGAGGGCGGAGCACGGGCCACCCGGACGCTGCTCGCAGCGCCCACGCCGCCTACGGCCATCGTCTACGGCAACGACCTGTCGGCCACGGCCGGCATGGCGGTCGCCCAGGACGCCGGACTGCGACTGCCCGGCGACCTGTCGGTGGTCGGCTTCGACGACGTCCCGCTGGCCTCCTACACCAACCCTCCGCTGACCACCTGCCGTGCCAACCCGGTGTCTTGGGGCCGGGCGTCCGCCCAGGCACTGGTGGAGCTGATCGAGACGGGCACCACCGGCGACGTGGAACTGGAGCCCGCCGCCCTGGTGGTGCGCGGCTCCACCGGCCCCGTGCCGGTCCGCCGGGACATGTGACCCCGCGGCACGCCGGCGCGGCTCCGCCCCCGGGACGGGGCGGGGCAGCCACGTACCGGCCGTGCCGTACCGCAAGCGATTCATCCAGCCAGAAAAGGAACCTCCAATGAAGAAGGCCCTCCTCGCCATGCTGCCGGTGGCCGCCCTGGCGCTCTCCGCATGCGGCAGTGGCGGATCGGACTCCGGCGCCTCCAACGACGCCCGCGGCCCCGTCACGATCTGGTACTCCAACAACGCCCAGGAAGTCGCGTGGGGCAAGAAGATGGTGGCGGACTGGAACGCCGCCCACCCCAAGGAGAAGGTCACCGCCCAGGAGATCCCCGCGGGCAAGAGCTCCGAGGAGGTCATCGGCGCGGCGATCACAGCCGGCAACGCACCGTGCCTGGTCCTCAACACCGCACCGGCCGCCGTACCCGGGTTCGAGAAGCAGGGCGGCCTCGTTCCCCTCGACGACTTCCCCGACGGCAAGCAGTACCTGGAGGAGCGCGTCGGCAGCAGGCTTTCCCAGTACGCGTCGCCGGACGGCAAGTACTACCAGATGCCATGGAAGAGCAACCCGGTGATGATCTTCTACAACAAGGCACTGTTCAAGAAGGCCGGGCTGGACCCGGAGCGCCCCAAGCTGTCCAGCTATCAGGACTTCCTTGAGACGTCGCGCAAGCTCGTCGGCAGCAAGGCCGCCAAGGCGGCGATCTGGCCGGCTCCGACCTCGGAGTTCTACCAGTCCTGGTTCGACTACTACCCGATGTTCACGGCGCAGACCGGCAAGCAGTTGGTCCAGGATGGCAAGGCCCAGTTCGCCTCGCCCGACGGCATCAGGACCGCACAGCTGTGGAAGAGCATGTACGCCGACGGTCTGGCGCCGAACGAGAGCTACAACGGCGACGCCTTCGCCGACGGCAAATCCGCCATGGCCACCGTCGGTCCCTGGGCGGTCTCCGTCTACGGTGACAAGGTCGAATGGGGCGCTGTGCCGGTGCCGACCGCCGACGGCACCCCCGGCAAGGGCACCTTCAGTGACGAGAAGTCCATCGGCATGTACACCTCCTGCAAGAACCGCGGGACGGCCTGGGACGTCATGAAGTTCGCCACGGGCAAGGAGCAGGACGGCAAGTTGCTGGAGGCGACCGGCCAGATGCCGATGCGCACCGACCTGGCTGCCGCCTACCCGTCCTACTTCGCCTCGAACAAGGCGTACAAGGTCTTCGCGGAGCAGGCCGAGCACACCATCGAGGCACCCAATGTGCCCAACTCCGTCGAGGTCTGGCAGACGTTCCGCGACGCCTACACCAAGTCCGTGATCTTCGGCAAGGGCGACCTCACCGCGTCCCTCAAGGAAGCGGCGGCCAAGGTGGACAAGCTCGCGGAAGGCCAGTGAGCACCCGCCATGTCCTCCACCCCTTCTGACACCCACCGGCGCCCGCGCGCCGGTGGGACCACACGACAGCGCACCGCCGGGACCACGGGAAAGGCGCCGGGGCCCGGGCAGCCGTGGCGGTCGCGGCTGGGCGGCCACCAGCCCATCGGCGCGCTGTTCGTCTCCCCGTACCTGCTCTATCTCGCCGTGATCTTCGTGTATCCCTTCGGCTTCGCCGTGTGGATGTCCTTCCACGACTACTTCTTCGCCGCCCCCGGCGTCCAGGTCGAGCGGCCCTTCGTGGGTCTGGACAACTACACGACGGTGCTGACCGACCCCGACGTCTGGCGCTCCTTCGTCAACATCGCCGTCTTCCTGGTCATCAACGTGCCGCTGACCGCGGTCGCCTCCTTGGCCCTGGCCAACGCGCTGAACAAGAAACTGCCCTTCCGGTCCTTCTTCCGCACCGCGTACTACATCCCCTACGTCACGGCCAGCGTCGCGGTCGTCGGTGTGTGGATGTTCCTGTTCAATTCGGACGGCCTGGTCAACCGGGCGCTCGGCCCGCTGGCGCCGGACCCGACGTGGCTGGTCAACTCCCACCTCGCGATGCCGGTCGTCGCGGTGTTCGTGGCCTGGAAGCAACTGGGCTTCTTCGTGGTGCTGTACCTGTCGGCGCTACAGAACGTGCCGAACGAACTGTACGAGTCGGCGGCCCTGGACGGCGCCGGACGGCTGCGCACCTTCCGCTCCATCACGGTCCCCGCGGTACGGCCCGCCACACTCCTGGTCCTGATCCTCGCCACCATCACCGGCGCCAACCTGTTCACCGAGCCCTACCTGCTCACCAGCGGCGGCGGACCCGACGGCGCGACGACCTCACCCGTGCTGCTCATGTACCAGAGAGGTCTGCAGCAGGGGCACCCGGACGAGGCGGCAGCCATCGGCGTGATCCTCGTCGTGCTGATCACCGCCATCTCGCTCGTCTACCGGCGACTCGTGGAGAGGGACTGAGATGACCACCGACATCGCACCCCGTCCCACCGGCGGGCGCCGCGCCGACAAGCACACCCCGCAGACGCGTCCGCGGTCACGCCCGCGGTCGATCGGATCGCGCATCGCGCTGCTCATCGGTGCGTTCGCCTTCCTCTTCCCCTTCTACTACATGCTCATCGGCTCCCTGCAGAAGGAGCCCGACTCCAGCCCCTCCGGGGCGTTCCCCAAGCCGGCGAACCTGAGCCTGCACAACTACGCGGCGATCGACTCGGCGATCTCGCTGGGGCGTTCGCTGGTGAACTCCGGCATCTTCACCGGCGGCGTGATCGTCTGCACCACCGTCTTCGGTCTGCTCGCGGGCTACGCCCTGGCCCGGCTCCACTTCCGCGGCCGGGGCTCGACCTTCGCCCTGGTGCTGCTGGTCCAGGTCGTGCCCTTCCAACTGCTGATGATCCCGCTGTACGTGCTGATCGTCCGTGACTACGGACTCGCCGACTCCTACCTCGGCATGATCCTGCCCTTCGCGATCAACACGAGCGCGGTCTTCATCTTCAGGCAGTTCTTCCTGCAACTGCCGGCCGCCTTGTTCGAGGCGGCCCGCCTGGACGGTGCCGGCGAGTTGCAGATCCTGTTCCGCGTCGCGCTGCCACTGTGCAAGCCGGCTCTGCTGTCCGTCGTACTGCTCAGCTTCACCGGGCCCTGGAACGAGTTCCTCTGGCCGTTCCTCGTCACGAAGCAGCAGGACATGCAGCCTCTGGCCGTCTCCCTGGCCAACTACATCAGCACCGTCGCTGCCGCCGCCGCCAATCCCTTCGGCGCCATCCTCGCCGGGGCCTGCGTCCTCGCCGCACCGGCGGTCGCCCTCTTCATCGTCTTCCAGAGCCGCTTCACCTCCACCGAGATCGACTCAGCAACGAAGGGCTGAACCCCCGTGTCCCACAGCACCACCACCTCTGTCCCCTACACCCTCACCCGGGTCGGCGTCGTGATGTCCCCGCTGCCCGGCGAGGCCCACGAGGTCGAAGGCGTGCTCAACCCTGCCTCCGGGCGCACGCCCGACGGCAGACTGCACCTGCTGCCGCGGCTGGTCGCCGAGGGCAACGTCTCCCGCGTCGGCCTGGCCGAAGTCACCCTGGAGGAGGGCGTACCCATCGGAGTCGAGCGCCGGGGCGTGGTCCTCGCGCCCGACGCCGGCTGGGAGCGCGGCAAGAACAACGCGGGCGTGGAGGACCCCCGTACCACCTGGATCGAGGACCTGGGCCGTTACGTCATGTCGTACGTGGCTTACGGGCCGCTCGGACCCAAGCCCGCACTCGCCGTCTCCGAGGACCTCGTCCATTGGGAGCGCCTCGGCCCCGTCCAGTTCGCCTACCAGCCCGACCTGGACACCGACCTCAACCTCTTCCCCAACAAGGACGTCGTGCACTTCCCCGAGCCCGTGCCGGGCCCGGACGGCGCGCTGTACTACGCCATGCTGCACCGCCCGATGTGGGACCTCGGCTGGTTCCGGCCCGGCGAGGGCGTGCACCTGCCCGCCGGCGTGACCGACGAACGCCCCGGCATCTGGATCTCCTACGTCCCCGTCGACGAGGTGAAACAGGACCTGAGCGCCCTGACCCGGCCGCGCCACCACCGCCAGGTCGCGCTGTCGGAGTACCCCTGGGAGCAGCTCAAGATCGGCGCCGGTCCGGCCCCCGTCCGGGTCGACGAGGGCTGGCTGCTCATCCACCACGGTGTCTCCGGCACCATCGATGAGCCCTTCGCACCGGTGCAGACCGTCAACTACGCGGCCGGCGCGATGATCCTCGACCCCGCCGACCCGGCCCGCGTCGTCGCCCGCACCGCCGTACCGCTCATGGCCCCCGAGACCGAGGAGGAGCGCTCCGGCACCGTGCCCAACGTGGTCTTCCCGACCGCGATCGAGGAGATCGACGGCGTGCGCTATGTCTTCTACGGCATGGCCGACGCACACATCGGTGTGGCCCGCCTGGACCGGTCCGAGTGACCTCCGGCCCCACCGGGCACGGCGTAGCGCTGGTCGGCTGCGGCGCCTTCGGCACGTTCGTACTGGACGCGATACGCGACATCCCCTCCCTGCGGGTCGTCGCGTGCGCCGACGCCGACCGGCGCAGGGCGGATGCCCTCGCCGGCCGGTACGGCGCGGCCGTCCACACGAACGTGCGGGACGTGATCGCGCTACCGGACGTCGACGTGGTCGTCCTGGCCACCCCTCCCGCCGCACACGCGGACGCCGCGGTCGCCGCCCTGCGGGCCGGCAAACATGTCTTCTGCGAGAAGCCCATGGCGCTCACCGTCGAGGACGCCGCACGCGTCGAGGCGGAGAGCCGCCGCTCGCGAGGCGTGTTCACCGTCGACCACGTATTGCGCTACAACCCCGTCCTGCGGCTGCTCCAGCGGCTCCGGCAGGAGGAACTGCTGGACCCGCTGCGGCGGTTCGCCCTGGAGAACGACGCATCCGACGAGGACCTCGGCCCGGACCACTGGTTCTGGGACCCGGCGCACAGCGGCGGCATCCACGTCGAACACGGCGTGCACTTCTTCGACACCGCCAACGCGCTGATGGGCGGCGACCCGCTGGAAGTGCAGGGCACCGAGGTGCGGCGGGAGGACGGCACGGTGGACATCGTGGTGGCCACGGCCACCCACCCCGGCGGCGCGGTCGCCACCCACAGCCACTCCTTCACCCACGCCCACCGCGCCGAGCGCCAGTTGATGCGGCTCGACTACGGTTTCGCCGAGGCCCGGGTCACCGGCTGGATACCGACGTATGCGACGGTCACCGCGTGGACCGACGAGGCGGGCGCGGCCCGCTGGGAGGAACTGCCCGCACGGACCGCCGAACTGCTCGCGGTTCCCGGGCTGCGGCCACACGGACAGGAGCGCATCACGGTGTCCGTGGCCCGCGACGCCGGCTCCGCCCAACCTGCCCGCGGCCGGGGGATCACGCGCAGCGTCCCGCACCGGGTCGACTGCGTCATCGACCTGGGAGGCGAGGACCGCAAACCGCATGTGTACGCCGAGAGCGTGCGGGCCGCCATGACGGACCTCCTGCACTGCGCGGCACACGGCGGCACACCGCAGGCCGACGCGAGGGCCGGGCTGACGGCGTTGGCCGTGGCCCGAGCGGCGACCCGGTCCGCGCAGAGCGGCCGGACCGTCGCCCTCACCACCGCCGTCCCCGCCGGCGGCGCCTGATGACGGCGGGGACGGTGCCCGCAGCCGTGGGTCCCGCACCGTGGTGGAGAGAGGCCGTCTGCTACGAGATCCATCCGCGTGCCTTCGCCGACAGCGACGGTGACGGCATCGGGGACCTGCCCGGAGCCACCGCACGCCTGGACCACCTGGCGCATCTGGGCGTCGACGCGGTGTGGATCACCCCCTTCTATCCCTCGCCGCTCGCTGACGGCGGCTACGACATCGCCGACCACACCGGTGTCGCGGCCGACCTGGGTACGCCCGCCGACTTCGACGCCCTGGTGGCGAGGGCCCACGCGCTCGGCATCAAGGTCCTGGTGGACGTGGTTCCCAACCACACTTCCCACCGGCACCCGTGGTTCCGCGAGGCGGTCGCCGCCGGGCCCGGCTCCCCGGCCAGGGAGCGCTACCTCTTCCGGGAGGGGCTCGGCGAGAAGGGTGAACTGCCGCCCAACGACTGGCAGTCCGCGTTCGGCGGCCCCGCTTGGACCCGGATCGACGAGGCGGACGGCCGCCCCGGTCAGTGGTACCTGCACCTGCACGCGCCGGAACAGCCCGACCTCGACTGGCGCCACGCCGGGGTGGTCGCCGAGTTCGAGCGGATCCTCAGGCACTGGCTGGACCGTGGTGTCGACGGTTTCCGCGTCGACGTCGCCCACACCCTCTTCAAGGCCGAGGGCCTGCCCGACGCCGGCCCCGGCCAGCACCAGGACGCCCACCGCAACCACCTGATGCCCTACTACGACCAAGAGGAACTGCACCCGCTGTTCCGAGACTGGCGGGCCCTGATGGACCGGCACCCCGCCCCCGCGGGAGCCGTGGCCCCGCACGAACGCGTCATGGTGGCCGAGGCGGGCATCTTCGACCGGGAGCGACTCGCCCGCTATGCCGCCCCGGGGGAGATGCAGCAGACCTTCAACTTCGCCTTCCTGGAATGTCCTTGGGACGGACCGGCGATGCGGAAGGTGGTCGAGCAGTCGGCGCACGCCATGCGGGCGGTGGGCGCTCCCGTCACCTGGGTGCTCTCCAGCCACGACGCGATCCGTCCCGTCAGCCGGTACGGGGGCGGCCGGCCCGGTGAACGGCGCGCCCGTGCCGCGGCGCTGCTGATGCTGGCCCTACCCGGCGCGGCCTACGTCTACCAGGGGGAAGAACTGGGCCTGCCCCAGGCCCACATTCCCGACGGCCGGATCCGGGACCCTCTGTGGGAACGCTCCGATCATCGGCAACGGGGACGCGACGGCTGCCGGGTGCCGCTGCCCTGGGCGGGCAGCGCCCCTCCGTACGGCTTCAGCGACGCCGCCGCCGAGGACTGCTGGTTCCCACAGCCCGCCGACTGGGCGGAGCTCTCCGTCGCGGCACAGCGGGACGACGAGCGGTCCATGCTCGCCCTGTACCGGGCGGCACTGCGCCTGCGGCGCGCCCACCCGGCCCCGGACACCGTGCTACGGGTCCAAGGTCCCCCGAACGGCGAGTGGTTCGCCTTCGACCGATCGGCCGGGCTGCGCTGCCTGGTCAACTTCGGCGCAAGGCCGGTCCCGCTGGACGACCGTGCCGAGATACTGCTGTCCAGCGCACCGCTCGACGGCCGCGACGTCCCCCAGGACACCGCCGTCTGGATGACCCAGGGGGAGTTCCAGCAGTGATCGGCGGACCAGGAGTCGACCTGACCGCAAACGGGACCGCTGATCGGCATCGCCGCCTACGCGTCCTTCGACGGAGGCGGTACCTGGTCCGGCAGCGGGCTGTCGCCCGGCCTTGTGGCGGACGCGGACGGCAACGTGGCCGTGGCCTTCGATGCGCGGGGACGAGGTCTCGTGTGCGGCGTGGTGGCGAACGGGACGACGCTGACCGCCAGGCTCGTTGAGTACCTCATGGCTTCCTCCAGGCCCCCGACCCCTACGGCACGCGAGACGCAGCCGAGGAACGGGCTTTGGCGGAGTGGTCCTCCCAGCGGACGCGGACGCCGCAGGTTTCGCCCCGGCGGGTTCCTCGGAAGGCGATGAGCCGCCGGAGCGTGTACAGCCGGTCGGCCGCGACGAAGTTAATGGCGTCGAACATCTCTGAGACCTGGTGAACTCGGAGCTTGTCAAGGCGCAGATGCCCGAGGTGAGGCTTGAGGTGGATACGGATGTCTGACTCGTAGCGTGAGCAGCCGCTCTTGCGTAGACGTTTGCGTCCGGCCAGCCAGGTGTCCCGCCACTCTCCGACAGTGACTTTTTGGTATGGGAAGGGGTGGAGTATTTGAGGTCGGCGTGATCCTCGGTGCACAAGTCGGGCTTCCGGACCGTGCCTGAACGTCGGCGTTACGGCAGTGATCTGTCCGATGCCCGGTGGGGGTTGGTCGAGCCGGTCCTGACCGCCTGGCGGACCGAGCGTCGTGGCCGCAGGCGCCACGACGGTATCGACAGCGTGGTCCACGCGCGCAGCAACCACTCCAGCGGGCCGTAGGCGTGGTGTCGCAGCCACCATCGGCTGGCCACTGACTGCGCCGCGAACAGGGCCAGGGCGATCGCCGCGACCCCGATGGGTGCGACGCGGCCTACCAGGGCGGCCCCGAAGCCGGTGAACAGCAAGGCGCAGACCAGGGACTGGCCGAGATAGTTGGTCAGCGACATGCGGCCCGCCGGCGCGAGCGCGGTGACTACCGCCTGGCCGTAGTGGCCATGGGCGATACGGAGCACGGTCGCCGCGTAGGCGGCGGCCAGTAGGGGTGCGGTGAGCACGTCGAGGCCCATGGCGAAGAGCTGGTATGCGGACGCAGGGTGGTTCAGGCTCGCGTTCGCGTAGACGACACCGCCAAGCAGTCCGACCGTGAAGCCGGTCCACTGGAGCCGCCGCAGCAGCCGCTGGTGCCGGTCGCTGTCCGCGAGGTCTCGCCGGCGTCCGGCCGCCAGGCCCAGCAGGAAGGCGGCGAGCGCGGACGGCGCCTGGAAGAAGACCAGCAGGAAGGCCACGTCCGGCAGCTCTTTGAGGTGGGCACCGATGACCGATGCCGGCCCCCCGCGCAGAGCCTCGGTCGCCTGGGCCGCGTCGGATGCCGCGGACGAAGAGATCGTGCCACCCCCACCCGCCTGCCAGACGGCGAGCGCGAGGAGCGCGTACCCGACGGCGGTCACCGCCAACAGCGCTACCGCGATCCGCACGGCGGTACGGGGCTGGATGCGGCGCAGAGCGAGCAGGATCAGACCGAGGACGGCGTACAGGGTGAGGATGTCGCCGGGAAAGAGGACGACGGCGTGCACGGCGCCGATGACGAGCAGGCCGGTCAGACGTCGCAGGAAGCGTGGCGTGAACCGGGCGCCGCGTCGCTCGGCCGAGTCGATCTGCAGCGTGAAGCTGTAGCCGAACAGGAACGAGAACAGCAGGAAGAACTTCGCCTCGAAGAGCACCGCCACCAGCCAGCGGACGGCCTCGCTCAGCGGGCCGCCGAGACCCGGGTCCTCCAGGCCGGTGCCGTGATAGGCAGAGGCGATGTAGGTGATGTTGACCATCAGGATGCCGAGCAGTGCGAAGCCGCGCAGTGCGTCCACCTGCGCCAGCCGGGTGCCACCGCCTGGCCGCTGCTCGCCTGGCGTGGGCTGGGGGCGCGAGGGGCTCTCCGTACGCGGTCGGATGCTCACGACACTCCTCCAAAACTATCGAACCTCAAACGATCGTTTCTCAAACGAGCGTACTATGATCGTCGACAGGGGTCGACCACGCGGAGTCGCACGGCGGCCCGCGATGAGAGAGGGAGGACCATGGGCGCACCACAGGAGGCGGCAGGCCGGGGCGACAGTGGTGCCGCCCATCTGCACCGGGGGATCCCCGAAGGAACCGAGCGGCAGGTGGCCGCCTTGTACTGGGAGGCGTTCGGCCGCAAACTCGGCAGCGCGCTCGGCCCGCCCGAGAAGGGGCGGGCGTTCCTCGCCTCCCACCTGCACCACGACCGCGGCATCACCGTGCTCGACGGCGCGGGCCGGGTCGTCGGCGTCGCCGGCTACGACCTCGCGGGCCGCGCCCTGACCGGCGGCACAACACGTGACGTGCTGTCGGCGTACGGCCCGCTGCGAGGACTGCCCCGGCTCGCCCTCCTCGCCCTGTTCGCCCGGAAACCCGCCGAGGGCGAACTGGTGATGGACGGCATCTGCGTGGCGGCGGCACACCGCGGCAACGGCATCGGCGGCCTGCTGCTGCGCGACATCGCCGCCGTGGCCGCGGAGAACGCCTGTTCCCGCATCCGGCTCGACGTCATCGACGTCAACCCGCGCGCCAAAGCCCTGTACGAACGCCACGGCTTCAGTGCCGTACGCACCCAACAGGCCCCGTTTTTGCGGAGGTTGCTGGGATTCGGCGCCGTCACCACCATGCATCGCACCGTCACCCCCGACGACCTGGATGAAGGAACTCCCCGTTGACCCACGCACAGCCGGAGCACGCCCCGCGTCCGGAGATCCCCACGCGATTGCTCGTGCAGGCCCTGGTCCGTGAGGACGGAACGGTTGACGCCGACGAGCTCTACGGCGTCGCCGGACTCCTCGGCATGACCGATCAACAGGTCCGGCTGTGCGTCAAGCGCCTTGTCACCGAGGGCCGGTTCGCCCAGGAGGGGCGGGGACGCAAGGCCGTGCTGCGGGCAGTGTCCGATGCCGCGACAGCTGCCATCGCCCCTGATGCCGCCCATGTCGCACATGCCTATCGACAGGACCGCGGGCTCGCGCCCTGGGACGGCACGTGGCACCTGTTCGCCTTCGCCATCCCCGAAGCCCACCGCGCTGCCCGCGACACCCTGCGGGAAACCCTGCTGCATCTAGGCGCGGCCCCCGTGCAGGGCGGCCTGTACGTTGCCGCCAACCCCATCGCCCGCCTGGTCGAGGCGCGGGCCCGCCAACTCGACGTACTCGCGTCCGTCACCTTCCTCACCAGTACCGACCTGCGCATTGGGGACATCATCGACCCTCGGCAACTAGCCGCCGGGATATGGCCGTTGGGCGAGATTGCCGCCGGCCATGAGCGCCTCGCCACCTTCGCGACGCACTGCGCCGACCGACTCGCTCGCGGATCGGACCTGCCCGGGGTCGAGCGGCTCACCCTCGCCGTGGAACTCGCCGCGGAGTTCAGCCGGGCCATGACCCCCGATCCGCTACTGCCCCCGGAGCTGCTGCCCCGCCCCTGGCCCGGCAATCGTGCCCGCCGGCTCACCCAGGAATGCTGGACCGCTCTGCGCGCCCTCCCCGAAGCTCAGGACACTCCCACCCCGCTTCCCCGCCTGTTCCGCCTCTACAGTGACGCGATCACCGCGCCCGACGAGCAGTGATAGGCGTCGAAGAACCCGAAGCCGAGGTAGACAACACCCGCCGGACGAGGCGTTCCCAGGCGAAGTGCCGCCCGCACAGCGCGGCGGAGCCGCCGCCTGATGCCGCCCCTCTACTTCGGCGTCTCCTGGCTGCTGGACGTCCAGGAGAGCGCGCTGGGCCACGACGACCTGTCCGTGGCGGACTACTCTGCCCTGGTCGCTGCCGTCGCCCGCCGCAAGACCCGGCTGCCCACCCTCGCGACAGCCGACCCGGACCCGGCATGGCGCGCCGCCGCCCTGCTGCACACGATCGTGCGCCTGGAGCCGCTCCCGCACCGCAACAGCCTGTACGCCGCGTTCATCGCCGCCCAGTACATGGCGCAGGCCGGCGAGGGCATCGATCCCCCCTACGGAGCACTGCCCGACCTGGTCCGCAAAGTCCGTGACACCCGCGTCGACATCCAGGACATCGCCGGCCAACTGCGAGGCTGGAAACTGTAGTTCCCTGCCCGGGAGGCTTCGTGCGGCCTGGGGGACTGGCCCTCGAATGTTCTTCCCGGGCGAAGCCCTGGTGTCAGCGCATCAGGTGGCAGGTGCGCCAGCGGCGCCCATCACGCGCCGGCGCGCCACGCTCCCCTTCGAGGTTCCTCAGGTGATACGCGACCGACGACGGGCTCTTCAGCCTGACGGCGGCGACGGCGATCTGCCGCACCGACGGGCCCTCACCGTGTTCCACGGTCCAGCGCCGTACGGCCGAGAGGATCTGTTCCTCCCGCTCCGTGAGGTGCTCCGGGCGCCGGCTCACCGCTGCCCGCCCGAAAGGGCCCGGGCCTGTTGACGCAGTTCGGCCCGCGCCGCCCGCGCGCCACCGCCTTCTTTGAAAAGGGTCAGGAAGTTCGCGCGTTCCGGCTCGGCCTGTACTCGCCCCGAGCCCTTCACCGGCGGTGACATTCAGCGCGGCGAACAGGTTCGTGGTGAAGGGCTTCAGATTCTCCTCACGCCAGACGCGGGCGTTGTAGTGGAACGAGACCTTGATGCCCTCCGCCTGTTTCAGATACGCCGACAGGGTGCGCGTGGACCAGTGCGTCAGGCCCGTTTCCGTGGGCGGCGTCATCTTCGACAGCGCGATCACACGCCCCTGGGTGGACGGCGGCACCTGAATCTTCCTGCCGCCGCGTTTCCTCTCCGCCAGACCCGCGAGGCCCTCCATGCCCGGCTCAACGAGACGAAGCACTTCAGGTGATACGAACCGGATCACGGGACACTAGGTCGACTTGGAATGCGGTGAAGTTTGGTGATGTGCCTCAGTCGGCCATGTCTGTTCGGACACAGATCGGGGATGTAATGACGCCAAGGACCTACAAGGGTTTCAACGCCAAGGTCACGTTGTACGACGACCGGGTGGAGATCAAGCGGGGGCTCACAGCCCGTATCGGTGGCAGCGAGGGTTGTGTTGTCGCCCTCACCGACCTCGTTCAGCCTTTGTCCAAGTCGCCGACCCCGTTCCTCAACGGGTATGTCTTCCTGGCGACAGACTCCGATGCTGCGCATCTGAGGTACTGGGCAGATGCCCCGAAGACGAAGATCGGAGGGCAGCGGCAGGCGATCCTGTTCGGCTGGTTCCAACGCTCAGCCCAGGCGGATTTCCTCGCTGCCTTGATGGAAGCTTGGGGATCCGTACGTCCACCGAACTGACCGCCGTGCGCAGCATCGTCTACCCGGCCCAGCCCACTCCGGACCGTTCACCGCCAGTCTGACCGTGCGACCCGCGAGCAGATCGGCGTGACCGACGAGGACTGACGCAGCATGCCCCAACCCACATACCACCGCGCCCCGTTCGGCACCTGCCGGGCGGGGCGAGGGCGTCGGGATCTAGCGTCTCGTGATTCCGTTTGAGTCACTTCGAGTTGTTCCTGACCAGTTCTTCATGGTGCTCTGGGCGAGGCGAACCTTCGCGAGGACCTCGCCCGTGGTGACGGTCCAGGTGAAGGGCTTGGCCTTCTCGTTCCAGGAGTTGACGTAGTCACGGATCTGCTTGATCAGGACGTTGACGCTGGAGAACGTGCCGCGGCGGATCGACTGCCGGGTGAGTATCCCGAACCAGAACTCGACCTGGTTCAGCCACGACGAACCGAGATCGCCTGGTACCCCGGGGGACCGTCCCCCGGCAGTCCGAGAGTGCTGGCCGGGTCGGGGAGAGGGTCTGTCGGGCCGTGGTGAACGGCTGAGGCCGGACGCCTGGCCTCATGCAATTTCAAGCGGCGTGCTCAGCGCACTCCTGGCGTGTCCGGCAAGCGCACGACGGCGGTACCGGCCTGTGATTCGCCGAACCCCCAGCCTGCAACAAGTGAGCAGCCGACCGCGTCCAGGACCTCGGTTTGCCACGGCCAGTAGCCGGTGCCGCAGTAGAAGCCGCCCTCGCTCCGCGCGCGCTCCTTGGTGAGGCAGAGCATGCGCAGATGGTCGCGGAGCGCGGGGTGCGTGACCGCGCTCAGCCCTTCTTCCCAGGGCTCGTCGGCGGAGCAGGCGTACCTGATGTCGTGCATCGACACCAGGTGTTCGGGGCCGCGCTCGGTGAACGTGGCGGCCCGCATCGCATCGGTGAGAGTGCCATCGGTGGCGACCCGCAGCAGCACGGTCAGCCAAGTGTTCAGCTTCTTGGATTCCTTATTGGTCAGATCGACCCCGTGGCGGCTCAAGAGCGGTCCCAGTTCCGCGCCGTGCACCAGCACTTCACCTGCTTCATCGACCGAGGAAACGGTCCGCAGGTCGGCGACGAAGGCGTCGTCGAACGGTCGGGGGCCCTTGTGCCCGCCGTCGCCCCACGGTCCCGTTCCTGCCAGGAGGTCGGCGTCGAAGCGAAACAGCGACTCGCTCAGGTCGAACCGCCATGCCCAAGGGGAGAAGGGATACTCCCCGTCCGGGTCCGGAAGGTGCCTCGGCTCCCGGCCTGACAGCGCGTCAGGGGTGGCCCAGGGATTCGGGAACAGGAACTCGTCGAGGGGGTCCGAGGCGTAGTACACCCCGTGTCTGGCGGCGGGGTCGACGGCCGGTTGTCCGTCGAGCAGTATCTCGAAGGCATTGGCCAGCGCGGCATCCCACCCGCTGGGGTCAGCCACCGGGGCCGTCTCGGGCATTACGATGCACGCTCCTTCATGTCGTGTCGCGTGGGTGGACGCAAGGTACCAGCCGCGATTGGCACTCCCGACGCCGAAGTCCGCCGGGCCGTCGCACCGGGGTGCCGGTGCCCAGAACAAGGCGTAGTCGGGTATGAGTGTTCAACGATCTCCGTGGTCAAAGCCGCGCAGGACGGGCTCCAGCTCCTGCGTTATGTCGCCTTCTTCACTTGTTGTTGGCCGGGGTGCCGGCGGACGGCCCCGGCGCAGCCTGGAAGGGGCTTTCTGGTGAGGAACGGTCTGCAACAGACGGCGCGAGCCGCGCCGTCGGCCGGCCCGCGCCTGAAATCGAGTACTCCGGATTGAGCTGTAGGTGGGGACGCTCCGTGGGTTTGGTGTGGTGAAACTCCGCGAGGGCCGGGCTGGATGGGACAGACTGCCATCGGGGCGTCGGAGCCGGGCGCCGGAGTTCGGGGGGAAACTGCGGACGCGGGAATTTCACTGAGCGAGGCGTTGCAGGAGCTGAGGCGGGAGTTATACGCGGCGCAGGACGTGGGTGTCGGCCAGCAGTTGCGGTTCGAGGTGGAGCAGGCGCAGCTCACGCTGGAGGTGGAGTTCCGCCGCGACGGCAAGGGTGGTGTGAAGGTCGAGGTCGGGCTTCCCGGTGCCAAGGCCGGACGCTGACCCGTAAGTCTCTGGGGATCACTGTGTTCGTCTCGTTCCGCCCGGACCGCTCGGCGGCCTCCAGCTGTAACCGCTCCCGGAACTCCCGTCGTTCGGCGGTCAGTCCGCCGCCCTGCGCATTTCGAGTCCCATGGAGATACCGCACCGATCAAGGAGCGCCAGCCCCGTACGACACCACGAGTTCAACCTCAGTGGCGGCCTGTCCGGACGAGGCCGTCCATGCGCATCTGGCCTTCCTCGCCCGGCGCCGCAGCGAGCGCCCCACGGAGGAATACCGGGCGCCCAGTGACGAGGAACGGGTTCATGGCCGGCGACGTATCCAGGGCCCGCGACTTCCTGGTGCCGGACGTACGGTGGATCGGTCCTGGGAACAAGTGTGGCCTGTTCCTGTAGTTCGCGGGGACGCGATCTCCTGGATCTCATCTCCGGGAGATCCCTTGGATGTCCCGGAGATGCGTTGGATCTTGTTGGCAGCGGTCTGTGTCGAGTGTCAGCCTCAAGCGGAAGGAACAGACATCATTCGCTCTCGCAGAAAGGGCCTCTGTGCCTCCGCGCCCCTCCTCCCGGTCCAAGCACCCGACCCGACGCCGCGTCCTGCTCTCCACCGGCGGTGTCGCGGTCGCCGCCGGAATCGGCTGGGGCGCCAACTGGCTGGCCGCCTACAGCAGTCACGAGCGCAGCAACGTCGGCGAACTCAGCTTCCGTAACCGTCTGCGGATCCCGGAGCTGCTCGACCCGCCCGCCGCCGGGGACGGCGGCAAGCGGTACCAGCTGAAACTCGCCCCCGGCACGAGCCGGTTCCTGCCCGGCAGGAAGACCGCGACCTGGGGCGCGAACGGTCCCTACCTTGCCCCCACCCTGCGCGTGGCCAACGGCGACCGGATGTCCGTCGCAGTACACAACGCACTGCCGGAAGCCACCACCCTGCACTGGCACGGCATGCACCTGCCGCCCGCCATGGACGGCGGCCCCCACCAGATGATCGCCGCCGACGCCACCTGGCGTCCCGAGTGGACGGTCCACCAGCCCGCCGCCACTCTTTGGTACCACCCACACCCGCACGGTTCCACCGGCACCCATGTCTACCGGGGAGTGGCCGGAATGATCATCGTCGATGACGCGGTGTCCGCCCGGGCGGGATTGCCCGCCACATACGGCGTCGACGACATACCGCTGATCCTCCAGGACAAGAACTTCCACGACGACGGCTCACTCGACTTCACCGAGACCACCCTCAGCGACGATCTCGCGGCGGTCGACAGCCTCGGCGTGCTCGGCGACACCATCCTCGTCAACGGCACCTACGACCCGCACTTCGAGGTCACCACCCAGCGCCTGCGCCTGCGCCTCCTGAACGGCTCCAACGCCCGCGTCTACGAACTCGGCTTCCCCGATGCCAGGACGTTTCACCTCGTCGCGGTCGAGAACGGACTCCTGCAGCGGCCCCGCGCGCTGACCCGACTGAGACTCGCTCCCGGCGAACGCGCCGAGATAGTCATGGCGTTCGAGCCCGGAGAGAAGGCGCTCCTGCGCAGCTTCAAACCGGACTTGAAGGTCGGCTTCCCCACCAGCCGCTTCTCCGGTGGTGACGACACCTTCGACCTCCTCGAACTCCGCGCCGCCCAGAACCTCAAACCCTCGCCGGAACTGCCCACCCGGATCGATGGCGCCCCCTCCGCCATCACCGTCCCCGACCGGGCCACGACCAGGAAGTTCAAACTCGTCGGCACCCAGATCAACGGCAAACCCATGGACATGAACCGCGTCGACGAGGTCGTCCCCGCCGGAACCACCGAGATCTGGGAGATCGAGCGCGGCGACGGCCAGGTCCACGCCTTCCACATCCACGGCGCCACCTTCAACGTCCTGGACGTCAACGGCGAGGAACCACCCGCCTACATGCGAGGCCCCAAGGACACCGCCTACCTGCCCGGCACCGGCACGATCAAGCTCGCCGTCCGGTTCGACACCCTCACCGACGAACAGCGCCCGTACATGTACCACTGCCACGTCCTGCGCCATGAAGACAAGGGCATGATGGGCCAGTTCCTCGTCGTCGCCCCAGGCCGTGAGACCAAGATCTCCAAGACCATCACCCCGGATGACGCCCACGGCAGTTCCCATCACGGGACCTGACCCCGGACCTTCCAGCTCAAGGCCCAGACCGTACTTCCAGTCCAGTGGGAACGGCATTCCTGCGGCAACGGGGCAAAGGCGCCACGCGTCTCCGACTGGGCCGCAGCGAAGCGGCTCTCCATTCATGACTTCGACGGCGATCACGCCACCCGCGACTGGTGGGTTCGCGCCCACCGCGGCTTGGGTCGCCCCGACGAGATCGTCTACTACCTCGCCTGCGCACCGCTCGGCACTCCCGTCGCCGAGCTGGTGCACATCGCCGGAACCCGCTGGGCGATCGAGGTGTGTTTCCAGGCCGCGAAGAACGAGTGCGGCCCGGACCAGTACGAGATCCGCCGGTTTCCGGTCCGGTACCGGCACATCACCTGGCCATCCTCGCCCACGCGTTCCCCGCTGCGACGGGCGCCGCCGCGGAAGCAGAGAAGGAGGGCCGCGGAAACGGTTCCGACGCCCTCACACCCCCTCACCGTGGCAGAGATCCGGCGACTGGCGGCAGTTGGCCGCCCCACGCCGGCACACCTGCGACGGACCGGCCACGAACGGAACTGGTCCCGCTGACAGCGCCGTCACCAGGCCACCGCTCACCCGCTGCCACACCAGTAGGAATAGCGACTACGACTGGAGTGCCGAGTGCCGAGTGCTTATGGCTTCGTGCGGCGGCGGTCAGTTTTCGTGATGTTGTGGTACGCGTCGGCGAGGCGGCAGAGGTATTCGGTGTCGCTGCCCAGGTCGTGGCCGCCCGAAGTGGTGGTCTTGGATGAAAGCGGGGGCATGTCCTTTTCGCGGGCGTGCAGGGCTGCGGCGATTTTGGCGGCTTCTCGTTGGTCGTCTTCAATCCCGGTGGAGGTGGATTCGTCGACAGGGAGGTAGGGGCGTATCGCTAGCAGTCCGTCGCGGATTTCGATCACTCGCCGGTACAGGTGCAGCCGCGTTGGGAAGAGTGTGTTGCCATGCAGCAGACCCGGGGGTTCCAGCGCGATGGCGCGTTCGGCCTGGTAGAGGGCGGACCACAGCGGGCCGAGCCGTCGGTAGAGTCGGTACCGACGCATCCACTGCGCGATCGCCGGCACTGCGACCCCGGCGAGCACAAAAAGGTGGGCCGTTGTCGGCAGGGCTTTGCTCATCATGTAGCCCCTTCCCAACGAGAAGTCGATGGGGGCTCTGGCGGAGATGGCGACGACGGTTTTACTGGTCATGTAGCAAGCCGCTGTGCCGATTCCGGCGACGACCAGGCCGAGACCGAGACGTAGTGCCAAGTCCGGCGCTTTGAGCGCGTCCCGCAGGCAGAGTCGCGCGATGACGGTGAACTCGGGCAGCAGCGCCACGGCATAGGCGATGCAGTATTCCATTACCCATGGCGACTGTGGGTACAGGTTCGGGGTGAGAGCGAACAGGAGACACATCGCGGCACCAGCAAAGACCGCCCACGTCGTGTGCACGCGTGCGCGTGCGTCGTAACCGTGCAGCCGCAGCAGGATCTGAGCCCCTGCCCAGACGGCGGCGAGCATGGCTACGTGGCCGACGAGCCGTTCGATGCCGGGCAAGCCGACGGCGGGGGTGAAGGTGATAGCAGCAGGAGTGAGTGCCGTCTGTGACACGGCAAGGCCGAGCACGCACATCCGTACGAGCCGACGACCGGGCGCGGGTCCGGGCCGCAGCCACAACAGCATCCCCCAGGCAAGCAGGGCCGGGGCGTAGTTTCGCACCGGTTCACCCACGGTCGCGACCGTTCTCCAGGGCGGATCGAAGCAGGCCGGCTATGGAGTCGTCGTGACGCGCCGGGCGGTCGTATTGGCCGAGCAATGACGCCAGGAACTCGGCTTCCTGCTCCTCGATGCTGGAATAGCCGGTGCGGCCCAATACCCGGCGAATCATGTTCGGGTCAAGGCTGGGCAGCAGTAATCGTGCCTGCTCAGCGGGGCTGAGCGTGACGGGGAAGTGGTCGCACAGCATGTGCCCGATCTCGTGCAGCACGATGTGGTTCTGGTGCGGCACGGTGGTGTGCTGCTCGTACGCGATCAGGTCAGCGGTGTCGGTCGCGATCCACAGCCCGCACACGTCGAACAGGTTGGGCACAGGCAGCTGCTTGATCGGCCGCCCGCGCCGCGCACTCAGTTCGGCGCACAGCGTCGGGACATCGAACGAGTCCGGCAGTCCCAGGTCCCGGAGTACCGCGGCGCAGCGGCGCCGTACCTTTCGCCGGCTGGCCCCGTTCATTGGTCCGCATCGCCCGGCGGGTCGGGCAGTCCTTCGAGTTCGCGGACGCGGTCGACCATGTCGCTGATCGCCTCAAGGCTCTTCGTCGACAACCCTCGTGCGCGCAGGGCGATGTGCCGCACCGGCGCGTCGCGCAGTGCGCTGAGCAGTGCGAGTTCGGCGTCGATGCGCTCGGCTTCCGTGTCGTCGAAGAAGTACGCCGCAGGTACGCCGAAGAAGGCTGCGAGAGCTTCAAGGTGACGCTTGGTCGGGTTGTCACGGATGCCTTTGCGTAGCTGCCACAGGTAGGTCGACGAGATGGTGGGGCCGCCCTGAGTCTTGATCGCTTCGGCGACCTCGTCGAACGTGTACTCGTCGCCGTCGGGTGGACGAACCGCGCTGAACAAGTGGTCCAGCTTCGTCGCCAGCGCGCCTCTGACGATGCCGTCTGCCATACCCGCATCCTACTCGTCAACTGATGTGAATCAGGCTCAATCAATCTATCCATCTCAGTTGACGAGCCTCGGTCGCGCCCGTTACGGTCCTACCGTCCCGGCGAATCTGACGGGGCACCATCTGGGCGCGGTCCTGGCGCCCGGTTGCCGATCTCGGTTCCGTGTTGGCCATCGGGCAAACAGGAAGTCGCGACAGCACCCCGAGCGGATTTCGCTCGGTGCCGGCGTCCTACTGCTTTCCATGCAGGACAACGCAAGTGACGGCAAAGGAGCAATACCGTGCGACGTAGAAGAATGCTCGCCGTCGGCGCGACAGTTGGCGCACTCTCGCTGACCGGCTTGGTGTCGGCGACCGCATCGGCAGCGCCGATGAGCGCCGGATCCGGCGTCACGCAGCCCCAGAGTGATGTGTCCACGCAAGGCACGGCGCCGGACTGCGTGACGTTCAAGGTGCACACAATTCCTGGCTTCGTGCGCGTCACCAACGGCTGCAACACCAGCCTGCGGCTTCGCCCGATCATCTCGTTCGGACCCGACGGCACTTGCCAGCAGGTCCCCGCCGGTAGCCACCATGACTGGTGGCTACCGATCCTCCGGATTGACCGCATCGAAAGCTGCTAGTGCTCTGACCGCGTACCTGGCCGGGTTGAGTGGCTGTGGGGTCATTGATGCCCTCTACCTGGCCCAGGTCTCCGCTTATGCACGGCTCGTGCAGCCGCTTTCGGATGAAGGGAATCGACCATGCCCGTCTTCGGGAGAAGAATCAGGCGCGCCGTGTCGGCCATCGGGTCGGCAGTAGTGCTCGCAATGTCGCTGACCCTGACAATGGCTGGGACGGCCACCGCCGCTCAGACCGCAGCGACGAGCCTTGACCGGTTCGCGAACTACGAGTCCAAGAGGTGCATCGAGGAGAACTCGTATTACAACGTGGAGTCCCAGGACTGTGGGATCGGCTATTCGGATCTGTACTGGCGGTGGACTGGCACCACCAACACGTCCTCGACACTCCAGAACTACACATGGGGCCACTGCCTCGACAGCAACTCGGCCGGGGACGTCTACCCCAACGGGTGCAACGGTGGGAACAACCAACTGTGGCAGGTCATCCAACCCGCGGCGAGAAGTGCAGTCATGCTCCGGAACACGGCGACCCGTCTTTGCCTTCACCAGGTCGCTCGCGGCCTCTACCGGACGACGACGTGTGACCGCAATGCGCACGATCAGCGCTGGACCATCGGCTGAGCGACCGGTACGTCAGCGCAGGAGTGACTCTCGTCCACGACACTGATGACGGCGGGCTGCGCGGTCCGAGCGGTGTGGTTGCGGTGGTTGGAGTTGGCGATGGTGAACTGGCGCAGCAAGCCGGGGCGTCGAAGGAGCTGATCACCTGGGATCTCAAGGTCGACTCCACGGTGTGTCGGGCCGACCAGCATGCCGCCGGGGCAAGGGAAAAGGGGAGCTGCAGAAGGAGCCGCCGGGCGGTGTCAGCGTCGAGCCGGACGACCACGGGCTCGGGCGCTCGCGCGGCGGCCTGACCACCAAGCTGCACCTGGTCGGCGAGCAGGGCCAGAAGCCCATGTCCATTGTGATCACGGCTGGTCAGCGGGGCGATTCTCTGCGGTTCGAGCCTGTCCTGAACAAGGTCCGTGTTCCGCGTCTTGGGCCGGGCAGGCCGCGCACCAGACCGGGTGCGGGCCGACCAGATGAATCCGGTCCGGCGGCACGAGGTGGATGCCGAGGCATTCGGTGGGGAACGTTTCGAACTCCTTCCCGGCGAAGCCCTTGTCCGCAAGGCTCACCTGACCCGCGCGGACCAGACGGTGGTCGCGTTCCAGGAGCGCGGTCATCACCTCCCGCTCGCCGAGCTTCGGGTTCGCGAGACACCAGGTGACCGGCATGCCCTCGGTGGTGGTGACCAGGTAGAGCCGCAGGCCCCAGAAGAAGCGCGAGTGGCTGCGGCAGTAGCCGTAGCCGGCGTGCCCGGCGGGATCGGAGCGCTTGACGGTCTCCCTCGACGCGGCGCAGGGCAGGGGTGTGGAGTCGATCAGGCGCAGGTCGTCGTGCCCCGTGGGCACTTGCCGGGCCAGTGCTTCGATCACCTGGGAGATCAGCGGGCCGGCCGCGTTCAGACGCTTGTTGTATCCGGACTGCTGGGCCAGGTAGCGGAACAGATGGGACACCCGGGCGTGTGCGAAGCGCATCCAGTGCCGTGCCGAAGGAAATCCGAGCAGGACCCGTGGAGCGTCACTTTTGCGACGGGCACACCGAGACCTGGTGGGCCGCCGATGCCCACCTGGGCGGTTACGGCCCCGACTCACCCTGTCGGCGGGTCGTGGCCACCACCGACCCGGCCGGCCTGCCGGAGGAGGTTACCTGGTACCTGGCCACCAACCTGCCCCACCCCGACGCACCCCATGCCACCACCGGCTCGCACCCGTCGGCCGACCTCGCCGAGATCGTCCGCCTCTACGGTCTGCGGCCGTGGGTCGAGCAGAGCTACAAGCAGGTCAAGGACGAACTCGGCTGGGCCGACGTCCCACCAGCCCCAACAGCCTTGCTGGCCCAGGGCCTTACGAGCCATCCGTTCCTGGCTCACCCCCGCCATCACCCTGAACCGATGGTGGCGAGCCTGGACGGACAAGGACCCACCCCCCGACCTTCAGGCCCTGATCGACGCGGTTACCACCGGACATGGCATCGACCTCTACTGCCGGATTTATCGAACTACCGGTAACCACAGCTTGAGGTCCTTCGACCCCGTCGCGTCCATAATGTCGACGCACCCCAGCAAGTGGTTCACCGCCTTGCGACGCACCTTCGGATCCGGGTGGCAGACGCTGCCGAGCTTGTAGTCGTCGGCCTGAAGGTGTTGGAGTTGATGGCGCCCAGCCCGACGACTTGGCCATCGTGGGCTATGACGACATTGAGTTCGCTTCCGCCGCGGCCGTCCCCCTCACATCCGTCCGCCGGCCAGCCGTTCGCATCGGCACGTTCGTGGGCTCTGTCGCTGATCTGGTGGTGGAGGCGATCTGTCCGGCACGGGGAATCACCTGATCCAAGAAGCCTGTGCTCGTGATCGCGTGATGAGACCAGCGAGCAACCGACGCGTGGCGTCCGAGCGGAACCCATCCTCACTGGGCCACAGGACGTGGGCGACGAACCACAAGATAGTCCGATGATTGCTCAATACGGGTCTATCGGCAAAATTTCCTGTGACAGGTATGGTTCTGGCGCGGTTCTCGAAAGGGTCGGCGGCGAAGACTGGCGACTGCAAAAATTCCCAGATTCCAACGGAGGGTTTGCGATGGCCTCAAACACGGAAAATTCCAATTCTTCCGGTAAGCCGGACCGCCGGGATTTCCTCAAAGCAGCCACCGCAGTGGTCGGTGGATCCGTTCTCGGTCTCTCGATGCCTACCATTTCCGTAGCTGATGGCGGTAGGGCTGTCCCTGTCAGAACGCTCGTGGGGGCAATTCGGTGGGATGCTTGGGTGGGTGGAGACTGGAAGGTGGGAAGCAGCGTAAACCGTACGTTGTCACCGGACAGGTATCAATTCCGTTTGCCGTTCTATGCTGATATTACGAGGCCCCGGCCTGTGCTGGTCGAGCAGGACTTCGATGCTGAGGAGTCCGGCGCGGCGCCTGCCGGTTGGAAGGTATCGGCACCTCCTGGAACAGTTGTGTCCGTGGTGGAGATGCCAGGCCGAGAGGGCAAGGCAGCGTACCTGCAAGGAACCTCGACGGCGGCTATGACCCGTGCATTTTCTGCGCAGAAAGGTGCCTTGACTGTGCAGTGGCAGTGGAAAGAAGCTGCCGCTGGCAAATGGTCCGCGGCAAGGCTCTGTGGTGGTTCTGCTGTCGCGGTTGAGCTGGCCACCCGAGGTGATGCCGGCGCTAAGGAACTCGTCTATCGCACACCTGACGGCGCATGGAACGTTGTCCAAGCCGTCGCGGATGACGCGTGGTATTCGATTAAGATCATCGCTGATCCCGCTCCCCCTGAGGGGGCTTCACCCTGGGTCGACATCTTCGTAGATGGACAGCGGAAGGTGCACAATGCGCCGTTCCGTAGCCCTACGGCAACGCTCGACGCTCTAACTTTCGGTACCAGCGAGAATGCGTCTTGCGAAGTCTACATTGACAACGTCCGCGCAGAGATAACCGAGGTGGCAAATAGCGATGCGACCACCCAGAGGGTCATGGACCGGGAGATCAAGTACGCGAAGCAGGCTGGAATCGACTACTGGGCCTTCGTTTACTACCCGCAGCAACCGCTGGCGCGAGCCAGAGAGCTGTACTTCGCCAGCAAGCGTAACGGTGATGTCAATTGGTGCGCGATATTGGACGGTAACTTCACCAGCAACTACGCCACGAATCTTCCGAAACTCGTGGCCCGGTTCAGTGATCCGAATTACCAGCGCGTGTTGGAGGGGCGGCCACTCGTGTACTTCTTCGGCGGTGCCACGGCGGACTGGGTCGTTAAGATGAGGGCCGCTTGTTCGCAGGCCAAGCTGCCCGATCCGTACATCGTGGTCATGGCGTGGACCGCGCAGAGCGCAGCCGATCTTAAGGTCAAAGTAGGTGCCGATGCGGTGAGTCGCTATGCGACTGGGATGAAGAATGGGCAACCCTATTCTGATCTCGTTGATCATGAAACAAGCCTATGGGATCAGTACGCCGTTTCGGCAGGAGATGTCGTACCGACCGTATCGACTGGTTGGGACAAGCGTCCTCGGTATGACTATCCGTTTCCCTATGAATCCAACTATGAAGTGCTCAAGGACGAGTGGACGCAACAGGCGACACCTGAGGAGATCGCAGCACACCTCCGAGGCGCCGTGAGATGGAACAACTCCCATCCCTCCAACGCGCCGGCCAACACCGTCCTCATCTACGCATGGAACGAATTCGACGAAGGAGGATGGATATGTCCGACGCTGTCCGAACTTCAAGAGGCGGGCAGGCCGCTGCGCCTCGACGCCATCGCGAAGGTCCCTCGATCCGGTATCAGGAAGTGAGTGTTTACGGTCTCTGAAGGCGCAGGCGCAGGGCGTTGACTCGGAGGCGATCGAGAACGAAGTGAGTCTGACGTATGCGGCTCCGGGAGGCGACCGGCTTCCGCGGCTCGGCGAGAGGCAGATCGCTTGGCTGGAGCAGGAGTTGGAGCGCGGGCCGCTGGTTCATCGGCTGGGCGGACCAGCGGCGGAGTCCGGCGCGCGAAGGCGCTGATCCATCGGCCATTTCACGTGGGTCCACAGCGTCGAGAGCGCATGGCAGTTGCTGGAGCGGCACGTCTGGGTCAAAGGGCGAGCCGGCGAGAAGGCCGCGGTCCGGAAGGAGGGGACCGGGCCGCAGGTAAGAGCATCGCAGGGCAATGCCGCGCCTGATCGTCTTCGAGGACGAAGCAGTCCAGCCGCTGGGCTCAGTCAAGATTTTGCGGAGCAGGGGATCCGGCTCGTCCGTACCTCTGTCGCTTCAGAATTTTGAACCGATTGACGTGTCCTTCGTCAGGGCCGGAACTCCAGGGCAGCGTCAGCCCATGTGCGCGAAGGTGTTCACGTGACCGCGAGTTGCTGCCAACTCCGAGCAGCGGGCCGGCACTTCGTTCCGTCGTCGTGGTCGGCCGGCCGCTGCCCGGCAACCGCAACGACTGCAAGGCATAGGCGGAATCCGGCGCGATGGAAGCAGTCGACCAGACAACACTCGGCATACCGCGCGACCGCATTGATCCCGTCGAGAAGATCGGCGAAGAACGCGTCGAGCGAACGTTCCGCAATCACGCGACCCGCGTCGAGTCCCGTGGAACGAGCCGAGGGCTGAAGACGCGGGTCTCGTGGACGTGTTCGTCACTGGCTTCAATCTCGTCCATGAGCAGCTGTACGGCGGTACGGCCCAGGTCTTCCACCGGCTGCTGGATGGTGGTCAGAGGGACGGCCGCGAGCGTCGCGACGTCCAGATCGCCGTAACCGACCACGAGCACGTCGTCAGGGACACGGACGCCGCGTTCCGCCAGCCCCTGGCACACGCCCACCGCAAGAAAGTCGTTCGTGCAGAACACCGCGTCCGGGAGAGTGCTCAGGTCGCGAGCGATGGCGGCTCCCGCGGCGACCGTCATCTGCCCGGCGACGGCCTGCTCGAGCCGGGCGCCGCGATGGCTGCGGATCGCCTGGCGGGCTCCCTGGTACCGATCGGCGCACTGCCTGATCCCGGGGCCGCCGTTGACGACGAGGACGTGCCGGGCACCGCTGTCCAGCAGGTGCTCCACCGCCAGACGCCCGCCGGTGACGTCGTCGACGGCGACCGAACAGCCTTCCTGCGGTGGCATCTTCCGGTCGGTGAGGACCAGCGGGATACCGCGCCGGCGCAGCCTGGTCAGGCGGTCCGGGTCGGCGCTCAGGGGGACGACGACGACTCCGACCGCGCGCTGTTCGGCGAGCATGTCGAAGTAGTCACGCTCCCGGTCGGGATGATCGCCGCTGTCGCACAGGACGAGCGAGAAGCCGTGCTCATATGCCGCCTCGGCCGCCCCCCGGGCGATGCGTGCGTAGAAGGAGTTGACGATGTCCGGGAGGACGAGCCCGATCGACGACGCACGGCCGCTGCGCAGGCCGGCCGCCCCCGGGTGCGGCACGTAGTCGAGGTCGGCGATCACGGACCGAACCCGGTCGGCGGTGCGGGCGTTGACGCGCTCGGGGCGGTTGAGGACGTTGGAGACCGTGGATACGGAGACGCCTGCCGCGGCCGCGACATCCTGGATACGCGCGGGGGGTCTGGTGGTCGTCAAGCCCCTCACCCTCCGATCGCCTCGGTCTCAGCGGCGTGTGCCGTCTCCGCCGGTGGCGGTGCGGTCATGATAGTGACCGGGCCGAGCAGACCCGAGACCAGCTGTGAGGGAAAGGTCCAGGCGGTGGGGGTGGCCTCGCTGAAGTACGGGGCCAGCGTGTTGTACACCGTCACGTCGATGCGTACCGTGCGGCCGGCCGTGCCCGGCAGTGGGAAGCGGTACGGGGCGCAGAAGGCATCGCCTGTCTTCTCGCCGTCGACGGCCACCTCGACGGAGCCGCGTATCCGGCCGAGGTCGAGCACGGGCGTCACCGCCGGGTCGGAGCCGGGCGGGATCGTCACCGTACGGGAGTAGCGCAGCCCTCCGCTCCAGCCGGCGAGCCCGATGGCGTGCCAGTCGCCCAGCGGGACGGGGGCCTCGGCGATGCGGACGGTGGCCGGTCCGGACAGGGCGCTGCCGCCGCGAAGGGTAGCCGTGGGCTCGGTGACGATCTCCAGTTCCGCGGGTGCCTGCAGCGGCTGGTCCAGGTGGAGTGCGGTGTCGTCGAGCCTTCGCTCGGTGCCGTCCAGCGTCACCGCGGCGGCGAGCCGTAGGGGTAGATTCACCGCGACTGTGCCGGCGGGCAGCGTGGCCCGCAGCCGTTGCGGCGCCGGCACGACGTCGTCGGTGGCACGCACCGCGTCCACGGTCGCGCCCAGGGCCGGAACACCGTGCAGCCATGCGGTGCCGTGCAGCGGGTGCGGTCGGGTGGCGGCGTAGCAGGGCTGCAACTCGGTCCAGCGGCCTCGGTGTTCGATCGTCGTCCCCCGCCAGTCTCCCGATTCGGCTTCCCAGCCGGAGCCGCTGACGAGGGCGACGACTGCGGATTGCGTACGGGCGACCAGATCAGCGAAGAGCACGTCCCCGGCGTGCGTACTGTCGGCGACCAGCTCCAGTAGGTGCTCGCCCGCCGTCAGGTGCAATGTGTGGCGGAAGAACATCGGGGTCGCGCCCCGGGCCGACTCGTAGTACTCGACCTTCTCCTGCCGGGCCACGGCGGCGCCGTCGAGCAGCACGGTGACGCCGGTGGCCGCGCCGACGGCGAGGACGGCCTCGGCGGCGTCGTGGTCGAGCCACACGCGGGCACGGTAGGTGGCCCTGCCGGACGGCCGTACCCCGTCCGGCAGGCGCATGAACTGGGGTCGGGGGGAGAACTCGCCGGGCCGGGTCAGACAGAAGTAGCTGCCGAGCGGTTCGGCGTCGGCGTCGGCCGCGTGCCCGGTGCGGACGTCGGCGTCCGAAAGCTCGTACTCGATGACGTTCAGCGGCTGGTCGACGTCGATGCGGACCGTGGCCAGATAGCCGCTGCCGGTGGGGAGTTCCACGCCGTTCCACCACAGGCGCTTGCGGGCCGGGGCGCCGACGTGCAGGTCGGCGGCGCCGAGCCGGTCTGCCTCGACGATGGCCCGAACCCGGGCGAGGGTGCCGTCCGTCGGCATGCGGAGGCGTACGAACTCCTCGCCGACGAACCCCTTGTGGCCGAGTGTGCCGTAACCGGGATCGGCCGCGCCCCGGTCGGTGGAGTGGAGCGAGACCTCCCATCCGCCCGCGTCGTCGGCCAGCGGCTCCTGCCCGGCGAGGACGCGGGCAACGGCGTCGCGGTCCAGCGGGTCCGGCGCCTGCGCGACCGGGACCGGGGAAAGTACCCGCACGCGGTTGCCGTATGTCGCGCGCGTCATCTGCGCAGGGCGACCGACAGACCCCTCGGACCAGTGGAAGTTCCAGATCTGCAAGTCCTCGACGGACGACGCGGCGGGCAGCGCCATGTCACCCCAGGTGTTGTCCATGGTGGGGACGAGTCGACCGCGCCAGCCCGTCGATATGTCAGTCGTGACCACGGCCGGAGCGGGCGATACAGGCGTGGGCGCGGCGGTCGACGCATCGCCTTCCCGCCAGGCCACGATTGCGGCGGGCGCGCCGTTGAGCGGCACCTCGATCTTGGAGCGCCGCCCGGACACCGTGACCGGGGCAGCCTGGCGTACACCGGTGGCAGGGTCCCAGACCTCCGCTTCCGCCACGACGGCGTTCACCTCGACCGACGACATTCCGGCATAGCGCGCCGGTTCGAAGTCGAAGTCCTCCCACTGCCGGGTCATGGCGTCGCGCAGCGGATGGCCGCTGGCGTTCGGGAACGCCCCGGTGACCAGGGCGACGGCCTCGGCTCCCTGGCGGCGGACCAGGAGCGGAACCTCTCCGGTGGCGTAGTCGAACCGGCCGGCCACGGACCTGGCACCGGACTCGGGGTCGGCGACGCGCTCAAGACGTGGGTGGGCAGCCAGTGCGGTGACCACGGAATCGTCTCCGTCGGTCCCGGCCGCGAAGGCGGGCAGCCGGCCGACGACCACGACCCGGCCGCCGACGTCGAGCAGCGCGATGAGCTGCCGTGCTGTGGCGGTCTCCAGCACGCTCGCGGATGGCAACAGGACCGCGGAGAACCGTAGTCCGGCCACCCGAAGCGCGCCGTCGGAGACGTCGGCACGCTGGACGGAGTCGTCGTCGATGACGTCGAAAGCCACCCGCTGCCGGTCAAGTTCACCGATCCGGGTGTGGAACCAGTTGTTGGTGCCGCACAGTTGGAGATAGTGGCGCTGCGTCTCGTCCAGTTCCGTGTGTGCTCCGCCGGCCTGCCCGTCGCCGAAGTGGTCGACGGGCAGGTCCAGCGGCAGCAGCGCCTGCGCGGTGGTGGTCGGGTGCAGGACAGCGACGCCGGCACTGTACGTACCCCACGACATGATCGACGCGATGCGGGAGACGGCCCGGGAGAAGGCCGGGTACTGCTTCCAGTACGGCTGACGCCAGTCGGTGGACGGCGGCGCCCATTCGAACCAGCCGCCCGCGGTGCCGAAGTAGGTGGCGTGCGGGTTGTACAGGTTGGCGCCGCTGCGTAGGAAGGGCAGCAGCCAGTCGTACGTATCTTCCAGCGTCCCGCCCCAGCCGGAGGAGTGGAACGCCTCGATCCACACCCGCTCGTGGCCGTAGAGGTGGGCCATTGAGGAGTGGACCTTTGCGTCCCCTTCGTGGTCGCTGCCCGCGGCGCTGTACCAGCGGTGGGTGCGGAAGTAGTCGGTGTAGAGCTGGGTGGACTGAGTGGGGTGTCCCGCCCGCGCAGGGTTGCTCTGGTCGGCGCCCAGCAGCATGCCGCGCCTGTCGTGCCATTGGCCGAGCGGCTTGAAGAGCGCTTCCTCGGTGAGCTCGGCGCGCACGCTGTAGTAGTCGGTGCGCACCTTGGCGGCCCGCCGGCCACCGTGCCGGAACAGCGCGGGCAAATGGTCGAGGAGGTCGTAGCCGCGGCGGGCCAGGAACTCCGCGGGAAAGCGGGACGTCCAGGAGTTGGTGGCGGGCAACTCGTCCTGGAAGCTGCCGGCGATGACGTTGCCCAGATGCTGCGGAACGCGGCGGTCGTATTCGCCGTGGATGGTGTCCATCAGGAGACCGACGGCACGCGGGTCCAGGTAGTCGAAGGCCGTCGGGACAGAGGTGACCAGCAGGACCTCGGTGCCATCGGGGGTGTCCGGGAGACGTAGTCGGCCGCCGTCCGCCCCATAGGCGCCGATCAGTGTCTCGGTGCCCAGCAGGTCGACGCGACCGCCGGTGACGACGGCATCGCGGCAGCGCAGCGCCTGGCCGGCCGCCTCGGGGTGCCGGTGGGTGATGCCGCCCTGGACGTTGGCGCCGGAGAAGCCCACCTGGTCGTAGAACCACAGCCGCATGCCGAGCCGCTGCGCGATCTCGCAGGCGTCGGTGAAGCGCGCCCACCACTCCTCGCTGAACCAGGCCGGGTCGTCGGCTTTGGCGCCGAACGTGGGCCCTGCCGGGGCCAGGTTGATCACGACAAGGTTGTGAATGCCACCTGCGGCGAACTTGCGCATCTGCCATTCGAGCCGTTCCCGGGTGACCTTGGCTCCCGACCACCACCACAGCGGCGTCGGACCGAAGTCGCGGGGAGGGTCCTGGAACAACTCGGTGAGGGTGCGGGAGAGCACGGTGCCGCGGTCCTTTCGCCGACTTCGGATGCCCCACGATGTAGAACGTTTTTAGAGATGTCACCGTACGCGTCGGGCGCGGACTGCACCAGCCTCCAGTTGCCTCTCTCAGGCGCGATTTGCCTGCTTTCTGTAGCCGTACCTGGCGATGGGGAGTTGCTGTAACCGTCTTGAAAAACGTTCCAACCCGCCCTACGGTCACTCCCATTGCTCAGCGTCAGCCCTCTCGTGCGTTCACGTCCCCAATGACGGGCACGTCGTGGGGACCCACCTGCGCGCCGGCCTGGGCGGGCTTCGCCGTCGCGGCGTTCTTCACGCCGGTGTTCCCGAAGTACAGCGCGCGGGTGCTGCTGTGGTCGATCACCGCCTGCGCGGCGATCTCCATCGTGGTCGGCGTCCACATCGTCCGTGCTTGATCCCCAAGGCCGCCGCGGCAGTCGTACGCATGGACTCGCCGACCGAGGCGAGTGCCACAGCGCGGCCGGTCCCGGCTCGGACCGAGGCCGGGAACAGCGCCCGAACGTCCCTACGTAACAGCTGGCGAGAAGATCGCAGTCGCCCATCTGCAGAAAGAAGGCACAGCCCCAATGACTCCGAAGGAATCCGTACTCAGGGCCGATGCCACCGAGCCGGACGGGCCCGCTGACGCAGCGGATCGGATGGCCGCTTTGCGCCGGCTCCTTCCGCCCGCACCGCTCAGGGCGGCCCGGATCGGCCTGGTGGCGGGCGGCCTGGGCGCCTACTGGCCGCAGTTCCCGGACCTGCTCCCGCAACTGCGGGAGTCGGCCCGTTACGTCACCGAGCGGTTTGAGGCGCTGGACGCCGAAGTAACCGACGTCGGCTTCATATCGGACGCCCGCGAGGCCGAAACCGGCGCCGAGCGGCTGCGCCAGGCGGACTGCGACCTGATCGTGGTGTTCCTCACCACTTACCTGACGTCGTCGATGGTTCTGCCGATCGCGCAGCGTTCGGGGGCCCCGGTCCTGGTGATCGATCTCCAGCCGACCGAGCGGATGGACCACGCGTCCTTCGACACGGGCATGTGGCTGGCCTACTGCGGACAGTGCCCAGTCCCCGAGGTGGGCAACGTCTTCCGCCGTGCGGGTATCCCGTTCCGTTCCGTGTCGGGCTGGTTGCGTGACCCCAACGCCTGGCGCCGCATCGAGCAGTGGGTCGCGGCGGCGAAGGTCCGAGCGGCGCTGCGGCACGCACGCCACGGCCTGATGGGCCACCTGTACCCCGGGATGCTCGATGTCTCGACCGATATGACGCTGCTGTCCGCTCAGTTCGGCTCGCATGTCGAGGTTCTCGAGTTCGACGATCTGCGGGTCCGGGTCGCCGATGTCACGGACGCGGAGGCCGAGGAGCGAATGGGCCTGGCTCGGCAGATCTTCACCATCGACGACTCCGTGGTGGCGGAGGACTTCGCCTGGGCGGCCAGGGTCTCCGTCGGACTCGACCGGCTGGCCGAGGACTTCGGGCTGACCACGCTCGCCTACTACCACCGTGGACTCGGCGGCGAGCAGCACGAACGACTTGGCGCCGGAATGATCCTGGGAGCATCGCTGCTCACTGCACGTGGCATTCCGGCCGCCGGTGAATTCGAGCTGCGCACATCGGTCGCACAGCTGGTGTCGCAGAGCCTGGGCGCGGGAGGCTCGTTCACCGAGATCCAGGCGCTCAACTTCACCGACGGCGTGGTCGAAATGGGACACGACGGCCCCGGGCATCCGGCAGTGAGCGCACAAGATCCGCTGCTGCGGGGACTGGGTGTCTACCACGGCAAGCGCGGATGGGGCGTTTCCGTGGAGTTCGATGTCAAACACGGCCCGGTCACCGCTTTCGGTATCGGTCAGGACCAGGACGGCACCTTGGTGTTCATCGCGTCGGAGGGGGAGACCGTCCCCGGGCCTCTGCTGGAGATCGGCAACACCACCAGCCGGGTCGACTTCGGCAGGGACCCCGGCGAATGGGTGGACGCCTGGAGCGAGACAGGCATCGGCCACCACTGGGCCCTGTCCACGGGCCACCGAGTCGCCGACTACAAGGCGGCCGCCCACCTGATGAGGGTGCCCTTCCGGCAGGTGTGACTCAGGCAGCGTACGAGCCGCACCGTCGGCTGCCACGGAGCGTGGTCCGCACCCCGGATCCGGTCGGCCTCGGCCTGCACCTGGTGCACCTGGACGACCTGCCCGAGGCCCGCCGCCACCTCGACGGCCTCGCACGCCTCAGGCGGCGCCCGGGCCCGGACACCTCCGCGCGGACCACCGCCGCACTGGCGGCGCTGCTGCTGGAGATCCACGCCCAGGCCGCCCGAGTTGCCGGCGACTTGCCTGTGCTGATGGACCGGCGCATCCACGACGTGGTGGAGTGGTTGACCCGCCACCCGGCCCGCCGCCTGGACGTGCACGCCGCCGCCGCGTCAGCCGAGTTGTCGGCGAATCAGGTCTCCCGCCTCTTCCGACGCGAGACCGGCCGTTCCTTCCGTGCTTACCAGATCGCAGTACGGATCGACCGCGCCCGCGAGCCGCTGGCCGAAAGCGGCATGACGGTGAGCCAGGTGGCGACGGTCCTCGGCTACGCCGACTACCACCTGTTCGCCCGCCAGTTCAAGGACCACACCGGCACCACGCCCGGCGCCTGGAAGCGCTCCGCCTGAACGGACATCCTCCAGACCGGTCCAGCGCCCGCAATCCACGACTTGCGCCCTCTCGGCCGCCTTCACCCGGGCCTTGCAAGCATGGACTTCGAGGAGTGGGCGCTCCCGGAGGGGCGCGACCGCGACGAGCTGATGGACGGCGTAAGCAAGCTCCAGAGCTTCTGCGCCCACGAGCCGCGCCTGGCCGAACTCGCCCGCCATCCCGCGATCCTGGCCACCGTCGCCCGGTTCCTGGACGCCGAGCCCGTCCTCCTTCAGGACATGGCCCTGCTCAAGCCGCCGGGCGGGGGACGGGAGAAGCCCTGGCACCAGGACAAGGCATTCTTCGACATCCCGCTGGGAACCCCCGTCGTGGGTGTGTGGATCGCTCTGGACGAGGCCACGATCGGCAACGGCTGCATGCATCTCCTGCCCGGCACCCATGCCGAAGGCCCGGTGGTCCACTTCGCCCGCCGCGACTTCCAGATCTGCGACACCCAAGTCCAGACCCACCGCGACACCGCTGTCCCGCTGCCACCCGGCGGCGCCCTGTTCTTCGACGGGCTGCTGCACCACGGCACCCCGCCCAACCTGACGAGCACCCGCCGCCGCGCCGTGCAGCTGCACTACGTGCCCGGCCAAAACCGTGCGGACTCCGCAGGAAGACCGGCTGGAGGTCTTCGGCGCGGACGGCAAGGACGCCACCTGCTGAGCCACGTGACACGGCGTCCGGTGTTCCACCGACGTCTGTCGTCGGGGCCACAATGCCCCTGCCTCGCACAGTGTCGACTCCACGGTGAAGCTGTGCAGAGCCTACCCGTCGAATTCGAGACCAGCCACTCTTGGCAACTCCTGCCACTGGAGCCGGGGTTCGGCTCCGGACAGACGTGCCGGC
The DNA here is from genome assembly GCF_042886315.1 of Streptomyces sp. NPDC058001. Lineage (NCBI taxonomy): Bacteria > Bacillati > Actinomycetota > Actinomycetes > Kitasatosporales > Streptomycetaceae > Streptomyces > Streptomyces sp. NPDC058001. Next base: position 434,650 of record NZ_JBHVQT010000005.1, read on the forward strand.
GGCGCCTGGACCGTCGGCAGAAGGCCGGTGTCTTCGAGCAACTGCACCGGCGAACTCGACTGGACCGCACGTGCGTGGACGGCTCCCACGTCCGCGCGAAAGGGGGGAGCCGCGACCGACATCACCCAGACTCCCAACCTGGTCGATGGCATCCCGCCCGTCGCCGGACGGCCCGGTCGACCGCGACGGAGGCCCGAGTCCGTCCTGGGCGACACGGCGTACGACTCAAAGGCCGTGAGCCGCGAGTTGCGGCGCCACCGCATCCTGCCGTTGATCTCCGGATCGGACCTCCGATCAGATCGCTGACCAGCGGTGAGTGGATTGAAGCCAGGAAATATTGTCCAGTGATTGAGCAACGTAGTCCAAGGACTATCGGGATGCCAGTCGCTACCGTTCCTTTGGGTCGAATACGTTGAGAAGGCGCGTACGTCGACACTCGTGGGCCCCAAACACATCAAAGGAGACGACGGTATGTCTGAACGGGATTCTGAGCTTGAGGAAAGAGGCGCCAGCGGGATCAGTCGGAGGGCGCTCCTCAAAGCAGCACCGATCGCAGCAGCCGGGATTGTTCTGGGTGCGTCCAACCCCGCAGTCGCAGCGGAGCACGCCAGTGGCGGCACCCTCCCCGCAGCAGTGCCCGACGTGCAACCAACTCGTCACGCAGATGGTTGTGTCTCATACCCTACGGGATTGATTCCGACCAGTGATAAAAATATCCAGTACCTGGGCCGCTGGAAGGAACAAGCGAACGGATATGTTTACGGGTACTATGAGAGCGGTCTTGAATTCGACTTCACTGGAACATCCCTTTCCGTGACGCTTGAAGATGCTTGCAGGCTTCTTTACAAGGTGGATGGAGGTGCATTTCAGCGAAATATCAACGCGAGGGGTACGTTGGCAATTGCATCAGGTCTTGAGCGGGGGGTGCATTCGGTGAAGATTTATTCGGAGTACCAGCAATCCTTCCCCAAGGTGAAGTATTTTGAGATCGACCCTGGCGCAAGCACGAAACCTTGCGCCAAAAAGCCCACCATGGAGTTCATAGGAGATTCTATTTCGGTAGGGTATATCGGAGCAGGGTTGGTCAATTCGCTGGGGAGTTCATTTAGCTGTAAAACTCCTGAACTGCTGGGCTTTTCTCATAATACCGTTGCGTTTGGCGGGATAGCCATGGCGCCGGGGTCCGGTGGGCCGGACGCAACGGGAATGGTGAGTCGTTACTCGAAGCTGTCGGAATATGTCCCAGGTGAATCAAATGTACCGGAATGGGATACCTCGAAATATGTACCCGACTATCTCGTGATAAATCTCGGCACGAATGATCCTTCAACCGGGGCGAACGCGCCGAATTTCAAGCCTGCATATATGACATTCCTTGAAAATGCGAGAACACGCTATCCTGACGCGGTGATTTTTGCCATGTCGCCATTTAACGGCGCTCATAGAAATGAGATATCTGAAACGGTAAGTGCAAGGAATTCTACTGGAGACGCGAAGGTAATATATATCGCCACGTCCGGCTGGATTGATACCGCGACAGAGACGACTGACGGCACGCATCCAACCATCGCTGCTCAGGAGAAGATTTCCATCAATCTGGCGACATCGATTCAGAATTACTTGACTGCGCGGTGAGTGATTCGGCCTTCCGTCTGCATCGCCCGCAAGGGCATCGACTCCAGCGAACGACTCGGCCGCCGGCGTGCGATGCCCCGGAGGACAGGTCCCGCTCGTCCCGCAGTTGCAGAACTCTCTGACGCAGCCGCCCGCAGACCCCAGTGCGGGACCCGATGACAAACCGGCGGCGCACGGTCGACTTCGACACATCCTTGTCGGTCGGACATCCCGTCACCGAGCCGGTCCCAACGCGCGATCCGCGCCCTGCCCGAGGAGGTCCGGCACCCCGCGCTGGAACAGGACGGCACCCTGCGCGCCGACGCCGAGGTTCGCCCAGCTGACCGGCATGGTCGACCTGGACGACTACCTCGACGGCACCCGGATCATCGTCGGCCGCGAGCGCCCGCACCTCGGCACCCAACTGTCCGTGTTCGACCTCGACGAGGGCATGTCCATCAGGTCTTCCTGACCGACATCCCCTACGCCGAGGCGGTCGCCGCCTTCGCCCGCGGATCGCCGCGACCTGGCCCGCGGACGGACCAAAGGCGACGGAACCGGTCGTCCGCTGTCTCCCGCCGAGAGGTGCATGGTGCTACACGGTTCGAGGAACGGCTGCGATGGCATCCAGACGCAGTGGCCTGTGCGCGTCTCGCAGTTCGTGCAGTGTCGGGCAGATCCAGCCGCCTTCGTCGAACTCGTTCCAGGCATAGATGAGGACGGCATTGGCCGGGTTGTTCGTCGGGTGAGCGGCCCCCCACGTGATGGCGGCACTCAGATGGTCCGCGATCTCCTCGGGGGTCGCCTGCTGGACCCAATTATCTTTGAAGTCCATGTAGTTGGGCTCCCAGGATACGGGGTAGTCATATCGAGGCCGTTTGTCCCAGCCTGTCGTCACGGTAGGGATGACCTGGCCACCCGCAGCGGCGTATTGCGACCACAAGGCGGTCTCGGAGACGGCCAGTTGTGCATACGGCACGCCAGTCGCCGCCCCGGTCGCGTATCGGCTCACCGCATCGGCCCCGACCGCGGCCTTGACGTCCGCCGCGCTCTGCGCGGTCCACGCCATCACCACGATGTACGGGTCGGGCAACCCTGCCGCGGTCGCGGCAGCCCGCACCTTGGCGACCCGGGCGGCGTTGGCGTCGGACAGGAAGTAGAGGAGGGGGCGGCCCCCCAGCACTCGTTGGTAGTTCGACTCGCTGAACCGGGATACCAGTTCGCTGAGATTCGCATCGAACGCGGCGAGGAAGTCTCCGGTCAGGATCGCACACCACTTGACATCATTCTTGTACGCGCTGGACAAGTACAGTTTCCTGCCTCGCGCCAGTGGCTCACTGGGGTAGTAGACAAAGGCCCAGTAGTCGATCCCCGCATCACGGGCGTAGCGAATCTCCTGGTCCATGACGGCCTGCCTGGCCGCGTCGCAGTTCACCGATTCGGTCACCTCGACACTGACCTTGTCGACGTACAGATCGACGGAGAGGCTCTCATTGGTGCGGAAGGAGACGGTGTTGACAATCGATGAGACGGTGAGCAGCGGTGCGTGATTCACCTTGCGCACCCCGTCGACGAAGACGTCTACCCACGGCGTCGCCCCCTCGGGCGGAGCAAGGTCGACGATCATTTTCATCGCATACCAGGTGTCGTCCGCCACGGTCTGGATGATGCTCCAAGTACCGTCGGGTGCGCGCAGCGCGAGCTGCTTGGTGCCGGCGTCCACGCGGGTGGCGATGTCGACGACCGCCTTCGCCCCATCATGCAGCAGCGCCCTGGACCATCGGCCGGTTGTCGACTCCTTCCACTCCCACTGCACTGTGACAGCTCGGCTCTGAGCAGTGAATGTACGGTCCATCCCTGCCATCGACGACCCCGACGCATCGTGCAAGCGCACACTCTTTCCCGCACGACCCGGCCCATCCACCACGGATACCGCGGTGTCGACCGGCGACGACACAACCCACCCCGACGGAGCGGATCCTGTCGCCTCCGCATCGAAACCCTGCTCCACCAGGACTCGGTCGGCCTCGGTGATACTGGCGTAATAGGGCATCCGGAACTGGTATTTCTCCGGAGACAAGGTCCGATTCACGATGCTGCCGACCCTCCAATCCCGGCCGACCCATGCATCCCACCGGATCGCCCCCACCAAAGTGGGTTCAGAGCCTTTCCCTTTCCGTCCGGAAGCTGCCTCAGCGGGAATCCCTGTCAAGCCGAGAGCCGCCCCGCCGGAAACCGCCGCTGCGGCCTTGAGGACACCCCGTCGTCCCGGCCCGCCACTCGCATTCAAACCCGACTCGTCAAAAGACATGATTCACCTCTGCCAATCCGCTGCGCGTGGAATTCTGCCTTTGCTGCCAGTGAGTCACCAGCAAGCCATCGCTGCGGTCACGGGCAACCGCGCCCGTGAACACGCGTCAACTTCTCGTTGATGGACAGTAACCGGCCGGAACTTCCGCCGCCTGGCACTGTCTTGAGCAAGAGTCGGACTATGTTGGCTGGTTCGCCACACGAGATCATTGAGAGTGGGCGCCGGTGAGCGCACGGTTGCGGAACGCCGTGGGGCTGACCCCGAAGAACACGCGAAAGCGTCGTGCGAAGTGGGTCGGATCCGGCCAGCCGACTCGAAGGCCGACGGTGGATACGGGCAGGTCGGTATGGGCGAGCAGGGAACTGGCGCGCTTCGCACGGCACTGGTTGAGATAGGTGATCGGAGGCACGCCGGTCGCCTGATGAAAGACCCTTACGAGGTGGGTACGGTCGACAGCGAGCCGGGACGCCAACTCGCCGAGAGTCCATGGGTGCGCCAACTCGGCCTCGATGAGGCGCTGGGCAGCGACCGCGACGGGATGCCGCTGAGGCCGGCCGACGAGAGAGTTGGCCTGCCTCTGCCAGGCGCGGTCGAGAATGTCGAGATAGATGAGCAGGTGCCCGACTGCCTGGGTCAGGGAACGCCCCTTGCCGGGTCCGACGCTGGTGATGCTGTGCAGCTCCGCCACGCACCGGTTGAACTCCAGTGAGTTGAGCTGAATCGGCGGAACTGGGAGCACCCGTACGCCCGCATGGTGCACCGCGTGCAGCAACGGCAGAGGCTGGTCGAGGAATGCCAGCGTCTCGGTGACGAACGCCGGTGCTACGAAGCAGTCGAACAGGACCAGATCCGAACACTGAACGTATCCATGAGAGTGGCCAGGTGGCACGATCACAGCGCTACCGGACCGGACCTGTCGGCCCTCGTCGGAGGAGACGTAGGTCGCAGTCCCACCCGTCACGAGGGTGACTTCCAGGAACTCATGCTCGTGCGGCGCGGCTGTTCCGTCCAAGTCATGGAGGTGAGCCCATACCGGGAGACCGTCGGGACTGCCCGCGCTCTCGTCGTAGCGTGAATTTCGCCCCGACGGCCTATGCCCTGTTGTCAACTTGGCTCCCGGATTTCTGGTGGCGCCGACTGTGGCCTGTGCCTCGCCACGGGCTCGTCAGATGGGCAACATGAACTCCGTGGGCTCGCCCTGGTGCCAGGAGACGACTACCTGGTCTCCTTGGCCGGCCATGGCCTCCACGGTGACCAGGGGAGCAGGTTCGTGGTCCGGCCGGCGGGACAGCCCGACCACGGCGATGACGATGTCGCCGACGGATACGGCCTGTGTCGCGAGCCAGGGCACACCGGTGTACTCGCCGAGGGGGCTGGTTCCCTCCTCGACGGCGATTCCGGCTTCGTCCAGTCCGCGTACTCCCCGGATGAAGGAGCGCAGATCGTCACGGCCCGTTTCGGCGAACACGCGTTTCTGGTAGGTGTCCGAGTCCGACCGGAGTGGCCTGGAGGAGGCGACGGGCCAACCCCCGATGCGTAGCCTCACGGCCGATGTCGGGCTGTCCACGCGAGCCATGCGTACCTCGATGCCACCGCGAACAACCGATGCGACGGTGAGAACCGGACCAGGAGTCACCGCACCGACTGGGCCCGTTCCCAAGTTCGGGCCGGTTTCGCTTGCCGCGTCTGTCCAGCGGACAGGTCCCTGTGAAGCGGCGACGAGCACACCATCCGCCAGTTCCCGGGCGAACAGCGTACGGAACCCGCTCCGATGGCTGGCCCTGCCGTCGGCGTCAAGCAGTACTACCGAGTTGTCGACCGGATTGGCGACCGACGGGCCCGTCAGCGAGGGCAGGGTCGCCGTGGAGTACCCGAGCCGGGTGTAGAGCGGGGAGTCGGCGCAGGATTCACCGGGCTGTGCCGTGTCCGTGCCATGGTTGAGCACGGTGACGATGCCGTCCGACCGGCGTGCGGACACCAACCAGCCGGGTGCCTCGACCACGCGGGCGATGTCGCCGGTCTCGATGGGCAGTGGTTGCTCGACGTCGGTCCACACCGCGTGGTCGGACGGAAGGAGCAGGCCGAGCATGCCTTTCGCCGCCCAGTACGGAGAGGCCGGTCCAGAATAGGACTGGCGCATCTGGGGCCAGGGGCCGTGCCATCCGAGGCTGAGCAGGCCGTCCGGTTCGAGCGCGTCGTGCTTCACGAAATGCGAGACGATTCCGCTGGCCGCGCGTCGGAGCAGCCCGGGCGCGTGCTGTCCCGAACCGGTGATCGCGGACACCCACAGCGGGGCGGCGGAGGCGAAGCGGTAGGTGAGGCTGCGGCCCTGCAGCAGGGGGGAGCCGTCGGCGCCGATGAGGCGTAGTACGTCATCGGTGTAGCGACCCAGATCAGCGGCCCACTGATCACGGAGCGGCTCCGGACACAGCGTTCCGGTGACGTCGAACAGCCGCGTCCACAACATCGGGTACAGGTGCAGCGCCCAGCCGTTGTAGTGGTCGAATCCCCGTCCGTGGCCGTCGGCCAGCCAGCCGTTCGGCCGTCGTAGTGCTGCGTGAACGGCGAGGCTTTCCTCGATTTCCGCAGCGGACCAAGGGCCCCCGACCTCGCGGAGGAACGATTCCACGATGATGCGGAACCATGTCCAGTTGCTCTCCGGGTACCACTGTCCGAGTACGGCCGACAGCCAGTTGACGGTCTGCTCGCGAACGCGTTGGTCCAGGCGGTCCCAGAGCCAGGGCCGGGTCACCTGCAGGGTCAGCGCAATGGACGCTGCCTCCACCTTTGCCTGGTGCAACCCGTCGTCGGGCCGTGGCCAGGGCTCCGGCGACGTCGGATCGGTGCCGGCCGCCAGGCCCCTGGCATACCCCTCAAGGTAGTTCCGTGGATCGTCGCCTCCACGCCCTGCCGCGAGAAAACCTGCGATGAGAAAGGTGCGGGCGAACCCCTCCAAGCCATCGGAGGTCGAGCCACTGACGCTGGCCGGGCCAGGAAGATCGATCCGGGCACCGGCAGGCGAGCGGTAGGAGTCGACCGCGGTCAGCATGCGGTCCGCCAGCAGCTCCCAGTGTTCCCGTGTCCATCCGGTGTACGGGGAGCGGAAGACGTCGGGTGGGCTGGTCATGCTTGCACCGCCAGGCTCTGTCGGGTGAGGGGGCATAGCGGGGGTAGGCCGGCCGAGTAGCGCTCCAACTCGGTGAGTGCCGCACGGGCCATGAGGTGTGTCTCTGCCCCTTGGGATCCCGCTACGTGCGGGGTCAACAAGACGTTGGGAAGGTCGTAGAGGGGGGAGTCCGCGGGAAGGGGCTCGGGATCGGTGACATCGAGGATGACGTCCAGCCGTCCCGACGCGCAGGCGCGTTCGAGTGCCGAGGTGTCCACCAGTGCCCCGCGGGCTGTGTTGATCAAAGTGGTACCTGGCCGTAGCTTTGCCAGTTCCGCTTCGCCGATCATGTGCCGGGTCTCAGGCAGCAGCGGGGCGTGCAGCGACAGGACGTCGGCGCGCGGCAACGCCTCGGCCATATCGAGCAGTTCGGCACCTGCCGCGTTCACCTGCGCGGGATCCGCGTACGGATCCACCACGAGGATCGGTCCCTCGTGCAGCGTCCGCAGGAGGGCTGCCACGCGGCGTCCGATCCTTGAGAAGCCCACGATCACGACCGTGCGATTGTGCCCGCTCAGCTCGCCCCGGCGGTCGCGGTAGGCCAAGTCCTCCCGGTACTTGCGAGCGTCTTGGGCCAGGAAGGGCACCTTCTTGAAGGACCACAACACTGCGGCCAACGTGTACCGGGCGACTGGTTCCGCGTTGACGTCTGCCGCAGAGGTGACCACGATTCCGCGGTCGAGGACCCGTTCGTCGATGTGCCCCCGCACACTGCCGGCCGCGTGGAAGACGGCGCGCAGACGTGGCGCGGCATTCAGCACGTCGTCGTCGAGCGGCGGGCACCCCCAAGAGGTGATCAGCACCTCCACCTTCGACAGCCGGGTGCGAATGTCAGGGGAAGTCAACTCCTCGGTCGCCAGCGGCTCGGCGACTGATGCCGCAGCACGAAGACGTATGAGCTCGGGTTCACCGAACTGAAGGTGCAGAGAGTCGCTCGCCATGGCCAACAGCGTCTCCGGGCGGCGCGCACGCGGCTCCTGAGCACCAGGCTCGTGCGCTGGAGGCTTGTGCATCACAGCCTCTCTCCCCACGAGGTGGCCGTCGCAGGCAGTCGGCAGGGGAGTCGCTCGGGCAGATTGCCCCTCCCGCGTACGGGGCGTGGAACCAGGTACATGAACACGGGCCGTTGCTCTGTCACGAACGTGATGCTATTGAAGGGGGTGCAGATGCCATGCAGGGCTGGATTGTGCGGAAGTGGGACGAAGTTGCCTCGTGGGTCGCGATACAGATATGAGCGGGCGACCGTGTTCCGCTCGGATGGTCTGCCCGTCTGGGCCGATCGTCACGACATCACCGCTGACGTGGCTGCCCATGACCACGACTTTCTTGAGATTGCCCTCGTTACCCAGGGGCGCGCCCTCCATGTCGCCGTCGATGGCGACCACCCCGTCCGCCCAGGTAGCGCCGTAGTGATCCCGCCGAACCAGTGGCATGCTTACCGGGAGTGCGAGGATCTTGTGGTCTTCGACTGCTTCGTGGCGCCGGAGCTGGTCCACAGCACGCTGCCGTTCCTCGACGCCGAGCTGCCCCTGATGGCCGGACTGCACGCCTCGACCCTGCCGCTTCCGCAGCGGGTTCAGCTCGGTTCGGGTGAGCTGAGCGCGGCGATCGCAGAGCTGTACAGCATGAGCGACACCACCGCTGGGCCGCGCTCCCGTGTCCAGATCATCGGGCATCTCTTGATCTACCTCGATCTTCTCAACCACTCGTGGGCCGCGGAAGACTCCATGGAGCGTCGTCGGCGAGCCAAGCTCCATCCCGCGGTGTCCAGCGCTGTCAAGGTGATGGAGGACGACCCGGGTCGCAGCTGGACCCTTGCCGAACTGGGTGCCCTGACCTCGATGGAGCGTACGTACCTCGTCCGGTTGTTTCAGCGCGATCTCGGAGTCTCGCCGATCGCCTACCTCAATCAACTGCGGGAGCAAGCCGCGGCCCGGCTCTTGGTGCAGACCGATCAGTCGGTCGCGAGGATCGGCGCGCAGCTCGGCTGGGGAGACGCCGGCTACTTCGCGCGTCGATTCAAAGCCGCCTACGGGCTGACGCCCTCCGCCTACCGGAGGCGCGCCCTCAAGGGCCAGGACTGGGACCATTCCCCGACTGGCCATGAATCCACAGGCCGGTGATCGAGAGCTACGCCACCGCACGGGACGCGAGTGTCGGCCTCGAAGGTCACTCGGCAGTCGCCCGCCGGGGGGCGTGGCACCCTCGGCTACCCAGCCGTAGGACAACTCTGTCCGACTCTCGCCCAATTCAAGCCATGGTGACAGCCAAGTTTGGCCAATAGTGTCGCGACCGTGACTGAGCAGCGTTACTCCCATGTGAACTCCGCCGGAAGATCTCGTCACTCGGGATTCCCGGCATGAGCGGGCCGGAGGCGGGGCTCGCCGAGATCGGCTCGACGGACCGCACGGCCGGGCGCGACGAGCCTCAAATCGTCGCCGGTCCGAACGAACCTCCCCGTCGGCAGACGCGACGGCGATTCATGAGGCTCGGCCGCCTTCGACGTGACCGGTTGTTCGTTATCCTCATGCTCCCGGGGCTGGCCTACTTTCTGGTATTCCACTATGCGGTTCTCTTCGGTAACGTCATTGCCTTCAAGGACTACATTCCTTTCGATGGGTTCTGGGGGAGCGCCTGGGTCGGCGTCCAGAATTTCAACGACCTTCTCGGCGACCCCGGCTTTTGGCATGCGGCCCTCAACACCGTCGAGATCGCCGGGTTGCAGCTGATCTTCTACTTCCCCGCCCCGCTGGCCCTGGCTCTGCTGTTGCACAGCCTCACGTCCCACACTCTTCGACGGTTTGTGCAGTCGGTGGTGTACCTGCCGCACTTCATGTCCTGGGTGATCGTGGTCGCCATGGCCCAGCAGATGCTCGGCAGTACTGGTCTTTTCAACTCCGCATTGTCGGGAGTGGGACTACACACGGTCGACATCATCGGCAACCCGGAACTGTTCAAACCGCTGACGGTGCTGCAGGTAATCTGGAAGGATTGCGGCTGGGGCACGATCATCTTCCTCGCGGCACTGACCCAGGTCGACGATCAGCTCTACGAAGCCTCGGCCATCGACGGGGCGGGCCCGTGGCGGAGGTTCTGGCACGTCACCCTGCCTACTATCCGGCCCATCATCATCCTGCTTCTCATCATGCGGATCGGGGAGATCCTGTCCGTCGGCTTTGAGCAGATCCTGCTGCAGCGAACAACCGTGGGTCCCGAAGCAGCTGAAATCATCGACACCTTTGTGTACTACAAGGGCATCGTCGGCGGGAACTTCGGCTTCGGTGCCGCAGCCGGCCTCTTCAAGGGTGTGGTGGGGGCGATCCTCGTCTACGCCGCGAACAAGATTTCGCACCGCCTCGGGGAACAGGGAGTCTACAAGTGAGCGCTGTCAGTGAGACTCGTTCCAGAAGCCGTCGGCCGGTCAAGCAGGTGCGCCCGGTCTGGATGGAGAAGCCCCGAAAGGTCACCCTGGCCGCAAAAGGCGTCGCTCTTGTGGTGATCGTCCTCCTGGTCCTCATGCCTTTCCTGGTGGTCATCGCCACCTCGCTGTCGTCGACAGAGTCCGTCGTTGAGAATGGCGGCTGGGTGGTGTGGCCCAGTGACCCGTCCCTGAAGGCTTATCACCAAATATTCAGCGGCGGCATCGTCACCCATGCGCTGTGGGTGAGTATCGGGGTCACGATCGTCGGGACGGCAGCCAGCATGGTGTGTACGGTGATGCTGGCCTACGCGCTTTCCCGCCCCAAGGTCTTCGGCGGTAAACCCATGCTGCTGCTCGTACTTTTCACCTTCCTCTTTCCGCCCGGGATGATCCCGACCTATCTGATGGTCAAGAACCTCGGGCTGCTCGACAACTATGCCGCGCTCATCGTTCCGGTGCTGATCAGTGTCTTCAACCTGGTGGTCCTGCGTGGGTTCTTCCAGTCCGTTCCGGAGGAGCTTTACGAGGCAGCCCGGCTGGACGGCGCCGGCAACTTCAGGATCCTGGTCGCCGTGGTGTTGCCGCTTTCGAAGGCCGCGCTCGCGATGGTGTCCCTCTTCTATGCCGTGACCTATTGGAACTCATGGTTCCAGGCGTCGATCTATATGGAAGACGACCACTGGCCGCTGCAACAGGTGCTCCGCACATACGTCCTGAGTGGTGGTCAGATCGCCAGTTCCACCGGCGCGGGCGACGCGGCCATGGCCGCCCCGCAAACCATTCAGATGGCCGTCCTGGTCGTGGCAACGGTACCGATCCTGCTGGTGTACCCGTTCCTGCAGAAGTACTTCGCCAAGGGCGTTCTTTCCGGCGCCATCAAGAGCTGAATTCGAGCCGAACCCCATCTCTGGAGCCGGGGCATCCGGCCGCACCGCCACGCTCCTCGAATGCCGGCCTCCGGGGTGGCCGTCGCGCTGAACAACGCCAAGTGGAGACAGGGCCCGCCGGGCTCCACTCACCGCAAGGGCGGCTGCAACTCATGGGCCGCAGGCATCAATCACTCTTCCTGAAGGGATGTACGACCATGCACACCCCCTCCCGCCGTTCCGTGTTGCGCTCCATCGGCATAGCCTCCGCCGCGATCGCCGCACCTCCTCTGCTGAGCTCCTGCACCACCTCCAGCTCTTCGGGCAACGCCACCAACAAAGGGGTGGAACTGGCGCCGTGGCCAACCTATGCGCCCAAGGCCACCATCACCCCGGACCTCAAGGGCGACGGCGTCACCGGCATCCAGGACACCTACCTGAAGTACCCCTCCAAGCTCACCAACGGGACGTCCGAGACCCCGGGCGACGGCTCCACGCTCAAGGTCATGACCATCACGTATGGCACTGCCCCCACCCCCCGTGGGCAGAACAAGTACTGGCAAGCCATGGAGAAGGCACTCGGTGTGAAGATCGACTTCTCCCCGGTGCCGGCCGCGGACTTCGCGGCGAAGATGGCTACGCTGATGGCCGGCGACGACCTGCCGGACATCCTGAACATCGGCGGCGGCTCCACGCTCCCCCACGAGGCTCCTTTTGTCCTCAAGACAATGGCCGACATCTCGGAGTTCGTGTCCGGCGATGCCATCAAGGACTATCCCAACCTCGCGAACATCCCGACCGCTTCCTGGAAGGCGGCAGGTCGCTTCCGCGGCGGTATCTACGGTGTCCCCGTTCAGCGAGCCAGGCCGGGCCTGGCGCTGTGGATCAACAGCACCAACTTCGAGGAGCACGGCTTCCGTCCCGACGACAGCGGCTACAGCCGAGAGGACTTCACGCGCCTCCTCAAGGAACTCACTCACGGCAGGCAGTACGGCATCGGTGCGGCGAAGGACAACGGGCTGAACTGGTTTGGCGCGCACGCTCAATTCCACGGGGTGCCGAACGCCTGGTCGGTCTCCGGGGGAAAGTTCAACACCTACTACGAGAGCCCTCACTTCAAGGAGATGCTGGCCTACCTGCACACGCTGTGGAAGCAGGGGCAGTACTACCCCGACTCCGCCGCGACTGCGACCGTCGACCTCAAGACGCAGTTCTACAACGGAACTGTGCAGTCCTACACGGATGGCTTCGGTGCCCTTGCGACAACACTCAGTCAGGTGCGGGGCTTCAAGGCGACGCCGATGATCTCCTACTCCGCGAACGGAGTCGACGCGACTCCGTGGGCCGGCCCGGGGTACGCCGGCTACACCGTCATCAACAAGAAGCTGTCGAAGTCGAAGATCAAGACGGTCCTCAAAGTGCTGGATTTTCTGGCTTCCCCCTTCGGAACCGAGGAGTACCAGCTCCTCATGTATGGCGTGGAGGGCGTGCACTTCACCTACAACAAGGATGGCGACCCGACGCCGACGGCCCTCGGCAGGACCGAGAATGTCGTCAACCTGCCGTTCTATTTCATGTGCAATGCCCCCCAGGTGCTGTATGTGCCCAATGCGCAGGAGGAGGTCAAGGCCGCCTACGAGTGGCAGCGTCAGACCTGCCCCAAGTTGATCACGAATCCGGCGACTGGCCTGCGCTCCAATACTCTGAGTTCGGCCGGCGCCACGCTCAGCCAGGTCATGGATGACGCGATCATCGGCATCATCACCGGGCGGCAGGCCGTCAATTCGTGGGACTCCGCTGTGAGCAACTGGAAATCCGAGGGCGGAGACAAGATCGCTGCGGAGTACGAGTCCGAGTATGCGGCGGGCACGACCAAGTGATCTCAGTGGCCGGCGCGGCACCTCCGCCATTCGCGCACATCTTGGAACACGGGTGCCCATGCCGGGTCACCTTGGACGACCTGAGGAGACCATGTGCCGCACCACGGAGACAAGCTCCCCCGAGTAGGTGCGCCACGTGCTGAACACCATCGGGAACCACTGGGCATGGGAGAAGCTCGCCCGCGGCTTTCCTGGGCAGTACTCGATGCGCCTGCCGGGTGGCAACAGGTCGCCTACGAGATCGAGTGCGCTGACCCCGATTCCGGCGATGTCGTCTTCAGCGGGCGGATCGACTCCGAGGACAGCGTGCTCGTCCCATGGCCGCACCATGAACTCCAGTCACGCAGTCGGCGGCAGATTCGTGTGCGGGTCTGGGGATCACGGAATGCGCACGCCTCCGACTGGAGCCCGACGCTGACCCTGGAGACCGGTCTTCTGGAGGCATCGGACTGGACGGCGGACTTCATCACGCCCGACGCGCCTGCCGCAGACGAGAGTGTGCCGCTGCTGCGCAGAGATTTTTCGGTCAAGGGACCAGTCCGTCGAGCGAGGCTCTACGCCACGGCGTTGGGAGTCTACGAGATGGAACTCAACGGCGACCGTGTCGGTGACATCGCGCTCGCACCCGGTTGGACCAGCTACCATCACCGACTCCGCTACCACACATACGACGTCACCGAAGCTCTGCGTTCCGGCTCCAACACGCTGGGGGCCTGGCTGGCCGACGGGTGGTTCCGGGGGCGCCTCGGATTCAACGGCGGCATGCGACACATCTACGGTGACCGGAGAGGGCTGCTGGCCCAGCTGGAGATTCAGTACGACGATGGATCCACTGAGTTCGTCGGCACGGACCAGAGCTGGCGCACCGCACCAGGCCCCATCCGGTTCGCGAGTCTGTACGACGGTGAACACCACAACGCGCAGCGAGAGCGTCCGGGCTGGTCCACCCCAGGCTTCGACGACAGCGATTGGCCGCCCGTCCAACTGATGGTTCACGACAGGACAACGCTGGTAGCCCCCGCGGGCCCGCCGGTCCGCCGCACCCAGGAGCTCAGGCCGATCGCCGAAACCACCTCCCCTTCAGGGAAGAGGATCGTCGACTTCGGGCAGAACCTGGTCGGTCGGCTGCGGATATGGGCTGAAGGTCCCCCAGGCGCGGTGGTCCGGCTTCGCCATGCCGAAGTCCTGGAGGACGGCGAACTCTGTGTTCGGCCTCTGCGCCAGGCGCGGGCGACGGATGAATACGTGCTGCGCGGCGACGGCCAGGAAAGCTGGGAACCGCGATTCACCTTCCATGGCTTCCGCTACGCCGAGATCAGCGGGGGAGTTGACGACGTTGAGGTGGTGGCCCGCGTCTACCACACCGACATGCTGAGGACAGGCACCTTCACTTGTTCGGATCCGCTCGTCCAGCGCCTGCACGAGAACGTGGTGTGGAGCACGCGCGGCAACTTCCTTGACGTTCCCACCGACTGTCCGCAACGAGATGAACGGCTGGGATGGACCGGCGACGTTCAGATCTTCGCGCCGACCGCGTCATTTCTGTACGACTGCGCAGGCATGTTGTCCTCGTGGTTGCGCGACCTGACAGCCGATCAGCTCCCCAACGGTTGCGTGCCCTACTTCGTTCCCGCGATTTCGGTACCGCCTCTGGAACTGGAAACCCTCACGCCGGCGGCGGCCTGGGGTGACGTCGCCGTCCTGACACCGTGGGAGCTGTACCGGCAATACGGCGATGGGGACGTGTTGCGCGCACAGTATCCGAGCGCGAAGGCATGGGTCGACTGCATGACCGCCCACGCAGGTGGTCATCACCTGTGGGACACAGGGTTCCAGTTCGGTGACTGGCTCGATCCCTCCGCACCGCCGGACGATCCAACCGCCAACAAGGCTGATCCCTATCTGATCGCAACCGCATACCGCGCTCATTCGACCGCGGTCCTCGCCAGGATCGCCGACACTTTGGGCTATTCCGAGGATCACCAGCGCTACGAAGAACTCGCGCGAGCCATCAGCGATGCGTTCGCACAGCGGTGGGTTCTTCCGTCCGGACTGCTTGACAACGATGCTCAGTCCTCCTACGCCATCGCCCTCCACTTCGACCTCTTTCCCACGTCCGCGCAGCGTGACACCGCGGGACGGCGTCTGGCCGCGTTGGTACAGGAGGCCGACTTTCACATTGCCACAGGCTTCGTAGGTACCCCGGTCATCTGTGACGCTCTTGCCGACTCCGGGCATCTCGATACCGCGTACGCCCTGCTTATGAAGCAGACGTGCCCATCCTGGCTCTATCCGGTGACCCAGGGCGCGACAACGATCTGGGAGCGCTGGGACAGCCTTCTCCCGGAGGGAGATGTCAACCCGGGTGACATGACGTCCTTCAACCACTACGCGCTGGGCGCGGTCGCCGACTGGCTGCATCGCGTCGTAGCCGGGTTGTCCCCCGCCGAACCCGGATACCGCCGGCTCCTCATTCGCCCCCGACCTGGTGGCGGCCTCACCCATGCGTCGGCGGCGAAGGAGACGCCGTACGGGCGAGCCGAAGTCGGTTGGCTACGCGAGGCGGACACCTTTTCCGTCGATCTCACCGTGCCTGCGGGAGTCACCGCCGTCGTGGATCTCCCGGGCCGGGCGCCCGAGACCGTCGGATCGGGACGTCATCGTTGGCACATCCCGGACCCCACATACACGGATGCGGCCGGTGACTGACGGTGATTCGGGACTCGGCTTGGGTAACGGCTGGTGGAAAACCGGGTCCGAGGGGTGGGGCAGAGCTGAGTCGGTGGTACTTCGCGGGTTCCTCGTTGGTCAATTCTGCCCTACTTTTCCTCAATCCGGCCCGCAGCGTGAGCGCTCCGTCTTCAATACAGTCGCAGTCGTGATTGACCAAAGATCTGCATTCAACTCATCGGCCACCTCGGAGATTTGGGGGTGCCGGGCGTGAACAGGCGTGAAGTGACGATAGCGGCGTACTACTTCCCGAACTACCACGTCGACCCACGCAACGAGCGGTGGCACGGCGAAGGGTGGACCGAGTGGGAGGTGCTGAAGAAGGCCGGCCCACGCTTCGAGGGCCACGCGCAGCCGCGTGTTCCGCTGCATGGCTGCGAGGACGAAGCTGATCCGGCGGTGATGGCCGGCAAGATCGAGACGGCCACCCGGCACGGGGTCGATGCCTTCATCTTCGACTGGTACTGGTACAGCGGGCGCCCCTACCTGGAGCGTCCCCTTGAAACAGCGTTCATGCCCACCGCGGCCGATCACGACCTGAAGTTCGCCGTCATGTGGGCGAACCATCATTGGACCAACATCCACCCGTGGAAGTCCGGGACGACCGCCACCGAGCTTGAGTCGGGAAGCGTCGATGCCGCCCAATTCCGAGCAGCCACCGAGTACTTGCTGGAGCGGTATTTTCATCACCCAGCGTACTTGCGGCTCGACGGCCGCCCCTACCTGTCGATCTACGACCTCTCCACCCTCATCGATGGGCTCGGTGGCATCGAATCGACCAAGACCGCGCTTGACGATCTGCGCTCGCGCGCCGCCCGGGCAGGCCACGGCGACGTCCACCTCAACGCCATCGCCCGGGACCAGCCAGTGCTCCCGCAGGACGGTGTGGCGCTCGACGAAGCGGTGTTGGTGAGCCGACTCGGATTCGACAGCGTGACGTCCTACGTATGGGCACACCACCACCCACTGCCTACGCTCCTCACCCCGTACCCGGACGTCCTGGAGCAGGCGGAGAAGGGCTGGGAGAACCTCGCTGCCAGGTTCGACCAGCCCTACTATCCCAATGTGACCGTCGGGTGGGACCCGTCACCGCGGACCGTACAGTCCGACAGGTACGACCCCCGCCATGGCTATCCCCACACCAACATCATCTCGGAGTGCACGCCTGAGCACTTTGGGCAGGCACTTGAGAGGGTGCACAAGTACGTCGCGAAGACCCAGACCCCACTGGTGACCATCAACGCATGGAACGAGTGGACCGAGGGCACCTATCTTGAGCCCGACACCGTCTATGGGTACGGCCATCTTGAGCAGATACGCAGAGTGTTCGGTACCAGACACTGAGCCGGCGCGTCTCAGGTTCCGATCTTATGGTTCGCAAGGCCGGTGACATTGCCCGCGGGTGACACCTGCCGCTGCCCTGCACTTGAAGCTAACCCGACATCCGATCCGACAACACTGTTTTGTGGAGCGGCGGTAGCTACCGTCACCCCACACGACCGATGTCGGGGGTAGGGCGAGGACCAAGGCCAGGCGAGGGCCCCTGCTGACTCCGCTCGGGGGCTGAGAGTTGATGCCCCGCCCGCGGTTCCTATTCGGTTCCCGAGGTGGGGCCGGCACAGGTGTCGCCGGTCCTGATTCTCGACCGTGTATGTGGTTGAGGAGAACCTGATCATGCAGCGCAGAGTGAGTATCAAAGATGTCGCTCGAGAAGCCGGTGTTTCGATCGGCACGGTCTCCAACACCTTGAACCGGCCGAACCTCGTGTCACCTTCCACCCGCTCGCGCGTCCAGGAGACCATTCACGCACTCGGGTTCGTACGAACGGAGGGAGCTCGACAGCTGCACGGGCTCCCGTCTCCTGTCGTCGCCGTAGTAGTACCCCAAGGGGCTGATCCCTTCGGCGCCGAGCTGACGCACGAGGTCGAGAAGGTGGCCGCTGAGATCAGCCTTGGGGTGATGGTCCACTCCGATACCCCAGATGACGCCTCCCGTGCACGGTACGCATCCTTCCTTGCTGCGCAGCGAGTCCTCGGCGTGGTCGTCGCCGTGGAGACCGACACCGACCAGGTACTCACCGCATTGCGCGACTATGGTCTGCCCTGTGTCACGGCAGGCGAGGACCACGGTGCGAGCTTGGGGTACGCGGTGCACACGGACGACGTGGCGGGAGCCCGGACCGTGGTGCAGCACTTGCTTCAACTCGGCCATGAGTTCATCGCCTACCTTGACGGGCCCGCCACTCAGCGGAGCAGGCGTCGCGCCACGGGAGTGGCCATGGCTCTGCGGGCGCCGGGAGTTGCCCCTCGTCAGGAACTTGGCCTGCAGGCACACGCCTTGACCGTGGACGCGGGTAGAGAGGCTGCACGCGTTCTGTTGGGCCTGCGGCAAAGGCCCACCGCAGTCTTCTGCGGTGACGACAGACTTGCGTTAGGGGTGCTGCAATGCTTGTACGAGGCAGGCGTGAGCGTCCCGGAAGACATGGCGCTGATCGGCTACGGAGACAGTATTCATTCCGCGACGGCTGCCGTCCCACTGACGTCGGTGTCCCGGTCGGTGCCCGAGATCGCACGGCACGCCATCCGTATGCTCGCTGTGGAAGGGGCTCCGCACCTCCAGGACTCAGCGGACGAGTGTGCCGTGGTCCAGCCCAAGTTGGTGGTGCGACGGTCAAGCCTTCGTACCGTTATCCACCACTGATTTCGTCCAACTGTTGTCGTGAGCGTCGGACCGGTCATCACAAGCGAGTTGATGATGGCGCTGCGCCAGAACAGTGAGACCGGGGAAGGCATGCCGAGCCGCTACTGGGCACGCGCACGCCGGTACGGCCGGGAACCGAGCAGAACATTGGCGCGGGCGAGCCGGGGAGGGTGTGGTGCACACCACGCGGCCTACACTCGATTCTGTCGTCTGAGCAGTTGATTCTAGCGTTCAGATCCGTCACAGTGATTGAAACGAGTGTGTGATGTGTCGTTTGCGTAGAGTGGAGAGGAGCTTCATGGATGCCATCGATCGCGCGATCCTGCGGGAGCTGCAGATCGACGGCCGCATCCCCTACGCCGATCTGGGGCCGAAGGTGGGGCTTTCCCCCTCGGCTGCGCGGCTACGACTCCAGCGGCTGATTGACGCCAAAGTGGTCCAGGTCGTCGGGGTCACCGACCCGATGACCATGAATCAGCAGACGATGGCGCTCCTGGGGCTATGCATCGAGGGCGATTCCCGGGTGGTGGCAGACGAGCTCTCCCAGCACGATGACGTTGTCTACACCGTCCTGACCTCTGGCCGCTTCGACCTGTTCGCGGAGGTCGTATGCAGTAAGCCGCGCGATCTTCTGGACTTCATCAACGACGTCGTACGGACCATCGATGGGGTCGCATCCGTGGAGAGCTTCCCGTACTTCGGCATCCACACCCACCGGTTCTTGTGGGAAATCCGTTAGAGCCCGTCCGGCGGAACATGCCGCGGTCGCGGGTGAGGCACCCACCTCCTTAGACTCCCGGCTTCACCCGAGAAGGGCGCCTCTTTCGCGGGAACGTCGGTTGCCGACGCTCCCCGTAGCCTCCCAAGAGCGGACTGATCTGCCGTACAGGCCCATGCGGCGTCCGAACGCTCACCCACTTCATGCTTCGCACAGCCAGCCAAGGACCCCTGCATGTCGCACGTAGAGCACCGCACCATCGACTTCTTCAGCGAGCACGGGCTTCGAGTACCGCAGGTGACAGCGGATCAGGCGGAGCAGATCGCCGCGCGGCACCTCGGCGTCACCGCGACTGCAGAGGCGCTGGGGAGCCAGCAGGACGCCAACTTCCTGCTGCGCGCCGACGACAGCAAGGCCCTCGCGATCTTGAAGATCGCCAACCCCGCCTTCGGTCCGACAGAGATCGAGGCCCAGGACACCGCCGCCGCACTGATCGCCGAGGCGCACCCTGAGCTGCGTATCGCCACGGTTCTGCGCCACCCCGACGGGTCCCCTCGATGCCAGGCGGTGGACACCGAGAACGGCCCGGCGGTCGCACGGCTGCTGCGCTACCTGCCCGGTGGCGCGCTCTCGGGCCCCCAGCACCTGTCCCCGGGCACGGTCACGGCCATGGGCGCCGTCGCCGGACGAGTCAGCCGGGCCCTGCGCGACTTCCGGCACTCGGGCCTTGAGCGGGTGCTGCAGTGGGACCCCCGGCATGCCGACCGTGTGGTGGAGCAACTCGCGGAGCACATTGACGAGCCCGACCGTCGAGCCGCCGTACGTGAGGCGACCGCAGCCGCCTGGGCACGCGTTCAGGGGCTCGCCGCCGAGCTGCCGACGCAGGCCGTGCACCTCGACCTCACCGACGACAACCTGATCCGTGCCGTCGACAGCCATGTGCCGGTGCCCGACGGAGTCATCGACTTCGGTGACCTGACCATGAGTTGGGCCGTCGGTGAACTCGCCGTGTCCCTGTCCTCGACGCTCCACCACGACGGTGTCGAACCCCACCACGTGCTGCCGGCGGTCCGCGCCTTCCACGACGTACGTCCGCTGTCGGCGGCGGAGGCGGAGGCGCTCTGGCCGCTCGTGGTCCTGCGTGGGGCCGTCTTGGTCGTCAGTGGCCGCCACCAAGCCGCCCTCGACGAGGACAACTCCTACGTCAAGGCCGCGCTGGAACGCGAGTGGCGGATATTCGAGCAGGCCACAAGCCTGCCCCTGGCTGTGATGACGCACCTTGTCGAGGACACGCTCGGCTTGGCCGACGCACCGGCGACCGTGAACGCACCGCCGCAGTCGCTGCTGCTGCGTGGCCTGGCCGCCGACGACATCACCGTCCTGGATCTGACCACCGGCGCCGGCGCCATGGACCACGGGGCCTGGTGCGAAGCCGGCGTCGAGGACCGGCTGGCTGAGTTGGCGCTCGCGGAGGGAGCCGCTGCCGCAGCCACCCGATATGGACAGGCCCGTCTCACCCAGGCACCACCTCTGTCAGCTGTTTCCCCCGCCACGGTGTCCACCGGCATGGACCTGTGGCTCGACCGGCCCGCCTCAGCGCAGGCCCCGGCCACGGGAAGGATTCTCGCGGCAGAACCGGGCCGACTGGAGATCACGTACGGCCCCCAGGTGCTGACCCTGGCCTTCCCCGACATGGTCCACCCGCTGGTCACCACCGGTACAACGGTCGAGGCGGGCGAGGGCCTCGCCCACTTCGCGTCCGACACCAAGCTCCACATCGCGATCCACAACCCCGACAGTCCTGCCGTGCCCCGCCTGGTGCGCCCCGAGTACGCCGCCGGGTGGCTCGCGCTCACCACCGACCCCGCCCCGCTCCTCGGTCTCCCCGTCGCGGGCCCCACCGGCCAGGCGGACCTGCTCGCGCGGCGCGACGCCGTGTTCGCGACTGTGCAGGAGCACTACTACGCCGACCCGCCCCGGATCGAACGCGGTTGGCGCCACCACCTGCTCTCCACCGACGGCCGTGCCTACCTCGACATGGTCAACAACGTCACCCCACTCGGCCACGCCCACCCTCGCATCGAGCAGGCCGTCGCACGGCAGTTGAGGCGCATCAACACCAACTCGCGCTTCCACTACGCCTCGGTGGTGGAGTTCACCGAACGCCTGATCGCCCATCTGCCCGACCCGCTGGACACGGTGTTTCTGGTCAACTCCGGCTCGGAGGCAGTCGATCTGGGCATCCGGCTGGCCATCGGAGCGTCCGGACAGCCTGATGTCGTCGCCCTGCGCGAGGCATACCACGGCTGGACGTACGCCTCCGACGCAGTGTCCACCTCGCTCCAGGACAACCCCAACGCCCTCGCCACCCGCCCCGGTTGGGTGCACACCGTGGACTCGCCCAACTCCTACCGCGGACGCCATCGCGGCCCCAACGCGCGCCGCTACGCCCCCGAGGCAGTCGCCTCGATCGACGAACTGGCCGAGTCCGGCCGCCCGGCAGGAGCCTTCATCGGCGAGACCTTCTACGGCAACGCCGGGGGAGTGCCCCTGCCCGACGGCTACCTCGCCGATGTCTACGCCGCGGTGCGTCGACACGGCGGCCTGGCCCTCGCCGACGAGGTCCAGGTCGGCTACGGCCGCCTCGGCCAGTGGTTCTGGGGCTTCGAACAGCAGCAGGTTGTCCCCGACATCGTCTGCGTGGCCAAGGCCATGGGCAACGGGCATCCCCTCGGCGCCGTCATCACGTCCAAGGCGGTAGCCGACCGGTACCGGGACCAGGGCTACTTCTTCTCCTCCACCGGAGGCAGCCCGGTCTCCAGCGCTGTCGGCCTGACTGTCCTGGACACCCTGCGCGACGAAGACCTCCAGGGCAATGCCGTACGCGTCGGCGGCCACCTCAAGAAGCGCCTGGAGGCGCTGGCCGACCGCTTCAGCATCATCGGCGCCGTGCATGGCTCGGGCCTGTACCTCGGCCTGGAACTCGTCCGCGACCGCGGCACGTTGGAACCCGCCACGCAGGAAGCCGCCGAACTGTGTGATCGCATGCTCAGCCTGGGCGTGGTTGTCCAGCCGACCGGCGACCACCTCAACATCCTGAAGATCAAGCCACCGCTGTGCATCGACGCCACCGCGGCCGACTTCTTCGCCGACATGCTCGACCGCGCGCTCACCCAATTCGGATACGCCGCCTGACGTCGTACGTCCGCGGGTCGGGGTCCGGGGGCGTACGCGGGTCAGTCGAAGCCGCCGTACGCCGGCGATCGGAGGCGATTATGTGGCGCAATCGTCTCTGAACTCACCGACTGCGGCGCTTTCTTGAGGCTCGTCTCGGCGATGCCCCCCGGAGGCCGGGACTGTTTCCGTACTTCCACGCTTCCGCAAGCGTTCGCTCAAGCGTGACATCCAGGTGTTCGCGCCTCGACGAATAGCTTCGCCTCAAGATTCCTGGAGAAGAGAGAAGATGATGGACACTATCGTCGTCGGCGCGGGAATTGCTGGCATTACCGCAGCGCGACTGCTTCACGCCGCAGGACAACGTGTGATCGTGCTTGAGGCGCGAGACCGTGTTGGTGGGCGCATGTGGACGGACCGCACGGCAGGGTTCTCCGTCGACCGTGGCGCTTCATGGATCCATGGCCTCACCGGCAACCCACTCACGGAACTTGTCACCGCGCTCGGGATGGAGACGCGCGAATTCACGGTGGGGAGCTTCCAGGCCGGCGGTCGGCCGATCGCCGACTACGACGAATCGCGGCGCTTGCTGGACGACGAGGCGACACGGCAGTGGACCATCGACGTCGACACGGCAGATGATCTTTTCACGCTGACTGCCGCGGAGGCCGACCACGACGAGAGTTACGCCACTGCGGCCGAGCGCGCCCTTGCCGCGACCGGATGGGAACTCGAACGCGCCGAACGGGTCCGCGCGTTCTATCGGCACCGGACGGAGGAGCAATGCGGCGCAGAGATCGAACAGGTCGCCGCTCACGCCCTCGACGAGGACACCATCGAAGGTGACGAAGTGGTCTTCCCGGGTGGCTACGATGTGCTTCCCAGGGCTCTCGCAGAAGACCTCGACGTGCGTTTGGGAATGACCGTGACTGCCATCACCAGGTCGCCTACAGGGACGCGTGTCGACACGGAGAACGAGTCTTTCGAGGCCGCCCACGTGATCGTCACGGTGCCGTTGGGCGTCCTCAAAGCGGGGGCGATCGAGTTCACACCCCCTCTGCCCGACGTCGTAGCGGGACCGATCGCTCGACTCGGAATGGGTGTGTTCAACAAGATCTTCCTGCAGTTTCCAGACCGGTGGTGGCAGGACGATGTCTATGCGATCCGGCAGCACGGCAGGGCCGGCGTCCCCTGGCATTCCTGGTACGACGTCTCCGTGGTGAGCGGTAAACCGATGCTGCTGACCTTCGCCGGCGGCGCTTGGGGGCGGGAGATTGAACAGAAGACCGACGAAGAAGTCGTCTCGTCGGTGCTCAGCTCCCTCCGTAAAATCTACGGCGACTCCGTCCCTGGACCCGTGGCTCACTGGATCACACGCTGGGGCATCGACCCTCTCGCCCTCGGCTCGTACTCCTACGTCGCCGTCGGCTCCTCGCACGATGATCACGATGCGATGGCAGGACCCGTCGGCGGCGTTCTCCACTTTGCGGGAGAAGCGACTTGGGGGCGCGACCCAGCTACCGTCCACGGCGCGCTCTGCTCAGGGCATCGAGCGGCCGAGCGGATCCTCGGTTCACCGATCTCCCTGGTCGAACTCACACGGGGTGTGACCCCTTCGAAGTGAGGCCATCTGATACTCAGCACGCTGCGGACGGGTCAACTCCTCAAGGACTTCGGCTCGGCGACGCCGGTCGCCGCTTACATGTCCGTCGCGGCCGTGGTCACCTCCGTCACGGTGGCGGCGTTGAAGGAAACGCGGGGGCGCGACTTGAGCGACATCAACGCCGAGCGACCGCTCTACGCCTCGGACGAGGCATCACCTGCGAGCAAGGCCCCGCAGGAAGTCTGACCTCGGCCCGATCCGGTTCCGCGCGTCATCGCCGCTGTCTCCCCAACTGTGGGAGGCAGCGGCGATGGGTCATTTGCTGGAGTGCGGCCCGAGGCCGTGGGCGGCGAAGACACGGTCCACGAAGCCTGAGTCGGCGAGGGGGACCCTATGGGTGGCGAGGAGGGCGAACACGTCCGCGAGCTGGCGTGGTGCGGTTCCCCGCACCTGAGACTCGGGGGCGAGACCGAGAACGCCGATGAGTGGTCCGCGGCCGGTGATGGGTGTCGTGGACAGGCGCAACCGCATGGTGAGGCGGCCTGCGCCCGAATCAGGGTCCTCGCCGAAGTCCATGTCAAGGCCGGTGATGTCGTGCCAGCCGTACCGGCGGCGCAGCATGCCTCGCGACAGCGTGAGGCCCTTGCTGTCGGCGCGTATCCAGAAGCTTCTGGGCGCGGGCACCGCCACCACGGGGACGGCCAAGGCGGCGATCAGCAGGCTGGTACCGACGCCCAGCCGGTTCACCGCCCCGCTCGTGCCGAGGACAACAGCCACCAGGAGGCCCAGGAGACAGCCCGGACCTACGCCTGAGAAGCGCCACAGGAACCCCAGTCGCACGGTGGGGAGTCGTCTTGTCGAATGCACATGCCCATCCTGAGGGCTTGTCGGCGCCGATCGTGTCCGTATCCAGATTCTTGTGTGTCACCGTTCGGTGGAAGCGGTCGCCGCTCAGGAACCCGCCGCCGTACAGCTCCTGGTCGCCCTGGAGATGGAGTTCCAGACCCGCTGTGGCCGAACAACGCTCGGCCACTTCGCGGATCTTCTTCAGGACGCCCCGCTCACGCTGATCCGTGACCAGGTCACGAGCGGTGTCCGCCTCGGAGACGGACTGACCCGCAGCTCGATAGCGTGCTCGTCGTCCGGTCGCAGGACGGTAAGGTCGCGGCGCATCCGGGCCTGGTCGGCGATGACGGTGGCGTCCTTGGCATCGGTCTTGCCCATGCCCAGGGAGCAGGCCGACGCCCGGTTGACCGCGAGGCCGGGGATGTAGAGCAGCCGCTGGCCGTGGCTAAGCAGCACGCCGATCAGCAGAGTGGCCATGCCGTCGGCGACGTCGACCGCCCACACGGTGTCTTCGTCGAGGGCCAGCACGTCAGCGATGCAGGCTCAGCGAAGTTAATGGGGGGTCGGGCTGGCAGAGCGCTCCACTTGGCCATTCGGAGACACGGCCGTCTCGGCCGGCCCCACGGCCGGGTCAGCCCGGCTTGACCGCCAGCGTCGCAAAATAGTTCGACATGTATTGAGCGGATGCGTTGGATTGGTGCGGCGCTTCCGCGAAGCCGGTGAGGACGAACCCCGCGGCGAGTTGCCCGCCGATCTGGTCGGTGAGGGTGTGGCTGTATTCAAGAGCGGCATCCGCGCCGAACTTCGTGGCGCGTTCCTCGGCGGAGTACTGCGTGACATCGCTGTAGGGCAGCTTGTGCACGACGATCAACTCGCCGCGCTCGTCGAGCGCCTCGTGGTCGAACAAGTACACATCAGGGTTGAGGAAGCCCACGAGCAGAGTTCCGCCCGGTCGCAGGATGCGGAAGCACTCACGCCACACCGGTGCCAAGTCCGGTACGAATAGGTTGGAGACCGGATGGAATACGACGTCGAATGTTGCGTCGCCGAAGGCGCTGAGGTCGCGCATGTCGCCCAGGACGGTGCGCAGCTCGAGTCCGTCGCGCGCCGCCACCATCTGGTCCTGGCCGAGCTGGCGGGGTGAGTTGTCGAATACGGTGACCCGCGCCCCTGCGGCGGCGAGGATCGGACCCTGCTGGCCACCGCCGGAGGCCAGGCACAACACGTCCTTGCCGGTCAGGTCCGTCGGCAGCCAGGAGCGGTCGACTGGCTCATGCCCGATGAGAACAATCGACCAGTCGCCCATGCGGGCGCGCTCGACATCCTCAGCACTCACCGGCCTCGACCACTCGTTGCCCTCTTGGACATACTTGTCCCAGGCTGCCCGATTGTGGGCAACGGGGTCGACAACAATGTCCTGCACGTTTAACTCCCTGCTACAGCCAAGCGGACACCTGCGGTACTGACAGTTCGGTGCCGCCAGCCAACACGATTGCAGGGTGCGGGCTCAACGAAATTAGCGGGCATCAAGGTGTCCACGGGCTCGACGGGTGGTCGCGTAGCGGGTGCGTAAGCGCTGGTTGCCGGGGTCGCGGAAGCCGTACGCGTCGCGGGCGATTGTCTTGATGACCCGGTTGGTGCCTTCGGAGCCGACGTTGGTGATCCCGGTGTGCAGGAACGCAAGGATCTCTGGCCACCATGTCTCGGCGGTTGTGGCTGGGCGCTGCAGTTCGGGAAGGTCGGCGTCGGCGCATCGGCGGTGGAACCGGTACAGCAGATCGCCGACCTGTTCCCGTGGGCGGAGACCTGGTGCGGGACGGTGCCCCCCTAAACGTGTGTGACGCGCGCCACATGCGCTGGGGTGCCGGGTGAAGCAGCGTTTCGTAGCGCGGGTGCTGTCTGGGGGGTGGATGGGTCGACGGGGCCTGTCCGCTCCGGCCCGGGTGGCTGGAGGCTGGGCTGTTTGATCCAGAGGAGTTGTCGATGACTTCCATCGGACCTTCCATCGGTTCGCGCCTGCGGAAACGCGTATGGCCGGCTGTGGCGGTGGGCGCCGCGGTCCTTGCGACGGGCGCGGGGTCGGCGGTCGCGTCGTCCGTCGGCGCGTCGCCTGTGTCGGCGGCGCCCGCGCCTGCGTCCCTGGGGGCGGCCTCCACAGACGGTGCCGTGCGGGTGGTCGCTCCGGGTGAGCGGATCACCGTCGCCGGCAACAAGCTGTGGCTGACGGCGACGGGCCTGAACATCGAGGCCGCGAAGTCCTCGGGCACTGACAAGCCGGATGTCATCCGGGTCGCCGACGTACCTGCCGGGAAGGTGTCCACAATCGCCCGCGGCGACGCTTCCGGCGCACTGTGGGCGGGGATCTACCGCAGTCCGGTGATCGCGACGCCCAAGGTCACCATCAAGCTCGGAGCCCGGACCCTACGGGCCGAGGTCGTCACCCTCGCCGGCAAGCCCGGCTGGGTTGCCTACTACGCCTTCGACACGAAGGGCCAGGCTTCCGAGAAGCCCTCGATCACCGTCCAGAGCTAGTCAGGGGGCGCCGCTGCCGCACCCGGACGGGGCGGCAGCGGCGGCCGGACGTCGAACCTTGGCGAGGTCTGCTTGAGTGACGCCGACGATGACGAATTCCACACCTTCGTGACCGGCCGCTGGCCCAGCCTGTTGCGCACCGCGTATCTGCTGACCGGCAGCCACCACGACGCCGAGGACCTGGCCCAGAGCGCCCTGGCCCGTGCCTACGTGAAGTGGGAGAAGGTGCGGCACAGCGACGACATGGCCGCGTACGTCCGCAAGATCATGATTCACGTGCACGCGGACGGGTTCCGCCGGCGGGCCGTCCGGGAATGGTTCACTGCCCGGCTTCCGGAGACGGCGGTGGCCGACCGGACCGCCCAGGTAGAGCACCGGGGCGCACTCGTCGACGCGCTCGCCAGGCTGCCGCTGCGACAGCGGTCCGCGGTGGTGCTCCGCTACTTCGAGGACATGACCCCCGCCCAGATCGCCGCGGCCATGGGAACGCGGGAAAGCACCGTACGCAGCCAGATCACGCGTGGTCTGGCTGGGCTCCGCGAGGACGGCGTCCTGGCCGCTCTGACCGGACGCCCCCAGGAGGCCCCTGAGCACCCGAGCGCCCCGGTCGCGCTGAAAGGAATGCCCCGATGAACCAGGACGAGACTCTGGCCACGGCGCTCCACGAGGCCGCGGCAGGCGTACCGGTGGGAACGGCCCCCACGGCGGCCGTGATGCGCCGGGGAAAGATGATCCGCCGACGTCACAAGGCGATACGTGCTGCCGCCGCGACGGCAGCAGTTCTCGTCCCGGTGGTCGGCGTGGCGTACTCCGCGACCTTTGATTCCTCGCCCACGCCCCCGGTTCCCGCGGCGTCCGATGCGGCACCGTGGGCCGTGAAGGTGGTGAATCCGGGTGAGAAGGTGATGCTCGGCCGTGACGGCACGATGTGGCTGACCGAGCAGGGCATGTTTCTGCGGCCGAAGGCGTCGGTATCCGCCGGGGAGCGGTTGATGAAGCCGGCTGAGGTGCCCGAAGGAAAGGTCTCCGTCACCGCCGCCGGCGATGGCGGCGGCACCGTCTGGGGCGGCGTCTATCGCGGCCCCGCAACGCCCACCGAGGTGACCTTGTCCCTGGGCGGCCGGACCGTGAGCGCCCGTATCGTCACGCTCCCCGGCCGCCCCGGATGGGTCGCCTTCCACGCGGATGACGCCCATGCCTGGGCGGACGACATCACCGTCACCGTCAAGGGTGCCGACGGCGCGATCCTGGCGTCGCTGGCCAAGTCCGGCAAGCGGTGATCCGTCCGGCGCAACCCAGCGGCCCATGAGAGTCATGGAGCCGTTCTCAACTCCGGGCAGCGGAGCGTCCGTCCCGGCCGACTGCACCCGTCAGCGGAAAGTGAACTTCTGATCGCGGGACCCGTTGCACCGCCACAGGATCAGAGGCGTGTTGTTGGCGTGCTTTCCGCCCTTCACCGCCAGGCACTTGTCGCGGTGGCCGCCCGCGTACGGGAAGATCTTGCAGTGGCGCTGCCCTGAGTCGCAGTTGAACAGGAAGCCTTGGTTCGCGCGGCCGTTGCAGTTCCAGAGGATGAGCTGTGTGCCCTTGCGGTAGTTCCCCGGGATGTCCACGCAGAGGTTCATGTTCTGCGCCGGATGGATCCGGTAGGCGTTGTAGATGTCGAGTGCTTCGACGTACCACTTCTGGTTCTTCGACCCGACGCAGCGGTACTGGTCCACCTTCGCTCCCTTGCGTACGCCGCCATGGGCGGTGACGCAGGGGCCGCTGAAGTGCTCCGGCAGCCATTGGTAAGTGCCGGGGAAGCGCGGCGCGTTCTACGCCGTCCGGGCTGCCTGTGCTGTCGTGGAGGCGGAAGGCCGCGCCTGGGCGGGGGCTGCCGCGACCAGTCCGCCGACCACCGTGATCGCCGCCGCGGTGAGCGCGAGCGGCTTGTAGACCCGCATGATCCCGATTCCCTTCTCCTTCAGTGAGCTGTTTCGATGTGCTGTGCGACTTCGCGACGTGTTGGACGACTTCTCGACCGGTCACCCGGGAAGTCAGGCACGTCGCGGCTTGAAGTTCTGGTCCGTCGCCCCGCTGCACCGCCACTGGATCAGGGGCGCCCGGTTGGCCGTACTGCCGCCCTTGATGGCCAGACAGAGCCTGCTGTGCTGGGGCCGGAGGGTCTCGCGGACGCCGATGAACGTCTGGTCCAGCGCGCCGTTGCAGTTCCACTGGATGACGGGCGCTCCCTTGCGCTTGCTCCCGCCCTTGACGCTCATGCACCGTCCGCTGTGGCGTGCCTGCAACTGGAAGCCGGTGTTCTGAGTGGAGGCGCGCCACTGCTGGTTGTGCTTGTGCACGCAGGAGTACTGGTTGACGGGAGCGCCGTTCCGGCTGCTGTTGCCATCTACAGTCAGGCACTTTCCGCTGTGCCGGTTGACGATGTAGTTGTATCCGGCGCTCGCGGGGACCAGCGCGAGATCGTCGTTGAGCGCGACGACATGCGACGACGCCGTGGGGTTGATGTCCGCGTGCGCGGTGGGTGCGCTCAGGGCCAGGCCGGCCGCCGTCGCCGTGGTCGTCAGGGCCCATGCCACACGCTTGAGTGAGTTCACAGCTTTCCTTTCCGTTGTGCCCCGGCGTGAGCACGGCCGCGGAGAGGCGGCCGGGTCTCTGGTGTTCGCTGAGGTCTTTGGTGTGCGCCGAGTGGCTCGTGGTTCGTGGATGGTCCGGGCAGTCCGCCCCCCCCGGGTGCTCTGTCCATGTCTCGGCGTGACGTCTGTCTGCCGTCGGCACGAGCGTGCTGGATGAACAGGGCGCGAATCCACGGGCGTTGAGCAGCCTGAGACGTCTCGGGACGTCCCGGGCCGTGACCTGCGCAGACGCGGTCGGGGAGGGTGTTCCCGGGAAAGTGACGGGCGCTTCGAGTCGTCTGCCGGTACGGCCGGACCCGAGCACACGAGAGTGACGCGGAAGGCGAACGCCCCACATGAGGCGCCGAACGCGTACAGACTGACAGGCGTCCTGGTCGTGCGGCGTTCCGCAGCCCGCGGCGGATCCGACAGCGGGCGAGGAGGCACGGTGAGGTGGAAGGCGCTGCCCAGGTCGCTTGATCCGCAGGCGCGGCAACTCGTGGTGGAGCTGCGGCGGCTGAAGGACCACAGTGAGCTGAGCCTGACGTCGCTCCAGGCGAAGACGCCTTTCAGCAGGTCCTCGTGGGAGCGGTATCTCAACGGGAACGCGCCGCCGCCTCGCGTCGCCGTCGAAGCGCTGGCGAGGATGGCCGGTGCGGATGTCACGCCGTTGCTGGCCTTGCGGGATGCCGCCGAGGAGAACTGGGCCGCCGCCGCGGTGACGTCGGCGGAAAGTGGTTCGGCAGCGAGGTCGGAGGCCCGATCGGTAGGGCGTTCGGCAGGGCGGGAGCGGGATCCGGAGCCGGAGATCCGGGTAGCGGCACTGTCCCTCGCCGCGGGTGCGCTGCTGCTGTCCGCGATCACCTCGGTCCTGCTGATCACCGCCCCCTGGCGGGAGCCCACCCCAGAGACCGGCGGCGCGGGCGTGGGCAAGTACACGTGCGCCTACGCCCGGCACGGCGACCAGTTGTTCGCCGGGAACAGCGCCACCACGTCCCGCCTGGTCATGCGCAACGCGACAGGCCCCGACGCCGCCGAAGTGCAGTGCCTGCTCCTACGCCACAAGCTGTCACCCGGTGAGGTGGACGGATACTTCGGCGCCCGTACGGAGGCGGAGGTCAAGCGATTGCAGCGCCAGGACCATGTACCCGCCGACGGGATGGTCGGCGAGCAGGCATGGGCGTTACTACGGCATGTGGATTAGACGACGATGAGGAAGAGGACCGGGGGAATGGCGCACTCTGCGGCTCGGTGGCGGGAGCTGCCCCAAGATCTGCCCGCCGCCTGCTCACGTCTCGTCACCGACCTGCGCGACCTGAAGGACAGCAGCGGCCTCACTCTCACCGAACTGGCGCGAGCCACACCGATCAGCAAGTCGTCCTGGGAGCGATACCTCAACGGCAAACAGTTCCCGCCGCGGCACGCCGTTAGAGCCCTGTGCCGGGCAGCGCATCGGACCGAGGACGAACTCCTGGCGCGGTGGGCACTGGCGGACGCGGCCTGGAGCGGACGCGGCCATACGACGTCCTCCGGTTCCGAAGGGGCATCCCCGCTGCCTTCCGACAGCGATGCCGCCGTACTTGACGGCCCGCTTACCGCACAACTCGTCGGCCGAGCACGCAAGTTGCTGCTGGTGGCATCCGCAGTGATCGACAAGCGGCCCATGAGCACAGCGGCCGGGATCATCCTGGTGTGCGCGGCGATGGTGACGCCCGCCGCCGTCATCCATGCGTCCCGCACCACTACGTCACGGACGGCCACCCGCCCGCCCGTATGCCAGTTGCGGTCGTGCGAGGGCCGGAACCCGCGTACGACGGCGTGTGAGGATCCCGTCACCACGGCGTCCCACACGGCAGCCGACGGCACCCGGCTCGAAATCCGGCTCAGCCCGAGCTGCCGGGCCGGATGGATCCGCGCTTGGCCCACGCATCCCGGCTTCCGCATCGACATCTCCGGCCCCGACGCACACCCCCAGAGCACCGTCGGGACAGCACGGCCGGCCGGCAACGAAGTTACGACGACGGCCATGATCGCCGCCCCTCGCCCCGCGAACTTACGCGCGTGCTACCGACCCTCCTCCGGCCGCCCCGAAAGGGAGTGCTTCGGCAGCACCGACTGACCGAGCGGTGACCGGTCACCGCGTGGTGGTTGCTGGTGGGGACCGTGTGGTGCCGGCGTCAGATGGCCGGTGTGCTGTGCGCTGCCCGGTAGCGCGACGGTGGTGTTCCGAAGCTGCTGACGAACGCCTGGCGGAGCGTTTCAGCGGTTTTGAAGCCGCACTGTGCGGCCACGCTCGCCACGGGCAGTGAGGCGGACGTCAGGAGGTGAACGGCAGCTTCGGTGCGTGCGTCGCGGACGTATCGGCCCGGTGTCTTTCCCAGGTGGTCGAGGAACAGCCGAGTCAGGTGGCGTTCACTCACCCCGACGCGGGCTGCCAGTGCAGTCGCGGTCAGGTGGCCGGCGATGCGGTCGACGGTTCGCGCGACCACGCTGTTCGTCGGTGCCGGGGTGGCGGTGAACATGCTCATCTGCGCCTGGTTGAACGGCCGTTGCGGATAGGTGACCAGGCTGCGGGCCACGGCGCGCGCCAACTCCGCGCCGTGGTCCTCGTTGATGAAGGCCAGTCCGACTTGCCGAGCCTCCATCACCGGCTCGGGAAGTCGAATGCGGTCATGGCCGTGGCCCGGGCCACGGTCATGACCGCGTGCAGGTGCATCTGGCGCGGTGGCCGGCGCCCCCGGGAACCTGCGGGCCCGCCCGACTGTGCGCGGCGCGCGAACGGTTCTCAGAGATGCTGACGAAGGCCGACCTGGACGTCAGCCGACGAGCTGTCGCTGAACTGCCTGGGCGTCGATCAGATAGTTCATCTCGTAGAAGCGCCCGTCACGGACCTTGTGGAAGGCGTATTCGCCGTACTCGACCGTGGCGCCGGTGGGGGGCAGACCGAACCACTCCTTCGCGGGCGTCCCCTTGTTGAACAGACGAGCCGCCACGCGATCACCCTCGACGGCGAGGTCCTGGACCCGCCAGGTGAAGTCCGGCACCGCGTCGCCATGCCCCTCCAACTCGGCGATGACGTCGTCCCGCGTGACCGGTCGGCCGTTCATGACGAGCTCGTCGTGAATGAATTCGGTCATGCGCTGAAACTCGTGAGCGTTGAGTGCGTCGATGTAGCGCTGGAAAAACTCGCGCAGGTCGGTGTCGGACATGATGGCCTTTCGGTCGCTCTGGATTTCGGGTTGTGTCATTCGGGTCGCGTACGCCGATGTCAGATCTGGTTCTCGCCGCCGTCGACGTACAGGTTGGCGCCGAGGATGAAGCTGCTCCGCCCGGAGGCGAGGAAGGCCACCGCGTCGGCGACCTCGTCGGGGCGCCCGATCCGGCCCAGCGGGACACCCGCGACGAACTGGTCCTTGGTGACGGGCGCGTCTCCCTCGGCCACGGCGTCGACCGCGGGAGTGTCGATGGTGCCCGGGGAGATCGCGTTGACCCGGATGCCGCGATCCTTGAGCTCGTTGGCCCAGGTGCGGGCGAAGGACCGTATCGCCGCCTTGGAGGCCGCGTACGTGCCGAACGCCGTGACACCGTCGTCGGCGCGCACCGAGGAGTTGAGGATCACCGACGCGCCGTCGTTGAGCAGCGGCAGCGCCTTCTGCACCGTGAACAGCGTGCCCCGTACGTTGACGCCGAAGGTCTCGTCGAAGTGGTCCTCAGTGACTTGCTCAAGTGTCGCGAACGACGCGGTTCCGGCGTTGGCGAACACGATGTCCAGGCCGCGGCCCCGGGCGCGGACCGTGTCGTAGAGCCGGTCCAGGTCGGCCAGGCTGGAGATGTCGCCCACCACAGCGGTGGCCGCCGCCGGGCCGATGGTCTCGATGGCCGCGTCCAGCAAAGTCTTGCGCCGGCCGGTGATGAACACGTGCGCGCCCTCGGCCGCCAGTCGAACGGCGGCGGCCAGGCCGATCCCGCTGCTGCCGCCGGTGACGACGGCGGTCTTGCCTTCGAGCTGCGCCATGATCAAGACCTCCACAGATTCGGTACCGATCGGTACCGAATGAGACCGTAACATCTTTCGCACCGACCGGTACAGAAGGGGTACGATCGACGGCATGGAGACGGGACAGAAGGCGTCGATCGGCCGGCCGAGGGGATTCGACACCGAGGAAGCCCTCGAACGCGCCATGCGGGTCTTCTGGGAACAGGGCTACGAAGGCGCCAGCCTCACCGACCTGACCGGCGCCATGGGTATCAACCGCACCAGCATGTACGCGGCTTTCGGCAACAAGGAGGACCTGTTCCGGAAGTGCCTGGAGCGCTACACGGAGGGCCCCGCCTCATACGGGGCCCGTGCCCTGCGGGAACCGACCGCCCGTCAGGTGGCCACCGCGCTGCTCAACGGCGCAGTCCGGGCCACCACCGGCATCGGCAGCCCCGCCGGGTGCCTCGGTGTCCAGGGATCCCTCGCCGCCGGTGAGCCGGGAAGCAACGCCCGCGACGCACTCGTCGCCTGGCGCGACGAGCACGTCTCACTCCTCCGCGACCGCTTCCAGCAGGCCGTCGACGAAGGCGACCTGCCTCCCGACGCCGATCCCGGCCTGCTCGCCCGTCACCTCATGACCGTGGCGAACGGCATCGCCGTCCAGGCCGCCAGCGGCATCACTCGCGACGTCCTCCAGCAGGTGGCCGACATGACCTTGCGAAGCTGGCCACCCGCCACGGGCCCGGCTCAGCCGGACGCCTGAGCCGGCACCGCCCGCTTTGTCCGGAGGGGCAGACGGTCTTCGCCGGGTCCTCGACTCGTGCTCGAATGCCGGCGAGGCGGCAGGAGTCGGTGCATCGCCGTACGTCGAGCTGTCGTATGTGGACGCCGTACGTCAGCGGCAGCGGCGTCCGCTGGACTGTGTGACGGCTCGGTTCGAGGACGCGGCTCCGATACGGCCTTTCCGTTGGTCGCGTCGTGAGCGCCCCTTCGCTGGCCGGTACTGGGCGGCGACGACCGGGCAGCACGTGGGCTTCGAGTCCTGGCTGGAGCGGGACCGGCTTCTGCTCATGCTGACGGCGATGGTCGATATCGCGACGAGGTCGATCACGGCGGCGGTGCTGCGGCCGACCACCAAGGCCGCGGACACCTCCGCGCTGCTGGCCCGCAGCGTCACCCCGGAGGCAATGCGGCCCGGCTGGTCAGAGGCGGCCCTGCGTATGTCCCGTTCGGTGCCGCCGCATCGGCGGCTGCTCCTCGACCGGGCCCGCCACCCGAACGTCAACGACCGCATCCCGGTGCTCTGCATCACCGTTCCGCCCCCAGCGTCCGCCCGCATGGGTCGCGGCCGAGTTCGCGCGCTTCCTGGGACCGCCGGTCCGGCCAGATCAAACATGACCGACATCATCGAAACGGTGGTCGGCGTCTGCACGGACACCCGCACCGGCCTGGTCATCGTCGCCGAAATCCACAACGTCTCGCAGGTCACACGGGCCGGGGCCGAGGTCGCCGACACCTTGAAGTACTCCTCAGAGCGCATCCCCGCGACGTTCGTCTACGCGGGCATCAACCTCGACACCAGCGAGCTCCTTGCCGGCACACGGGGCGCCCAGATCGCGGACCGCAGCTCGCGTCACGGGGATCAACACTCGTCTTCG
Organism: Streptomyces sp. NPDC058001; assembly: GCF_042886315.1. Taxonomy (NCBI): domain Bacteria; kingdom Bacillati; phylum Actinomycetota; class Actinomycetes; order Kitasatosporales; family Streptomycetaceae; genus Streptomyces; species Streptomyces sp. NPDC058001. Next base: position 470,466 of record NZ_JBHVQT010000005.1, read on the forward strand.
TCGCCGAAGTCGTAGGGCGGAATGGTCCATCGCACCACCATCGTTCCCGCCTCGTCGGCTTCGAGCGTCACCGAATAGACCTGGCCGGCGTCCCGCTCGCCGTGGTGCCTGATCGAGTGGTCACCCTGGTCCCAGTCGATGCCGAGCACCTGGCAACCGCCGACGTCGATCGCACCGACATGGAGCGGATGGTGCCACCCGGCCCGCTGGAAGCGGTGGAAATCAGTGTGCTCGTCGACCGAGACCATGAGGCCCTTGCCATGGAGGCGGTCGCGCCAGGCGACGAGTTCGGCCGCACGTGCGGCCGCCTCAGCCACCGGAAGGTCCAGCCAACCGTGTGGCCCGTCGACGCCGTACCGCGCGATCCGCTCACCACCGAACTGCGCATGTGCGTCGTCCGCGTACCGGCCCCAGTAGAAGACATCGGCGAGCCCGTCGGCCGGCTCGTCGTCCATTCCCGTCCACGCGTCCAGCCCCGCGGCGTCGCCGACAACCATGCCGCACCGGTCGACGGGCAGGTCCCCGAGCCGGACCGGCGCCGACCGGTTCGCGGGCTCCGGCCACGGAAGACCGAGACTGATCTCCAGGGTCGCGATCGTCGGTTCCTCGTCGAACGGAGACGGCGAGGTGCTCGCCCGCACCGTCAAAGGCCGGTCATCGGCTGCCGGAACCGCGATCGCCTCGCACAACCCCTCACGAAGATGGCCTCCTCCCGTCGCCGCAGCCGCCCTGGCACGCTCGGACAGGGGCTGGCCCAGTTCCCGCCACTGGTCGATCCACCCGGCCATGCCGAGGACCAGCACACCCGACGGCGCATTGACCTTCCCAAGGTCTACGAAGTTCTCAGACATGCGCCGATTGTGCCTTCCCAGTACGACAACCGTCCGAGCAGGATGTCAGTGCCTGCCGCTGGAGCTTCCGCGCTGCGTTGGGCACCTTGCCACCCGGTGCCGGCTTCATTCGGCGGCCGGGCGCCCACGCTGTCTCACGGAAGATAATCCGTCCAGGTCAGCCCAATGCCGGTGATTTAGTGCATCGGCGCAGGTGGGCGCCATGCTGATGGTGGTTCTGCGTGAGTAGGCACCGGGGGTGCATGACGAGTTCTGCCCCGATCTGATGATGCGCCAGATGATGTCAGGACATGGCAACGGGACTCCCGGTAGGACAGAAGATCGACTGTTCTTGAGTTAGCTCAGGGTCGGTTGACGAGATCCCGGCGATCATGATGATCGCTCGGGATCTTTGTCGTTTCCGGGGGCTGTTCACATCTGTTCGGCGGTCACGGCTGTGGGCCTGAAGCCCTTGGCGAGCATGTAGGTGCCGACAGAGAGCTCCCAGGCGGCGACGGGCACGGTGGCGAGGAACGACCACGCGGAGAGCTGGTCGTTGTGGCCGAAGAAGGTTGCGATGCCGGCTGTCAGGAGCAGAGGGGCTCCGATGAGGCCCATGGCGGGGATGAAACGTGGCACCAGCCGGGACCGGTACAGCAGCGTGCCGAACAGTAGCGCGTTGATGCAGGACATGAAGCCGGGGCCCAGCAGGAACGTCCAGTCGCGGGCGGCCACGAGCGCCCGTCCGGTGGTGACCAGTGTCGCCGTGTCCTCGCCGGTCGTGCCTGCGAGGTCCTGGCGCAGGGTGACCACGGACAGCAGGCTCACCACACCGATCAGGATGATCCCGGCCTCGACCAGGCGCGCGGTGAGGAAGCCCAGTGCCAGCGACTCGTTGATCCGTTTGACGACGGGGAAGACCGCGACGGCGGTACCGATGCAGGCCAAAGCGGTCACCACGTCGAGCAGACAACCCCACAGCACGCGGGTGTCGGCGCGGGTGCCGACGATGTAGTCGGTGTGGTCCAGGACAGGGGCGATCAGCAGCAGTGCGGGGATGGAAGCCAGGAAGGTGATCAGGTAGAGCGCTCCTGCCGCGCGGGCGTGGTTCCTCGTCCAGTCGGTCTGTGCCCGCGTGGCTGCGGCCGTTGGCGTGGTGGTGGTCATGTCAGTCTCCGGGTTCTGAGTTCTCGGGTGTCCGGGGTTGGGGCGTCGTCGGGTCGTTTTCCCGTGGGCCGGTCTCCACGCGGGCGACCGAGACCAAGGGGAGGCCAACGTCGCGCAGCCTGTTCAGCAGGCCATGAAGTGCCGCCTGGTCCACGACGGGGCCGTACAGGAGGGTTGTCCCGTCGCTGCCGGCGGTGAGGGTCATGCCGTCGAACCAGGTTGCCCACCGGGGGTCGAGGTGGCCCTGAAGGCGGATCTCGTACAAGCCGGGACGACTCTCCTGAGAGCCGGTCGTCGGGGTGTCCATGACGCTCCTTGTGCCTTGCGTGTCCGGAAGGCGACTGCAAGGTCGCAAGCAGTGTGGTGAGCGGGCATCACCACATGTGATGACCGAGGTGGTGATTTTGTTGCCAGGCCCTCAAGAGCCCCTTTCTCATCGGCCGGGTGCGCGGGAGATGAGGTTGAGGCGTCCGGCCATACGCACCGCGTCCCGCCGGTTGTTGACTCCGAGCTTGGTGTAGATGTGCCTGGTGTGAGTGCGCAGGGTGTTCACGGACACCCGGAGGTGACGGGCGATGTCCGGGCCGCCGAGGTCGCCGGCGAGCAGCCGGAGTACCTCCAACTCGCGGTCGCTCAACGGCTCGACGAGCTCGTGCCGCATGGCCGCGGACGACGGGCCCGTTTCCCCGCCGGTGGAGCCACCGATCTGTGTGGCCGCGTCCAGGAGTCGGCACGGGTATGCCCAGTTGGGCCGTTGCCTCACCAGGGTTCTGAGAAGCGTGGCGATCGGCGGTCCGTCGTCGACGAAGACGCGGACGTGGCCCTGCGGTTCGGCCAGGGTCAGGGCCCGCTCCAGGGCGGCGAGGGCGGCGGGGGCGTCGCCGTGGGCGTTGTGGGCACGTGCCTGCAGTACGAGGATCTCGATGGCGCTGGCCGTGCGTCCGCCGGTCTCGGCGGCCGTGAGGAGTCGTCGGAGAAACGGGGCGACGGCGCTCGGCGCGGATTCGGAGCGGTCGGCCGTGTGTGCGGCGAGCAGGATCCGAGCCAGGGTGATGTGCTCGTACTCGCGTACATAGGACAGTTCGTCGTCAGTGGTCAGGCACTGTCGGCGGGCCCAAGCGAGGGCCTCGCCCAGGTCGCCGTGGGTGAGCAGCAGCCGTACCCGGGTGGCCGGGACCGGTCGTACGTTCGGGGAGAGGTCGCCGGTGTAAGACGCGCTCCGCTTCCTCAAGCAGGTCCAGGGCGCCGGCCTGGTCACCCTCGGCGTCCAGGATCCGGGCCTTTGCGACCCGCCAGCGGTAGGGGTGCTGCGGCAGCCCGGCAAGCTCACCGAGTTCCTGCGCTCGCTGCAGATGTCTGGTCGCGGCCGCGGCGTCTCCCCGTTCCCAGGCGATCTGACTCAGCCCGACATACATGTCCGGTGTGCCCCGCAGGGTGCCCGGTTCCTCGGAGGTCAGCCGCAGCGCCCGCTCGTAGGTGTGCTGCGCGTCGGCCAGCCGGCCCTGGGTGATGCGGATGTCGGCCAGCGTGATCGAGCACCCCAGGACGTCGGCGACATACCCTGCCCGTCGCAGACCTTCGGCGGCGGCGGAGTAGGCCGCGTGGGCGGCGTCCAGGTCGCCGCTGCCCCAACTGGCAAGTCCTGACAGGGCCGATGCCGCGGCCCGGATCACGTGATCGTCCGCGGCCGCGCGGTCGATGGCCCGGCCCGCGTGGGTCACGGTCGCGGACGGGTCGCCTTGCGCCAGTGCGAGGGCGGAGCGGTACATCTCGATCCTGCCGGGCAGCCGGGCCAGCGCACCCCGGTCGGCCACGACCAACTCGGCGGCCGATCCCTCCTGCTCGCAGCCGGTGAGGAGCCGCTCGACCTCTTGCAGACGGTCCTCGACCCCCTCGAACTCGCCGCGGGTCATGAGCGCGCCGACCAGGCCCACGGCGAGCACAGGGCGGACGCGCACGATGTCATCCGGAAGGTCCTTGATCCAGCCGCAGATGGTGGCTTCCTGCCTGTCTCGCTGCAGGACCGGAATCGCACGCTCGACAAGGTCGGCTGCCCGGTCGACTTCTCCCGCCTCAAGTGCGTGACTGACCGCCGGCACCAGCTCGCCGGCCTCGGCGTACCACTGGCTGGCTCGGCGGTGCAGGCTCGCGACCTCGCTGGGGCGCTCGTCGGCCAAGTGCGTGCGAAGGACGTCCGCGAAGAGATGGTGATAGCGGTACCAGCGGCGCCTGTCGTCGAGCCGTCCGACGAACAGATTGGCCCGGTCGAGGGCTTCGAGCATGGCCCTGCCGTTTCGGCGTCCGGTGACGGCGTCGCACAGCGGGCCGTGGAGGCGGCCCAGGACGGACGTCCGGAGCAGGAAGTCGCGCACGTCATCGCTTTGGCGTGCCAGGACCTCTTCGACCAGGTAGTCGACGACGTAGCGGTCGTCTCCGGCGAAGCCGGCGATGAAGCCCGAGACGTCTTCGCGCCCTTGGAGCGAGAGCGCCGCCAACTGGAGCGCGGCGATCCAGCCCTCGGTGCGCTGCTCCAGCGCTTCGACGTCCCCTGCGATCAGGTTCAGCCCGGCGGCCTTGTTGAGGTAGACCGCGACCTCGTCGGGGGTGAAGCGGAGGTCGGCGGCGCGCAGCTCGACCAGTTCGCCGCGGGCGCGAAGTCGAGCGAGCGGCAGTACCGGGTCGGCGCGGGTGCAGATCATCAGGTGCACCCGCGGCGGAAGGTGTTCGAGCAGGAACGTCATGCCCGCCTGAATGTCCGGAGTGTCGACGAGATGATAGTCGTCGAGGATCAGATCGAGCGGGTTTGTCAGGGCGCCGAGTTCATTGATTACGGTGGCCAGTACGGTCTCGATCGCCGTCTGGGCCGACTGCAACAGCGGAAGGGCACTGGCGGCCACGCCTGGCGCAGCCCGCTGCAGGGCGGTGACCAAGTAGGCCCAGAATGACGCGGGTTGGCTGTCGCGTGCGTCGAGGGACAGCCACGCCACACTCCGTTGGCCGGCGGCTGCGCCCTGAACCCACTCCGCCACCACCGTCGTCTTGCCGAAGCCGGCCGGGGCCGACACCAGGGTCATCCTCGACCTCGACCCGCGCCTCAGGATTTCGCCCAGGCGGGGGCGCGCCACCACGCCGTGTCGAACCTGGGGGCGGTACAGCTTGGTCTCGATCAGGGGGCTTGCCACAAGAGGTCCCCTCCCGCGCATTCGAGCCGGTGCACACGAAGGTACGACATCCCGCAATGGCGGGGTGCATCAGCCGCAGCCGGAAGAGGACTTCCAGAGTGCCCGAGATTGAACCATGCCCGGGCCCCGCCCGTTGGGGAAGTATCCGGCCTGACCGGATCGGGCGAGCGGAGCGCACGGGCAGCAGCGGGCGGGTGGAGGACCGCCCCGGTCACCGTTGCTGGTCTTGGTGGCGACTAAATCGATTACGGGAAGTAGCACGCATGTCAGATGAGGGTCGGGGGAATTTCGCCTCGAACAATCCTTACGGGGACGAGTATCGGCGCCAATGGAGTCAGGAGGCGGGAGCAGGACAAACTCCGCTGGGCAGCGGCCCGATCGACCCTGAGCTCGCGCAACAGATTATGGCCCAGGAAGCCAGACGGTATCTGGCGCGGACGGAACCGCCGCAGATGAATCCGGACCAGGCGCGGCCGGCACGGCCGGGGGCGACACTGCCTGACTACCGCGAAGAGGCCGCTACCTGGGAGCGGCCCTCGGGCACCTGGGTGGCCGCAGTCGACCAGGATGCTCAGGACCAGTTGCGGGAGCGGGACCGGCAACAAGGTAGGGGGACGCCTACAGCGGAAGACCCCAACCAGCGGGACTTCCAAACCATGGATCCGGCCCAGGCAGCGGCTGCGGCAGCAGGGACGTGGCAACAGCCGTCGGCCCCGGCTCAGTCTTCGGCGTACTCGCAGAGCTATCAGGGTAGTCAGCCCCACGGGTATACGGGGGATCACTCGCAGGGATACTCGGGGGGCTACCAGCAGCCTCACTTCCAGGGGTATGCGGGGGGCACGACACTCAGTCCGGAACAGGCCGCATATTTCTCCCGGCAGAGTGCCCAGTCTCAGCCGCACTCGGCAGACCCGCCCCTGGAGGACGAGGTGACACGGGCGGCGAACCAGCGGGCCTACGAGCAGGCCCAGGCATTTTCGGCGGTCGACTTCCCGGTAAGTGGCTTCCAGGAGCCGTTCCAGCCGACCCAGCCCCAGAACCCGCCCACCAGCGCCGAGACCTACCCCGGGATTCGGTCCCCGGTGAATCCGGTGGCCGGTCCCGCCAACGACAGCTTGTCGCAGTTCAATCTGAATGTGGCCAGGACTGCGCCATCGACGAACCCCCATGAACCAGGGCTGAGTCGGAGCCATGCGGTGAGACGCTCCCGTATGGGGCAGGGAGGGCCGCCGGGACGAAGCGCAAGAGGAGACAGCAGCGGCTGACGTGCAGCCGATATGAGGCCGACGGCCCCGGGCCATCCGGGGCCGTCGACGTATGCGCCGCTTCGCGCACAAAGCTCCCGGACCGGATTGTCGCCGCAGCGAACGACACGGTCGGCACCAAGGCGGTCCGCACCCTCCGAACTTCGAGGTGGCGGAGGCGTTCCGCACCGGTCGGACGCTGGCGGAGCACGGCGAGCAACTGGGGCCCGGACACGTCGTGATCCGGATGGGAGGCGACCGAGGTCTCCTTCGCCGAGCAGCAGATGCGCCGTCGGCCCTGACGACCGGCGGGCTGGGTCGCTGAGTGTGGCGCTCATGATGGCAGGCTGACTCCATGAGTGGGCCAAAGCCGCACGAAGTGCCACCGCCGTATCGGCGGTTCGCTGGATATTGCGATGTCTGCGACATGGGCCTGCAGTGGGAGGCGAACAGCCGCTCCACGCTGGTCGATGGTGAAGGCAACGCATTGTGCGGGGAGTCGTTCTCGGGCCGGCACGTGCTGATCCCGCGTCACTGGCGTCGCGGTCGAGACTGACGGTCTCCTTTGGTTTTGAAGGGGCTTCAGCGGGTCTTCCGGCCGCGCTTGCCGGTGGCCTTGGTGCCAGTGGCTGGCACTGTCACCCACCGTCGACTACGTGACCGCCGTGATGATGGGCACCGAAGAAGCCCGGCTGGTCGTGGTGCGCGGCAACAGCGCCTCAGGGAAGTCGTCCGTCCCGGCCGGTCCGCGAGAGCGGTTCGGCGGCGGCCTTGGCCGTGGTCAGCCAGGACAATCTTCACCGCATCGTGTTGCTCACGCGGCTGCGGGCCGCCGACGCCGGTAGCCGCCCCGCGTTACTGAACGTCGAGCCGAGCACATTCATCCGTATCTGTCTGGGACTCCGGCGAGTACGCGGACAAGGGGAGCCCGCGGAGCAACACACCGCGCGGGGAGGTCAGGTGTCGTCCGGGTCATCCCCGGTGTGGACGCGAGGTGAGGGCCACCTGGCGCCGTTCTTGCCACAACGGGCCGATCTCCGCTACGAGTTCGGCGATCACTTCCGCACTCAGTCCGGTGACCTGCTGACTGCGGATGACCGCTGCACGCATAGGGTTCCCCACCACACAAACCATGCACGAGCTCGTTATGGAGTGTCTTCAAGTCCCGTCTGCCTAACGCTGTGTGGTGCGCACGCTCGTGCTCGATACACCTAGGGCGTTCCGCGAGGGACGGAATCCGCGGTATCGCGCCGCGCCACGAACACGAACTCCCTGCCCGGCCGGTCGGGTGCGTCGCGTACGTCCTCGACGACGAAGCCGTGCTCGTGCAAGTCCCGCTCGATCTCGGTACGTTCGCGGAAGCGAAGTGTCGATTCCGAGGTCAGTACGTCCCCGTCCGCAGCGAACACGTGTGTACCCCGGAAGCTCACCAGCGGCAGGCTCACGTTCGTCAGCTCGGCCCAGGTCTCGACGTGGCCGACGCCCGGGATGTCCGTCACGCGGTACGTGTTCTCGCGCGTCCACTCCGCCCACTCCTCCCACACGCGCTGCGCCGGATCGCGCGTCTCGAAGACAAGCCGCCCGCCGGGCCGCAGCGCCTCGTACGCGCCACGCAGCGCCGTACGCCACGCCTGCGGCTCGGCGATCGCCTGGGCGACGTTCCCGGTCATCGTCACCAGGTCGATCTGCATGGGCGGCAGGTCCTCCGCGTCGCCGTCGAGCCAGCGCACCCGCTCCGCGCCCGGCTTGCCACGCGCGACGTCGACGGACGCCCGCGCGGGATCGATTCCGGTGACCGTAATCCCGCGCTCGGCGAGCAGCAGCGCGAACACGCCCGTACCGCACCCGATGTCCAGCACGGACCGCGCGCCGAACTCCTCCGCCATCGCGAGATACGCGTCGAGATCGCTGCGGTCCGGATCGAGTGGGTCGTAGATGGCGGCGAGGCGCGGATGCCCGAAATTTGCGTCAACCATGGAGGCGAACGTATGCGGCCTCAAGCCCGCGCGGCCACTGCTTTTTCGGGTTACGGGGCCAAGCGGGCGCGGCGAAGTGCGCCGCTGGCGGGAGTAATTGTCAAGACCTGCGGATCGGCCTGGGTGAGATGGCCGATCATGCCAGTCAAGGGCGTGTGCGGCGCCGGTAGTAGTGCGTGGTGACGACAGCCAACAGCGGACCCCATGCCACTATCGGTATATAACAGACGTTCATCACCCATTCCCCCCACTGTGTGATCGCCATGTCGGTGTGCAACGTCGTCCACACGAACAGCACCCCGTAGACCGTGCAGGCGAGTGCGCCCAGTGCCGCGGGTATGGCCGCGGCGAGCACGGGGATGCGGCGCCCGCGTAGGCCCGGAACCCACCGCGGCCACACCTCACCCCACGGTCGCACCAGTCCCAACGTCAGGAGAGCCAGAGCCTCCTGCAGCACGGACAGCAACGGCACGATGAGATACCCCCAGCCGGGAATGAGCATCGCGTCGTACTCGGACTTGGCGAGCCCCAGCGGAACACCGATCACCACGGCGAACCGCCACAGCGCCGACGGCATGGATGCCCATAAGACCGAGGCCGCCGCGCGCCGGGCCCACGGGGGGACAGGTGCAGCGGTCACAAGACGTGCGGGGGCGGGTGGCAGCGCGCTGGCGGTCATGAGGCCGGCTCCCTGTTTGCGGACTGGTCGACGCCCTGGAGGCTGTCACGCGCCCTCGCGCGGCCACATCCGTCCCTGGGGCGGGAGTGTGTGCGTCTTTAGGCAGATGCGCCCAAAGGGGGGTCAGACCATGGAGTTAGAGTCAGTCATACGCTGGTTGGAGCACTCACGCCGCGCCGGGCTCGGAGCGTTCGACCAGCTGACTGCGTTCGAAGCGGGCGCCGGCCCGGACGGAGCGACCGGGTGGGGCACGTTCACCGCGCGCCACGGGGCCTGGGCGGACTCGACGAGCCTGAGGACCATCGCGAGAGTGCCGGCGGGGGAGCCGGCGCCGCGGTTGACTTGGGTCCGCAGCCGGACGGTGGCGAAGGCCGACTCGATCGGGTTCTTCGTCCGCAGGTGGATCCAGTACCGGTGCAGGAACTCCGGCAGGATGTTGCGCATCGGTCCGTGCGCATCGTTGACGGTGATGTCGGTGGCGCCGGCCGCCGGTTGCCCCCAGCGGTGCGCCCGCCGCTGGGGCAGCAGTGCTCACCGGCCGAGTGCCCACACCCGTACGGACGCGTTGCCGCGCCCCACCGTGACGGCGACGGTCCGACCATCCAGTTCGGTGATCTGATTCCCCAGCGCCCCGCCCTCATGTGCGGCGACCGGCCCTCCCAGTGTGTGGCCTCCTTCCAGGTCCCACGCGCGTAGCACACTGATGAAGTCCGTGTCGGGATAAGGGTCGTAGGTGCAGGTGACGGCGATCGGCAAACCGTTCGCGGTGCCGGTGTCCAGCAGCATGTCGGTTTCGTCGTGCGGTTCGGAGCCGGCGAACGGCTGCTGGAAGCGGGCGCGAGCGCGTCAGCCGGCTCCGTTGCCGACAGCTACGACAACACCATGGCTGAGGCCCTCAACGGCTCCTCCAAGGCCGAGCTGATCGAGCACCAGGGCCCATGGCGAGACGCTGACCAGGTCGAACACGCCGTCGTCCAATAGGTCGGCTGGTCAACACCGAGCACCTGCACCCCGCCCTCGACTACGTCCCACCCGAGGAATTCGAAGCCGCGTACTACCGTTCCCTGGCCACATCGAACGCCGCCTGAAGGCACTCAAACCGGCCGCTACGAAACTCGGGGCAGCTCACTCCCGCTTCTTGCCGGCGTTCCGTCCCAAGCAGGAGAACCACATCGATGAGGCCATCACCGACGACAGGGGCAGGGTCACCTACCTCAAGACATTTCGCCTGTCGGAGACCCAGGTCCGCCGCGGTCACCTTCTCAGCAGGCTTGCCGCCAACGACTGGCACCTGGCGGACACCGCAGCCGATCTTGGCCTCAATGAGGCCCAGTTGGGACTGAGACTGGAGTCCGCCGGCTTCGGTTTCCTGCTCCGTCAGGACGGCATGGATGCATACCGCAAGCAAGGACGAACCCGAACCGGATGAGCGCAACGCGATCATCTGTTCCGCCACGGTAAATACCGGATTTACTGCGGCAGAGCCTCCACAGTGATCATCGCGACCTGCGGCGCGAACTCCGGCCGCCGGAGTGAGGTGTACGCATTTACTGCTTCAGCGTCGGGAGGGCGGGGCAGGCGTGGCGATCGAACAAGTGACCGCACTATGCAACGGAGGCGTGGTTCGTCTGACGCGCGCCCAGGTTGTGCCCCTGTCCGCCCCGCCGCCGTCTTGCACCGCGGCGGTCGAGCTGCAACCTCACTGGTGCGGGCATTCGGCTGGTGGCGGCTCCGGAGCTGGATCACCTGCGATCCCACGAGCGGCATCGAGCGGCGCCCCGCACCGCCCGACGCACCAAAGTGGCTCTTCGCAGTTGAGGGTGTAGTCGGGGTGTTGGCGTGCTGGGCGTGGAGGTCTTCCAGGATGGAAGTTTTTCCTACACTGCCCATCCGAAAGACCTCGACATGCTCCACGCTTTCTTCGCCGCGCCCTGTCTGACCACGTTCTGCCCTCTCGACGCGCTCGGTCGGGAAGCCGTCGGGCAACGCCTTGAGCCGGATCAGGCGGTGATCGAGTGCCGGCACCCAGCCGCGTTCACCGATTAGCGGCCAGCACTGCCGCGAGGCCCTCTTGTAGGTCTTTGACGAAATACTCGGGAACCTCCAGCGACGGGAAATGTCCCCCGATTTCGGGCGACCTCCATCGGACGATCTGTCGGTACCGCTCCTGTGCCCAGGGGCGCGGACACTTCTCGATGTCGCGGGGATAGATGCTGATTGCTGACGGGACGTCGACCCGAAGTTCGGGGTCCAGCGAGTTGTGGCTTTCGTAGTAAATGCGGGCCGACGATGCGCCGGTCCGCGTCAGCCAATACAGAGTGACGTCGTCAAGAATGCTGTCTCTGGAAATCGTCTCGAACGGGCTATCTTCGGTATCTGTCCACTCGGCGAACTTGTCAAGGATCCAGGCAAGAAGCCCGACCGGTGAGTCGACGAGCGAGTAGCCGATGGTCTGCGGTCGGGTGGCCTGCTGCTTCGCGTACGCCGCGTGGTTGCGCCAGAAATCGCGGGTTTCCTCGGTCCACTTGCGCTCGACCGCCGTCAGCCCGTCCGTTGTCAAACCAGGCGGTCCCTCCGCGAACGTTGTGTGGATGCCGAGAACGTGCGCCGGGAACCTACCGCCGAGAACCGTGGTGATATTACCTCCCCAGTCGCCGCCGTGGGCTGCGAACTTGCTGTAGCCGAGCCTTCCCATCAGTTCCACCCATGAGGCCGCGATCTTTTCGGTTCCCCACCCGGTGGTGGCCGGCTTGTCGCTGTAACCAAAACCTGGGAGCGACGGGACCACGACGTGGAACGCCGGCGTGTCTGCGTCTTTCGGATCTGCCAGCTCGTCCACTACATCGATGAACTCAGCAATGCTGCCTGGCCAGCCGTGCGTCAAGATCAGAGGAGTGGCATCTGCGCGCGGGGATCGGCGGTGCAGGAAGTGGATTCCCAGATCATCAATGGTCGTGCGGAACTGGCCGATCCGGTTGAGGCGCTCTTCGAACGACCGCCAGTTGTATCCGGTGCGCCAGTAGTTCACGACATCGACGAGGTCGGCGAGAGGGACGCCCTGTTCCCATCGGCGAGGGTCGGGCGCGGCGCGATGGACCGTCTCGGCCTCGGGTAGTCGCGCCGCGGCTAGTCGCGCGCGCAGATCGTCGAGGTCAGCGTCAGTTGCGTGGGCTTCAAATGCTTGCACGTCGCTGGTTGGACGGGGCATGAGACCTCCTGGCCATCGCGGAACCGGCTAAGCTGGTTCTAGCAGTTCTCCGAGCCACGCTGCAACCCTCTAAGGTGGTTCCATGCGTGCTGGATTCCCTGACTTCCGCCTCGGTAGCGTGCTGGCGACCAGCTTCACGGGGACTCTGTCGGAGCGTCATGGCGACGCTGTGGAGCGCATTCCCACGCCGCACCGACTCGTCGACTGGCTGGCAGTGAACGGCCTCGCCGTGGCGTCCTGCACCACTGCCCAGCTCGACCTCGCTCGGGAGCTGAGGGAGTCGATTCACGCCGCCGCGACAGCGGCCGCGATCCAGGACGCTCTCCCTGCGTCTGCTGTCCAAGTCATCAATGACAGCAGCGCCCAGGGTCGGGCCGCGGCGATCCTGACGCCCGAGGGCAAGCGGCGATGGCAGCTCAGCTCGGCTTCCTGTGTGGAAGATGCCCTCAGCGTGATCGCCGCCGACGCGATCAGCATCATCGCGGGCGAACGCGACGGAAGATTGGCCTTGTGTGCGTCACCGACCTGCCAGGCCGCCCTCTTCGACACGAGCCAAAGCCGCACCCGCAAATGGTGCGACATGAACACGTGTGGGAATCGTCAGAAGAAAGCGCGCTTCAATGCCAACCAGCGCAAAAACCCCAGATCAGTGGAGTGATCGTTACCTCGGTGCATCCAAGTGAGCCCCACGCCTGCGACACATCTGTCGCGTCGGGTGCACCCCAACGGCACCACTGAGAGGGGGGTACGCAAGTTAAGGTCTGGTTCGTTGTCGCCTGAACGTGTGGCTGTGGGGACTCCGGGCCGGTCAGCGGGTTCGGCCGTGCTGGAGTGGCGGGATGCGCTACATCAACTCACGTCCCGCCTTCTGACGGATGGCACTCCTGGTGAGTGGTGGCCTGGGCTGCCGCATCCGGGTGGGACGGATTCCAGAGCCGGTCGGCCTCGCCGCGGACGACATGGTCCTCGTAGATCCTCACCTTGTGCCGCATCACGTCCAGGGTCTCTTGCAGTTCCCGGATCTGCGCCTCCACGTGGTTCTCGTGCCGGCGCAGCAATTCCAGCCGCTCATGTTCGTTGCCCGGGCCCTGACCGGCCAGCTCGATGTATCGCCGGATCGTCGCCAGTGACATGCCGGAGGAGCGCAACTTCGTGCAGATCGCCAGCCACTCCAGATCCTCCTCGTGATAGATCCGACGGCCGTTGGACAGGCGCCGTACCGGGTTGGCGAACAGGCCCTCCCGCTCGTAGAACCGCAGCGCGTGAACGCTCAGCCCACTGCGCTCCGCCACCTCGCCGATGCTCAGGTCCATGAGCGACTCCCGTCACACAGCTCTTGATCTAGACCCGACTCTAGTTTCTAGCGTGGAGCTGTTGGCCAATCGGGCTGTCGGAACAGGGGAGAACATGAGCGTTTGGTTTGTTACCGGTGCATCGCGTGGGCTCGGCGCGGAGATCACCCGTGAGGCGCTGGATCGAGGACATAGCGTGATCGCTACGGCGAGGGACGTGTCGGCGGTGCTCAAGGCGCACCCGCAAAAGCCGGACGGACTGCTGGCGGTGAACGCGGACGTGACCGAACCGGAGCAGTTGACGGCTGCGGTGGAGGCCGGCCTGGCGGAGTTCGGCCGGATCGACATCGTGGCCAACAACGCCGGTTACGGCCTCGTGGGCGCGATCGAGGAGACCTCTGACAAGGCTGCCCGGGATCTGTTCGACGTCAACGTGTTCGGCGTGCTCAACACGCTGCGGGCGACCCTGCCGACGTTGCGTGCTCAGCGATCCGGGCATGTCTTGAACATCGGCTCCGTGGGCGGCTTCGCCACCGCTCCGGCAGCGGGCCTGTACGGCGCGTCGAAATTCGCCCTCGAAGGCATCTCCGAGGCACTGCACGGCGAACTGGCCCCGCTTGGCGTCCGCGTCACGATCATAGAGCCGGGCGGCTTTCGCACCGACTTCCTCAACAGCTCCAGCATCCAGGTCGAACCAGCCGCCATCGCCGACTACGTCGCCGGCGCCGGGCCGGTGCGCGAGGCACTGGCCAAAAACGACGGCCGCCAGCCAGGCGATCCGGTGAAGGGAGCCAAAGCCATCGTCGACATCACCGAGGTCGCCAAGCCGCCGCTGCGCCTGCAGTTGGGCGCGGACGCGGTCGAGCGCGTCGAGGCAAAGCTGGATCTGGTGCGACGTGAACTCGACCAATGGCGCCACGTCGCACTCTCTACCGCCATCTGAGTCCCAGAAGGCGGCACGCGACCCGATGCCCGTCGTGAGTTGCGTCGGGTGCGGTGTGCTGGTCGCGGAGGCGCTGGATGTCCTACGGACGGTTCTGGGTAGACAATCCGGGTTCGGTCTCGGTGAGGATGCCACGGGCGACGAGACGCCTCAGCCTGGCACGCGAGTTCGGCCTCTCGCTCGGCGATTCGGGCGACGAGCTGGCTGATGCTCATGCCGCCGCCCGTACCGATTCGCCCAAGGCGAGGTCCGCGAGGTCGGCCGGGGTACGCCGGCTGGTGGCAGTGGTGCCGGCCAGGCGCCGAGTCATCCGGTCGGTCTCGGCCCAGTACACGCGGCAGACACAGGAGGCCAGTCGGGACTCGTAGTCCCTAACGAGCCCGCCGGTGCAGCATCAAGATCCCGCGATCGCCCGCGCCGCCAAGGCGAAGTACAGCGAGTACGCCGACGAACTCGGTGACGTCTTCGAGTACCGCAAGCTCGGTGCCGTGTTCTTCTTCGAAACCGAGGAGCAGGGCCGGATCCTTGAGGACTACGTGCGGGACCGGTGAGCCGCCGGCGTCGAGATCGAGCTGGTGTCGGCGAGCCACGCGACCAAACACGCCCCCCTGCTGCCCGCGACCGCGATCGGTGCCGTCTACTGCGCCGAGGACGCACAGATCGACACCCAGCAGTTCATTGGCGCCCTGAGCGCGTCGGTCGTCCGGTCGGGCGTTCGTCTCTACGAGAACACCGCGGTCCTCTCCGTCATCCGGCAGGGCAGCCACGTCGACGGCGTCCGAACGGTCCGCAGCGACATCAGGGCCTCCGGAGTGGTGTGGGCGACCGGCACCTGGACGCTCAAGCTCACGGCGGAAGGCATCGTGCTGCCCGTCACGACGGCGCGTATGGGCCAGGTCGTCACCCAGCCCGTCGACCAGCGTCCGAGCGCGATCCTTCACGGACCCCGCGGCTGCCCCCTCGTTGAACACGCCCGCGACATGGCGACGTTCCCCGGCTTCCTTTACGACGGCGATGTCGTGACCCTGCGCGTACAGGGCCTCGGCGAGACACGGCAGACCGCACGGGCCTCCGGGTCCCCGCATTCCCTCGCACCGCGGACCGTGCAAAGCTTCCCGGCCGCGCCGATCCCGCCCCCACCCGTATCCCCTTCACCCGGGGCCTGTATGAGGTCGTCCCCAGGACCTGGGTCTGGACCCTGCCTGACGGCGGATACGGCTACAGCAAGGCCGGCTGATCGCCGGCGACGGGGCATCCCTCCTGGTCGACACCCTCTACGACCTGCCGCTCACCCGCGAGATGCTGGCCGCGGTGCACCCGCACACCCGGGAGGCCCAGATCACGGCGGCGGTCAACACCCACGCCGAGTGTTACGCCAGCGCAGGTAACGGCACAGCTCACCGGCCTGGAATCCTGCTCAAGGCCGCAGGAGGCCCTTGCGGGCAGCCCTACGCCTCTTCCGCGGGTATGGCCGGCCGTGTCGCGTAGCGGGTGCGCATGGCGTCGCTGGCTGCGGGGCCTGCGGTGAAGACGTAAGCGGTGCTGTCGTCGAGTCGGAGGCCGGTCTTGGCGTCGACGACGACCGGCTCGACTTCCTGGCCGCTGTGCGCGTCGACGAGGATCATGCTGCGCTCCTTCTGCGTGAGGCGGGAGTTGCCCCACGCGGCCAGGGCGACGATCACCGGGCGCAGGGAGCGCCCGAGTTCGGTCAGAACGTACTCGTGCCGGACGGGGCTGGTCTGATAGGGCCGGCGTTCCAGCAGGCCGTCCGCGACCAGGGTCTTCAGCCGGGTGGTGAGCATGCTGGAGGAGATGCCCAGGCTCTCCTGGAACTGGTCGAAGCGGGTGTAGCCGTCGAAGGCGTCGTGGAGGATCAGCAGCGTCCACCACTCGCCGACGTGTTCCACCGTCGTGGACAGCGGGCACTCCCGGTCCTCCAGCCTGATCCGGCTTGCCACGGCGACCATCCCTTCGGTTACTGCTAAAGTCGAAGTCAGTAGCTTCTATTTTAGCAGTTGAAGTGGGGGCGGCGCCCCGTGCCCGCGCCCGGAAACGGAATACACCGTGACCGCATCCATCAGCGAATCACTTGAAGAGCGGCGCGCCCTGGTCACCGGCGGCACCAAGGGCACCGGAGCCGCCATCGCCCGGCGCCTGGCCCAGGCCGGTGCGACCGTCCTCGTCACGGCCCGCAGCCGCCCCGACGGCATCGACGAGAAGACCTTCATCGCCGCCGACCTGGCCTCCGCCGAAGGTGCCACGCGCGTGGCCGCCGAGGTGGACGCCCGCGCGGGCGGCGTCGACATCCTGGTCAACACCCTCGGCGGTTCCGAGGCGCCGGCCGGAGGGTTCGCGGCGCTGAGCGAGGACGACTGGGCCAGGGAGCTGAACACGAATCTGCTGGCCGCAGTCCGTCTGGACCGTGCCCTTCTCCCGCAGATGATCGCCAAGGGCGCCGGTGCGATCGTGCACGTCACCTCGATCCAGCGCCGCATGCCGCTCTGGAACGGAACCCTGGCTTACGCCGCCGCCAAAGCCGCCCTGACGACCTACAGCAAGGGACTGGCCAACGAGGTCGCCCCCCACGGCGTTCGCGTCAACACCGTCTCACCCGGCTTCATCCAGACCTCGGCCGCCGACGACCTGGTCTCCCGCATTGCCCGAGACGCCGACATCACCCAGGAAGCGGCGCTGGGCCGGCTCATGGACTCCCTGGGAGGCATCCCGCTCGGCCGCCCCAACCAGCCCGAGGAAGTCGCCGAACTCGTCGCCTTCCTCGTCTCCGACCGCGCCTCGGCCATCGTTGGGGCCGAACACGTCATCGACGGCGGCACCACACCCACCGTCTGAACCCGCCACCGTCATCAGGAGTGTCATGCAGGACAACCAGCCCCGGACGATCACCCCGGACACCCTGCCCGAGGTGATCACCCGCTACCTCAAAGCGCACCGCGCCCACGACGCCGCCACCGCGGTCACGGCGTTCACCGACGACGCCACAGTGATCGACGACGGCAACACCTACCAGGGCACTGCCGCGATCGAGCGGTGGCTGGGCCGATCCGCCACCGAATTCAGCTACACCATCCACCTCACCGGCACCCAGCAAACGGATACGGCCCACTACATCGCCACACACCACCTCGAAGGCAACTTCCCCGGCGGCACCATCGATCTGCGCTATCAGTTCACGCTCCGCGACAACCTCATCGAACACCTCCTCATCGAGCCCTGAGACCGCTCCCACACGTCGGCGCCGGTGTACTGGATGGCGACGTCGGCGGCGGGATGTAGTTGTCGCTCGACGACTCCAGGACGAGCGACAGATCGCCGAATTCCCAGGCGCGGGGTACAAACCGCCTCAACGCGCTCCACCCGATCGCCTCGGAGCTGTCCGGGCGATCATGCCGTCCCTGTCCTACGGGATCCGCGCCGTCGAATTCTGGGGCGAGATGGCCGAGTTATAGGGTTCGACCGGGGGGTGACCGTGACCGTTCCCTCATCGCCGCGTTCGCCGACGAGAAGAGCATCTTGGACGAGTCCTCCACCCGCCTCGCCATCACCGAGACACACGCGACAGACGACGACCAAGGCCGGGCAGGGTCGCACCAGGCGGCCCTGCCTACCAGTTCACATGCCTCGCGACGTCGTAGTTCGCGATCCGCCCCGCCAGCTGCCGCGGACTGATTCCATGCGCGTTCGCCCGATCTGGGTCGGCGCCCGCTTCTCGCAGCACATCGAGCACGGCCGGATCACCCCGGTAGTTGAACACCGCCCGCCCCAGCGGCGTGTTTCCCTGCACGTCCACGGCATCCACAACGGCGTGGATGGCCAGCAGCTCGATGGCAATGTCAGCTCTCTGAGACTGCGCGGCAAAGTGCAGTGGAGTCCACCCGGCCGAGTCACCAGCGCATACGTCCGCCCCGGCGTCGATCGCAGTCTGAACACCAGCCAGATCACCCGACGCCGCGGCATAGTGCAACGCTGACCGGCCCAGCCGGTCCACCCCACTGCCCTCACGCTCACTCATGACCAACATGATCCTCGACCGCAGGAGCACCTCATCGAGCGGGGCATTCCAGGAGAGGAGCTCTCCCCGACAGGGATCTCCAGCCGCCACGCGATCACCGAGAGGCCCGCGACACCGCGTGCATGAAGCCGACACCGTATGCACGACGACCCCGCGGCCTGACGGCCGCCGGGGTCGTTTCATCTCGTCCTGTCAACAACCCCAACGTCGCCTTGGTGCACATCTTCAGCGTCACTCAACACCAGATCGAGTAGCCGACGATCGTCACGTCCAGGCGGGCTACGTTCGACACATCGGTCCGCACCCACCAGCGGCCGTCAGGTCTTTGCCGGGTGGATAAGACCTCGACGCGGCCACCTCTGAGGCGGTGGCTCCATATCTGCCAGCCGACACCGGCCGCGCCGGTGACGGCTCCGAAGACGGCCAGCGCATTCGTCCGGTTCATGATCCGGAGGGTAGAGAACTCCGAGCATGTGCGTCCGGCGATCAGTCTTCTTCCGCCGCGACTGCCTATGAGCGCGTGCTGAGGTAGCGCACGGCCGGGCCCCATTTCTCCTGAGCGGATGCCATGCACCACTGGCACAGCGGGCAGCCGCCGGTGCCGTACCGGTATGTCTTGGGCTGGCACCCGGCACACAGGCCGACGCGGTCGCCGGGGCAGGTCAGCGCGGACGGGTCCGGCTCGGAGACCGGGGGCGGGGAAGTCGACATCGTGCGTCCTGTTCTGGGCGGCGAGCGAAGGACGCCTCGCCCGCAGGATAACCGGCCGGATGACACGAGTGTTCGAGCCGTGCCCGGTGTGGAACACGACTGCACCTCAGCAGTACCTGAAGCCGGCCGGGGTGATCTGGGTCGCCTACGACGACGGCCTCAGTCGCCTGCCCGTCGTCTGTATCCAGTGCCAGGCCCGCACCGGCCTGACGCTCCAGGTCGACGCCGAAGCCGGGAGGGTCCGCGTCATCTGCCCGGACCGCCACACCACCCACCCACGACCACCGCTTCACGATCGACGGGGTCCAGGAGGCATGCGTTCCCCGGCCCGCGGAACTGAACCGAACACTCGCGAGTGCGGGGCATTTGCCGCACGCCTTGTGCCGGGGCTTGAACCACATACAGGCGGAAGAAGCGATGGCCTGCGCCCGGCTTCCGGCCCACGGCTTCTCCAGGTCGCCACCGTCGTCGCCCTCTTCGAGCTCGGCCGGGTCCAGGCCACGCAGGATCCCTAGCCCGTTCGTCCGGGCGGACGGAGCGAACCTGCAGTAGCACAGGACGATCACGTCCTGGACTTTGAGCAGGGAAAACCAGACGGCGCCCGCGTCGGCGGTCCCGTGACCCTTGGCGTGCAGCCGGTCGACGTCGGGCACCCTATGACCTCTGAGGTTTCCGCCAGCGTGCTTTTAGCAGACGATGAGCGAGCCGTCACCGAGACGGGTGACGCAGACGACGAGGCAACAGGCCCGCCCGCGGCGTCTCGTCGTCCCATCGGCCCTGGACAGAGGCAGCCCGGCTGACCTGCCGCTGCCTACGTTCGCACAGTGCCGGAACCCGCTTCGACGTCGAAAGGACCGCACGCATGCTCGCACTTATGGACCCTGAGGTGGGCGCCGAAACCCCCGCCCCTGCCTCGGGCACGCCCACTCTCTACCCCGCCACTTCGAAGGGCGGCGGCCCGGCAATCGGTGGCCGCACCCGCAGGGCTGTCCGCCACCCGGCCACGTTGAAGGGCGGCCCGGCAATCGGCGGCCGCACCCGCAGGGCTGTCCGCCACCCCGCCACCGCGAAGAACGGCGGCCCGAGCATCGGTGGCCGCAGGTCCGTCCGCTACCCGGTCAGATCGATGGCCGGCATCAGTGTTAAGGGTGGCGTGGGCGTTGGTGAGCGGTCCCGCAGGACCATCCCTGTTGGGCCGGGCAGGCTCTAGCAGACGCCGGCTTCGGCTGGTGACAGCAGACTGGAGGGAACGGATGGGGCGCTCGCCGATCACGGTGGAGCGGTGGGATGGGCTGGAGTGTGCTGTGCAGCTCGATGTGGTGCTGCCGATGTACAAGGAGATCTGGGCCGACCCGCCCTACTGCGAAGGCACGAAGGAGGTCGCCGACTTCGTGGACCGCTTCGCGCAGGAGGTCAGGGTTTCCCGCGCCCGCCTCGTCATTGCCCGCTGCGGTGATCTGCCTGTCGGTTACGCCTTCGGCTACCCCCTGCCGCCTGACACCGGCTGGTGGAAGGCGATGGACGAGGAGACGACAGCGGAGTTCGCGGCCGAGACCGGTGAGCGCACGCTGGGCATCGTCGAACTCGCGGTACGCGTCGGATGGCGGCGGCAGGGGGTGGCGGCCCGGATGCACACCCATCTCCAAGAGGGCCTGGGCGTCGAGCGCGTCACGCTGGCGATGCGGCCCGATCCGGAAGCGGCACCGGCGCACGCCGCCTACGCCGCGTGGGGCTACCGCCAGGTCGGCCACTGGCAGCCAGCAGACGATGAGCCCGTGTCCCGCATCATGCTGCTGACCCTGCCCACCGCGGCGCACGGGACCGTCCGGTGACCGGGAACGCGATCGAGTCCCGGGAGCTGACCCGGCGGTATCCGCGCACGGGTCGGCCGGACCTGTGCGCGCTGGATGGGGTGTGCCTGGCCGTCGGACCGGGCGAGGTGCGCGGGCTGCTCGGCCCGAACGGCGCGAGCACAATGACTCTGTGCCGCATTTCGTCCACGGTGCTGTGGCCGTCTGCCGGCTGCGGCGGGGGTTTGCCACGCGGCTGGCGGATGGCGGGCGGTGCGAGCTCGGGCGCCTGCGGCGCGTCTGACATGACCGTCCGAGACGCGCGATGAGCAAGGCGGGGATAAGGGTGGCCCGTCGTGGGAAGGCCCGCGCCGCGCCGCGCCGCGTGGGGCTGCTACGGGAGCGGGGGTTTCGGCTGTACTGGAGTGCCCAGAGCATCTCCCTGGTCGGGGACGAGATCAATATCTTGGCGATACCGCTGGCCGCCGTCGTACTGCTGGATGCGGGGGCGGCCGAGATGGGGTGGCTGACGGCGGCGGCGCTGCTGCCCTCGTTGCTGCTGTCGATACCCGGCGGGGCGTGGGCGGACCGGCAGACCAACCGGCGCAGGGCGATGATCGTCGCGGACATTGGGCGGTTCGCTGCCATCGTCTCCGTACCGCTGGCGTATGCGTGGGGGTCGCTGACGCTGGCTCACCTGTTCCTGACGGAGTTCGTCGTCGGGGCGCTCACCGTTTTGTTCCGGGTCTGCAATCACCACGTGTACGCGTCCGTGGTCGACGCGGAGAGGTATGTGGACGGCAACGCGCTGCTTTCCGGGAGCAGATCGGCGGCCGAGGTCACCGGGCCGAGCACGGGCGGAGCGCTGGTCCAGGCGCTGTCGGCGCCGTTCGCCCTGTTGGTGGACGCCGTGACCTATCTGGTGTCGGCGGTCTGCCTGGGAGGCATCAGGACGCGGGAGGCGCCGCCCGCGCCGCGTGAGGGGGGCGGACTGGCGGGCGGACTGCGGTGGATGACGGTAAACCGCACCCCGGGCCTGCTGCTGGCCGGAGTGTCCATGCTGAGTCTGTGCCGTACCTTCCTGATGACGCTGCTCGTTCTGTACGGGACCACCGAACTGGGGCTGACAGCCGGGGCGTTGGGGGCGGTGCTGGCCGCGTTCGGGCTCGGCGGGCTGGCCGGTGCGTACGCCGCGCCGCGCGTGGTGCGGCGGATCGGCCTCGGCCCGGCCGTCGTGACCGGCTTCCTGTGGTTCAGTCTGCCCCTGCTGCTGGTGCCGCTGGCCGAGGGCCAGGGACCGTTGGCGATCGCGGCGCTGGTCGCCTCGCAACTCGGCGCCGGCTGCGGGGTCGCGGTCCTGGACATCTCCACGAACAGCTATCTGATCGCCGTCATCCCGACCACGCTGCGCTCCCGCGTGATGGGAGTGGTGCAGACAGCCAACTTCGGAGTGCGCCCGATCGGCGCGGTGCTGGCCGGCACGCTGGGCACCGCGCTCGGCCTACGGCCCACCCTGTGGATCGGCACGGTGGGTGCCGTGCTGAGCGTGCTGTGGGTCGCCGCCTCCGGGCTACCAAGCATCCGGAAACTGCCCGAAAATGCCACGCGGCATAGAGAAGAGCATGAGGAAGCGGGGGTTTGATTACGGCACGGTGCCGGCCGGAAATGTTCAGAGAGCGGCTACCGTGAGCCGGTACGGGCTGCTGACGATCTGGGTATGGGAAGGCGACGACGGGCCAAAGTCCAGCGGTGATCGGCCCCGGAGGTGCGGATCTTCGAGCACCTGGCCTCCCCGGCAGTGCGGATCGGGCATCAGAACAACCGTGTACCCGGCCGTGAAAGATCAATTGAAGGATACGAATCAGCTTCTGTGGCCAGGTGTTGAGGTTCGCCCCATCAGGACCAGTCCTGCAACACGCACAGACTTGACACGGAATGGTCGTAGTCGACGCCGTCGACTGACCGCACATGGTCGGGAGTCCGGACCCACACCCGGTACTCCGCCGCCTGGACACCGCCGTCCCACTGGTGAAGAGGCAGTATTCCGAAGCTGCGCTATTTCCCACCCGACGTGGCCTCTGGGCCTGACGGGCCGACAGGACAGGCATGCTGCGTCGGCGGCGCCCCGGCCCTTGTCCAGGTCTGCCTTCACACCGTGAGGCGAGCTTGGGGCCGGTGGGTTAAGTCCTCGGCGTCCTGCGGTCGGCCGCGGTGAGGAAGACCATTGTGTCGGGGGCAGGTACGCGACGCCGCACGGCTCCCTCACCAAAGAGGTCACGCCCTTCGTTGAGTGAATACCTCGGTGACGGTGCCTCGGGCGCCCCTATAGTCCGGGAATGATCGAGATACCGACCTTTGCGGCCTGGATGCAGGCAAACCAGGCCCAGGACTTACCTAACGAGGCAACCGCGTGAGCGGTCTACAACGACCGTGTGTATCGAGGCACGCAGGCACTCTTCGCGCATCCAGAGGTCGCCGAGAATCGTCAGGAGACTGCCGTAGCTGAGATCGCAGCAATCGACTTTCTCGAATCCGCCTTCGGCGCTGCCTGGGTGAAGGAGAGATTCCCCCTCGCGGACCGCCGGGAGGAACTCGGCCCTTGGGTCCAGCAAGCCCGGCAGCGCCAGGAACTTGCTAGCCTCGACATTTCATGACGGCCCATCAGTTGCACTGACGAGCCGTCATGAAATGCCGAGGTTAGGCGGCGAAAGACGGAGTCTCGACTTCCGGAGTCGGTCGGTGATGACCCGCTTACTTGCCCATGACGAGTCCGTGCCGGTTTCGATGATGGTGCCGTTGAAGCGACCCGGTTGACGATGGCTGCATACCGTCGAGATCGGGACCGACGGGTTCGGCCGTCAGCGCAACGCCGTCGTCGCCCCGCTCACCCGAAAGTGAAGGTACGCACGAACAACTCGGGTTGGACTCCGGCGGGCCAGGAGCCGACGAAGTACAGGTCATGGACTCCGCCGGGGTCGTTCACGGCCGCCGTGAACGTCTTGTAGACCCGGTTGGACAGGGAGGTGGAACCGGTGTGCGGCAGGTTCTCGAACGTGGCCACCACCGGGCCGTCGGGCGAACCGGCGTGCACGGTGAAGTTCGCCCCGGCCGTGCGGGTGGCGAACTCCATCGAGAGCTGGTCGATGCCGGAGACATTGATCCGCGGGAACATGAACCAGTTGCCCGAGTCGGGGACGAACAGCTGACCGGTGTAAAGACCCACACCCTGCCCACGCGGATAGGTGTTGGCGCTGTACTGGCCCGGATGCAACACGATGTCGTGTGCACCGGTGAGCGCCGGGGCACCGCCGGGCGCGCCGCCGTCGGTGTACTCGGCGCGGACGATGTGGAACACATAGGCGCCCGGCCCGTGTTCGGCGTCCCGGCCGGGGATGAGGACTCCTTCGCAGTTCGCGTCGGGGGTGGCCTCGGCCATGGGGTGGCCGTGCTGGTTGTGCCCGAGCTGGTAGGTGACCTTCACTTTGGTGCAGTCGACGGTGCCGTCCTCCGGGTCGACGACCTTGACCCTGAAGGGAATGTCCGCGCCGAAGTCCGAGAAGCCGCCGTCGGCGGGCGACTCGACGGCGACGACGGGACGTGTGTTGCCCGCCACCACCGACAGATGCGCGGTCGATGACTTGCCGCCGCTGTCCGTGACCGTCAGCCGGGGCTCGTAGGATCCGGCGGTGCGGTAGGTGTACGACGCCTGTGCCGTCGTCGCGTCCGTCGTACCGTCGCCGTCGAAGTCCCAGGCGTACGTCAGCGTGTCACCGTCCGCGTCGGTGGACCCGCTCGCGTCGAAGTCGACGGTGAGAGGGAGCGGTCCGGAATCCTTGGTCGCCTCCGGCACCGCTTGGGGCGCGCGGTTGCCCTCGGTGTAGTCGATCCGGTAGAGCCCGGAGTCGTCGTTGCTGGAGCCCCAGCCGTTGCCGTACTCCAGGACGTACAGGGAGCCGTCGGGCCCGAACTCCATGTCCATCGGCTTGCTGAAGTCCATGTCCGGGAGGAAGGCCCGCATGTCCTGCGGCTTCGTGAGCCGCTTGTCGAAGGCCGTGCTCTGCACCCAGTCGGTCGTCCAGTCGTACAGGAAGCGCCGGCCGTCGAACCACTCCGGGAACTTGGTCTCCGAGGGGTTCTTGCGGTCGTAGTGGTAGACCGGCCCGGCCATAGCGCCGCCGCCGTACAGCTGAGGGAAGTACTCCTGCTTGTCGTACGTGTAGTAGACCGTCGCCGGCTTGATCGGGGGCAGGTGGACCAGGCCGGTGTTGTTGGGCGAGTCGTTGACGGGCTTCTCGCAGCTGAACCAGGGGCCCGGCTTGTCGTCCACGTAGTTCCAGTCGTTGTACGGCTGGTTGTCCGTCGTGCAGTAGGGCCAGCCGTAGTTGCCCGCGCCCTTCATCAGGAACAGGCGGACGTGTCCGGCCGGACCGCGCTCGGGGTCGGGCTGGACCGCGTCCGGACCGTAGTCCGCCATCCAGAGCGCGCCTGTCTTCTCGTCGTAGTCCCCGAGCGTGAAGGGGTTGCGGAAGCCCATGGCGTAGATCTCGGGGCGGGTCTTGTCGTGGCGGTCGGCCTTCTCGGGGAAGAGGTTCCCCTGGGGGATGTTGTAGCCGCCCTTCTTCTTCGGCGCGATCCGCAGGATCTTGCCGTTGAGGTCGTTGGTGTTGGCGGAGGTCCGCTGGGCATCGCCGCCTGCCTGTCCCGGCCGCTCGTCCGTGCCGGGGAAGCCGCGTGAGGCACAGCAGTTGGTGTTGTCCCCGGTCGCGATGAACAGCACGCCGCGCTTGGTCATCAGCAGATCGCCCGCGCTGTGGCCGCCGCCCACCCCCTTCGGATGCTGGATGTCGATGATCGTCGTCTCGGAGTTCAGATCTAGGACGTTGCCCGGACTGAGGGTGAAACGTGCCACCCGGGACACGTACGAGGTGTCCCAGTCGGGGCGGGAGAAGTGGAGGTAGATGTGGCCGGACTTGGCGAAGTCGGGGGCCAGCGCCAGCCCGACGAGGCCCAGTTCGCCCACGACGCGCACCGGTACCGTCCCGGCCGTCGCCGACGACTTCGTCTTCGGGTCCCAGACCTTCACCCGGCCGTCGCGCTCGATGTAGACGACCCGGCCGTCCGGGGCGACGCTGATCCGCATCGGCTGCGTCAGCCCGGTGCCTTCGAGAAGGACCTTCTGGAACCGTTCGTCACTGGGGAGTTGCTCCCCGGACGGCTTGCCGCCCTGCGGCTCGTGCGATCCGTCGTGTGCTGCGGCGACCGGCGTCACCAGCGCGAGCGGAAGGATCAGAGCGAGTAGAAACATCTTCATTCGATGCGCGGGGTGCCGGTGTCTTCCCTGTCGGCGGGCCATAGGGATCTCCTGTCTCTGCTTCATTCACGGACCGTCGACGGACGCTGGGGTCAGCGGTCGGAGCGGAGGTGGCCGCTTTGAGCGGGAGGCACAGCTTCCAGAGCAACATCAGTGCCGATCGACGGGGCTGTGGGACGGAGCGGAGTGGAATCTAGCCGCTTCCGCCTCCAACAGAAAGAAGAGAGGCGAGGATTGTCGAACTTCGTCTTCCTGGTAGACAAAGTGGAAGTGACCTGCTTCCGTCCAACCTTGGACGGTCCTGGGAGGCCCGCCTCAGCCGGCGAAGGCCGTTGACGGCAGGCCCACGACATCATGCCGCGGACCAGGTTCCCGCGGCGACGCCACTTCCCTAAGGCCGGTCGCGATGCTCCGGGAAGCACGGTCAGCCACCCGCACACAATTCGGCGCGGTGGTAAGCCCTCTGGGGTGGTGTGGTGTGGCGGTGCGATCATCCGGGTCTGCTCCGAGGCGTGCTTTCGCCGCCCACACCGACGACTTCGGGCACACGGTGAGGCGGCCGGAGCCGACGACGGCCTGGGCGTCCGGGCATTGCGGACCTGTCCGACGACGACACGGAGATGTTCTCAGCGCATGGCGGTGTCGCCGTGAAGGAGGGCGTCTCCCAGAGGGCTGAGGGTGTGCAGGACAGCGCTACCGGTGCGGGTGGTCGTGATCAGGCCGGCGTTGCGCAGGACGGTGGTGTGCTGGCTGGCGGAAGGCAAAGAGATGCCCGTGCGTTCGGCGACCGTCGTGGTGGTGGCGGAGTGACGTACGGCGGCGAGTACGGCCGCGCGGGTGCGGCCGAGCAGAGGGCCGAGGGCGTCCGCGCCCGCGGTAGGCGCCTCTCCCGCGTTCATGGGGTAGGTCAGCACAGTGGGTTCTTCGGGCCGGTACATCAGCGCGGGTCCGCCGAAGTACGAGGGGACGAGTACCAGGCCGCGGCCGCACAGGGCCACTTCGATGTCGCGCGTACCGGGCCAGGGGATGTGCAGGACGGGCGACTGCCAGCGCCAATGAGTGCCGAGCGTGGCCAGCAGGCCGTCGATGCCTCCGCGCAGCAGTGCCTCGGCCCGCAGCGCCCGGTCGGCGGTGGCGTAGGCCCGAACCTGCGGCCACAGGTCGACCAGCGAGGAGCTGAAGTAGTGCCGGACATCCCTGACCAGACCCTGTCGCGCCTCGGATGTGCCCTCGGCCAGTTCCTGCAGCCGACGGTGAGTGTGCGCTGGGGCGGGTAACTGGCCGATGTCGGCTGCCAGTTCTTCGTTGGGCATCTGTGCCAGCAGGTCGACACCGGTGGCGAAGTCATCGGACACCTGAAACAGAAAGTCAGGCAGGAACCCCTCGCGGGGGACCAGGTCGAAGAGGATCCCGGCCCGGAATGCCGCGCCTGTGCGGGTCCGCCGGTGCCACGGCCCAAGCTCTGGCCGTGTTCCGTGCCTGCCAGTCGGTCCGGCGCGCAGGCAGCGCACGCTGAACGCTGTCTTTGTCAGGGCATTGGGCGCCACGAGAGTGATCTTGCACAGGTCGGTCGCAGTGAAATGTATGCGCATCGCGCCGACTGATCTTGGCCTGACCTGGCTCTTTTGGCCAGCCTTGAAAGGCATGGCGGCCAGAATCCGGCACACAACAGACTGTGTCTCGGCAGTCCGGAGCCGCAAACGCCGGATCGCCGCACCAGGGCTCATCCCTTGCGCCCTGGATTCCGTAGTGCTTCTTACGTGCCTTCGCCGAAGTGATTTGGCGGAGCAGAGGGAGGATGAGATACGGGAGTGAGACGACGGGTGAAGCTGGCCGCACTGGCGGTCGGGGTACTCGCCGTACCGACCGGGCTGGTCGTGAGTACCGCGGGAGCCGCGTCGGCGAACGCCTCCTGCGGCAGGACCGGCCCCAACCTCGACAACACCGTCGTGAGCATGGCAGCGGGCGTCTCCGCGAACATGCGCAGTGGCTCCAGCACAAGCTGCGGCGTCAAGGGGTGGGCCGACAACCGGGACAGCCTCGACTACTACTGCTACACGTGGGACGCGAACTCGGCGAGCTGGACGTACCTCTACAACCGGAGCGACGGTACGTACGGGTGGGTGAAGGACTCCCTGCTGCCCAATAACGGATCCACCAAGCACTGCGGCTTCTGACCTGCGGGGCGCGGGCCGATCCGGGCCGGCCCGCGCTCGCGGTGCGCCTAGCCTCGACCTTTTGTGACAGCTCGTCAGTTCGTCTGGCGGGCCGTCGCGTTGTGTCGGGCACCCGGCCCTCCCGGCACCCGGCCCTCCCGACAGGCCGATCACCGTACCCACGGTCAATGCGATGGTGGCTGAGACGGATGCGCTCATCGGCGCCGTCATGCGCCGGCACGTAGCAGCGGTACCCGCATCTCCACATACGTGCCGGCGCCCGGTGCCGATTCCACCTGCACTCGGCCGCCGATGCCCGCCACACGGTCCCGTACGGAACTGCGCAGACCCAGCCCACCCGCCGGCACCGCGGAAGGGTCGAAGCCCGTGCCGTCGTCGAGGACGCTGACGAGGACGGCGCTCCCGCTGAGTTCCGCCCGTACCACGGCCCGTGCGGTGCCCGCGTGCCGCAGGACATTGGCCAGGGCCTCCCGGGTGGCGTCGACCAGGGTCTCAGCGACGGAGACCGGGACGGTGGGCGCGGCACTGACCCTGCCCGCGGCGCGGAGCTGGGCGGTGTTCAGCTCCACGGTCAGACCGACGCGCGCCATGTCCTCCGCGAGGGTCGACAGCCCGTGCGCCAGGTGAGCGCACCCGTCCCGGCCTGCCGCTCCGTGCCCCCTGGGCGCGGGGTGCTCGCCGCGCACGAATCCGCGCAGCCAAACCGCCTCCGCCCGCACCTGGGCCCGCAGCCCCGGATCGGTGATCCAGGGCGTGCGGGCGAGGGTTTCCAACGTCTGAAGTACCCGGTCGTGCAGCAGCCGGGCGTGGCGGACCCGCTCCCGTTCGGCGGCGAGTTCCGCCTCCCGGAGCGCGGCGGTGGAGGTGGCCGCGTCCAACTCCCGACCGGTGCGCCGCAAGGCGCGGGCCACGGCCCACGCGATGCCTGCGTTGGCCAGGTAGGGAACACCGTTCGGGACGGCGTTCCACAGTGGCTCACCCAGCTGGAGCGCAGCCGTGGCGGTGTACGCGCTGGCGGGCACGGCGGTCAGCGCGAGCACGGTCAGCAGCCGAGTGAACACGAGCCCGAAGCCGATGCTGGCAAGCAGGCTGAACGGATACATGAAGTACGCCCAAGTGTGGCCGTGTGCGCGGTCCGCCAGCCCGCCTCCGACGACCAGGGCCACGGTCAAGGCGACGGCGTCAGCGACGGCCAGCGCAGGCGGCGGCACCCGACGGCGCCGCAACCCCACGACGACCAGTGCGAGACTCTCGGCGAACACAGCCCCGCACAGGGCCAGTCCGGCCCAGAGTGGGCGATAGTGGGGGTGGGTCGCGACCGCTCCGATCGCTACCTGGAGCAGTCCGCCGAGGCGGAACAGAACGTACGCCCGCAGCACGATCCGTTCATTGCGCAGGACCCCACTGCACCCGGAGTCCGCGCTCCCGGCATGCGTCACAGTGGCGCGTGTGCGGTGGGTGTGTGGCGCGCCCTCGCCAGAGCGGCCCGGGTCAACTCGGCCTTGTTGCCCACTTGGAGCTTCGCCCGGATCCGCTCCACGTACGTGTCCACGGTCGTCTTGCGCACTCCGAGCCGTGTGGCGATCTGGGCGTGGGTGAAACCGCGTGCCACGTAGCTCAGTGTCTCCTCCTCGCGCGCGGACAACCGCGGGTTCCCGCTGCCCTGTGGGTCACCACCCACCCGGGTCAGCTCGGCCTGGAGAATGTCGGCCAGTTCGGACGAGAGTGAGAAGCCGCCCGCGGCCACCGTCTCCACCGCCGATACGAACAGCTCAGCGCTGCAATGCTTGGTGACGTAGCCGCAGGCACCGGCGCGGATGGCACCGAGTACGTCCGCGGTTCGTCCCGAGGCCGACATCACCATGACCCGGGTGGTGGCAGCGAGCGTCGCGATCGCGTCCAGGGCGGGGACGTCCGAGTCGAGGTAGAGATCCATGATGATCACGTCGGGGTGTGCGCCGGCGGTCAGGGCCTCCTCCAACTCGGCGAGTGACCCCACGGACACGGACAGGTTCACCGATCGGTCTGCCGGGGCTTCACCGGATGTGCAAGAGCCCGGCGGGGTGCCGAGGATGTGGGCGACGCCGTGCCGGGCCAAGGGATGGTCGTCGACCACCGCGACGTTGATCATCCCGACGTCCTCGGGCGCCGGGTCACCGGGGGAGGGCGGTGGCGTCGTGAGGGGTGCGTGGTCGTGGTCATCGCCGGTCATTGTTTACCTTCCTCCCGCCGCAGAAAAGGGTGTTGAGAACAGCCGTGCGGGGAAACGGCCGACAGGGCCCGGCGATGCGGACGAGGCTTGGGGAACTGGAGCGCACCGGAATCCGCCTCCTGGCACCCGCGCGGGCGTCTTCACCGTGCCTGTGTCGGCGCGTTCCTGTCGGTGACGGGGACCGGCCCGGTGGCCGGTCCCCGTCACGTCGGTACGGCAGCACTCAGTAGCAGACCTTCTGGCCCTTGGTGATGTAGTCGTAGTAGCCCTGGCCGCAGCCGAGGTGCCACAGGTGGCGCGGCTGGGCGCTCTGGCCGCCGTAGACTCCGCCTGCCGCGGTGAGCTTGGCGTTGTACATGAGGGAGAAGTGCAGATGCGGCGCGAATCCGCCCGTGCCGCCCACCAGGCCGATGACGGTGGCGTCGGTGATCTTCTGGCCCTTGCTGACCAGGATCCGGCTCAGGTGGCAGACCACGCTCCAGTAGCCGCCGCCGTGGTCGACGACGATGTACTGCCCGCAGGTCTCCCAGCCGGCCGGGGCCCAGCCTGCGTACAACACCGTGCCGGGGCCCCCGGGGGCCAGTACCTCGTCACCCTCACTCATCCCGAGGTCGAGCGCGTAGTACTGGTTCATCATGCCGGCCGTGTTGCAGTTGACGTGATAGCCCTCGCCATAGTGACTGCCGTTCTGCCAGGCGTAGCCCGCGCCACCGTTGGCCTTGTAGGTCAACGGGGTCTGCAGGAACTTACTGGTCGGCCAGTCCACACAACCGGCGATCGCCGACGGCGTGGCCGGTGCGGCGGGTGCGGCGGACGCGGTGGGGGCGGAAACGAGAGCGGCGAGCGCGACCACCGCCGCGGTCAATGCCAGGACAAGCCGTCCCGGACGGGCCCCGCGCCGGACATCGCCGACGAGACCGGTCCCTTTGGTTTGCACGGCACGCTGTAAGTGTTTGGAATACATGGAGCCTTCCTGGGGTGGCGACGGATGACGGATGAGGTACCCGCAGTGGTCTGCCCACTGTGAGCCGCCCGAGCATGGCAGTGGAAGCGCCGCCGGATCAGGGTGCGTCGCGTCGGTAAAACACCCGACAGCGGTTTGTGGTGCGGAGTCCGGCTCCCGCCGGATCCTGCGCCACCCGACCGGCGATTGCGCCAGCGGACGTAGGCGGCGATGGCGTTCTGTTCGCCGTGGCTGCGATGGTCGGTGCCGCTGAGGACGAAGTAGCGCAGGTCGGCGAACTCGGACTCGATCCAGTTCAGCCACGATGAGTATCGGCAGGAAGACCAGCTCGACGTCGTCCGGCGCCGCCCAGGTCCAGATAATCGGGCGCTTGTGCGGCGAGAAGTCATCCAGCACGATGTACCGCTTCTCGCCAGGCCGGCGGGCGCGCAGGGTCTTGAGCAGGGCTAGGAACTCGCGCCAGCGTTTGCGGTGCCGGATGCGGTAGTTGATTTTCCCCGTGTCCAGGTCGAGGGCGGCGAGCATGTGCATCACGCCGTCGTAGCGGTTGCCACGCCGTGCCTTTGCGGGACGTCAGACTGACCTGCCCGAACTCGTCCACGCACACCACCCGGCCATCGCTCGCCGGTCTGACGTGGAGCGCCAGGACCCAGTGCATCTTGGCGATGAAGTCCGGGTCATTCGAGGACGTCCAGGTTGTGGTGCTCCGCCAAGAGACCTTGCCGTCGCGCAGTATCCGCCGCATCGTCTCGCGGCTGACCGCCGGGACGACCTTCTCTTTGACCAGATGCTCGGCGAGATTGGTCAGGCTACAAGTCGAGAACGCGGCGATCTTCCAGTCGGCGGGGGACGTTTGGGCGATCAGGCAGATGTGCTTACGCACCTGGCCGCTGATTGTCCCGGGACGTCCCTCGCTCCATTTTGGGTCCAGTGACTCGAACCCCCGGCCGTTGAACGTGTGGATAGCGGCACGCATAGTCGGCGCTGACCTGCATCAATGAGGTAATGTCCGGCGCCGACTGGCCCTGGGCGGACATCAGTACCACGATCGCCCGCCGCAGCCTCGCCGGATCCTTCGCGGTCCGGCTGATCCGCTGCAGCCGACGCCCGTCTTCCGTGTTCACTGGCCCGACGAACACTCCCGGAAGACGCCCCACGACCACCTCCACGATCACGACCTGGAAGCAGCCTGCCCTGCGACGGACAGAGGATCAATCACCCGGCCAAGGATCTGTGACAAGCCACCAGGACAGGCGGTGGGCCTCGCCTCCGGGCAGTCATGGCCGGACCTGGCCTCTCAACCCCAACGGCGCAGTGCACGGCGGCCTGGCCGTGTTCAGGCCGGGGTGTCGTCCAGAAAGCGGGAGGAGCCGTCGATGGGCATGGTGCCGTGGCACTTCGCGGCGAGCCTTCCGTCGTTGTCCCGTACGGTGATGGTCAGGAAGCCCATGGTTCGGCCACGTCGGTCCACCACGGCCTCGAAGGTGAGCGGGGGGAGTGCCGGGCGGAGGAAGTCGACGGCCAGCGTCGCGGTGGCCGGCATGGTTCCCGGCTCCAATGTGGAGAGCAGAGCAATGGCCATGGTGTGGTCCGCACACGCCGCGACCAGGCCGCCGTGCACCGCGCCGTTGGGATTGAGGGGCCAGGGGCCACGCTCCAGCGCGATTTTGGCACGACCGTTCTCGATATGTAGGCAGCGCAGACCGATGGCCCGGGAGGCCGGCTGCTCGTCGGCCCAGTCGAGCCACTTCTGGGAGTCGCCGCCGTACGGCGGTAGCGCTGCGTGCGGGCCCAGTTCCAGTTCTGCCATGTCAGACCATCGTTCCCATCTCTTCTGCTGCACCGCACTGCGTGAACGTTCGTCCCTCACGGTGCGGTGACCGGGTTGGACCGTGCGAACCGCAGTTGACGAACATTGACGTGCCATGCCCGTGCCCGCATTATTGATACACGTTAACCCAAAAATGTGAGGTGCGGGTAGATGGCCACCATGGGACCCAAGACCGCCGTGTCGAGCGCGGACACCGATGCTCTGGACCGTCTCCTGAAAGGGCGTTGGAGCTGTCGCGGGTATCTGCCGGACGGAGTGCCCCGCGAGGCGATCGAGCGCGTACTGGAACTCGCCCAGCGCACTCCCTCCTGGTGCAACAGCCAGCCGTGGCATGTGTTGGTCACCGAGGGGGACGGCACGGAGCGGTTCCGCCGCATGCTGACGAAGCACGTGGCCGAGGCCCCGATGGAACCGGACTTCGAGTTCCCCCGCCGCTACACCGGTGTGTACCAGGAGCGGCGCAGGGAAGTCGCCTGGCAGCTCTATGAGAGCGTCGGCGTCGCGTACGGCGATCGAGAGGGCTCGGCCGCGCAGACGGCGAAGAACTTCGAGTTCTTCGGGGCTCCCCACGTGGCTGTCATCACTACCGAGGCCGACCTCGGAACGTATGGCGCGGTCGACTGCGGGCTGTACGTACAGAGTTTCCTGCTCGCCGCACAGAGCCTCGGTCTCGGTGCCATTCCCCAAGCGGCCCTGGCCTCGCACGCGCCCGCGGTCAAGGAGTTCTTCGGGCTGCCCGCATCCCGCTCGATCGTCTGCGGAATCTCCTTCGGCCTGCCCGACCCGGATCATCCGGCCAACCAGTTCCGTACGGAGCGAGCGCCCGCGGAGTCCGCCGTGACCTGGGTGGACTGATCGTCGGGGCGGTACGGGCGCGTTGTCGTCCCCTAGGAAAGGCTCGTTCACACCACCGGGAGAGGCCGTGCGCCGGACAGTCTTCACGAGCGAGCACGAGGCATTCCGCGTGCTCGTCGCCAGGTTCGTCACCGACGAGATCGTGCCCGAATACGACGAGTGGCAGCGGGCCGGGCGACCCAGTCGGCGCTTCTGGCGGCGAGCGGGTGAACTCGGGATCCTCGGGATCGGTGTACCCGCCGAATACGGCGGTCTCGCCGGGTCGACCTTCACGCACAGCGTGGTGGTGACCGAGGAAATACAGAAGCGGTTCCTGGCCCTTGGTGGTCTGCGGGTACAGACCGACATCTGCATGCCGTACTTCCTGCACTACGCCACCGAGAAGCAGAAGCGCCGCTGGCTGCCGCGCATCGTCCGCGGCGAGGCGGTGACGGCGCTCGCCCTCTCCGAACCGGGCGCGGGGTCAGATCTCAAGGCGATGAGTACGCGCGCGGTGCGGGTGGGCGACCACTACGTGGTCAACGGCGCGAAGACGTTCATCTCCAACGGCGCCGCCGCGGACCTGGCCATCCTTGCCGTCAAGACGGACCCGGACGCCGGGCGGCGCGGGATCAGCCTGCTGGTGGTGGAGACGAACAGCCCAGGGTTCGAGCGCGGTCGCAGCCTGGACAAGCTCGGGCTGAAGGCCCAGGATCTCGCCGAACTGTCCTTCACCGATGTGCGTGTGCCGGCGGAGAATCTGCTGGGAGAGGAAAACCGCGGCTTCGAGTGCCTCACCTCGAACCTCGCGCAGGAGCGCCTGTCGATCGCGGTCAACTCGCAGGCGGCGGCGTCCGCCGTGCTGGCACACACCGTCGAAGTCCTCTCCGGCGTCGGCGCCGGAACTGGCGTCGGCACCGGCGTCGGCCAGCACGCCAAGTTCGAGCTGGCGGCCTGCGCCACCGACGTGCAAGCCGGCCAGGCGCTGGTCGACGGCGCGCTGGCGGAGCTGGCGGCCGGGGAACTGTCCGGAGCGGACGCGGCACTGGTGAAGCTCTACTGCACCGAGATGCAGGGCCGCGTGGTCGACCGCTGTCTCCAGGTGCAGGGGAAGCCGGGATACGGGCGTGACGCACCCATCGGCCGTGCCTACGCCGACGGCCGGGTGAGCCGCATCTACGGCGGCTCCAGCGAAATTATGAAGGTCATCGTCGCCCAGGCGCTCGGTGTTTGAGCGCCCGGGGTCCTGGATCGCACAACACAGAAATCGTCGGCTGGAAGAGGAGCGTACACATGGCCACCGCCTCACCCACCACTTCGCCCACCGCCTCGCCCATCCCCTGCCTTCCGTTGGTGCCCTCCGCAGAGGAAGAGCAGTTGAGAAGGACCGTCAGCTCGCTCTCCCGGCGCTATGGACCCGCCTACTTCCGGCAGGTCTCCGACGAGGGCAAGCCGGCGGCCGCGTTCTGGAAGGAGCTGGGCGAGGGTGGCTTCCTCGGCGTTCATCTCCCCGAGGAGTACGACGGCGGGGGCTCGGGTCTCTACGACCTCGCCCTAGTGATCGAGGAGACGGCCGCCGCCGGAGTCCCCGCGCTCGCCGCGGTCTTCTCCTCCGGAGTCAACGGCACGATCCTTGCCCAGCACGGCACCGCCGATCAGAAGGACCGCTGGCTGCGGGGACTTGCCACGGGCGCCACCCTCAGCTCGTTCGCGATCACAGAACCCGACGCGGGCCTGAACTCCCACAACATCAGCACCACCGCCCGCCGTGACGGCGACGATTGGGTACTCGACGGCCAGAAGTACTACATCTCCGGGATGGACGAGGCCGACTGGGCCATCGTCGTCGCCCGGACGGGTACCGACGAGCGCAGTGGACGCGGCCTGCTGTCCATGTTCCTGGTCGACGCCGATGCCGAGGGCCTGACGTTCCAGCCGCTGCCCACCGCCCTCCAGGTTCCGGAGCGGCAGTCGACCGTCTTCTTCGACCACGTCCGGGTCGGCCGCGACCGGCTGATCGGTGTTGAGAACCGGGGTCTGCGTGCGGCCTTCGCCGGCATCAACGCCGAGCGTCTGCTGGTCAGTTCGATCTGTACCGGCGTCGGACGATACGCCCTGGACAAGGCAGTCGCGTACGCGAATGAACGTACCGTCTGGAAGGCCCCGATCGGCTCGCACCAGGCTATCGCCCACCCACTCGCTGCCGCCAAGGTCGAACTGGAGACCGCCCGCCTGATGACGGCGAAGGCATGCATGCTGTACGACCTCGGTCGCGATGCGGGGGAGGCAGGCAACATGGCGAAGATGACCGGCGTCGACGCGGGTCTGGCCTGCCTCGACGCGGCGATCCAGACGCACGGCGGCAATGGCGTTGCTCTGGAGTACCAGCTGTCCAACTACTGGTTCCTGCTGCGGATGCTGAAGATCGGCCCGGTGTCCAAGGAGATGATCCTGAACTTCATCGCCGAGCACACCTTGGGACTGCCGCGCTCGTACTGAGCGGCTTGGGAGACGCGGAGACTCAGGGGCTTGCGGAGCTTGGGACGTGGGGAACAGCGAGGAGCGGCCACCAACGGGGTGGCCGCCCTTTCGAGCGTGGGGCCGGCGAACCTTCAGGCCCGCTGATTGAAGCGGCGCCCCAGGTACTCGGACGCGATCCGGGTACGTTGCATCGTCGTGGTGCCGCCTGCCAGCGCCCAGCCGTGAGCGTCGCGGTGGAGCCGCTCGATCTCGTACTCACCGGCGTAGCCGTAACCGCCGTGCAACTGCATGGCCAGGTCGGAGACCTTCTTCGCCATCTCGTTGCTGAAGGCTTTGGCGACCGACGCCTCCAGGGCCGACGGCGCCCCCGTACCGGCGGAGGCCGCGGCCCGGTAGATGAGCAGCCGAGCGGCCTCCACCTGCATCACCATGTCCGCCAGGGCGGCCTGCACCAGCTGGAACTCGACAATTTCCTTGCCGAACTGCTTGCGTTCCTGCACATAGCGCGCGGTGCGGTCCAGCGCGGTCTGGCCGATCGCCAGCGACATCGTCGAGTTGCCGAGCCGTTCGATGGAGAACGCCGTGAACAGCTTCCTGAAGCCGCCCTTCGGGATGATGACGTTCTCGACAGGTACGCGCACATCGGAGAAGAACATGTCGGCGGACCCCACCCCGCGGTGACCCATGAGGTGCTCCTGCGGGCCGAAGGCCAGCCCGGGGGTGTCCTTGGCGACCAGTACCGCGCCCATCCCGGCGGCTCCCGGCTCGGGGCCGAAGCGGACATAGACGAGGTACTGCTCGGCATGACCGGCGCCCGAGCACCAGCGCTTGCTGCCGTTGACGACGACTTCTTCGCCCTCGATACGGGCGGTGGTGGCGACGTCGGTCGCGGCCGACCCGGCGTCCGGCTCGGAGATCGACACCGCGATGGTGGACTCGCCCGCGGCCACCGCGGGCAGGACGCGCTTCTTCTGCTCCTCGGTACCGAACAGGTGGATGACCCGGGCCGGTCCGGTGGAAGCTTCGAAGACCGGCCAGGCGGCTAGCGGGTTCGCTTTCGCCAGCTCCTCCAGAACGATCAGGGCATCGATGAGAGGTCGCCCGCCGCCGCCGTACTCCTCGGGCAGCGTCAGCGCCAGCAGTCCCAGTTCGCCGAGCCTGCGCCGCTCCTCGTCGGGAAGTGGTGTGCGCTGCTCGTCCCACGCACGGGCGTGCGGCGCGTAGCGGTCGGCGGCCAGTTTGGCGGCCAGCTCCTTGAGGTCCCGCTGTTCCTCGGTCAGTTCGAACATTCCGGTCTCTCTCCTCGGATCCTCAAAGCCGTTCGATGATGGTGGCGTTGGCCATGCCGCCGGCCTCGCACATGGTCTGCAGGCCATAGCGCCCACCCGTGGCCTCCAGGGCGTTGAGCATGGTGGTGAGCAATCGGCCCCCGGAGGCGCCGAGAGGGTGGCCGAGCGCGATGGCGCCGCCGCGCGGGTTGAGCCGGTCGGGATCGGCGTCGAAGTGCTCCCGCCAGACCAGCGGCACCGGGGCGAATGCCTCGTTGACTTCGTAATGAGCGATCTGGCCGATCGTCAGCCCGGAGCGTTCCAGCACCTTTTCGGTCGCGGGGATGGGCCCGGTCAGCATGGTGATCGGATCGTCGGCGGCGAGCCCGAAGGAGTGGAAGCGGGCGCGCGGGCGCAGACCGAGGGCGTTCGCCCGCTCCTCGCTCATGATCAGGACGGCGGTGGCGCCGTCGGTGAGCTGCGAGGAGTTGCCGGGGGTGATGTGCCAGCCGATCTCCGGGAAGCGTGCGGCCATCTCCTCGCTGTGGAAGGACGGTTCGAGGCCGCCCAGCTTCTCCACGGTCGTGCCGGGGCGGGGTGTCTCGTCGGTGTCGACAACTGTGCCGTCGGGCGTGGTGATCGGCACGATCTCGTGGGCGAAGTCGGCGGATGCCGCGAGCCGGTGCGAGCGCGCGGAGAACGCGTCGAGTGTGCGTCGGTCGAACTTCCAGCGGGACGCGATGAGTTCGGCGGAGACGCCCTGGGGGACCAGTCCCGGTTCGTAGCGCTGCCTGATGGTCGGGCCGAACGGGTCCTGCCCTTGGCGGGAGGCGAACATCGGGATCCGGCTCATCGACTCGACCCCGCAGGCCACCACGACATCCTGGGCGCCCGCGATGATGCCCTGGGCCGCGAAGTCGGCGGCCTGCTGACTCGATCCACAGGCCCGGTGCACGGTGACCGACGGCACGCTCTCCGGAAGCCCGGCCGCCAGCCAGCCCCACCGGCCGACCGGGCCGGACTGCTCACCGACCTGGCTGACGCACCCGGCGATGACGTCGTCCACCAGTGCGGGGTCGATGCCGGTTCGGTCGATCAACTGCCGCAGTACCTGGCCGAGTAGGTCGACCGGGTGCACCGAGGACAACGCCCCGCCCGGCCTGCCGTCCCTGGGCGCACGGCCCTTGGCCATCGGCGAGCGGACGGCGTCCACGATCACTGCGCTGCGCGCCATGTTCTCTCCTTCGGAAGAGTCGTCCTGTGCCGCCGGTCATGAGGGGGACGTGAGTCCGTCGGGTGTGGGCAGTCGCCCCGACGCGTTCACGAGTCGGTGGTCCGGGCGGGGGCGGCGCAGGGCGCGGTGCCCCAGGGGGGCGCGGATGCCCGCCCCCTCGCCGGAGGCGGTGCGTCCATGCACTGCATGGCCTCATGTAATTTATGAGCTAATGCGTCTCAATATAATGGCGAGGCTGAGAGTCGTCAACGACGGAAAAGATCGTTCCGTAGGCTGGTGCCATGACGCGTGAGCAGCCGATCATCGCGGCGGGCCCGGGTGCTCAGAAGCGCCGAACAGCGGAACTCCCTACACC
The DNA here is from genome assembly GCF_042886315.1 of Streptomyces sp. NPDC058001. Classification (NCBI taxonomy): domain Bacteria; kingdom Bacillati; phylum Actinomycetota; class Actinomycetes; order Kitasatosporales; family Streptomycetaceae; genus Streptomyces; species Streptomyces sp. NPDC058001. The sequence continues at coordinate 510,185 of NZ_JBHVQT010000005.1, forward strand.
GTCAGCGCCGCTATGCCGGACGCCACGCGGCTGTCCGGCGGGAAGCGGGCGTCGCAGCCGCATACTTCTGCCGACAAGGCTCACACTCGCCGCACTGGAGTCACTGGATGAGCGGGCGGCCGAGGTGGCGCGAATCGTCAGCTGCGCATGTGCCCGGCGGCCAGGGTCAGTTCGCCACGAAGTGGCGCAGCGCGCTGCCGAAAGCGTCAGGGGACTCGTACATGGGGTAGTGACCGCAGTCGCCGAGTTCCACGATGTCGCCGTCGGGCAACCGGTCGTTGAGCCAGTGCGCACCCTTGGCCGAGTGCGCCGGGTCATCGGCGCCGAAGATCTGGAGCACCGGCATGGTCACCCTGTCGATGTCGCCGATCAGATCCGCGTACAGCATCGAGCGGTAGCAGGCGACCGCCGCCGATGACGGCATGGCCAGCGAGATCCGTGTCAGCTCGTCGAGAGTCGAAGGGGCGGGCGGCCGGTGGAAGCCGGAGGCGATGACGTCCCGACGGGCGGCAGTTCGGTTTCGCCGTTCGGCGGAGACCAGCCACGCCTCCCGCTCTTGTGCCGGGCGTCCGAACGGGAAGTCGTCGCTGCGGCTGGCGCGTACGCCGTTGGACCCGACGAGTGCCAGCCGAGCCACCCGCCCCGGGGCCTCGGCCGCCGCCCGGAAGGCGACCTGCCCTCCGAACGACCAGCCCACGAGGGCGCAGTCGGTCACCTCCAGCCGGTGTAGCACCGTCAACAGGTCCTGGGCGAGCCGTTCGACCTCGTATCCGTCCGTCGGCTTGTCGGAGCTGCCGTGGCCACGCTGGTCGACGCGGAATACGCGGTGTTGCTCGGCCAGTGCCTCGGTCTGGCGGGCCCAGACGCGGTGATCCAGACCGACGCCGGGAACCAGCACGACCGGTCGGCCGCCAGTGCCGCTCTCCTGCACGAACAGGCTGACGCCATCGCCGACTTCCACGTACGCCATGACTGCCTCCCCGAGCGCGCAGCGCTCGATGGGTCCGCTGATCGCAAGCATCTCGCATTTCTGAGACTGGTAGTCTTAATGTTAGGGAGCCGCTTAGGTTGCCGTCAATGGCGGTCACGCGCGCGGCGCCCGCATAGAGAGATGACTGAAGTCGAAATCCTCAGGAAGGATGGCGTCCCATGCCCAACCATCCGGACACCGAGAAGTTGGTCAGGGGTTACGTCGACGCGATCGGGTCCGGTGATCTGGAGCGGGTCTGGCCCTACTACGCGGACACCATCGTGTACGAGGACTGCGCCGTCCGGCAGGTCCACTACGGCATCGATGCCGTGAAGAAGTTCTACGTGACGACGATGGGCGCACTGAACGTCACATGGCTGGTCGACACGGTCTACGCCACGGCCGAGGGCTTCGGCGTCGCCTGTCACATGAGCGGCAGCCATGACCATGACCTGCCGGGCATGCCCGCCACCGGAAAGGGTTTCACGGTGCCGGGTGCTTCGATCGCGCAGGTCAAGAAGGGCAAGATCGTCCGGAACAGGGACTTCTGGAACAACCACGACCTGCTGAAGCAGCTCGGCCTCGCGTGAGCCTCGCGGTGCGGGACACGGGCGTCCCCGCGGTCGCTCTCAGGGTGTGCCGAAGGCTGCGGTGACGGCCTGCGAAAGGAAGCGCGGGCCGTGTGCATAGGCGGCGACCGCGGACGCGTACCGGCCACTGACATCGTAATTCTGTGCGAGCCAGAGGCAGCCGATGTGCCGCCAGACGTGGGCCCACACCTCGAAGAACCGCATGGCCGGCGGCGCCGGAGCTGCGCCGCCGGATGCCGTGTACCGGTCGAGGAAGTCCTCCCACGGCAGCACCGGCTCGACCGACGGACGGAGGTAGGCGAGTTCCTCGGCGGGATTTCCGATGTGCGCGGCCTCCCAGTCGAGAACGGCGGTGACCTGGTCGTCCTGGATCAGGAGGTTGGAGAACGCCGCGTCACCGTGGAGGAGCGACCGGCGGGGCGATGCCTCGGGCACGTGGGCACGCAGCCAGCTCAGCAGCGCGGCGAGCACGGGCTCGACCACGATCCCGCGCTTGGCGAGCGTGGCTTCCTGCCAGTCGATCATCTCGTGCAGCTCGGCGGAGGTGCCGCGCGGCGAGACCGGTGTCGTGATGCCCGCGGGGTCGAGCCGGTGCAGCCGCGCGTAGATCGAGGCGACTTCCAGGCAGACGTCCTTGGACACCGTGCCGGCCCCCCACACATCGCCGACGTTGCGTCCCGGAGCACGCCGCGTCACGAAGAACGCTCCGCCCAGCGCGTTGTCGTCCGGCTCGATCCACAGCGGCTCCGGTACGGGCAGGCCCGCCCCGTGCACCGCCTTGACCACCTCGAACTCCGGCTGAAGCGCTCGCGCCCTGCGACCGGCGGGGATCTGACGGAGCACGATGTCCTGGAGGATCCCGTCGATCGTGGCGGACACCAGCAGAGTCCGCTTGGAGTACCCGCCGAGGATGGCGCGCACGTCGTGTGCCTCGTCGCCGGAACCAGGTCGGAGGGTCCGCAGGTAGCCGGTGACCTCGGCGGGTGTGAGCGGCTGGTCGCTCGGCGGCTGATCGGTCGCGTCCGACTGGCCGGACCGCGTGGTGCGGTCCGCCGCGAGAAGGCGGTGCACGGCGGCCGAGAGAGGAGCGGTGCCCTCCTCGTCGACGGAGTGCGTCAGGCGCGTCACCTCGCGGGCCATGCCGGCGACCGTTTCCTCGTCCGCATCCAGGCGTCCGCGTACCCAGTCCAGCAGGACCGTGGCGCGTTCGAGGCGGGCGGCGACGCCGGTGTCACCGACGGTGGCGGCGAGGGCGGCCAGTTCCTCGGCCACCGAGCCGAGCAGCCTGCTCGTGACCGGTGCCGGGGACTGCGGTGCGGGGACAGACACGTCGAACTCCGTTCAGTGGATGGTGCGGGTTCAGCGGCGGCGGGGGCGGATACCGGCGGTCTCCCGGTCCCAGGTGTCCTCGGTGACCCCGTCCTGGCGAAGCCTGTATTTCTGGATCTTGTTCGTGGGCGTACGGGGAAGCTCGTCGCGGAACTCGATGTAGCGGGGGACGGCGAAGTGGGGGATGCGGTCGAGCGCCCACCGGCACAGCTCTTCCTCGGTGAGGTGGTGCCCTTCGTTCAGCACCGCGGTGATCTTGAGGCTGTCCTCGGCCACCCCGCCGTCGGCGGGGTGGGCGGCCACCTCTCGCAGTGCGGGGTGCGCGAGGAAGGCGCGTTCGACCTCGAAGCTGGAGATGTTCTCCCCTCGGCTGCGGAGGTAGTCCTTCTTCCGGTCCACGAAGAACAGATAGCCGTTCTCGATACGGCCGTAGTCACCGGTGTGCATCCACAGGTTGCGCCAGGCGTGGACGGTGTCGGCGGGGCGGCGCCAGTAGCCGGCGAACATGACGTGGGGCCCGCGGGGGCGGAAGGCGATCTCGCCCAGCTGGCCGTCGGGCAGAAGGTTGTCGTCCTCGTCGAGGACGGCAACCTCGTAGGAGTCGTCGGCGATACGGCCGCAGGAGTCCTCCGGTGGCAGTGGGTCGCCGAGGCGGTGCATGCTCAGCCGCACACCCTCGGACTGGCCGTAGGCGAAGCTGCTGGCGAACTCGACACCGAACCGTTCCTTCCAGACGCGGCGCAGTTCCGCCCAGAAGTCGGTGACCGAGAACCGCTCCGCGATGGCCACCCGCGTGTGTGAGAGGAGGGCGCTGAGGGCCACGTCGAGTGCTGCGGTATGGAAGAGCGGCAGTGGGGTGTACATGACCTCGTCGGGTCGCGGAGGGATGCACTCGTTGGACTGGCGGGCCTGGTTGCAGATGTAGTTGTGGCTGATCATGCAGCCCTTGGACGGTCCCGTGGTGCCGGAGGTGTAGATCAGCAGCGAGGGGTCGCCAGGCCGCGCGGTGACGGGGATGGGGGTCTCGTCGGTGCCGCGGTGGTCGTCCAGGCTCTTCACGGGTACGAAGCAGGGCGGCGGGTTGTCATTCTGGCTGGAGCCCCGCCGCAGGACGAGTCGCAGGTGGGGCAGCTGCTCGCTGATGTCGGCGACGTGCGTCAGGTACTTCTGGTCGACCACGGCGATCGATGCCAGTGAGTCGTCCAGTTGGTGGCGCAGGAACTCTCCGCGGTAGGCGGTGTTCAGCGGGACCCACACCGCGCCGGCCTTGTTGATCGCGAGCCAGCTGACGATCTGGTCGATGTTGTTGTCCAGTACCGAGGCGACGGTCTGCCCGGGGGTCACACCCAGCCGCAGCAGCTCGTGAGCGAAGCGGGTGGCTCGCCGGTCGACGTCGGCGTATGTGTGCAGTTCGCCGGAGAAGTCCAGGAACACCTGGTCCGGGACCGTGGCCAGGGCTCGTGCCAGAGCGTGCAGCACGGTGTCCGTATGCGGTACGGGCGGGATGTGACCGGAGCGCCGCTGGGATGCGAGAACCTGCTCCACCACGAACCTCCTCGTTCGATGACGGCCTGCCGCTCCGGCGTCGCCGAAGTGTGGAGAGACCGCTGCAGAGTTTTTGTCTTCCCTGTCTCAGAAACTTAGGCGGTGTCGGTCCGGCTTGTCCATGCTCGCGTTCCGGTGAGTTTCCGGGACGTTGTCGATCCTCGGCTGACGGTTCGGGTGGTGCTGTGTCGGGTGTCTTGACCGTACCCTGACTCACATTTACTGTCTCAATCGTCTCAAAAAAAGGCCCCGACCCGGACTGGGGCCCGGCAACGAGAGCAGGTGCTGCCACCATGACCGAGATTTCGCCAGAGGTGACGCCCGAGTCGGTCGTCCTCGGGTTCTACGACGCCTGGAACACCATAGGTTTCGACGCCGCGTACAAGAAGTTCCTGCACCAGGACGTCGTGGTGTGGAACCCGGGGCTGGGGGACTGGAACGGGTTCGACGCCGTCATCGCGGGGCTCACCGCGTACTTGGCGGTCTTCGGCCGACCGTACGCGTCGGTCGACCTCAAGCACATCGCGGTCAACGGCGATGTCGTGCTCACCGAGCGCGTGGAGACCAACCGCAGCGAGGACGGACAGGACACCTACCAGGGTCCGCTGATGTCCCGGTTCGTGGTGGAGGGCGACAAGATCGTCCAGTGGGCCGAGTACTACGACCCGGCGCCCTACCAGTTCGGTGCCGCACTGCCGACCAAGCAGCTGGCCTGGAAGAACTGAGGACGCAGGACGGTCGGGCGGCTGCACGGAACCGCGCGGTGCCCGGCCCGGTACATCACGTTCCCGGCTCCGTTGCGGCGGTGATCCTCGGCCGGAGCGTCATCGCGAACCAACACGACCATGAGGAAGTGAAGCGGACACATGGCGTACGTGATCGCAGCCCCTTGTATGCATCAGTCCCGCACCGCACGAGGACGAGTTCGACGCGGCCGAGCAGATGTACATCAACCCTGACGCCTGCATCAACTGTGGAGCGTGCCGGGACGTGTGCCCGGTGCTGGCCATCTACGCGGAGGGTGGCCTTCCGCCACAGTGGGCGCACTACGCCGAGGTCAACCGTGAGTACTTCACGGTGAGGGGCTGACGTGGTCGGGCGGTCCTTACGCGTCGCCGTCGTCGGGTGCGGCCCCGCCGGCCTCTACGCCACCGAGCACCTGCTCGAACAACGGCGCGTCGCGGTGGAGATCGACCTGTACGAGCGCCTGCGCACCCCATGGGGACTGGTGCGGTCGGGGGTGGCACCGGACCATCCGGAGAAGCGGCTCGTCATCGACCGGCACTTCGTCTTCCTGCTACGGGATCCGCGGGTGAGGTACCTCGGCAACGTCGCGGTCGGCACCCACGTAAGTCATGCCGAACTGACCTCGTGGTACGACGTCGTGCTGTACGCCTCTGGAGCCACCGGCGACGCCCGGCTGGACCTCCCGGGAGAAGACCTCCCGGGATGCTGGTCGGCGCGGGAATTCGTGGGGTACTACAACGGACACTGTGATAGGCGGCGTCCGGACGGGCTTGCGACGGCACGTGTTCACAGCCCCAGCCCGACGGCCAGGACCTCCTTCATGTCCTCGCTGCTGCCGCCGTGCAGCCGCAGATAACGGGCGTCCGCGTACGCCTGCGCGATCGGGTACTCGCGCATGTAGCCGTAACCGCCGTGCAGTTGCATGCCCTGGTCGACCGCGCGTCCGAAGAGTTCGGTGCAGCGCAGCTTGGCGGCCGCGGCCCGTCCGCGGCTGAACCGCCCCGCGAGGCGGTCGCGGGTGCAGGCGTCCAGATAGGTGTCCGCCAGGGCGATATCGGCGGCCACGTCCGCCAGGGCGAAGCGGGTGTTCTCGAACTCGGCGAGGGTTCTGCCGAACACCTTGCGCTGCCGGACATGGTCGAGGGTCCAGGCCAGTGCCGCGCGGGCGCCTTCGACGCCGATGGTGGCCAGGGCGAGATGCTCGTCGGCACACAGCGCGCGGATCTGCTCGACGGCGTCACCCCGCAGGACACACGCGGCGGACACCTTGACACCCTCCAGATGAATGTCGGCCAGGTCCGCGCCGTGCATGCCGAGCAGCTCCGGGCCTTGCTCGCGGCTCACACCCTCGGTGGCGGCGTCGACCACCACGACGGCGCACTCACCGGAGCCGGAGCGTGCGGCCACGACCAGCAGGCCCGCCGTGGTGCCGTTGACCACGCCTTTCGCTGTGCCCTTCAGCCGCAACCCGCCGGTGCAGGGCTCGTACGGTATGGGGTCCGACGTCCCGACGACGGCGGTGAGTGTTCGGCCGGACGCCAGATCCGGCAGCCAGGTGCTCTGCTGACCGGTGTCGGCCCAGGAGGTCAGCACGGGAACCGCCACATTGGTGTGGGCGGTGAACGCCAAGGCGGCGCCGACCAACCCGGCCCTGGTGAGTTCCGCCGCGGCCACGAGTCCGAAGCGGACGTCGTCCACCCCGCCGCCACCGTGCTCCTCGGGGATCTGCATCCCGAGGAATCCACTGTCGGCCGCGGCCAGGAAGACCTGGTGCGGCATACGGGCGGACCGCTGCCGCCCTTCCCGGCCGGGCAGCACCACACGGTCGAGGAACTCCCGGAAACTCTCCCTGAAGGCTTCGTGATCCTCGTCGAAGACCTCACGCACATCTGGCACTTGAGTCATCTCCCCTCGGCGATGTCAGGTTCCGGTCCACTCGGGCGCGCGCTTCTCCACGAAGGCCCTGGCTCCTTCGGCCGCGTCGTTCGACGAACGTACGGCGTCGGTGTACGGGGCCTGTCGCGCGAAGGCTTCTTCGGCCGGCCAGTCGGCCGAGCGCCCGACGAGCAACTTCGCGGTCCGCACGGCGAGCGGGGCGTTCGCGGCGATGACGGCGGCCAGGGTCCGGGCCTCATCGACGGCGGCGCCGGGCCTCACGACCCGGTTGACCAGGCCCAGTTCGAGTGCGCGGGCCGCGTTCACGGGCTCGCCGGTGAGCACCAGTTCCATCGCGACGGAACGCGGGATCCGGCGAGGCAGCCGCAGCGCGCCGCCGGCCGCCGCGACCAGCCCGCGCCTGACCTCCGGCAGTCCGAACCAGGCGTCATCGGCGGCCACGACGAGATCGCAGGCAAGCACCATCTCGAAGCCGCCGCCCAGTGCCTTGCCCTCCACCGCGGCGATCAGCGGTTTGGCGGGCGGTGCTTCCACGATGCCGAAGCCACCGCGGGTTCTGGAGACCGGACGTTCTCCGGTCGCGCTGAAGGCCCTGAGGTCCATGCCCGCAGAGAAGACCGCTCCGGTACCGGTGAGGACACCGACACGGATGTCCGGGCGGTCGTCCAGTTCGTCCAGGGCGGCGGCGATCGCCTCGGCCGTGGGCTGGTCGATGGCGTTGCGGACTTCGTGGCGGTCCAGGGTGATGACCGCGATGCCGTCACGGACGTCCATACGGACGGGCGCGCTCATCGGGGTGCCATCCGGATGGCACCGTCGAGCCGGACGGTCTCGCCGTTGAGTATGCCGTTGTCGATGATGTGCAGCGCCGTCTTCGCGTACTCGTCCGGGTGGCCGAGGCGGCTGGGGTGGGGCACGGTCTTGGCGAGTGAGGCACGGACGTCGTCGGGGAGCCGGTGCAGGATCGGGGTGTCGAAGGTGCCCGGGGCGATGGTGCAGACCCGGATGTTCCTGCTCGCCAGATCGCGGGCCGCCACGATGGTCATGCCGACGATGCCCGCCTTGGCGGATGCGTAGGGGATCTGGCCGATCTGCCCTTCGAAGGCCGCTACTGAGGCGGTCAGGACACACACCCCGCGGTCGCCGTCGAGGGGGTCGTTACGGGCCATCCGGGCCGCCGCGAGGCGGAGCACGTTGAACGTGCCGATGAGGTTGATCCCGACGACCTCGCTGTACAGCTCCAGCGATCCTGGTGTGCCGTCCCTGCCCACCAAACGCATGGCGCCGCCCCGGCCGGCACAGTGCACGAGCACCCGCAGCGGGGCGATGGCCTCCGCCGCGTCGAACACCGCGTTCATCTCCGCCTCGTCGCGGACATCGGCGGGGTTGAAGTGCGCCCGCTCGCCCAGCTCCTGAGCGACCGTCTCTCCCCGGGAGGCCGGGAGGTCGGCGATGACAACACCGGCGGCACCGGAGTCGAGCAGACGCCGGACCGTGGCCAGCCCAAGCCCCGAGGCCCCACCGGTGACAACGGCCGAGATTCCGTGGACATCCATGTGTGTTGCGTTCCGCCTCTCGGAGCCGCTGCGCGGGGGAACCCTCCCCGTATTTTGAGCCTTGCCGTCTCAAAGATATCTGGCAGGATGGGACAGGTCAAAACCTTGTCGGCAAGGTGAACGGCGACGACCAACTGCTGTGAGCGATCGTTCTCATGACTACGGAGCACGGGAGGCGAAGATGCCGGACAAGGACGGAACGGCCACCGCGGCGAGAGGGCCACTGGCCGGACTGCGTGTGGTGGAGCTGGCCGGCATCGGACCGGGGCCCTTCGCGGCGATGCTCCTGGCCGACATGGGCGCCGACGTCCTGCGGATCGAGCGCACGGACGGCTCACCGAGCGACATACCGCCCGAGCGGGACGTGACACGGCGCAGCCGCCGCTCCGTGGCCGTGGACCTCCGCTCGCCCGACGGCGTCAGGACGCTGTTGCACCTGGCCGAGCGCGCGGATGTGCTGATCGAGGGCTTCCGGCCCGGGGTCACCGAGCGGCTCGGAGTCGGCCCGGAGGACTGCTGGGCACGCAACCCCCGCCTGGTGTACGGCCGGATGACCGGCTGGGGCCAGGACGGGCCCCTGGCGCCCACCGCGGGCCACGACATCGGCTACATCGCCGTCACCGGCGCGCTGCACGCGATGGGGCGTGAAGGCGAGGCCCCGGCCCTCCCGCTCAATCTCGTCGGCGACTTCGGCGGCGGCTCGCTCTACCTCGTCATCGGTGTGCTCGCCGCGGTCTTCGAGGCGGCGCGCTCCGGACACGGCCAGGTGGTCGACGCCGCGATCGTCGACGGCGCGGCATCGATGACCGGCCTGTTCCACGGCATGATGGCGGCCGGCCTGTGGCGCGACGAACGTGGCGTCAACATGCTGGACGGAGGCGTCCCCTGGTACGACACATACGAGACCGCCGACGGTGCGTGGATGGCCGTGGGGGCGATGGAGCCCAAGTTCTACGCGGAGTTCATGACCCAGCTCGGCCTCGACCCGGACGAGGCCCGGCGGCTGAACAGGCGGGCCTGGCCCGCGTTGCGGGAGGAGATCGCGGCGGCTTTCGCGCGGCGCACCCGCGACGACTGGGCGAAGGTCTTCGAGGGCACCAACGCGTGCGTCGCACCCGTCCTGGGCCTGACCGAGGCCGCGGCGCATCCGCACCTCGCAGCCCGGGGTACCTTCACCGAGGTGAACGGTGTGACACAGCCGGCCCCCGCTCCACGCTTCAGCCGCACCCCGTCCGCCGTGCAGTCCCCGCCCGCCCGGCCCGGCGAACACACCCGTGAGGCACTGCGGGAATGGGGCGTACGGGACGTGGACGCGCTCCTCGAATCCGGAGCGGTGGCCCAGCCATGACCACCGGCAGACCTTGGGGCGTAACCGCATGCGTACGCGTGATGTGAGACGCGAGACACGAAGACCAACATCATCGGCCGGCGGGTACCACTCCCACCGCACCTGCGCAGGAGGTGGCAACGATGCCACAGGCTCAGGCAGTTCACAGCACAGCCGACAGCACGTGCGCGCCGGGCCGAGCCAGGCCCAGGACAACCGTCCTGGAAGCCCTGGAGCGGGCCGTCGCGGCCGGAGGGGACGACGACTTCCTGGAGTTCACGGGGACGCGGTACACGTTCCGCGAGGTCGACCGGCTGTCCACACGGTTCGCTCACGCCCTGGCCGCCCTGGGGGTGACTCAGGGACAGACGGTGTCGACGGTCCTCGACAACAACCTTGACCAAGTCGTGTGCTGGTTCGCCGTCAACAAGCTCGGCGCGATATGGGTGCCCCTCAACACCGCGTACCGGGGCGAGTTTCTCCGTCACCAACTCGCCGACTCGTGTGCCGAGGTCGTGGTCTGCGAGTCGGACTACCTTCCGAACGTACTCGGCGTACTCGGCGGAGCGACGGAGGTACGCACGATCCTGTGCAGGGGAGACCTTCCCTGCGTGGAACCGCCGGTGGGAGTCCGGGTCGAGCCGCTGGAGGCACACCGAGGCACCGACGAAACCCCGCTGCCGTTCACGGCGCGCCCCGAAGACCTGGCCCTGCTCATCTACACCTCCGGGACGACCGGCCCGTCCAAAGGCTGCATGATCAGCCACAACTACATCTGCCACCAGGCCGCGCAGACCAACCTGGCCATCCCGCCGATCGACGGCGACGTGCTCTACACCTGTCTGCCGCTGTTCCATGTGTCGGCCATCGACACCTTGGTCAGCGCACTGCTGGCACATCTGAGGATCGCGATCGCGCCCCGGTTCTCTGTCAGTACGTTCTGGTCGGAGATCGAGCAGTCCGGAGCCACCAACGCACGTCTGATGTCCGCGATTTTCCCGCTGCTTGCGAGCGCTCCCGACGATCCCGCGATGCGGCGCTGCTTTGGGCAGATCCGCGCCGTGAGCGGGTCCCCCATAACGCCCGAGGTACGCAAGATCTGGAGCGACCGCTTCGGGGTCCCGTTCCTCAACAACTACGCGTACGGGCAGACCGAGGGTGTCCGCCTGAGCATGTCGCGCATCGGCGACACCGACACCCCCGAGGACTCCGTCGGCCGCATCGACACCGAGGCGTTCGACGTCGTCGTGCTGGACGACGACGACAACACCCTGCCCGACGGTGAGATCGGGGAGATCGCGTTCCGGCCGCGCCTGCCGCACGTCATGTTCGACGGGTACTGGCGCCGCCCCGAGGACACCACGGAAGCCTGGCGCAACCTCTGGATGCACACCGGCGACCTGGGACGAGTCGTCGGCGGCTTCCTGTACTTCGTGGACCGCAAGAAGGACTACCTCCGCAATCGCGGTGAGAACATCTCCAGCTTCGAGGTGGAGCGCGCGATCCTGCGCCACCCCGACATCGTCGAGGCGGCGGCCCACCCGGCGGGAAACGGAATCGCCGAGGGCACCCTCAAGATCACCGCGGTACTTGCGGACGGCAGCCAATGCACCGAGGAAGCGTTGTGCCGATGGGCGGTGGACCACCTGCCGCACTTCGCCGTCCCCCGGTACATCGAGTTCCGCGACCGGCTGCCGAAGACACCGACCAACAAGGTACAGAAGTTCCGGCTGCGCGACGAGGGCGTCACGGCTACTACCTGGGACCGGGAACTGTCCACGATCGAAGTGCGGCGACGCCGGTGAGCGCGCAGGAGGACCACGCCGCAGCGGCAGTTCGGGCGCTCGGACATGCGATGGTCGCCCACGACACGGGGGACCCGGACCTGCTGGACCGGATCACCAAGATACTCGGCGAGTTGACGGCGGAGGTCACCCGGTGCGCACCGCGCCACCGGGACCACCAGGCCGACCTCCGGGCCATGTTGGGCGCGCCGCCGGCCGACGGAGCCGAACTCCATGTGGGCGGTCTCTGTCCGGTCACCGGCGCCGCCAACCCACTGGGACTGGCGGCGCGCGCACACCGTAGCGGCGACGAGGCGGTGGCCGCCGTGACCTTCGGAGCGGCCTCGGCGGGAGCCCCCGGCGTCGCCCACGGCGGTCATGTTGCCGCGGTGCTCGACGGCCTGATGGGGATGGCTCTGATCCACCTCGCCGGTGTCCCAGGAGTCACCGCCAACCTGCGCATCGACTACCTCGCGCCGGCGCCGGTGGACCGGGAGGTCACCTTCCGGGCAAGGGTCACAGGGCACGAGGGCCGCAAGGTCACCATCACGGCCGCCGGTTGGGACGGCCAGGTCTGTCTCGTACGAGCGGAGGCCCTCTTCATCGTGCCCCGCCAGTGAGCACACCACCCACACGACGCGAACGACTGTGGCGAAAGTGCTGAAGCCCAGCAGGATCTCACCGACTCAAGAGGTCCGGCCCCCAACGCGGTTACGGCGGGGGCCGGGCGGTCTTCCGTAGAGGAATCAGCAGTCCGCAGGCGTCCCCGTCGGGCGCAGCACGATCTCGCCGATGTCCACGGAGGTCGGCTGGGCAAGGGCGTACAGGACGGCACCGCTCACCGAACCGGGGTCCAGCATCGGCCGGGAGCGCAGGTCTTCCCGCAGCAGTCCGGTGTCGATGACACCCGGCTGGACGAGTGTCACCCGGACACCGGTGCCGACGGCCTCCGCGCGGATCGACGCGGCGAGCGCGGTGACCGCCCACTTCGTGGCCGAGTACAGCCCGGGACGGGTGATCCGCCCGGACACCGAGCCCATCAGGAGGAGATGCCCGCCCGTGCGCTCCAGCTCCGGCAACGCCGCCCGCGCCGTGAGGGCGGTGCCGTACACGTTCGTCAGCACCATCTCCCGCCAGTCCTCCGGCTCGGCACCGCCGCGGCCGAAGAACGAGGCCGGGGCCACCATGCCGGCATTGGCGAACACGGCGTCCACGCGGCCGAACCGCTCCCGCGCGGCATCGACGGCCGGCGCCATCTCCTTCCAGTCGGTGACGTCCGCGGAGACACACAACACCCGGTCTGCTCCGATCTCGTCGGCCAGCGGCCCCAGTCGCTCGGCCCGGCGGGCGACCAGCACCAGGCGGTACCCGGCGTCGGCGGCCCGCCGGGCCATGTCCCGGCCGACGCCCCCCGTCGCCCCCGTGACCATCAGAACGCGGCCGGCGCCGGCCCCCCGGGCCGACGCCGTGTCGTCCCTGCCGCTCATCAGTGGATGCGCCGGATCGCGCCGTACTCGGACTGGCCGAAGCCGGTGCGGCCGTCACTGGTACGTAGACTCAGGATCTCGTCGAAGGCACTGAACGTCGGCCCCTCACGGCGGGGCAGCCCGATGGGGCACCAACCACCCCAGACCCGCTCCTGGTCGACCAGTACGAGCTGGGAGCCGTCGGCGAGTTCGTAGCGGGTCTCGATGGCGAAGCCGGAGGCGTCCTTCGGCATGTGGACGTCTACGACGGGCACCGTGCCCGCGTCGCTGATCATGCCGCCGCCGGTGCGCTGCACACCGTCCGGGTGTAGATGCTTGATCACCGCGATGTCGATGTCGTCGAACGTGGCCCAGAGGTAGTAGTACTCGGGGAACTGCACCGAGTCGTCGCGGTAGCCCCAGGTGCGGGTGCGGTAGCCCGTGGCGGCGATCGTGTGCTTCTCACCGTCGAGCACCAGCTCGCCGTGCATGGTCAGCGGGTGCTGGAAGTGTTGCAGCGGTTCATGGTCGGCGAGCCGGGGGATCGAACCGCCCGAGCCGAAGTCGATCGGGCCGCGGCGCGGCGAGAGCGACAATGCGCCCTTCAGCCGTGGATGGTCGATGGTGATCGTGCTGTGCAGGTCGAAGGAGATCGACTCGCTGTCGAACCGGTCCACCCGGGCGGGCAGCTCCTCCCGCAGGTCGAAGACCTTGTCCCCGACGGCAAGGTTGAGCTGCGCCTTGGTGGTGGGGTGGTTGGGCGAGGAGTTCCAGTGGAAGAAGCCGTACGTCCGCGCGGTGATGTCCCAGAACGCCAGGTAGACGTGGTCCTTCCACGGGGGCGAGCCGGGCGCGATGGTGTCCTTCGCCGGGTGGCTGTTGGGCCCCCAGACCGGGTCACGGTCGTAGAACGCCGGGTCGACCGGCGGGGCGAACGGGCTGTTGTTGGTCACAACTCCTCCTGCGATGGGTGGTGTTGAGGTACGCACGTACTGCGGAAGCGAAGGTTCAGGGGGTCGGGGGTCATCGCGGCTCGCGCGCGCGCTCAAGGATCTCGACGGTGCCGGCGGCGCCGTCGATCCGTACGCGGTCACCGGTGCGCACATGCCGGGTGGCGACCTTGGTATTGACCACGCAGGGAATGCCCAGCTCCCGGGCGACGACCGCTGTGTGGCTCATGACACCGCCGATGTCGGCGACCAGCGCGGACGAGAGGAACATCAGTGAGGCCCAGGCGGGGTCGGTGTCGCGGGCGAACAGGATCTCGCCCTCCTCCACGTGGGCGTCGCCGGGATCGAGTACGACACGGGCGAGGCCCTCGGCGATGCCGGGGCTCGCCGGCGTACCGGCGACCGTGGCCACCGCCTCGCCGGGTTCGACGGAGTACGGCTCGGGCACACCCCGCCAGGCGTCCGGCACCTCGACCGTCTCGTAGCGCCGACGCAACTCCTTGCGCTCGCTTACGAGTTCACGACCGTGCGGCACCCGCAGGTTCCGTACTTCGTCGACCGTCAGATAGAACACGTCGTCCGCCTCGGCGATCTCACCCTGAGCCGCGAGATGTTCGCCCATCCGTCGCACGGCTGCCCGAACGACGTCCAGTGCCTGGGAGAACGCCGCCTTGGAGACCCCGCGCATCGGCCCGTAGTACGTTGTGGCCGCCATCACCGCGCGGGCGTACGGGCGGCGCCGCGGCGGCAGTGCCGCGAGGAGTTTCCGGCGCAGCGCCCGGCTCTGCTCGCCGTGCTGCTTCGCCGACCTGCGCGGATCGTCACTGTCCGGGCGACTTCGGTAGGCATCGAGCTGACGTCGCACCATGGTCGGGTCCTCGCGCCAGCTCCGGTGGGACAACTCGCCCTCGCGCCAGCCGTGGTAGCCGTGCCGGTCGAGGAATTCCTCCAGGGTCTTCCGGCCACGGGAGCAGGCCCACAGGTCCTCGACCATGGCGGACTCCTCGTGCCCGCCCGAACCGCCCACGATGCCGTTGGGCGAGACCCCGGTACCGGCGGCCAGGTCGCCCAGCGCTTTCGACGTGGCGAGGAAGGCGCCCTGGGTGAGGTTGACCTGGAGTGCCAGGCTGCGGGTGAACAGCTCGATCGCCTCGTCCAGGATGCGCATCGTGCGTGCCGCGTCCGCCCCGGGCAACTCGGCGACGGCGGTACGCCAGTACCGTTCGACGGCCGCGCGGTTGGCCCGCATCCGGCGGGGGACCAGCAGGAACACCGCGGGCTTGCGCACCAGCGTGCTGAGGTGTCGCTTGCGTGCGGAAGAGGTGCCGAGCGAGCCGGGCAGCGAGGAGAAGAACTGGTTGATCACGTCCTGGCCGGACATGCCGGGAATCCGGTCGGCCCAGTCGGCCAGCAGGTCGACGCGCAGCGCGAACCGCCCGTAGAACACGCCCACGATCCAGTCCTGGGTACGGTGGGGGAGCTGTGCCTCAAGGCGGGAGAGGGCGCCGATGAACCGGTAGTGGCTGCGATTGACGAACTCGGCGGCCGGGAGCCACACCGACCAGGTCATGGGCGTCGACACACCGGGTATCGACTCGGCCATGTTGGTCACGGTCCACAGACCGTCCCGGGCGGAGTGACCGTGCAGCAGCGTCGTCTCATCGGGATCGACCATCGCCGGTGCCGCAACTGCCCCCTTGTCTTGGGCCGTTGGAGTGTTCTTGCTGCGGCTCCAGACGGTCTCCGCCCTGGTCTGTAGCAGGAACAGCTCCCGTGTGGTGCCCGGCCCGCCCGCGAACGCCCATTCGACGTCCTGCGGGCCGCCGAGCGCGTCTTCGAGGAGTCGGCCGAGGGCGGCGATCCGCAGCGTTTCCTTCTCGGTGAGAGCCGGCCGGTCCTGGAGTGCGTGTGCGACGGGGACCCGCCGGACCTCGCCCGCGGACTCGTCGAACTGGTGTGCGTGCGTCTTCCTGCGGACCTCGGAGCGGACCGGGCCGGCCGCGCCAGGTTCCAGGACCGTGTCCGAACCCGTGGCTGTACCCGTGCCCGTACCTGCGACCGAACCCGAGTCGGCTCCCGAGACCCAGTAGCTGTCCGATGTCACATCACCCTTGACGACTCCCTCTCCCAGACCGTAGGCCGCCTCGATGTACACCGAGGCGCGGTCACCGGTGGCCGGGTCGAGGGTCATCATCACGCCCGCCGCGTCGGCCGGCACCATGCACTGCACCACGACCGCCATGGCAAGATCGGCCGTGTCGATGTCGAAGCGGCGCCGGTACTCGATGACCTGGGCGGTGAAAAGGCTTGCCCAGCATCGCACCACGGCGTCCACGACCGAGGACGCGCCGCGGATCCACAGATAGGTGTCCTGCTGGCCGGCGAACGACGCCTCGGCGAGGTCTTCGGCGGTGGCGCTTGAACGCACCGCGACCGCGGTCGTGTCGGGGTCGCCCAACTTGCTCAGCGCCCCGACGATCTCGGCGCGCAGGGCGTCGTCGACCAGGTCGGCGGTGAACAGGTCACGGATCCGTGCCGATGCCTCCCGTAGTTCCTCGGCCGACTGCGCGCCGGCCACCAAGGCTTCGATCGTCGCCCGGAGTTCGCCGGCCACGGCCGTACGGTAGGCGCGTGTGGTGACGGCGAATCCGGCCGGGACATTGAGTCCCAGGGCGAGCATCGCGCCGAGCCCGGCCGCCTTGCCGCCGACAGCGTGACGAATGTCGTGGCCGCACCTTTCCAGTCCGAGTACGTGTTGCATTGACACCTCCGTCGCCAGCGCCGGCTGGGAAGACCGCACGGCAGGGCCGCCGCTTTGAGGCCCGCCTCTCGGACATTAGAGATGGTAGATCTCAAAAGCAATGGGTCGTGCGGCGCTAAGTGCGGCGGCCGTTGGGCGGGTGTTCGGAAGGGTGGCAGAGCGGTGTCGGCGTGACCGTGGACACGGCAGTGTTGACCGCTTACGTTAAGTGAGACGACCAGGCTCAAAACATTGGTTTCGGGTGCCCGTCCGGCCATCGGGGTGGTGCTGCGGGGCCGGCGGCGACCTGTCGGCGCGCACCAACCGCCCACACACCGCACCTCGCGCAACCGCCGCCCCAGCGCCGACGGTTGGGCCGCGCCAGTCATCGACAAGGAGGCTCGGCATGCAGGATCCGACCGCGAACGCGGCGACATGGGAAGGGGAGCAGGGGGCGACCGCCACAGGCGCCTTGCTCGCCGCGCCAGTTGACGCCCCGACCGTCCCGGAGGCGTTCCGCCGCACAGTGGCCCGCCATCGCGACCGGATCGCGCTCCGCACCATGGGCGGCGGCACGCAGCTGACCTGGGGCGAGTTGGACCGCCGGGTCCGCTCGGTCGCCGCGGGTCTTGCGACACTCTCCCTCGGGCACGGCGACACGATGGCTGTCCTGCTGCCCAACACCGTCGAATGTCACCTGGCCGACTACGCGGCAGCACACCTCGGGGCGATCCCGTTCACCATCTTCAACAGCTCCTCGGTCGAGCAGATCGCGTACCAGATCGGCAACGCCGGGGCTCGCGTCGCGATCACCGAGCGGCAGTTCGCCGACAAGGTACGTGCCGCCGTCATGATGCTCGACGGCCAGGTGGAACACCTGATCGTCATCGGCGGTGGCGAGGGCGTGGACGAACTCACCCTCAGCGCACTGGAGATGGCGGGCGATCCCGCCTTCGACCTCGACGCGATGGTCGACGCGATCGACGCCGACGACATCGCGACCATCATCTACACCTCCGGCACGACCGGACCTCCGAAGGCGGCCCAGTGGTCGCACCGCACCGTGATGGCCCAGCAGCGCGGCCTCGACGCCGCCCTCCCGATGCCCCGCGTCGGCATCATCTCGTTCCTGCCGATGGCCCACGCGGGCGGCCGGATCAACGCCCACTACTCCAGCCTGCTCCACGGCGCGACCGTCACGGTCTGCCCGGACATCCGTGACCTGCCCGACTGTCTGATCGAAGCCCGCCCGGACGCCCTGTTCTCCACCCCGCGGCTGTTCGAAAAGCTGAGGGTGTCGATCGAGGGTCTGATCGAGGCGGAGACGGACGCGACGCTACGGGAGACCCACCGGAAGACCCTGAGGCTGGGCCTGCGCCGGGTCACCGCCGAGGACAACGCCACCGACATACCTGCCCGGGCCGCACAGGAGCTGGTCGAGGAGCACACGCGCGGAACGGAGTTGCTCAAGCCGCTCCTCGCCGAGCTGGGGCTGGACCGGATCAGGGCCGCCTACATCGGCGGCGCACCGTGCCCGCCGGAGATCGTCCGCTTCTTCCGCGCGGTCGGCATGCCCGTACTTGAGGCATATGGTGCCACCGAGGTGTCACTGAACATCTTCAACCGGCTGGACGACTTCAAGACCGGATCCGCCGGCAAGCCGCTACCCGGCGTGGAGATCATGGTTCTTGACGACGGTGAACTCCTCACCCGCGCCGAGATGAACATGGTTGGCTACCGCAACGAGCCGGAGAAGACCGCGGAAACGATCGACGCGGACGGTTGGGTGCACACCGGCGACATCGTCACCGTCGACGCCGAAGGCTTCGTCAGCATCGTGGATCGCAAGAAAGAGATCATGATCGACGGGGCGGGCAAGAATCTGTCGCCCGCCTACATCGAGACGACGATCTCCGGGCAGAGTTCGCTCATCGCCCAGGTCGTCGCGATCGGCGAAGGCCGCCGCCATGTCGCGGCCCTCATCACCCTCGACCCCGAGGCGCTGCGCACCTTCGCCCACCGGAAGGGCCTCGACGGCATGTCCCCCGAGGAATCGGCGGCCTCGCCCGAACTGCGGTCCGAAGTGCAGGCGGCGGTGGACCGCGGCAACGCGCTGCTCAACGGCAACGAGCAGGTGAAGCGGTTCGTGCTGCTCCCCGCCGCCTGGGTACCGGACTCCGAGGAACTCACCCCGACCGCGAAGCTCAAGCGGCGCGTCATCCACGCCAAGTACGCAGCGGAGATCGAGAGCATGTATGCCTCCTGAGCGGCGATGCCGTACCGGCGGTCATGGCCGTTGCCACGGAGGGCCGCTTCAGCCGGGCGGTGTCCGCGCCGTGGGTCGCCCGCGCCGCGCGTCGCCCGTCCCGCAGCAGTTGGTGAGCCCCGGACGGTTGTGGTCGCCACTTACCAGGTCTACATTTGAGATTTGAAGTCGCATAATACGCATCGGATCAACGCCCGAGATCAGGGCGGACGCGGAGGCGGGCAATGGGCAAGCTGGACGGCAAGGTCGCGTTCATCACCGGGGCCGCACGAGGACAGGGTCGAAGCCACGCGGTCAAGCTGGCGGCGGAAGGTGCGGGCGTCATCGCCGTCGACACCACCGCGAAGGTCGACAGCGTCCCGTACCTGCTCGCCACGGCCGAGGATCTGGCTGAGACGGTCCGCCAGGTCGAGGCAATCGGCGGCCGGATAGTGGCCCGCGACGCCGACGTGCGGGACTCCGAGGCCCTGGCCGGCGCGGTCGCCGACGGTCTCGCGGAGTTCGGCAGGCTCGACATCGTGCTGGCCAACGCCGGCATCTCCAGCCCGGCACCGACGCTCGGTATGTCCGACCAGGCGTGGGAGGACATGATCGGCATCAATCTGACCGGTGCGTGGAAGTCGCTGAAGGTGTCCGTGCCGCACATCATCGAAGGCGGACGCGGTGGCTCCGTCGTCATCACCAGCTCACTCGCCGCGGTGTACGCCAACCCCAACACCGCGCACTACGCCGCCGCCAAGGCCGGACTGGTGATGCTGATGAAGGTCATGGCCAAGGAACTGGCACCTCACGGTATCCGGGTCAACACCATCCACCCGACCACAGTGGCCACCGAGATGATCCTCAACGACGCCACCTACCGGCTCTTCCGGCCGGACCTGGAGAACCCGACACGTGCGGACTTCGAGCAGGCCGCACGCACGCTCAACCGCCTGCCGGTCGCCGCGCTCGAAGCGGACGACATCTCCGAGACCGTGCTTCACCTGATCTCGGACAGCGGCCGGTTCATCACGGGCACCACCCAGCTCATCGATGCGGGCGGTGCGCTCTAGCCCTCGTGCCTTGACGCTGTTTCGCGTGAGCGATTATCTTTGAGACAGGCTGAATCAAAAATAGACTGAATCACTGTGTTGGGGTGCGGCCGGACGATGGTGCGCACATGGTTCAAGCGGGCCTTGATCTTGGAGTGGCACCGGCGAAGAGGAGATGGACATGGGGTATCCGGTTCCCGAGGACGCGCGTCTGAAGGGCCCGTTCCAGCCCATGCGCTTCGAGGCGACGGTCGACGAGTGCATCGTGACCGAGGGCGAGATCCCCAAGGATCTCGCGGGCGGTTTCTACCGGGTCGGCCCGACCTGGAAACGGCCGAACGCGCAGGGCACCAACGGCTTGCTGTCGATGGACGGCATGGTCCAGGGGCTGGTGCTGGAGAACGGGCGCGCGGACTTCCGTAACCGGTGGGTGCGCACGCCGAAGTACCAGCTCGAACAGTCCCAGGGCAAAGGCATGTTCCGCTGGGCCGACGGCGACTGGCACGACTGGCGCAACTTCGGCCTCGGGGAGGTCGAGCGCGAGGGACTGACCTGCGGCGTCCCGGCCGGCACCAACAACGTCAACATCTTTCCCTTCCAGGGCAAGATGATCGCCACGGCGGACTCCCTGGGTGCGCCGATCGCGATCGACCCGATCACCCTCGACACCGTCGGTGTCGTCTCGTGGTCACCGCAGCTGTCCGCCGGGTTGCACGAGAAGGCGGCCTTCGGCGACGCCGGTTTCACCGCGCATCCGAAGTGGGACACGGACACTGGTGTCCTCTACGGCTGGACCTACCGTGACACGGCGCCGTACGTGACCATGCATTTCGTCCATCCGTCCGGGACCGTGGAGTCCCGGGACCTGCATGACGCGCCGTACAACGCGGTGGCGCACGACGTCTGGCTCACGCAGGACCACGTCGTGATGCCGTTCCAGCCGTTCCTCGTGGACAAGGCGCGGATCGCCCAGGGGCGCAGCGTGTACGCGTGGGAGCCGGAGTTGCCGATCGTGCTGGGCCTGATTCCGCGCCATGACCTGCACGGTGAGGTCCGCTGGGTGACCCTCGACGCGGAACCGCAGTACGTCATGCACACCATGTCGGCCAATGTGTCCGGCAGCACGATGACGCTGGACGGGCCGATCTTCAACCGGCCGCCGTTCCCGTTCGAGCAGGACTTCGCCGACGGTGACGATGTCGCCCTGTTCTTCAGCATCGCCAAGAGCCACCTCGGCCGATGGAGCGTCGACCTGGAGACCGGCAAGACCGGCGTCGAGCAGTTGTCGGACCGGCCTTCGGAGCTGCCGAAGGTCGACGAGCGCTTCTACGGCAAGGGCTATCGCTGGGGCTACCAGGTCGGCGGGATCGTCAAACGCGACGGGATGTCGATGAACAGCCTGGTGGTGACGGACATGAGCACGCTGTCGGACCAGGAGTACGTGATCCGCACCAGTCAGCCCGCCGCGGTGCTGGAGGCGACCTTCGCACCGCGCCGGCCGGACGCGCCGGAGGGTGACGGCTACATCATCGTGCCGGTGTCGTGGTGGGCGGAGAACCGCGGCGAGTACCTGATCTTCGACACCGACGACATTAAGCGGGGCCCGATCGCGCGGATCGAGCTGCCGTTCCGACTGGGCTGGACCGCGCACGGCCACTGGATGGACTTCCGGTCCTGAAACACCGGCGACCGGGGTGGCGGCGGACGAGCCCACTCCAGCCAGGCGCTGACGAACGAAGACCTCCGTGCGGAGGGGACCAGGTTCCCTCCGCACGGAGGTCTTCGCGCGGTGACGCGGTGTGTCAGCCGGACGTGATGCGGAGCTGCCGGTCCAGATCGAGGCTGTTCCAGAAGTCCTGGACGCGGATGACGCGCCGATCCCGCACGCGCACCATCGACGCGCCCGGGATGGTGAAGAACTCACCCGTGGCCGGGGCGCCCGGCAGGTCCTGGTCATGGATTCCGCCGATGTGCCAGGCCATGCCGAAGCCCTCCGCGGTCGCATAGACCTTGTCGACCAGCCATCTGTTTCCCGCGGTGCGCGGCGACTCGGTGAAGAACCGCCGCACCTCGTCGATGCCGCGATGGGTGAGCCGAAGAGCCGTGTCCTCGTAGACGACGTCGTCGGTGAAGAACGACATCACGGCGGCGACATCGGCGGTACCGAGCGCCTTCGCGTAGTCGACCGCCAGCGTCATCGTGTCCGCGTCGTGCCCGGTCATCGGCTCACCTTCCCTGTGCGGAATCCGAGCTGCTCCAGCAGGTCGGCGTTGTTCCAGAAGTCGCGGTTGCGAGCGATCTTCCCGTGCCGGACGTCCGCGATCGACGCGCAGGCGACCTTGAACTCACGGTCGGTCGCCGGCATCCCGGGCAGGTCCCGGACGTGCCGGCCCGCCATGTATCCGCCGATACCGAAGCCGCTCCCGGTCGCGTACATCTCCTCGACCACCCAGTGGACGTCGAGCGCTCCCATGGTGGTGACGTAGAACTTCTTCGTCTCCTCGATCCCGTAGTAGATCTGATGCACCGAGGTGTCCTCGTAGACGATATTGGGTGCGTAACAGGACCAGATCCGTTCGTGGTCACCCGCGGCGGCGGCATCCAGATATCGCCGGATCAGTGCCTCGGTGCTGGGGTCGTTCGGCATAGGTGCCTCTCCAGGGGGCGGCGGAACGTTTTGAGCTTACGCATCTTGAAATTATGTTCACGAGCCCGGGGCGTCAAGCCTCGATCTCATGCACCGTATTGACCGGCCAAGCATGGCTGGTTACCTTATGAGACCGGGAGGCTCAAAACGTCATGGTTGACTGAGAGCGGATGTCCCCTGACTGGCGTTCCCGCGAACGCCGTCGTGTCCCGCGGAAAGGACGAACATGTCACTGCTCGGCCCGCTCGACGAGGAACTCAACCACCAGACCTCGTCCCCGTTCCGGGTGCCGGGGACCACCGACCACCGCTTCTACGACCGCCACTGGTTCGAGGCGGTGCACCCGAGCGGCGAGGTCATGCTTCTGTCCGGCCTCGGCATCTACAAGAACATGGGCGTGGCCGACGGTTTCCTCGTGGCGCAGCGTGATCGCCGGCAGACCAACGTCCGCGTCTCCCGCCCCCTGGGGAACGACCTGCGCCCGGTCGTCGGTCCGCTCCAGGTCGAGATCCTGGAGCCCTACGAGAGGATTCGCCTGACGCTCGCGCCGGGTGAGTATTCCCTCCGTGCCGAACTGATGTGGCACAGCACGTTCCCTCCCTATCTGGAGGCGCCGCACCACACCTTCCGCGACGGCCGAGTCATCCAGGACACCAGTCGGTACGACCAGACCGGGCGCTGGGAGGGCTGGATCGAGCTGGACGGTACCCGCTTCGAGTCCGACGACTGGTGGGGTGTCCGCGACCACTCCTGGGGTGTCCGCCCTGATGTGGGCGGCTTCGAACCGAAGAACGGGCACCGGCGGGAGCCGATGCTGTGGCTGTGGACGTTCGCCACGGCCGGCGATGTGTCGGTCCACTTCCAGCTCAGGGAGAGCGGGGCGGGCGCCGTGCGGCACTTCGACGGCGAGGTCCAGTACGCGCCGGGCTCGGGCCGCGAACCGGTGCGCATCGACCGGGTCGACCACGACATCGTCTTCATCGAAGGCACCCGGGACTGGACCACGCTGCGCTACGACCTGTTCCTCTCCGACGGCCGGAAGATGGTGCTGGAGGCCGAGGCGGTGCAGAGCGCGTGGGCCTACCGCGGCACCGGCTACGAGAACGGCTACGACGACAGCCGGGGAGTGGGAGTTCCCCGCGGCGAACTCGTCGAGACCGACCATGTCGACCTGTCCGTTCCGGGGAGGGTGACCCGCGAAGGCGAGCCATGGTTCCCGGGCCACCGTGAGCAACCGGCCAGAGTCCGGATCGACGGTGTTCCCGGTACGGGTCACCTGCCGGTGATGAGTTCGGGGCGGGTGGAGCGGTATGGCCTCGGACGCTGACGCCAGGTCCTCTGCGGCGCCGGATGCCGCGTCCCAGGTCACCCCTGACGGGCGTGCGGCGCGGCGCCCCCTCAGCATCGGTGTACTGCTCGCGCTCCAGGCTCCGGCAGGAGGGGCGCTCACGCCGGCCGAAGCGTTCTCCGCCGTGCCGGCGCTGGCGCGGGAACTGGAGGAGTGGGGATTCGACTCACTGTTCTTCACCGAACACCACGGCAGCCTGATCAACGAGGTGCCGTCACCGTTCGTCCTGGCGGCCGCGGCCGCGGCGACGACGGAGCGCATCCGGGTCGGCAGCGCGGTGGCACTTCCCGCGTTCTACCACCCACTCCGGCTCGCCGAGGACGTGTCGACGCTGGACAACCTGTCGCGCGGCCGGGTGACGGTGGGTGTCGGGATGGGGTACCGCGACGAGGAGTTCGCCCGCTTCGGGATCGATCCCCGGTGGAAGGTGTCCCATCTCGTCGAGTCCGTGCGGATCCTGCGACGCCTGTTCGCGGGGGAGGAGTTCGATTTCGACGGCCGCGTACACCGCCTGTCGGCGGCGCGCATCGCTCCCCTGCCGGTGCGGCGTGAAGTGCCGGTGTGGATGGGCGCGCAGAAACGGCCGGGTTTGACCCGCGCGGGAGAGATGGGGCTGACGCTGCCGCTGTCGGGTGCGCCCCTGCCGATCGCGGTCAAGCAGCGCGCCATCTACGACGACGCGCTCGCCGGGGCCGGTCACGATCCCACGTCGGTGGAGTACCCGGTCGTTCGCGAGTGCTTCTGCGCCGCGACCGACGAGGAGGCGTGGTCCGTCGCGGCGCCCTACCTCGAAACGCTGTTCGCGGATTACTCGGGACACATGAAGCTCCCGTCGGTGGGGCGGGACGGTGCATACCGGGCCGACGCCGACGAGGGAGCGTTGAAGGCGGACACCCTGCGGGAGTTCGGCCGCGACCGGATGTTGATCGGCAGCCCGGAGACGCTCGCCGCCGAGTTCGCTCGGCACGGCGCCACACTTCCCTGCGACCACTACGTGCTGCGGATGCACTTTCCCGGAATGCCGCTCGACATCGCGCGGGCGTCGATGCGCCGATTCGCGCACGAGGTGATGCCCGCACTGCGCAAGGGATTCGCGGCCTGATTCTCGGCCCGACGCGCTCTCATCGAGAGGATGGAACGAACAAACATGCCCACATTGGACGGCAAAGTCGCGATCGTCACCGGTGCGACAGTGGTCGAGCCCGGTGGCCTCAACATCGGCGGCGCGATCGCCACCGAACTGGTACGTGGCGGTGCCCGGGTCGTCCTCGCCGACGTGAACAGCGACGGCGCGCAGGCCCTGGCCGGACAGCTCAATGCGGATGGAGACAGGGTCGCGCTGGCGGTGCCCACCGACATCCGGCGTGAGGACGACATCGCACGGCTGGTGGCGGAGACGGTCGCGGCGTTCGGCCGCATCGACATCGTGGCCAACAACGCCGGCATCTTTCCGGGCGGCGACGGAAAAGTCGCCGACCTCGCGATCGACGTATGGGACGACGTGATCGCTGTCAATGTGCGGGGCGCCATGCTTCTGACCAAGCACGCGATACCCCATCTCCTGGCCGCGGGAGGCGGGGCGATCGTCAACACCTCCTCGACCCATTCGTTCGCCGGTGATCTGCAACTGACCGCCTATGGAGCGTCGAAGAGCGCCGTGAACGCACTCACCGTGTATACGGCCACGCAGTACGCGCGCCAGGGCATCCGCTGCAACGCGGTGTGCCCGGGCACCACCCTCAGCCCGCCCGTCCAGCAGGCCCCCGAGCAGTTCCGGGGCACCTACGAGCGGCATACGCTCAACCCCCGGCTCAACGCGCCGGAGGATCTCGCCAAGGTGGTCGCGTTCCTGGCGTCCGACGACTCTCGCGGAATCAACGGAATGATCGTACGAGCCGACGGTGGCCTGCTCGCACACCAACCCTTCACCGCCGACTTCGCGGACAACGGCGCGCCGCGCTGAGTCAGTCCCGGCACAAAGGAGTCGAGGTGGCCACCCGTACGGTGACCACCTCGGCTCCTTGTGTACTGGGTCAGGGGCGCCCGGCGCCCGGCACCGCGACCTGGACGGTCTGGAGCGTCGCGGCGAGCCCACCGAGCCGGTCGTTGTCGACCAGCCCCGGTGCGACGCACAGCAGCAGGGTGCGGCCGTCGTGCCCGCCGAGCATGCAGGCGAAGATGTTGTGGCCCTCAGGAGCCTTGATCTCGTCGACTATGTCGCCCCCTTCACGCACCCGGATGACGCGCGCGTTCTGGACGTCGGCGGACCAGAGCATCCCCTCGGCGTCCAGACAACACCCGTCGACGAGAACGTCCAGACTCGTCAGCAGCGCCTGGAAGGAGGCCATGTCGGGGGCTTTGGACAGCGCGGCCCACGTTCTGCGCGGACCGAGCGAGCCGTCGTCCTCGATCGGGAAGGCGGTGTACGCGCCCGCCATACCCTCACCCACGATCAGGGTGCGGCCATCGGCGGTGATCACCGAGCCGTTGGGGAAAAGGAGATCGTCGGCGGCCAACCGATGACCGCCCCGGGGATCGACTCCGATGACGCCCGCCTTGGCGGGCTTCTCAGCGGCGAAGGGATTGAAGCCGAAGTAGCCGGCGTACGCGTAGCCCCGCTCGTCGACGACCAGGTCGTTGAGGTCGCCGACGCAGTGCTCGGACAGGTCGGCATGAAGGGTGACGGTGCCGTCGTCGGCCCGGCGGTAGATCCGCTGGTCCTCCTGGCTTACGTAGAGCAGGCTGCCGTCCGGCATGAAGCCCAGGCCCGAGGGCTGATGTTCGAGCGCGACGATCTGCTCCTCCTCGCCGGCCGTCGTGTACGTGTAGATGCCCTTGCGGTACAGGTCCGAGACCCACCACCGGCCGTCGTGCCAGCGCGGTGCTTCGAAGTAGGCCCCGCCGGTGGCGAGCGTGGTCAGTACGTGATCGGCCATGACGTTGTCTCCTTTGACAGGTGGGCATTCCGATCCGAGGCCGGTGTCCGAGCCGGCGGCGTGACGCGAGTGTCAGCGGCGGCGCACCTGGACGCCCGCGGCTTCACGGTCCCAGGTCGTCGGCGTACGGCCTTCCTCGCGGAGCTGGAACTTCTGGACCTTGTTGGTCGGGGTGCGGGGGAGTTCCGTACGGAACTCGATGTAGCGCGGCACCGCGAAGTGGGGCACGTGGTCGAGTGCCCACAGGCACAGTTCCTCTTCGGTCAGAGTGTGCCCCGTGCGCAGCACCGCCGTGATCTTGAGACAGTCCTCGGTGATGCCGTCGTCCGCGGCGTGGGCCGCGACCTCGCTCAGGGCGGGGTGCGCCAGGAAGGCCCGCTCGACCTCGAAGCTGGAGATGTTCTCCCCACGGCTGCGCAGGTAGTCCTTCTTCCGGTCCACGAAGAACAGATAGCCGTTCTCGATACGGCCGTAGTCTCCGGTGTGCATCCACAGGTTCCGCCAGACCTGGTCAGTGGCCTCGGGCCGCCTCCAGTAGCCCTGGAACATGATGTGCGGCTTGCGCGGCCGGAAGGCGATCTCGCCCATCTGCCCATCGGGAAGCACCTGGTCCTCGTCGTCGAGGACGACGACCTCGTAGTCCTCGACGACGATGCGTCCACAGCACGCTTCCGGCATGGTCTCGTCGCCGAAGCGCGACATGGCCAGCCGGACCCCTTCGGACAGGCCGTAGTTGTGGCCGTCGGCGAACTGCACGCCGAACCGTTCCTTCCAGATCCTGCGCAGAGCCGGTGGGAACGGGGCCCCGACCACCGCGCGCAACTGGCCGCGGCAGCGTTCCATCTCGGCGGAGTCGGGAGCGTTCGCGACCAGCGGGAAGATGGACGCCATCAGCCGGGCGTTGGTGGCGCCGGAGCGTTCGATCTCGGCCCAGAAACCCGACACCGAGAACCGGACCGAGATCGCGACCCGGGTCAGCGAGAGAAGGCCGCTGAGAACCACGTCGAGAGCCGCCGCGTGGAACAGCGGCAAGGGGGTGTACATCACGTCGCTGGGGAGCGGGGGGACGGCCTGATTCGACTGCCTGCCCTGGTTCAGGATGAAGTTGTAGCTGATCATGCAGCCCTTGGAGACGCCCGTCGTGCCCGATGTGTAGATCAGCATCGAGAGGTCGCCGGGCCGGGCGGTGATCGCGATCGGTGTGTCGTCGTTGCCGCGGTACTCATCGAGTGGTTCGACCGGGACCGAGGCCGGCACTTTGCCGTCCTCCGGTGCGGGCCCGCGCCGGAGCAGCAGCCTGAGATCTGGCAGGTCGGCCGTGACACGTGCCACCTCGTTCACGTACTTCGTGTCGGCAATGACCATCATGGCCAGGGAGTCACCGAGTGGATGCCTCAGGAACTCGCCCCGGAAGGCGGTGTTGAGCGGCACCCAGATACCACCCGCCTTGTTGACCGCGAGCCAGCTCACGATCTGGTCCATGCAGTTGTCGAGCACGGTGGCGACCGTCTGGCCCGGCCGGAGGCCGAGCCTGATCAGCTCGTGCGCGAAGCGCGTCGCCAGCCGGTCCGTCTCCGCATGGGTGTAGAGGTCTCCGGAGAAGTCGAGGAAGACCTGATCGGGTGCCGCCTCCACGGCTCGGGCCAGGGCGTGCAGGGCGGTATCGGTTCGGCACTCCTGGCTCACCGGGCGGCCTCCGGCTGCGGCGCGAAAAGCTCCTCCACCACGAACCTCCTCGTTCGGCGATGGTCTGGCCGATCCGGAATGGGTACGGCATCGTCAGGCCGGATGGTTTTTAGCTTACTAGTCTCAGAACTCTAACTCCCGGCCTCGTTCGTGTCTACGCCCTTGGCGGGGCCGTCGTCGTGGGCACCGCAAGCGTCGTGGTTGACGGTCGGATGCTGCGAAGTTATATATAAGACGAGCAAGCTCAAAATGAATGAGATGCCGGTTTCACCGGCCGACAACCCCTGGATCACCGGTGTGATACCCCGTGGGAGAGGCGATGAGTGCGGTGCACGGCTTGACCGATGAACAAGTGGCACTGGTGAAGGCATTGCGGGACTTCTGCCGGCGCGAATGCGGCACCCGCGAACAGCGTGACGCGTTGACTCGGGGCGGCCGTGAGGCGCACAGCGAAGCCGTGTACGCGAAGCTGGCCGAGGCCGGATACCTGGGAATCTCCCTCCCCGAGCAGTACGGGGGCGCGGGCGGTGACCTGATGGACCAATGCCTGCTGCACGAGGAGCTGTACCGGGGCCTGGCACCCGTACACGCCATCGGCGGGACACACACCGTCGCCGGCATCTACAAGCGCTACGGCACAGAGGCGCAGAAGAAGGAGGTGCTCGGCCTGATCGCCGGCGGGGCCCCGATGGCGATCAGCATCTCCGAGCCCGAGGCGGGTTCCGACGCGGCGAACATCGCCTGCCGGGCGGTGCGGCGCGGCGACGACTTCGTGCTCGACGGCCAGAAGACATGGTGCTCTGCGGCACAGCACGCGACCGGCATCCTACTCGTGGCGAGAACCGCGCGCGCGAGCGGCAGGCACCAGGGCCTGAGCATGTTCTTCGTGCCCGCGAACGCACCCGGACTGGAGATCCGTCCCATCGAGACGATGGGGGGTCCCCTGGTCAACGACCTGTACTTCACCGATGTCGTGGTCCCCGCGTCCGCCCTGGTGGGGGAGGAGGGCCAGGGCTGGCGGCAGCTGATGGCCGGACTGAACGGAGAGCGGCTGGTCGCCGCCGCCGAGTCACTCGGGATGGCGCAGCGGACGTTCGACGACCTTCTGGAGTACGTGAAGGTGCGCAAGCAGTTCGGCCGGCCCATCGGGTCGTTCCAGGCGCTGCGTCATCGGATCGTCGATCTGGCGATCGAGATCGAGGCCGCTCGGGCGCTGCACTACTCCACGGTGCGGCGCCTACAGGCCGCCGAAGAACCGGAGGAGGTTCTCGTGCGGCTCACCTCGATGACGAAGGTGAAGGTCACCGAGACGGCGAAACGGACCGCCATCGAGGGCGTGCAGTTGATGGGCGGGTACGGATACGCTGTCGAGTACGGCATGGAGAAGCATCTGCGCGACGCGGTGGCGCCCACCATCTACGCCGGCACCAACGAGATCCAGCGCGAGGTCATTTCCTCTTCCTACGGGCTCCGCTGATCCAGAAGCCGAGTGGCGATCCTCGTGATGTCATCCTCTGTGTAGGGCTCGTCGGGCCGGTACCAGCGGGCCACCCAGATGACCATGCCGAGCAGCAAGCGCGTGGTGAGTACGGGGTCGTCCTTCGGGATCAGCCCGGCGCGCATGGCACGGCCGACCGCACCTGCCCACAGCCGCTCGTAGCGACGGCTGAAACCCTGCCACCGCGCCAGCACATCCGGAGGCAGCCCGGCGCCGCCGAAGAAGATCGCCATGTGGCGCCGGGTCCGGATAGCGGCCCCGATGTGCAGGCGCATCAACTCGAACAGCTCCTCGGACGGGTCCCGGCCTTGCCGGACCAACGCTGTGGCGGCCCGGTCGAGTTCGTCGGTGCTCCGCTCGAAGAGGACGGCCAGGAGCTGGTCCTTCGTCGACACCGTCCGGTACAACGTGGCCCGCGAGACGGCCATCCGCTCGGCGACCGCTTCGATGGACACGGCGTCATAGCCACCCTCATCGAAAAGCCTCGCGGCATTGTCGGCCACCTCCCCGAGGTCGATCTCCTTACGAGGGCGCCCTGGTGGGCGCGCGCTCACTGTCGGCCGCACAGACTTCCCCACCATGGCCGCTCACCACCTCGACAGAATTTAGATACTGACCGTCTCTATGATAACCGAACGCCTTGACATGACATCGAGTCGGCGATGGTATTGAGACGATCAGAATCATTTTTTCGCTCTACTGTAGGAGGCCGAGCCGAGTGGGTGGCTACCGATACATCGAGTACGAGACCCTCGATCAAGGCCGCATCGCCCGTATCGCCCTGAACCGGCCACGCACACACAATGCGCAGAACCGAGGGCTTCTGGTCGAGTTGGACGAGGCGTTTGGACGGGCCGAAGCCGACGACGACGTACGCGTCGTCATCCTCAAGGGGAACGGACCGTCGTTCTCCGCGGGGCACGACCTCGGCTCTCACGACGCGGTGGCCGAACGTGAGCCGGGACCGGGCCGACACCCCTCCTACATCCGCAACGGCGCCACCGCCGGCCCGATCGAGAGCCGGCACCGGCAGGAATACCACTACTACTTCGACAACACCCGGCGCTGGCGGAACCTCCGCAAGATCACCGTCGCTCAGGTGCACGGCCAGGTCCTGTCGGCGGCCCTCATGCTCACCTGGTGCTGCGACCTCGTCGTGGCGGCGGAAGACACGACCTTCGCCGATGTCGTCGGCACCCGCCTGGGTATGTGCGGCGTCGAGTACTTTGGGCACCCCTGGGAGTTCGGACCCCGGAAGGCCAAGGAGCTGCTGCTCACCGGGGACTCCATGGACGCGGACGAGGCCCACCGGCTCGGCATGGTCAGCAAGGTGTTCCCGTACGACGGGCTCGACGACGGCGCACTCGCCTTCGCGCGGCGGATCGCGACGCTGCCCACCATGACGGCACTCATGATCAAGGAATCCGTCAACCAGAGTGTCAACGCGATGGGTTTCACCACCGCTCTCGACGCGGCCTTCTCGATCCACCAGCTCAACCACGCCCACTGGACCGTGGAGTCCGGAGGGAAGTCCATCGTCGGGACACCCGAACTGGGACTGCCCGACTGGCGTCACGCACCGGCGATCCGCCCCGCACAGAGGGATGAAGCCTGATGTCCGCCCAGCCCCGCGCCTTGCACGGTGTGCGCGTTCTCGACCTCAGTCGCGTGCTGGCCGGGCCGCACGCGACCATGCTGCTCGCCGACCTCGGCGCCGACGTCATCAAGATCGAGAGGACCGGCGTCGGCGACGACACCAGAACCTGGGGACCGCCCTGGTACGACGGGGAAGCGACCTACTTCCTCGGCACCAACCGCAACAAGCGGTCGGTTTGCCTCGATCTCACGGACGAGGCCGACCTGGCGCGCCTGCACACCCTGGCCGCCGACTGCGACGTCCTGGTCGAGAACTTCCGTCCCGGCACGCTCGACAAGTACGGCCTGGGCTACTCACAGCTCGCGGGGGACCACCCCGCCCTCGTGTACTGCTCGATCACCGGCTTCGGGTCGGGGAGAGGGGCGCACCTGCCGGGCTACGACCTGATCGCACAGGCCACCGGCGGACTCATGAGCATCACAGGAACCCCGGACGAGCCAATGAAGGTGGGTGTCGCACTCGTCGACGTCATCACGGGGCTGCACGCCACGATCGGCATACA
Source organism: Streptomyces sp. NPDC058001 (assembly GCF_042886315.1). Taxonomy (NCBI): domain Bacteria; kingdom Bacillati; phylum Actinomycetota; class Actinomycetes; order Kitasatosporales; family Streptomycetaceae; genus Streptomyces; species Streptomyces sp. NPDC058001. The sequence goes on from NZ_JBHVQT010000005.1 coordinate 542,656, forward strand.
GGCAGCCCTGCGCCACCGCGACGCGACCGGCGAGGGCCAGCTCGTCGAGGTCAACCTGCTCTCGTCGCTGCTCTCGGCCCTGTCCAACCAGGCGTCGGCGCATGTGCTGACCGGTGCCGTCCCCGCCGCCCTGGGGAACGCGCATCCCAGCGTCGCGCCGTACCAGCCGCTGCGCACGGCCGACCGTCCCTTGGCGGTCGCGGCAACCACCGAGCGCCAGTTCCAGGCGTTGGCAGACGCGATCGGCAGAGGCGACCTGTGCGCTGACCCCCGGTATGCGTCCAACTCCTCACGCGTGGCGAACCGGGAAGACCTGATCGCGGAAATCGAGGCCACCTTCGTCACCGCGGACGCCGACCACTGGTTCGAGCTGCTGACGTCGCGAGGCGTTCCGTGCGGCCCGATCAACGACCTGGGTCAGGCATTCCGGCTCGCCGAGGAGCTGGGCCTGGAGCCCGTCGTCCAGGCCGGGACCGGAGACGATCGCCGAGTCGCGCAGGTGCGCAACCCCATCGGTCTCTCGCACACACCTGCCACCTACCGGCGCGATCCACCGCGTCTCGGATCGCGTTCCGGCGCGGTCGAATGGCTCGATGAACGATGAGTGAGGGCGCGTCGCCGTCCGCCGGACCGCGACGCGCCCTGAGGTACCCGTGTGTGGTGTGTGTCAGGAGGACGCCGCGACACAAGCGGCGGTGTCCCAGTAGTAGGCGCTGACGTCCTGGACCCGGTCTTCGGAGAACGACCAGACCTCCACGGCCCCGGTCCCGACTACGACCTGTCCGCCGGGGGAGTGCCAGTCGAACTCGACCACAGCGGCGATCTGTTCACCCCCGTCGACGAGGTCGACAAGACGGAGTCCTTGGACACCCGCACGCGCGGTCGCCGCGCCGGCCAGCACGCGCTCCAGCTTCGCTTTGCCGGCCATGGTCCCGCCGTAGGGCAGCGAACTCGGCCAATGGAAGGCGACGTCGTCGGCGAACCGTTCGCGGACCAGAGTTCTGATCGCATCCGGGTCCTGGACGCGGACCGCCTCGTAGAACGCGCTCACGATCGAGCCGGGCCGCGAAGCGTCGCTCATGACGCCTCCCTGGAGATCTCTTCGTAGTCCCCGGGGTCGAACTCCTTGGTACGAGCCCAGTAGTCGACGTATTTCCAGGGGCTGGTGACCACGATGCGCCCGGCTCTGTTGCGGTAGTAGGTGCTGGTCTTGCCATGGGACCAGATCATTTGGGACAGCGCGTCGTCGAGTTCCTTGTTGTAGTCCCGGAAGACATCCTCGCGCACCTCGATGCTGGCGAGATCCGATTCCACGAGACGGCGGACGGCCTGCATTGTGTACCGGACTTCGAGTTCGGTGGCGATGATCGCGCTGCCACCGTGACCGGTGAAGGTGTTCGGTCCGTTGATGATGAAGAAGTTGGGGAAGCCGGGCACGGTGATACCCAGGTAGGCGCGGGCATCGTCCTCGCCCCACGTCTCACGCAGCGTGCTCCCCCCGGTCCCGCGGATCTCCATCGGCCACAGGAACTGAAGGATCTTGAACCCGGTCGCGAACACGACCACGTCGACCGTGTGCTCGACGCCGGACGAGGTCACCACACCGTCGGCGGTGAGCGCACGGACCCCGTCCGGGATCAGGTCGACATCGGGCCGCGCGACGGTCCTGAACCAGCCGTTGTCCAGCAACGGCCGCTTCACGTACGGAGGATAGTCCGGCACACAGAGATCGATCAGGTCGGTCCGCTCTCCCAGCTCCCGCTCGATGTGCCGGGTCAGGAAGGCGCGGTGTCTGTCGTTCGCCTTGTTGATGGAACGCTCCGGGTGCGGCCAGTCCGGGTCGATCCGCAGGGGCTCGTGGAGACGGTCGCCGAAGTTCCAGAACGTGCGGAGCCGGTACCACCCGGCGTAGAGCGGGACCCGTTCCATGAGGTACCTGACAGCTTCGGGGACCTCGCGGTGGTAGTTCGGGTGCGGGATCGCCCACTGCTTGGTGCGTTGGAACACCAGAACACGCTCGGCGTCGTCCACGATCGACGGTACGAGCTGCATCGCGCTGGCTCCCGTGCCGATCACCGCGACCCGCTTGCCCCGCAGATCGACCTCGGGCCGCCAGTGCGCCGTGTGCATCACGGGTCCGGCGAAGTCGTCGAGCCCGTCGATCGCTGGTATCTGAGGGCGGTTCACCTGACCCACCGCGCTGATCAGCACCGGGGTCTCCAGGACGAACTCGGTGCCGTCCGCGTCCCGTCCGCGCACCCGCCACGTCGCGGTCGGCTCGTCGTAATCGGCGCCGATCACCTCGGTGGAGAACCGGATCCGGCCGCGGATGGCATAGGAGTCCGCGACCTTCGAGAAGTAGCTGAACACCTCGTCGCGCTTCGGGAAGTAGCGCGACCACTCGGCATTCAGGGCGAAAGAGAAGGAGTAGAAGTGGCTGGGTGTGTCGACGCCACAGCCGGGATAGGTGTTCTCCAGCCATGTACCGCCGAGGTCCTCGTCCTTCTCCAGGACGACATAGTCGACACCGGCCTGTTCGAGCTGGACCGCCATGCAGATGCCGGACATGCCGGCCCCGATCACGACCACCCGGAAGCCCTCGGGAGGCGGAGGAACGTCCACGGTGCGCGACACGAGCGCCAGTTCCTCGGCGAGGAGGTCGCCATACTCCTGCGGTACCTCCTCGGCCAGCACCGCGCTCAGCATCTCCGCGATACGCCCGACCGAGATGCGTGCCGGGTCGTGATCACCCCGCTCGTACTCAAAAATGGCCTGACAGGCCGCCTCCCGAACCTCTCGCTGCACGTGTTCCGGGAGCCCACCCGTGTCGTTGTCGCCGAGCGGATCGGCCTGCTCGGGCCGGTACGGCCGGCCGAGCCAGCGCTCGTCGCCGGTCAGATGTGCCAGGACCAGGAGCAGCGTCGGAATGTTGGCGACCTCCAGAGCGGACCGGAGTCGCTCCGCGTCGGCCCGACTCGTCGGGCTGTGGTCGGTGCCCGCTGCGGACATCGAACCCCCTTCTCCGGGTAAGCCGGCCGTTCCGGCATATTATTGAGCCTACATGTCTCAGAATATGCCGACGCGGATGTATGTCAACCAGACCGTGGTGTGATCCGAGCCTGATCCGGTGAGCCTGTTCCGGACCTGTGGAGCCGCAGACCGTCCGGGGCGCCGAGCTGCCGTCCAATTTTTGATTGACAAGGTCTCAAATCTAGGAGACGGCTCCGGTCGAGGTCAAGGAGCCGTGGTCTGTCCGGTACGGCGGGGTGCGGCAGGGTCCAGCAGGGGTCCGGCGGAGCTTCGGACGCAAGGGTGGACTTCCTGGAACCGGGTGCCCTAACTTAATGAGACGCAACTTGTCAAAATCTCAGGTTGACATCTCCGGTGGGACTCCGTGAGGTTCGGAGCCGCTTCCGCCAGGGCCCGCCGCCGGTGGGTCCGCTACCGCCGCGTCCACGGGCCGACAGCCCGGCTCGCGGCTGCCGACCTGCGGAAACACAGCCCGGCGGACCGCTGGGCCATCCTCTCGTGATCTCCATCGTCACAGGTCACAGCAGCAACTTCACGGAGTCCTCCTAGGTCTGGTCGCAGAGACCAGCTGGCCACAAGGACGTTGCCATGAACCCACCCCGCACTGTCTCCGTACAGGACGTCGTCGATCGCGCGCCGATCTCGTCGCTACAACGCAAAGCACTCGTCGTCAGTACGCTGTTCGCGCTCGTCGACGGCTTCGACTCACTGATCGTCGGCTTCCTCGTCCCCGCGATCGCCAAGGACTGGGGAGTCAGTACCCCCAGTCTCACGTTCGTGGTCGTATCCGGAACCGTCGGCACGATCGCCGGAGCCATGCTGATCGCACCCATCGCCGATCGAGTGGGCCGCCGACCGGTCATTCTGGCCGGTGCCACCGTCTTCGCCGTCTTCACCTTGCTGGGATCGACGGCGTCCAGCGTCGAATCGCTCAGCGTTCTCCGGTTCTTCGCGGGCATCGGGCTCGGCGCTGTGCCGTCCACACTGATCGCGTACGTGTCGGAGTACACGCCGCTGCGGCTGCGGGCGACTCTGGTGACCGTGATCGGCAGCGGCCTGGCGGCCGGCGGCTTCTTCGGCGGCTTCGTGGCGGCGTTCCTGATCCCGCGTGCCGGTTGGCAGTCCGTGCTGATCGCCGGCGGTGTCCTCCCCCTGTTGCCCGTCCTGCTCGGGCTGCGGTGGATGCCGGAAACACCACAGCTGTCCGTGATCCGGGGCAGAACCGAAGTCGCCGCACGACGCCTGGCGCAGATCGACTCCTCGTTCTCCGCCACGGACTTGCCGCCGAGAGCCAGCGATGACAAGTCGACACGCGGCGTGCCCGTCACCTCGCTGCTCACCGAGGGGCGTGCGCCGATGACGGTCCTCGTCTGGGTGCTCTACCTGGCGCAGTTTCTCACCAGCTTCTTCATCTTCTCCTGGCTGCCGTCCGTACTGGCCTCCGCGGGTGTCGCCTCCACTGCGGCGCTGATGGCGACCTCGATCTGCACGCTCGGCGGGATGGTCGGCGGTGTCACGCTCGGCTTCTGGATCGACAGGTTCTCCTCACGGTTCAAGGTGCTGGCGACTACATACGCGATCGGAGCATGCGCCGTCGCGGCCGTCGCCATGGCACTGGGCACCTCGACGGTCGCCATGTTCGCCGCACTGTTCGTCGTCGGGTTCGGCGCCATCGGCAGCGGCGTGTGCGTCAACGCGGTGACCGCGAGCCTCTACCCGGCGGAGATACGATCGACCGGCCTCGGCTGGGCCCAGGGATTCGGACGTATCGGATCCGTGCTCGGCCCCGCGCTCGGTGGGCTCCTGCTCGGCGCTCATCTCGGTGCCCGCGCGATCTTCCAGCTCTCGACCATCCCGGTCGCCGTCTGCGTGGCGGCGATCATCGGAATCGGTATGACCAGGCGGGGCGGAGGCGACCCCGAGCACGCGGGCAGCCAGAAGACGGCGCACCCCGTGCCTGCGGCCGAAGTCTGACCCATCAACACGCGCTGCCCCGCCGGCGTCTACCGGCGGGGCAGCACCGCCTGACCGGTTCGCCTACGCGCGGCCCGCCACGTCGATGACCACCGCCCCACCTTGGCCCCCGCCCGCGCACATCGCGGCCACCCCGACACCGCCACCGGCGCGGCGGAGCTGATGTACGAGGGTCGTGAGCATCCGGGCGCCGGAGGCCGCGACCGGGTGGCCGAGGCTGCAACCGCTGCCGAACGGATTCACGATCGACTCGTCGATGTCCAACTCCTGGCACGCGGCCACCGGCACGGAGGCGAACGCCTCATTGATCTCCCACAGGTCGACATCGCCCACCGACATACCCGTGCGATCGAGCACCCGCCGGATCGCCTCGATCGCTCCGGAACCGGTCACGTAGGGATCCACTCCCACCGCGGCCCAGGCACGCACCGACGCCAGGGCTGTCAGACTGTGCTTCCGCGCGAAGTCCTCGCTCGTCAGCGTGAGTGCCGCCGCCCCGTCGTTGATGCCCGACGCGTTGCCCGCCGTGATCGAGAAGCCTTCGATCTCCGGATGCAGAGGCTTCAGCTGCCTCAGCCGCTCGACACTCGTGTCGCGGCGAGGGTGCTCGTCGACGCTGAACTCGGTGAGACTGCCCTCCGATGTGGTCACCTCTACGGGCACGACCTCCTCCGTGAAAACGCCGCTGTCGATCGCGGCGCAGGCGCGGGCGTGCGACCGGGTCGCCCACGAGTCCATCCGTTCGCGGGTCAACCCGTACTTCAGCGCGACATTCCACCCGACGGTGAGAGTCACGTCGTCGCCCGGACCGTCCGTGTAGGGATACGTCGGAGCCATACCCTCACGTGAGGTTTCCGGCTGTCCCGGGACCGGCCACGTGAGCACCGGCGCTCGTGACGAGGACTGCACACCGCCGGCCACCATCACCTGGGCCATGCCTGACATGATCGCCGCCGCGCCATGCGCGACACTGGTGAGACCGCCCGCGCAATGACGGTTCACGCTTTGGCCCGGAACCGAGATCATTCCGGCCTCGATAGCGGCGTACCGTGCGATGTCGCCGCCGCCCTGGAGGCTCTCCGCCATGACGACGTCGTCCACGTCGCCCGGCGATATGCCCGCACGGCGAATCGACTCCTCCAGCACACGCGTGGCGAGCCGCTCGGGTGGTGTGTGCGCGAGTGTGCCCTTGAACGATGTTCCGATCGCGGTGCGCACCGCGGAGACGATCACAGCCTTCGACATGACACTTCCTCAGTCCGCGGAGAGCGCTTCGATCTCCCACGCGCCCTCAGGTTGGTGAACTTCTTGATCAGGCTCCGGATCGACAGCTCGACAGCCCGACCGGCTTGGTTGCCCTTCCGCCTCATCGCCCGGCGTACGAACCAGGGCGCTTCTCCTTGAACGCGGAGATCGCCTCGACCAGATCCGCGGACGCGAGTGTGGCCCCCTCGGCCAGGAGCGCGGCTTCGACAACTTCCCCCGCGCGCTGCCGAGTCAGCTGGTTGAGGGCGGCCTTCGTGCCCTGAACGGCCAAGGGCGCCAGTCCGGCGATCTTCGTCGCGATCTCGCGTGCCTCAGGCGCGACATCAGCGGGTTCATCCACCAGATCCGTGACGAGGCCGAACTCGTAGGCCCGCGTTGCCTTGAGTGGATCACCCGTGAGCAGGTGGCGACGTGCGCGCAGCATCCCGGCCGACTGCGGCCAGAACAACGCACCGCCGTCACCCGCCGCCAGTGCCACCCCCACATGTGTGTCGGCGATGATGGCGTTACGCGAAGCCACCACCGCATCGCTGCCGAGCGCAACGGTCGCGCCGAGACCGATGGCTGCCCCCTGCACACCCGCCACCAACGGCTGGGGCAGGTGCAGGATCGCGTTGAGCAGGCCGCGCGCACGGCGCAGCGCCGCTTGACGCTCGACCGGATTGACGTTGACCTCAAGCATCAGGTCGAAGTCGCCTCCGGCGGAGAACGCGCGGCCCTCCGCGAGCAGAACCACCGCACGCACATCGTGATCGGAAGAGAGGCCGCGCAGTACGGCGGCCAGTTCGGATTCGCCTACGGCGTCGAACCGGTTCAGCAGATCCGGGCGACTGAGCGTGATCTCGGCGACGCCGTCCTTCTCGGACACGGTCAGCGATGCGAAGGTGTCAGGCACGTCAGCCCCTTTTTATGAGTCTATGTATCTCATAAAGTAGCCCGGGGGGTGCGCCCGGTCAAGGCGCCGCCGACCGCCTGGAAATGAAGCGCCCTCCCCTGGTGAACCAGGGGAGGGCGGTATCGCGGCGCCAGGTAAGGGCTGTGGGCGGCGGCAGTCAGCCCCGGCGGACCAATCGGATGGCCGCTTCGGCGATCTGCTCCGAGGTGAGCCGCTCCGTCGGCCGGTACCACCGCGACACCCAGATCACCATGCCAAGCATGAGCCGTGTGGTCAGTTTGGGGTCGCCGGGCTCGATGACGCCCGTTTTCATGGCCTGACGGACGACCTTGAGCCACACCTTCTCGTAGTCACGGCTCCACCGGTGCCACCGGGCATAGACCTCCGGCGGCAGGCCCGCACCGCCGAAGAACACCGCGAGGTATCCCCGCATCCGGATCGCCGCGTCGACATGGGCACGGATCAGCGCGTCCAGGGCCTCCCCGGCGTCGAACTGTCCCTTCACCACCTCGCGGGCGGCGTCGTACAGCTCGCTCGTGCTCCGCTCGAAGAGTATGCCGAGGAGGTCCTCTTTCGTGGGGACCGTCCGGTACAGGGTCGCCCTCGACACCGACAGCCGTTCCGCCACGGCTTCGATCGACACCGCTTCGTGTCCACCCTCGGCGAAGAGAGCCGCGGCCGCGTCGGCGACCGCGTCCGGGTCGATGTTCTTCTTCGGGCGCCCACGAGGACGGGTCTGCGTCGGCGCGGTCGGGGCCGACTCCTCATCCGAACGGAGGACATCCTTGCGTAGAGGCATGTACGGCCAGCTCCTCACGTACGGTGCGCGCGGTCAATTGAGAGACTACCCGTTCCATCTGTGCCCATGGCCTCAGGGACCGCTCCGTACGGCGTGGCCGGAGCCACTCAGGCGAAGCGCGGCGCCCGCTTTTCGGCGAAGGCCCGGCGTGCCTCCAGGTAGTCGGCGCCGTGCTGTGCGCGGCCCTGCGCCGACGCCTCGCGGTCGAGCTGATCACCGAGGCCGATGTCGAAAGACCGGTTGAGCAGCTGCCGAGTCGTTCCCACCGAACGGGACAGCGCCGCCAGATCGGCCGCCACCGCCAAGGCTCTTTCGCGCACAGTGTCCGCCGGCGTGACCTCGTTGACCAGACCCCATGCCAGGGCCTCATCGGCCGGAACGCTCCGCCCGAGCAGTGCCATCTCGGCCGCGCGTCCCGCACCCACCGCCCGTGGGAGCAGCCACGTGGCGCCCGCGTCCGGCACGAGGCCGACCTTGACGAACGACAACTGGAAGGAGGCGGACTCCGACGCGATGCGGAGATCGCACGCGAGTGCCAAGGACACCGCCGCGCCGGCGGCCACACCGTTGACCGCGGCCACGACCGGGGTGCCCAGTGACAGCAGCTCGGTCGTCAGCGGGTTGTACAGGGTGCGGACGACCTCCTCGGCGTCGCGCGGCTCCCCACGCAGGTCCGCGCCCGAGGAGAACGCCCTGCCCTCACCCGTCAGCACGATCGCGCGAATGCCGCTGTCCCGGTCGGCGTCCCGCAGCGCCCGGCGCAGGTCCACCAGCAGGCTGTGGCTGAGCGCGTTGAGACGGTCGGGCCTGTTCAGGGCGATCAACGCGACCTGCCCGGCTTCCGATAGGTGCAGGTTCTCCTCCGGCATCACGAACCCCCTGATGTTTCACACTGGGCGACGCTTGGAGCATCACCCTCTCTTTGAGACGCGACGCATCAAAATAGCAGGTGATGTTCACATGGCTGTCCGCCATGTATTCCACGAGGACTGGATCGCCACTGTTCGGCGGCGAATGGCGACGTGCTGACGGGGCAGTCGATGCCCGCCACCAGGGCGATCAAGAGGTCGCTGAGGCGATGACCACGAGGTCCCGGCCACTGAAAGCGCGCTACGAAGCGGTCGGCTTCGCCGGCCACTACGACTTCGACAGTGGCGTCCTGGCCGCTTACCGGACCACAGGCAAGTGCCGCGCCGAGGAACGCCAGGTACTGATCGTCCGTTACCGCGTCCTGGCCGGCAGGTCTTTCTTCTCCGTCGAGAAGATGGACGCCGCCTTCGAAGCCTGGATGCCGCAGCGGCGATCCCAGATCCACAAGACGTACCGGGAGGCCATCGGCGAGCGGGTGGCCCGTGACCGCGCGGCTCTCAAGTTGCTGCCGCCGATGCCCTATCTGGTGGCCGAGCGGCACCTGCGGCCGGTCGGCAAGAGCTGCCCGGTCGCCTTCGGCGGCAACCCCTACTCGGTGCCTGCCCGCAAGGTCCGACCGCGTCAGCTGGTGGAGAACCGGGTCGCGAAGTCGCGGGTCATGCTGCCTTCCACCGTGTTCCGTACGCCTACACGCGCGGTCGCAGGGACGGCGGAACGCCGGATACGCCTGATGAAGTGCTGTTCGCTGCCATCGTCTACGTCCTGGTCAGCGGATGTGCCTGGCGCCAACTGCCATGCTGCTTCGGCGTATTGAAGTCGACGGATCACCGCCGGTTCCTGAATCTGGTCGAGATCCAGTGTTTGAGGCCGCCTGTACGAAGCCGTGCCGCACCGGTTCGACAACGCCGGCCTCATCGACGTCACCGCTTCGTCCTCGACACCGCCCATGTCAGGGCTGAGAAGGGGGTGAAATCACAGGTCCGAACTCCACGACCGGTCTTGAGGGTTCGGGGCTGTCGTCTGCGCCGGGGGCATAGGCTGCCGCGCTCGGCCTTGCTTACCGGTCGTTGCCAAAGGCTCGCAGGAAGGTCGTGACCGCGTTCTCAGTGACTTCGCGCAGCTCGGATTGGGGGACTTTCCTCGTTCCTAGACGAGAGCGGTTTTCCAGCGGGCCGGTGAGGAGGGCGCCGAAGTGCTCGGCGGCGACCGCAGGGTCGCCGCCGAGTGCCAGTCGGCCGGCCAGCGCCAGTCTGGCCAGACGCGCAGCCAAGGCGTCGTTGACGCGGTCGGTGGCCCTGTCTCGGACGATGTCGAGCAGTTCCGGCCTGCCCGATGCACTTAGCAGTCGCCGCAGAGCCACGGTTCGCTCATCGCAGTAGCACTCGGCGAGCCTGAGCCCGGTCGCGGTCAGCGTTGCGGTGAGATCGCCGCCGCCGAGCAGTTCGACCGCGGCGAGGTTGCGAGTCAGCGCCTGGTCGGACAGAGCGGCGATCACCTCTCGGAAGAGATTCTCCTTGTCGCCGAAATGGCTGTAGATCGTGTGCTTAGCGACGCTCGCCTCGGCGGCGATCGCGTCGACGCCTGCCTGGTGATACCCGTCTCTGGCGAAAATGGTGAACGCAGCGTCCAGGATCGCTTGCCGTTTGTCGATCCGCCCCGTGTTGCCGTTCGGCTTCGCTCCGCGCACCAGGCAACAATAGCCTCGATACTCACCAGTGCGTTACACTGCACTAGTGAGTGCAGTGCAGACGGGAGCGAGTCAATGATCATCAGCCTGCTGCGGTTCAGCTTCAAACCGGACGTCAGCGAGGAGGAGAAGGCGGAGGCGTTGGCCGCGATGCGGCGCACCGCATCGGTCGAGTCGACGGTGTTCTCCACGGTCGGCCGAGACCTCGGGGACCCGGCGGAGGGTTTCACTCATGCCTCGGTGACGGCGATCCCCGACCTGGACGCCCTTGAGCGGTACATGCACGATCCGGTGCACGTGGAGGGTGACAAGTACATCCTGCCGCGATTGGCCAAGCAGTCCGCGGTGCGGCTGTCCGACGATCCGGACGCTGAGTTGCCGCGAAAGATCTTCGCGATCTACGCGCGGCGGGTCGAGGGGGATCCCGAATGGGGCCGCGAGGTGGAGGCGCTCTTCGCCGCCGCTGGGACGAAACCCACGCCCAAGGGCACAGCTGTCGACGAGGACGACGCCCGGGTGGACCAAGGGACCCCGACTCCTGACAACGACACGCCGACCGCACATCGGTGATCGTTTCTAGGTCGCGCTCGCGGCATCCCGCGGGGCCATTCCAAGGTGTCGACCACTCCTGTGTCGGCGAGTGTGGGCTGACTGACGCTTGAATCTCCCTGGATGTAGTACGCGTGCCCTGGACGCGACGATGTGCTCGCGGCAAGTCGGGGACACGTGCCGGTTCCCACAGCGGTTGTGACAACGGAGCCGCAGGTCACATCCCGACTGCCGGATTCGCCGATCCGATCGCCCAGCTGTCCGCGCCGGACTCACTCCTGTGACGTGGACACCGAGACGCGACCGTCCTGGCTGGTCACCGCCTACGTCCCCGGTCCTTCTCTGCGTGAAGCTGTCACGGGGTGCGGTCCGCTCCGGGTCGCACGTTCGGGCCGCTGGCGGAGGGCCTGGCGGCTGTGCACGCCTGCTCGTTGGTCCACCGCGACCTCAAGCGGGGCAATGTGCTCCTCGCCGCGGACGGGCCGCGGGCAATCGACTTCGGGATCGCGCGGGCCGTGGAGGACATCCAGTTGACCGGTACGGAACTGGTCATCGGCACACCACGGTTCATGGCCCCCGGAACAGGTGACCGGAACGAGGCCGAGTCCGCGGCGGACTTGTTCGTGCTCGGCGCCGAACTCGCCTACGCGGCAACTGGCGAGACACCCTTCGGTCGGGCGCGCCCCACGCGGTGAACTATCGAGTCGTCCACGAGAGCCCCGACCTGTCCGACGTCCCAGCCCTCTTCATGGACATGGTCGCCGCCTGCCTGGCCAAGTATCCCGCGTCCTGCCCCGAGTCGGCGGACATCGTCTACAGGTTCTCCGTCCCCGGCGGAACCGGTGGGCGGTGGCTCCCGATGACGATCACCACGCTGATCGACGAGCGCTACGGACGCCACTGCCTCCCGCCACGACGGCGGCCGAACCGACGCCGGTGGCCTCGCGTCGTCGGCGCCTGCCCAGTCTCTTCCTTCGGCCCCGGCATCCACACCTCCGGCATCAGCTCTGGACTTGCCGGCTTCCCCCCAGCACACCCCGCTCGACCGACAAGCCGTCGACGGCGCCCTCCGGGAGGATCTCGATGCCCTGGTCAGCCACGACATGTCAGCCCTCCGCCGAGCAACCTGCCCCCGGCGCCGTGGTCCACGCACGGTCGCTGACGACGGTGTCGACCGATCCGTCGGGCCGCACTGCTGGGCAGTCCGCACATCCTGGGCGGCGAAGCCGAACCCGGCGACAACGCCGTGCGGTTCGCCACCGTGGCCGGCATCGGCTATACCCTCACCCTGCGGGCCTCCCGGCGGACGTGGACTGGGCACTGGAGGTCGCCGACGAACTCACAGAGGCCCGGCAACGGGCGGCCGAGCGGTATTGCGGGGCGAGCGAATTCGATCCCCGGGTCGCGATGCTTTCAGCGGTCATGCCCGCTGGGCGTGGCCGGGAGCCGGGTTGTACCCCAGGCGGCGCGAAATGGCGTCCGCTGTGGCGACGACCAGGGGGCCGAGGCTTCCCAGGGCCGGTTCCACTCGCTCTTTGAGTCCGGCGACGCTGATGGCCGCCACGACGTGTCCGGTGTGGTCGAAGATGGGTGCCCCGCAGCAGGCGCTGGCGAGGTCGAATTCGCCGTGCTCTTCGGTCCATCCTCGGCTCTGGGATTCGGCGATGTCGCGTTCGAGGGCTTCTGCGGTGGTGAGTGTCCGCGGGGTGAAGGAAGTCAGGGTGAGGGTCCGGACCAAGTCGTACCGCTCGCGGGTGTTCAGGCCCGCGAGGTATGCCTTGCCGACGGAGGTGGCATGCAGGGGCCTCCGGGCGCCGAGTTCGGCATTGACGCTGACCGACTGGGGGCCGCGTTCCCGGTAGATGAAGACCATCTCGTCCCCGCTGAGGACGCCGAGGCTGACGGTCTCGCGAGTCTGCTGGACCAGCACGCGGAGCAGTTCCGGGGCGACATCGGATACATCGGTGGAGTGGACTGCGGCCATGGCGAGCCGGGCCGCTGCCGGGCCCAGCCGCCAGCGGCCGTTGGAGGTGGCGTGCAGGAAATCGTACTGGCTGAGTTTCTCGACAATGCGGTACGCGGCGCTCCGGCTGATGTCGGCGGCGGTCGCCAACTCTGCTGTCGAGGACTCCCGCACATCGGCGAGGTGCACCAGGATGCTCAGTCCTCGGTCGAGCGCGCCCTTGCGCCCCTCGTCCTGCTCGCCCACGCCGCTGTTCCTCTTCTCGTCCTGGCCACGGGTAGGCCCGCCCGAAGAGGTCGGGCGGGCGGTGTCCGCTGTCAGTCTCCCACCCCTCCGCAGCGTGGACGCCGCCGGTGGGGTGGGGTTGGTCATCTCAGACCGTGACACTCTCGTGGGTCCAGGCGCGGGCCTGGTCGCTGAGGCTGAAGCCGAGGCCGGGGCGGTTGGGCACGATCATTCGTCCGTCGCGGATCTCAAGGCGTTCGTTGAACATCGGTTCGAGCCACTCGAAGTGCTCCACCCAGGGGTCGATCTCGTAGGCGGCTGCGAGGTGCAGGTGGATCTCCATGGCGAAGTGCGGTGCCATCCGCATCTTCGCCTGCTCACCCATGGCCATGATCTTCAGGAAGGGGGTGATGCCGCCCACGCGCGGCGCGTCGGGCTGGAGGAAGTCGACCGAGCGTTGACGGACCAGGTCGGCGTGCTCGGCGACGCTGGTGAGCATCTCTCCGGTGGCGATCGGGGTGGCCAGTTCCGCGGCGAGGGCGGCGTGGCCTTCGGCGTCGTAGGCGTCGAGCGGTTCCTCGATCCAGGTCAGGTTGAATGCCTCAAGGCGCCGGCCCATGCGGATCGCCGTGCTGCGGTTCCACTGTTGGTTGGCGTCGACCATCATCGGGAACTCGTCGCCCAGTTGCTCGCGGATGGCCGCGACGCGATCGAGGTCGATGCTCGTGTCGGGCTGACCGACCTTGATCTTGATGCCACCGATGCCGCGCTCGACCGACGCCCGGGTGTTCTCCACGACCTGCTCGATGGACATCGACAGATAGCCGCCCGAGGTGTTGTAGCACTGCACCGAATCGCGGTGGGCGCCGAGCAGCTTCGCCAGCGGGAGGTCGGCGCGCTTGGCTTTGAGGTCCCACAGGGCTATGTCGATGGCGGCGATGGCCTGGGTCGAGAGGCCGCTGCGGCCCACGGAGGCGCCGGCCCAGACGAGCTTGGTCCAGATCCGCTGGATGTCGTTGGGGTCTTCACCGATCAGCTCGGGTGCGATCTCCTTCGCGTGCGCGTACTGAGCCGGTCCGCCGGCCCGCTTGGAGTAGCTGTAGCCCACGCCCGCGAATCCGGCCTCGGTGTGGATCTCGGCGAAGAGGAAGGCGATCTCGGTGAGGGGCTTCTGGCGACCGGTCAGCACCTTGGCGTCGCTGATGGGGGCGGCCAGCGGCAGGCTGACGAGGGAGAGCTTGACCGAGGTGATGGCGTCGGTACTGGCTTCGCCGCGTTCGAGCGCGGCGAAGTGGCGTTCGTTGGTCCGGCTGGTGACCGTGGCGCTGGTGCGGTCGAGGAAATCGGTGCTCACGGACGGGTGTCCTCTCGTAGATGCAGGGGGAGTGGTACGGGCAGGCGTCTGTGTCAGCGTTGTTTGTGGGCGGGTTCTTCCAGAACGGCGCCGGTCTTGATCTGCGGTGCCTGTAGCCCGGACTGGTCGAGGTCGGCCGGTTGGATGGCGGACGGGGCGGCCATCGGCCGGCGGGGGATGCGTCGCACCAGGAGGGTGGCCCCGGCCGCGATCACGATGACCAGCCCCAGCCCGAGCATCGCCAACTCGGTGTTTCCCGTCGAGTCCTTCACCAGACCGAAGCCGTACGGTGCGACGAAGCCGCCGAGATTGGCGACGGAGTTGATCAGGGCGATCGCGGTCGCTGCGGTCGCCGGGTCGGTGCGCTCCCGCAGCAGGGGCCAGAAGATCGGTGCGACGGTCTTGAAGCCGAGGGTGGCCAGGACGATGAAGGCCAGGCCCAGCCACGAGCCGATGAGCGCCGCCGCCAGGGTGCCGACCGCGGCCAGCACGAACGACGTGGTCATCAAGGTGGCGCGCTGCTCGGGATGGCGGTCGCCCCGCCGGGAGACGTAGAACAGGTAGGGGATGGTGCAGAGCCAGGGAAGGGCGGAGAGAAGGCCGACCATGTTGTCGCTGCTGACCCCGATGTCGCGCACCACGCTCGGTAGCCAGAACGTCGTCGAGTAGATGGACATCTGCACGGCGAAGTAGATCCACATGAAGAGGTGGATGACGGGGCTGCGCAGCAGGCCCTTGACTGTTTGCACGGTCGAGCCATGTCCCGTGTCGGTGGCCTGTTCCGTGGCGATCTGCAGGCTGAGCTGTTCGCGCTCCTCGCTGGTGAGCCACTTCGCGTCGCTGATCTTGGAGTCGAGCAGGAAGTAGCCGACGACGCCCAGTCCGATGGTGACCAAGCCTTCGATGAGGAAGAGCCACTGCCAGCCGTCGAGTCCGAGGAAGCCGTGCATCGAGAGCAAGGGTCCGGAGACGATGCTGCCGACGGAGTAGGCGAACAGGGCCCCCACCGCCCAGGTGCCGGTGGCCCGGCCCTGGTAGCGGTTGGGGAGCCAGGAGGAGATGTAGAACAGCACCGCGGGGACGAAGCCGGCCTCGGCCACGCCGAGCAGGAAGCGGAGCACGTAGAAGCTGGTCTCACCGCGGACGAAGATCATCGAAGCGGAGACGGCGCCCCAGGTGATGCAGATGCGGGTGATCCACAGCTTCGCACCCACCTTCTGCATCAGTGCGTTGCTGGGGATCTCGAAGAGGAAGTAGCCCACGAAGAAGAGGCCGGCGCCGAGGCCGTACGCTGCCGCGCCGATGCCGAAGTGGGCATCGAGGTCCTCCTGGACGAAGCCGATGTTCGAGCGGTCGATCTGGTTGAGCATCATCATCAGCGCGAACAGCACGATGATGCGCCCGTAGATCTTCCTGCTGGCAGTGGCGACTGCCGGGTGTTCGTCTGGTACGGCGGTGGACATACGTCTGGATCCTCTCGCAACGTTGCGCCTCGGATGCTGCCAGCGAACGAATAGTCGTCCCATTGAATGAAACGCGCCACTGAATGACGGGCTGCTGACGTGGGGACGCTAGGTGCCCACCTTCGGACAAGTCAATAAGTGTGCGCCATTTAGTGGGACACTTGTTCGCTAGCTGGGACGTCATCTAGGGTTCTGGGTGTTCATCCCAGTCACCCAGGAAGGTGGACCGTGACAGCGCTGGATCTTCCCCCTGTTCCCCCGGACGTATGGGCCGGGCTGGCCCGCGTGAGCACCGCGACGCTCGCGACGCAGCTCTACCGACGTGGGATCCGTCAACCCTTCCTGGTGGGCCTCACCCCCGTCGGCACGCACATCGACGGCTTCGTCGGCCAGGCACGCACGATGCGCTTCATCCCTGCCCGCGAGGACGTCGACCCGATGAGCGACCCCTACCGCACGGGCAACGTCCTTCAGTGGGAGGCGGTCGAAGGGCTCCAGTCCGGCGACGTCCTGGTCGTCGACTCGCGCGGCGACATCACCGCGGCTTCGGCAGGGGACATGCTCGTGACCCGGGCGATGAAGCGCGGCGCCGCCGCCTTCGTCACCGACGGCGCTTTCCGCGACGGAGCGGCGCTCGCCGAGTTGGGTTTCCCCACCTACTCACGGGCGATCACCGCCACGACGCGACCGGCTTCCTTCCACGTCGCGGACCTCGACGTCCCGATCGGCTGCGCGGGAGTCGCCGTCTATCCGGGGGACATCCTCGTCGGCGACCGCGACGGCGTCATCGTCGTGCCGCGCGCCCTTGCGGCCGAGATCGCGGGCCCCGCGGTAGAGCAGGAACGGCTTGAGTCCTACCTCAGCGCCAAGGTCAAGGCGGGAGAGACGCTCTGGGGAACCTATCCGCCCAGCGAGGAGACCATCGCCTCCTATCACGCCTGGCGGTCGGCGAACGCTGAGGCAGAACCTCCGGGAGGCCCCCGGCCGGCCGATCGCGCCAACGGGGCGGAGGCCGTGCGATGACCCGTTTCGCGGACCTCCCGCGCGAGGAACAGCGCACCCGTATGGAGGCCACGATCAGGGCCTACTTCCAGGGCTGCAACGACGCGGACGTCGACGCCATGGCCGCCACGTTCCACCCCGACGCCGTTCATTACTTCCCGCCCGGGATCGGCGGCCCCTGGCGCGGCGCCCGCACCATCGGGGAGAACTGGCGAGCACTGGTCATGCGCATCGGTTCGGCATGGAGCATCGAGCGTCTGATGGCCGAACCCGAGTCGCTGCAGGCAGTCATCGAATGGACCCACTGGAAGACCGCTCTCGGCGGATACCTGCGCGGTGACGAGTGGTACCGCTTCGATCCGGAGACCGGACTGATCACCGAGATCAGGGCCTTCTACGCCGCCACGTCCGACGGGCGCGACGAGGTCACCCTCGAAGGCTTCGACTACGAGGCGGAGGGCTACCACCTCGTACCGCCGGTCGACCGGCCGCACCCGGACGCGACCGACCGATAACGCCCCGACCCCGCCAACAGCACAGGAGCACCATGCCCGCCGAAACCACTGTCAGTATCGACCCGACCACCGGAGCCGAGGTGGAGGAAGTCGCCACCGTCACCTCGGTCCAGGAGCTGGAAGAGGTGTGCCGCTCCGCCGCGGAGGCGTTCATCGAACTCAAGGACCGGGACCGCGCCTTCCGCGGCGGACTGCTGCGCGCCATGGCGGACGCTTTGGAGGACCGGCGCGCGGACATCGTGGCGCTGGGTGTCCGCGAGACCGGGCTGCTCCCGGCCCGACTCGACGGCGAACTCACCCGTACGGTTCACCAGGCCCGCCTGTTCGCCGACGTCGTCGACGAGGGCAGCTACCTGGAGGCAACGATCGACCACGCCGGTGACACCCCCATGGGGCCGAGGCCCGATCTGCGCCGGATGCTGGTCCCGACCGGGCCGGTCGCGGTCTTCGGCGCAAGCAACTTCCCTTTGGCGTTCTCGGTGCCCGGAGGCGACACGATGTCCGCCCTGGCGGCGGGCTGCCCGGCCGTGGTCAAGGCCCACGACTCCCACCCCGCCCTGTCGGTCCTGGTGCACGACATCCTGAACGCGGCGGCGTACGCGGTGGGGGCGCCCGCAGGGACGATCGGGCTGGTACACGGCCGTCAGGCCGCAGCGCACCTGGTGCGGCACCCCGCCGTCAGCGCCGTGGGCTTCACCGGGTCGCTGGACGGCGGCCGGGCGCTGATGCGGCTCATCGAGCAGCGCCCGACACCGATCCCGTTCTTCGGTGAACTCGCGAGCCTCAACCCGGTCGTCGTCACACAGGCGGCAGCCTCGTCCCGGACAAAGACGTTCGCTGAAGGGCTCGTGACGTCTCTCACCGGTTCCGGCGGCCAGCTGTGCACCAAACCCGGGCTGGTGCTGGTGCCGTACGGTCCCGCGGGTGACGAACTCGTCGAGGTGGCAGCCGAGTTGGTCGCCGCGCAGCCCGCCGCGACGCTCCTCAGCGCGCGCATCCGGGACGGATACGAGCAGACCAGCGCGGAACTGCGGCGCATCCCGGGCCTGAGCGTGGCGGCCGAGGGAGGGCAACCGGCGGGGAGCGGCTTCGCCGTGGCACCGCGACTGCTGACCATGAAGGCCAGTGAACTGATGGAGTCGCAGATCGGGGAGTGCTTCGGGCCCACAACGATCATCGCGCGGTACTCCGAAGCGGAGCTGGTCGACATCATCCGGACCCTGCCGGGCTCGCTCACCGCCACGGTCCACTCCGAACCCGGCGAAGACATCCGTCCCCTCGTTCAGGAGCTGTTGCCGAAGGCAGGCAGGCTGCTCTTCGACGGCTTCCCCACCGGCGTGTCTGTCTCGTGGGCGCAACACCACGGTGGCCCCTGGCCGGCGACCAACACGCAGCACACCTCGGTGGGCCCCACCGCGATCAGGCGCTTTCTGCGCCCCGTCACCTGGCAGTCGGCCCCGGCGGACGTACTTCCCCGCGAGCTGCGCGACACGTACACGTCCATTCCGCGACGCGTTGACGGACACCTCACCCTGGAAACCGCGACCGCCCGGAAAGGTGTGCGATGAGGATCGCCACCGCTCGTCTCGACGGCATTGTCACCACAGTCGTCGACCGCGGAGACGGCTGGCGCACCAGCGAAGTCCCCGCCCTCGACATCGTCGCCGGAGCCGACAGCGAGCCCGGCCGCCGGGTCGCCGAGGACCAACTGCACTACCTGCTGCCCTACCGCCCCCCGACGATCCACGGCATCGGCCTCAACTTCGCCGACACCGTCTCCGAGATGGGCTGGCAGACCCCGGCAGCACCGTATCTCTTCCCGAAGCTCTCATCCTCGGCGTGTGGCCCCACCGACGACATCGTCGTGGACTTGGCCCTGACCACCCGAGTGGACTGGGAAGCGGAACTCGGCGTAGTCATCGGCCGTCCCGCCAAGTGTGTTCCCGCCGAAGAAGCCATGTCGTACGTCGCCGGCTACATCGCGGCCAACGACGTCTCCGCCCGCGATCTGCAGGAGCGGGACGGCCAGTGGGTGCGCGGCAAAGGTCTCGACACGTTCTGTCCCCTGGGCCCCTGGATCCTGACGAAGGACGAGGTGGCGGACCCACAGCGGATCGCTATCCGTACATGGCTCAATGGACAGCTGGTGCAGGACGGTTCCACCGCCTCGATGATCTTCAGCGTCGCCGAACTCGTCTCCTACTGCTCGGCGTTCTTCACCCTGGCGCCGGGAGACGTCATCCTCACCGGGACACCGGCTGGTTGCGGCGACTTCAGATCTCCGCCCGTCGCACTCCGACCGGGTGACGTCATCGAGGTCGAAGTCGCCGGCCTGGGCCGCCAGCGGTCCCACGTCTCTGCTTCACAGTGGGCAGGATTGCCACGGGACGGCGGTGAGTGGTGGCGTGCTGCCGGGTCAGTCGGCGCCTGCGGCCAGGGCGATCAGGAAACCGTTGAGGGCGACGACCACGAGGCTCGCGGCCACTGAAAGCGCGCTGGTGAGTCGACGGTTCACCCAGTCACCCATGACGTCCCGCCGCCGGGTGAGGAGGACCAGCGGTACCAGGGCGAAGGGGATGCCGAACGAGAGCGTCACCTGGCTGAGGACCAGGGCCTGGGCCGGGTCCATGCCCAGCGTGAACAAGCTGAGGGCGATCACGAGGGCGAGTGATCTGCGAAGAACTGGAGGGACACGGCGGCGGAGGAAACCGTCCATCACCACCTCTCCGGCGTAGACCCCGACGCTGGTCGAGGAGAGGCCCGCGATCAGCAACGACCCGGCGACGAGGAAGGCGGCGGGTGCCCAGGCCGCGGCGAACTGCTGGTAAGCGCCGTGCAGAGTGGGCTCCGTGCCAGAGCCGTGGAGCGTGGCGGCGGCTGCCACCAGCATTGCTGTGTTGGCCAGTGTCGCCACGCCCATGGCCAGTCCGAGGTCGAGCCGCAAGGCGCGCAGCAGCGTGGCGCGGGGCAACCTCCCCCCGCGGTGCAGTGTGTCGCGGGCCAGTGAGGAGTGCAGATACACGGCATGCTGCATGACGGTGGCACCGACGACGGCGGTGGCCAGAAGCAGGCTTTGGCCGCCTTCGAAGCCGGGGACGAGCCCCGCGGCAACGGCGCCCGGCGCTGGTCGTGCGTGCAGGATCAGCACGAGGAAGGCGCCCGTTACCGCCGCGAGCATCACCGTCAGCGCGGCCTCGAAGTGCCGGGTGCGCCTCGACCGTACGGCCAGTAGGAGGAACGAGGCCATGGTGACCAGCAGGGCGCCCGGTAGCAGGGAAGGCCGAAGAGAAGGTTCAAGGCGACGGCGCCACCGATCAGTTCGGCCAGATCCGTCATCACGATGACGGCCTCGGCCCGGAGCCACCGGCCCCACACGACGGGACGCGGGTACCGTTCCCGGCACAGCTCGGGCAGGCTGCGGCCGGTGGCCGTGCCCAGCTTCGCCGAGAGGTACTGGAGCAGGACCCTCATGCCGCTGGCCGCCACCACCCACAGCAGCAGGTAGCCGAACCGGGCGCGCTCTCCACCCCGGTGGCGAAGTTCCCGGGATCGACGTACGCGATTGCCGCGACGCAGGCGGGCCCCAGTAGACCGCGGGTGCGGAGACGTGGGCCCGAGGTGGCGGTCGCCCGGGTGTCGAGACGTTGGTTCACCGGGCGGTCCCCCCTGCCTCGGTCAGGCGGCACAGATACGCGTAACCGGCGTGCAACTGACGGACGGACCACGTCTCCTGGCGCTTCTGCGCGACCGCGGCCGGGTCGGACCACCGGGCAGGACCGCCGGCCGCGAGGGCGTCGAGTTGGGTGCGGCAGGCGCGTTCGAGGAGTACCGCGTACATCACCGCCTCGGCGAGGTCCCCGCCTGCGTGACCAAGCCATGTCCGGGCATCAGGCACCCTGCGGCGGTGCCGAGTGCGGCGGCGAGCGAGGCGCCGTGCCAGCGGTCGCTGACCAGCCGCCCGGAGGGGTAGCGGGGAATGTCGGGTACGACGAAGGGCACCGCGTCGTGGGAGAGCGGTAGCAACGGAACGCCGAGAGAGGCAAGCAGTTGCCGCCCTGCCGTGGGTGTGCACCACGGCACCGACGTCCGAGCGCGCGGCCATGATCTCGGTGAGGATCGGGAATTCCAGGTGCGGTGTGCCGTCCCCGGACATGGCCTTGCCCTCGGGGGACACCAACAGGACGCGTTCCGGGCCTACTTCCTCGAAGCCCCAGCCAGACGCCTTCATCCATACGCCGCGGCCCCCGGGGTCGCGCCGTGAAACGTGCCCCCACACCAGATCGGACTGACCGGCTGCGGCAAGGGCCCGGGTCGCCAGGGCGACCTCGGCGGCGAGTTGACCGTCCGGCATCGGTCATCCCGCCACGGGCGCGGCGGACAGCGGGTACTCGCGGCGGACGGCCCACTCGGCCTCGGGCTCGTACCCGTAGATCCAGCTCATCCCCAGCGGAGTGTCACCACCGCGCTCGCGTGCCCGGAACTGCTCCCGTCGCCGCTCCCAGTCACCGGCGTGCACCAGGCGGCTGTTGGCGAGGGACTGCCGCTGGACGGCATGGGCGCGCGGGATACGCACATCGCGGAATCCGGCGAGCGCCGCCGGGAGGTCGTCGCGCCGGGAGTCCAGCCAGCGGGCGAGCGCGTAGGCGTCCTCGAACGCCTGCGCCGCGCCCTGGCCCGGCGTTGGGAAGCATCGGGTGCGCGGCGTCCTTGATCAGCTGGATGCGGTCGCGTCCCCAGTCGGCGGAGGGCTCGCGTCCGAACAGGCCCCACTTCGAGCACGCGGTGACCGCGTCGAGCAACAGCCCCAACTTCGGCGCCGCACTGGGAAAACACGCGCGCATCTGCTCCGGGTCGCCGGGCATGGACCAGCCCTCCTCCACCCAGGTGTCGGCGTCGGACTGGGTGGTGATGTTGGTGACGTCGGTGCCGCGATCGAAGAGGTCGACGTCCTTGACCGTGCCGTTCTGGCCATCGGCACCGACTACCCGCCCGGCCACCTGCTGTCGTACCACGAGCACCACCGGGCCCAGGTGCTGTACGCCGCGACCGGCGTCATGGAGCTGGCGACGGCGGAGGGCACGTGGACGGTACCCCCCGGATCGCGCGGTGCTGATCCCGGCCGGGACCCGGCACCAGGTCTCCATGCCCGGGGTCAGCACCCGCAGCCTCTACATCGAGCCCGCTGCCGTGCCGCCGTTTCCGACCCGCTGCCAGGTCGTCGAGGTCTCCGCGCTGCTGCGCGAACTCCTTCTGGCAGCAATCGACATGAAGCCGCGCTACCCGGAGCACAGCCGCGACGCGGCCTTGGTCGGCCTGTTCCTGCACGAACTGGCTGATCTGGCGCCGCTGCTCTGGACATTCCGTTGCCGCCGACCCGGCACTTCGGCGACTGTGCGACGCGTTCCTGCGCCACCCCGACGTCCACGATCCGCCCGTCCGCTGGGCCGCCGCCCTGGGCGTCAGCGAACGCACCCCGGGCCGGCGGTTTCGCGGCGCTACCGGGCTGAACTTCGCGCAGTGGCGGCAACGGGCCTGTGTCGTGCACTCCCTGCGGCACCTGGCCGCCGGCACGCCGGTCACCCGGATCGCCGCCGACCTCGGCTACGACGGCCCGGCGGCGTTCACCACCGTTTTCCGCACCCTGCTGGGCCGCCCGCCGAGCGCCTACCGGGCCGCCGAATAGGTCAGCGACGTTCGCGACCTTGTTCCGTGCCCGGTAAGGGTCAGCCCTGCCCGGTAGCGCGCATTGCTACGGCGATGTGGCTGTATCCGGGGAGGGGTGACCCGACGGCCTTCTCGTAGCGCACGGCGTCTGCGATCCCGAGTTTCTCTCCGGTGGAGAGGGTTCGGTTCGCCGTCCACAAGAGTGTTCTCAGCTGCTCGTTCTGGATGTCAAGAAGCGGGGCTACGGGCTCCAGCGGCATGCCGGTACCGACCCGCCAGTCTGTCACGGCGACCCAGAAACCGGTCAGGCTGTCCCAACAGATCGTGCTTCGGGGCCCGAGCAACGGGCGTATCTCGTCGGTGGACCGAAACGTGTCGAGGCCGTGGGACACCAGGTTCTGAAGGTTCTCCAGGACGGTGACGACGAACTCGTACTCGGTCTCGTCCTCCAGCAGTTCTTCGACAACCGTCAGGACCTCGGCGGTCGCGCCGTGGTCGCGTCGGGCTGCCCGAAAGGCGACCTGCCGACAGACCTCCAAGTCGTCAGTGGTGTCCACTGATCCGGGCTTGATACCGACAAGGTCGAGGAGCCGCCGGGACCGCCCGACCGGCCGTCGGCGCCATGGCATTCGCATCAAGTCTTCCCTCACCTGCGACTGTGGCGACTGTGTCGCCCGTGGTCGCCCAGCATGACAGGCGTTCCCAGCAGGCCATTCGCGGGGATCGGCGCCGACGCGAGCACCGTTGCAGCAGGCCGGACTTCGACGCCTCCAGGTCTCCGGCTCCTCGGACCACCCGACATCACGTTCGGCGACAGAGCCGAAGTACGTGACGGCGACACATGGTGGCCGAGCGTGCTGACGAGCCTGTTGCGCCAGATCCGGAAGACGGTAAGAGCCGCCGAACTCGCCACCGCCAAGACCCGTCGAACAACCGCGGCATGCCGCGAGGGCCTTGTTGACAGCTGGTGCGGCACGATTGCCACCCGCGTCGAACTCGCCGCAGACGGCTCCCTTACGGCTGCCTCCGCGATTGCTGTAGCCCACCAACCCAGCCACGCGCATTAATACACTCGACCAGATGGTGCCGCGAGACCACATTAAAGGCCACATCCAGCCTCTCCACGTCATGCAGCGCACGCAAACTCGGACTCATCGCCTGTAATCCGCCGTCTCTAAATCCAGCATCCGTCAGCGACGAGTCCAAATCCTTCGGAAGATGTCCCCGCCTACGCCCATTAAGCGTGTCGATGCCCGCCTGCTGTCCGCCGTCACGGGAGATGAAGACCTGAGCGTTCCCCGTGTCGTAGAAGGCGCTGTACGCGACACCGGACGACTTGGAGATCTTTTGCATCAGATGCGGCATGCATCCCAACCACCCCGTCATGCCGTCAACCTCGATCGCTGCCGACCAGCCCTCAGAGACCCTTCCGCACACCACAAGCGGAGCTTCGAGTTTGGTGCGCGTGGGGCACATCTCGCGGGACTGACGGGCGTTGTCACCGCTGGAGTGTTGTCGTGCTGGGCGTTCTGGTCTGGGTGGGCAGGTGCCATCTGAGCGGCCGGTGGCACCTACGCGACGGCGCAGGGGCTGCTCAAGCCGCGACGGTCAGGGCGCTGCGTCCCGTGAGCGGCTGGCACCCCGGCTGGGTCCGGCCCGGCCTCCGCACATCCCTATGCCGCCGAAACGATCGAGGCGATGATGCGGGCCACCTCCCGGGCAGCGGGCTGCGGCTCGCCGTGACGCCGCCCGAGCAACAGGTCCAGCCGTGGCGGATCAATCAGTTCCATGTACCGGACGCCGGCGAGGTTCAGGGCCATCACCGGGTGCCGCACCACGGCGACGCCGATGCCCGCAGCCACGAAGTTCACGAGGGTAGCCGTCTCGGCCACCTCGACGATGTCCGCCGGAGTGAACCCCACCGCCCTGCACGCCCCGACGACCGCGGCATGGACGGCCGAACGCCTGCCGGACGGGTGCAGGACGAACACGTCGTCACGCAGGTCGGCGATGTCGACACAGCCGCGAGCCGGTGGTCCGCGGGCAGCACGGCCACCAGCCGCTCCGTGCGCAGCCGCGACACCGCGATCCCGCTCTCCGGACCCGGATTACGCATGACGGCGAGGTCCAGTTCCGACGCGAGGAGTTCGGCGGCGAGGGCCGGGCTCAGCTGCTCCCCCCCATTACCTTCGTGATCGGCCCCGCAAGGGATTCCCGGCCTCCGGGCCCGGCATGACCCCCTGTTGGCCATGATCTTGGGAGGCACCGGATCTGGAGGCACTGGGAGACCGCTGATTACTGAGGTTGTAGGCGTGGTGTCGTCAGTGTGAGTCCAGTCGCCGTGAGGCATTCGCCGATGACGCCGCTGCGGTACTGGATCTGGCGGAGGCCATGTCGTAGTCGGCGGATAGGACCCGCGAAAAGGCTCACGAGGCGGACGACCACCGGGCTTCGACGAAGCGCGGTACAAGAAAGGCAACACCGTTGAACGGGCCATCAACCGCCTCAAACAGCACCGGACGGTGGCCACCCGCTACGACAAGCGCCGTTACGTCTACCTTGGCACCGCCACCGCCGCAGCCCTCGTCATCTGGCTCCGAATATGATCGCCCGGACAAGTCCTCATCGCCCAGTTCAGTCACCCGCGTGCCTTGACTTCTCCATGGGGAAGCCAGTTGAGAAAGGGTGGCGCGCTCACACCGTCCGCCCAGCCGGACTTGCTGTCAGCGCTCTGTGTCATGATGCGGACGCGTCCCGGAGGGAGTGGGCCGCGGTCTGCTGATTGCCAGGGGGTATTGGGGATGGGCGCGGGTAGGGAGCCGGATGGCTCGCCCAGGTCCGATGAGGAGTGGGAGCGGTTTCTGAGCGAGTCGGTGGCGGGTGCCGCCGACGCGCCCAAGGAACCGTCGGCGCGGGCCCGTGACGTGGCAAAGCGGCTGCGCGCCGAGCCCGGCCGCGGCCTGGAGGGCTGGCGCAGCTACACGCCAGCACAGCCCAAGCGGCGCACGGGCTGGTACGTGGTCGGGCTGCTGGCCTCGCTGGTGCTGCTGGTGGTGGCGCTCGCGCCGGGGCGAATAGTGGACCTGTTCGCCGGCGCTGACTCCCCGCCGCTGGCGGCCGAGACCGCCCGCCCGGACCAGGCACCCCCGGCGGAGGCGGCCCAACGCCCCACCATGGACGAGCCGTTCCGCGGTTCGCCCGCGGCGAGCTGGGCGAGCGGAGCGGCGGGGATCACCGTACCGAAGGCCGGGGCGGTCGGCTGGATGAGCGCGGCCGAGGTCGAGCGGGCCCTCGCCCGCAGCCGGGATTTCCTCGTCGCGTCCGGCCTGGACCGCGGGGTGCTGCGGGGCGAGCGCCCAGTGAAGGCGATTGCACTGATCAACCCGCACCAGAAGGACGTCCAAGACCTTCTGAAAACCGCATTCCGAACCCCGAGCGAGAAGAACGACCCCCTCCTCCTCTTCAGCCGCTTCCAGCCCTCCCGCACCCACCTGGTCGGCGACGTCGTGAAGACCCGGGGCCGGCTCTCATATCGGGAGAGCGAGCGCGGCGCGCTCCAGGTGACCGCCGACGTCACCTTCGTTTATCCGGTCACCCGCGTGGAAGCGGGCGATGACGAAATCGTGCGCACGATCGTCCGGCGCGAGCTGGTCCTGAACTGGGACGACCCTGACAAGGTGATCACCAAGCCGGGCACGTTCTCGATCGTCTCGTACAAGTACGACATGACCAACGGTGGCTGCGGCGCCCCCACGGGCTACTTCACCCCGCCTTTCGGCACGGACCGTCGGGCAGACGAGGCCGGCACGGAGGTCGACCCGTACGACCGCAGCGTTCCGGTCGGGCGGGGCGAGTTCTCTGGGGACGAGTGCGGGAAGGCGACGCGGTCCTAACGGGCGTTACTCGGTGCCGGCCAGCACACGGCACCGATGGCGACATCGAGCGTGCCGAATCAGCCCGCCGCAGACGATGTGTGGCTGCCGCTGGCGCCGGTGGAAGAACCCGCGGGTCTCGGGGCGAGTTGGGCCTGGTCCCGGGCCGCTCGGAAGCTGCATGGACCGCATAACGAATCCCCTGGCCGCCCGTTGAACCAGCGAGTGGTGGAAATGCGGTGGACGAAGATCGCGCGAGCAGCAGACTGGCCCGTGTGAAACGACTGTTGGTGGATGTGGAGAGCGTCACTGCTCGGTTGGTGCGTCGATTCGGTCCCCAGGTTGCCGAATGGTGCGCCGACACGCCGGATCTCATCGCGCGGCTGACGTCTCCGCAGGCCAGAGATCCACAAGAACCTACTGGCGGGGACTGCGACGCCGCTCACCGGCGCAGCGCAACGGGCGCCCCAGCCGCCACAACGGCGGGACGCCCACAGGGCCGCGGGTCAGCCTACGGGTGCCCGTAGCGCTCGCACTTGAAGTACGTAGGCGGAGGCGCGGACCCGTCGTCCAGGCAGACCCGCACGACCGCAGCTCCCCCGGGAACGTCTGCCGGCACCGTAAACCTGAACGGCACAGCCTCGCCGGCACATGCCCGGGTGTCGCTGTATGCGACTCCCAGTTGCCCGTTGCCTGCGTCAAGGGTGAACGCGGTCGTTCCCCGGCAATTCTCTTGGTCAGCCGACTTGTGGACTCCTTCCACGAGGACCGACCGGCCATACCAGGTCAACGTGCCAGTCGTGTACGTGTTCGTAACGGTTACGTTGAAGGGGCTGGTGGGGTAGTCGGCGGCTTGGGCGCTGGCTGTCGGCGCGGTCAGGATCATGCCCGCAGTCAGCGCCACGGCACTGAAGGCAGCGGCGAGATGGGTGCGCAAGTCGTCTCCAAAGGTGAGGCGGTTCGGGCTGTCTGAGCTGCCTCAGTCTTCAACCCGGCATTGAGCGCGTCCATGACAGATTGAGCCAACAGGCGTCGCCCCGAACCGCGCCGGCCCCGTGGCAACAGTCCCGAGCCATGAGACTTGCAGTTGTCCTGTCGCACTGGAGCAGGCAGATTCTCGCTCGGTCTCACCTGACACGGCAGATCCTCAGCGGATCGTGCTCCGAGCGGCGACTGCCTCGGGTAAATCACTGGCGGCGGCGAAGCCCGAGCAGAAGGCTGCCAACGTGACACTTCATGAGAATGAGATCGGTGTGGATGAGGCGGTCGTCCGGTCGCTGCTGCGGGAGCAGCGGCCGGAATGGGCCGCCCTCCCCATCTCCCCGGCCGGTGCGGGCACGGACAACACGATGTACCGGCTCGGCAACCAGCTGCTCATACGGCTGCCGCGCACACCGGACAACGCGAAGGCGGTACAGAAGGAACAGACGTGGCTGCCGCGGCTGGCGCCGCATCTTCCCTGTCGCATCCCGGAGCCGGTGCACGCCGGTACCCCGAATTCCGCCTTCCCGCTCGCCTGGTCGGTTTACCGCTGGATCGATGGCGATGAAGCCGACCTGGGATCGGTCACCGATTGGCCCGCGTTCGGGGCCGACCTGGCAGCGATCGTGCGGAGGCTGCACTCCATCCCCCTTATGGGAGCCGCTCGTCAAGGTGAACTCAGCTGGTACCGCGGAGGTGGCTTGGAAGTTTGTGACCGGTGGATCAGTGGGTGCTTCGACGCCTGTCGGACGATCCAGGGTCTCGATCTCGACATCGCGCACCTGCGACACCTGTGGCAGAGTGCGCTCGCCCTGCCTGAGCCATCTGGCCGACAGGTGTGGCTCCACGGAGACCTCAAACCCACCAACCTTCTGGTTCAGCAGGGGAAGCTGCACGCGGTCATCGACTTCGGAGCCCTCTCAGTCGGCTTTCCCGACGCCGAGCACTCGCCTCTGTGGGACCTCCCACCCGGGGCTCGACAGGCGTACTGGGACGCCGTAAGCCTCGACGACGTGACGTGGTTGCGTGCGCGGGCGTGGGCCATCGCCGTCGGAGTCAGCGGGGTGTCGTACTACTGGGGCAGCTATCCCGCCTTCGTCAGCGAATGCTTGTCGCGCCTCCGCGCGATCCTGGAGGCTGCCGGCGATCGGTGAACCAGTCCCGGGTGGGCCTCACCACGAAATTCGGTTCCGCAAAAGCCAACTCGTTTGAAAACGACCTGCGGCTCCGTTCCCAAACCACCTGGCAGCCCCACAGGTTGGAGACCTGCCAGCTGCTATCCAGGAAAGGACAGGACAGCAGTTCAGGGGCTTTACGCGTTTGGGTGGCCCGGGCGGTGGTCCGGGTCACCCACTGAGCTGCGACCGCCCGCGGATCAGCGACCGGATCATCTTCGACCAGCTGTTCCAGCTCCTCCGCTTCGGCTGCTCCTACCAAGCCATAGCGGACACCACCTGCTCAGCCAGCGCGATCTGTAACCGCCGTGACGAGTGGATCCGGCTGGGCGTCTTCGCCCGGCTTGGGCACATAGCCCCGGAGGCATACGACCGAATCATCGGCCTCGTCCTG
Organism: Streptomyces sp. NPDC058001; assembly: GCF_042886315.1. Taxonomy (NCBI): domain Bacteria; kingdom Bacillati; phylum Actinomycetota; class Actinomycetes; order Kitasatosporales; family Streptomycetaceae; genus Streptomyces; species Streptomyces sp. NPDC058001. The sequence continues at coordinate 572,334 of NZ_JBHVQT010000005.1, forward strand.
GACCAGATCGCCATCGGCGGCTCGATCAACAAGCACCCGGAAGCGGAGAAGCCACCGGACGCTCACCGGTCGACCGAGGCAAAAAGGGCCTCAAACGCTGTGGAATGACAGACGGTTACGGAATCGAGTTGGGCCGGGTCCTGGCCGGAGTGAACTGCCATGACTCTCCACTGCTCGCCCCGACCGTGGACTGGATGAGGCTCCCGAACTGAAACGCCGCGACCGCGAAGCGCACCAAGAGCGTTGCCCGGTTCATGGCGAACGGGGTAGGGCGATCAGGTCTGCCAGAGAAACGCTGCCGCTCCCCATCGCCCCCCAAGGTCGTTACCCACCGGTGTCCGCCCGGTCCCGGAACGTGCAATTCTCGGCCTCTGCGATGGGTAGGATCACGCCGCACGCTGAGCGGGCGGTTCGAGCCGTGCCGCGCACGGCACAGACTGAAACATCGGGGGCGCACGGCATGAGTACCGGCGGCAATGGTTACCGGGGGCCGGCGGGCGGACCCGGACCCGGTGGACAGCCGGGCCCGGGTCCCGGCCATCAGCCCTACCCCGGGGCCGGACACCACCCGTACCCCGGCGGTCCCGGCGTGGGGCCCTACCCGCCGCAGCCCGCGCCCGTGCCGCCGCAGGGGTATCCGGGGTATCCGCAGGGCTGGGGCCCGTACCCGCCACAGCCGCACGGCGGTGGCCCGCAGCCGCCGTCCCCGCGCCCGCCCCGGCCGCCGCTGACGCGCAGGCAGCGGATCCTCAAGTGCGTCTACAACCCGTTCTACGCCGCCCAGCGGGCCTTCCGCCCCTCGCGCCCGGGCGCCGTCGAGGACCTGACGGTGCGCAAGATCCAGATGTGGCGGACCGGGCTCGGCATCGCCGCCTGGCTCGTGCTGGTCATGTCGTACAAGCCGGTCGACACCGCCCAGGGCGTCGAGACCGTCGCGGGCGACAAGTTCAGCCAGAGCTGGATCAGCACACTCGTCCTCGTGTGCGCCTTCCCGTTCGTGATCGCCCTGTTCGCGTTCGCCGCGCAGGGTGTGCTTCGCGGGCTCTACCTGCGTCGGTCCCTGAAGTCCTTCGGGGCGGTGGCGGCTCTGATGGGGTCCATGGCCACGTTCCCCCTCGCCGTCGCCCCCGACGCGGCGACCACCGGTCTCCGAAACGCGATCGGGACCCCCGGCACGGTCGTCCTCATCACCCTCTGCGCGTGGTCGCTGGGCTTCGCCCTCTACGGGATCGCGCTCTGCCTCATGCACGTGTTCCGCACCGCCGACATCCACGAGGTGCTGCCGCCGATCCTCGCCACCTTGCTCGTGTGGGTGATGGCCGCCCTCGACGTGATCAACAACGAGAACGTCGAGGTTCCCGTCCTTGCCCGGATCGTGTTCCTGCTCGGCGCTCCGGTGTCGGTGACGGTGTTGTCGTGCTGGGAACTGTACCGGCTGCGGAAGTACCACCACCTGACCGTGCGACAGGCCCTCGGCCGTTAGGTCATCTCCGCGTCGCCAAGAGCTCGCCGTCCTCGGTGAAGCCAGCGCCCTGACGGCAGCCCTCGTTGCGCTCCTCGTCCGGCAGAGCAGAACTCCAGCCGACCTGGCCTGTGGCGCGTCTCCGCACGCGTGCGATCATGCTGTTCGCCGACACGGCAAGGAGGGGTAGATGGCTGGCGTATGGGTGACGGTCTGTCTGCCGGCCGAGGCCGCAGGCGATATCGAAAGTGCGCTTGCAGAGGCCCTCGCGCCTTTCTACCTAGACACGGATGACAACCCCGTCGACCGTGGCATGTGGGACGAACGCCGCATCCACGGCGGGAGCAACGGCATGGGTTTCGCAGTTGTCCCCGGACACATGGACGATCCGAGGCTCATCCACGACGATCCTGGACACGACGGCGCGCCCCGCCCCAGCGCCCCGGGCGTCTGCGCCGGAGGACCGCGTGCCCTGCTCGATTTCTCGCAGCCGCACCTTGCCTCCGAGCGTGCGGTCGCCGCGTCCTGGGACCTGTGGCACAGGCTGTCCGCCGTACACCCTCCGGCCATTCCCCTTGCGGTCTTCGTGGACCGTTGGTGGAACGATCCGGACGCATTCCCCGGTGACCGGTGGGGAGACGAGATGCTCTCCGCATACCGGGCCCAGCCGCTGATCGGGGTCTACCTCGACCACCCCTTCAGCCTCAACATGGGGTATCTGGGCTTCCTGGGCCCTCACGATCCCCAGGAGCACCCTGTCATCAGCTACGACGGAACCCGTGCCGCGTACATCCGTGATCTCACTTCGCCAGACCCGCCGGATACGGACGTGCTCACGTTGGACGGTTGGTGGTTGGAGGGCGACACCAACGCCGTCCACGCCTCCTGCGAGCCTGACCTTTGCCCTCACGACCCTCCGAAGCCCTCCGTATGGCCAGGCAGCGAGGCGTACCTCGCGGACCTTCCCGGCAACACAATTCTCGTCCGGCTCGACTGCCACGCCTGACGCCACTCACGGTGCACGCTTCACGGAAAGGCAGCCAGAACCCGAAACTGGACGTCGTCACTCGGCACGTCCGCGACTTCGCCCCGTGATCGGCGACCTGTGTGGAGACCAGCTCCCCTATTGGATGGATCGAGTCCTCAGCGTCGACCTGCCCGTCCTGCACTCGCTCGTGTCCGGCCCGCGCCGCGCCCAGGACGCCGTCACCGTGGGCCTGTCCACACCCTGGAGTTCCGGCCAGGTCGAGGGGCAGGTGACGAGAGTGAAGCTCCTCAAGGGCCAAGGCTACGGCCGCGCGAACTTCGACCTCCTCCGCAAACGCGTACGCCTCACGGACTGACCCACCCGATCACAAGATCAGCGACAGAGCCGAATTACACGACTGCTGACACCACGGTGGTTGGAGGTGGCTCATGAGATTCAACCGAGGTCGAGAGCTACGGGGGAAGGAAGACGGCCGCCTCCCGCTGTCAGCGCGCGGAAGAGCGCCAGAGGCGGCCGTCGCTCATGGGGAGGATCAGACCGGCTTGCGCCGTATCGGATTGCCCTCCGGCTCGGCCGCCCGCAGATCGGCCAGCAGCTCGGCCTGCCCCGCCAGCACTCCGGACAGGATGGTGCGGGCCACCTGCAACAGCTCGGCGATGTGGGGGCCGGTCAGCGAGTAGTACACGGCGGCGCCCTCCCGGCGGGTGGCCACCAGGCCGGCCCGGCGCAGCACCGCCAGCTGCTGGGACAGGTGCGCGGGCTCGCAGCCGACCTCGGGCAACATCTCCGAAACCGCGTGCTCGCGCTCGCTCAACAGCTCCAGGACCCGGATCCGGACCGGATGCCCAAGCGTCTTGAAGAACTCGGCTTTGAGTTGGTAGAGCGGCGTACTCATCGAATCCGCCTCCCGCCTCGCACCGAACGCACCCGGCATCGCGTCATCTTGGTCATGGGGCCATCTTCCGACAGCGGATCCTGGGTGATGACCTTTGGAATTGCCAAGATTAGCAATTCCGAAGATTGAGAGAGGGGGTTTTCGATGCGCATCCCACGACTGCGCGGCACCAAGGGCGCCGTACTGAAGTGCCCCGCCTGCAAGCTCAAGTGCCTACAGGCCGCTGTTGGCCAGGACGGAAAGTGCCCCCGCTGCGGCCTCGACGCCATACCGGGGGTACGAGGACATCGGCCAGAGCCAACCGTGACCAGTGTCGCCGGTACTCACCGTGATGATCCCCGCCAGCCACTCACTGGAGCCCGCTCCGCCACCCAAGCCCGGAGTCCCTCCGCATGTCTCGCTGGGCTGTCGTGGCGGTGTGTGCCGAACTCGTTCGAAGGCACCCCGTCATGCGGTGACGCCGCTACCCCTCGGACACGACGAACACCGAATGGGCCCTGCTCGAAGAACTGCTTCCCTCCCCGGCCTGCGAGACCAGCGAAGGCGGCCGGCCGGAGAAGCATCCCCGCCGCGAGATCGGTCGACGCGATCCGATACGTCGTGGACACCGGATGCAAATCGCCGGTCTTGCCTGCGGAGACCCGTACTGGCGGACAGTCTGGGGGTCATAGCCCGCTGGGGCGCCGCTGGAATCATCGGACAGATCTGGGACCACCTGGCGGGGCGGATCCACCGTGACTTGGGCAAGGACCCCAGGCGGTGGCCACAGTGATCAACTCCCAGGGCGTGAAAGCCGCGGGAGACCGTCTCCAAGGCCACCCGCGGCTACGACGCGGACAAGACAATCAACGGCCACAAGCGCCGGTCGTCGACACTCGCAGACTTGCCCTGATCGTCGTGGTCATCCCGCGGACCTGCATGACTCGGCAGCAGCTAAGACAGCGCTGCCAATGGCTTCGATTCGTCGTCCTCAGCATTGTTTGCCTGGCTGGACCTCCATCGCCGGGTCGACAACGGAGGTGCTGCGGTGCGTAGATCCGTTCATGGGCGTGTCACACCGGTCTGGCAGGCTGCTGTCCATGACGGATGATCCCATCGAGACACAGACGCCGAAGCGCCGCATCACGGATCCGGCAGAGGCTCTTGCAGCGCTTGAGCGCGCCGTACCGGGCTTGGTCGACTATCGCCGGTCGGCGCCGGCTGCGCTCGACTGGGCCTTGGTCGAGGAGAGCTTGGGCACCGCACTGCCGTCCGACTACAAGCACCTTGCCGAGTGGTACCCGACGTTCGCCATCGGCGACTACATACTCGTGAGCCTGCCCGAACCGGGCGAGGAAGACGGCGTACACCGTGGCTTTCAGAGCACGCTGGATGTACTTGTCGATGCTTGGCTGGAACCCGATCTCGGCCTGCTGGCCTATCCCGCACCGGGCGGCCTTCTGCCGTGGTCGGAGTCGGACGAGAGCGACAAGTTCATGTGGAGCACTGCTGGAGAGACCCCGCACGAGTGGTTCGTTACCGTGGCCGGTCGCGGCGGAGCCTGGTGGCACTATGAGGGTGGGGCGGTGCAGTTCCTGGCTGAACTCTGCGACAGCACACTGGAACCCTGGGGCCTACGCATTTTCGACGCAGAGGTAACGCCCTGCTGAGCTGCCGACCGGGAACGTCATCAGCAGGTCAGACGGCGGTGGCAGATCCGGGCTGCGGCAATGCCGACGAAGGCGAGAAAGTGTGCCGGCTCGCGTTCGTAGCGACGGTGAAGCCGACGGCAGCCAACTAGCCAGGACACGGTCCTCTCAACGACCCATCGATGGCGGCCGAGCCTCTGTGAGGGCTCGATGCCCTTGCGGGCGATGCGGTGCCGGATCCCGCGCTCGCGAAGCCATCGGCGCAGGTGGCCGTAGTCGTAGCCCTTGTCCGCGTGGAACTTTCCAGGCCGCCTGCGGCGCGGACCTCGACGAGGCCGGATGGGCGGGATACCACGCACGAGCGGCTTCAGACCTTGGCTGTCGTGCATGTTGGTGCCGGAGATACCCAGGGACAAAGGCAGCCCGTTCCGGTCGGTGTCCAGGTGGATCTCGGCCTCCTCCTAGCCGTGCTGGTCACCGCTGCCAGCGTCTCCGACAACCCCGGCGGCATCCACGTGCTCTCGGACATCGCCGCCGCCCCCCTCCCCGCATCACCAAAGCCTGGGCCGACACCGGCTACCGCACCAAGGTCATCGACCACGGCGCCCGCCTCGGCATCGACGTCGAAGTCACCCGCCGCGACCCTGCCGAGAAGGGCTTCAAGTTGATTCCGCGGCGCTGGGTCGTCGAGCGGACCTTGTGCGCCACGAGGCGCTCTGTTTGTATCCCCGGCTCAGCCGGGAGGAACTGGGAAGGAGGTTTCTGGGCCGGATGACTTACCTGGATCCGAAAGGTGAAGGGGACAACAACATGTCAGCAAACCAGTGACCGGGCTCAGTTGTCAGACGCACAACGAAGCCCCAGGCCGATGCCCTGAGGCTTCGTTGAGGGGCGATGACGGGAACCGGACCCGCGCGTGGTGGGGGGCGGGTCCGGTTCCCAGCTGGGGGCTGTGCCCTTACCGGTTGAGGATCTGCTCGACCTTGTAGGCCACCTGCTGGGCCTGGATGTCGCGGCCCTTCTCATTGGGGTGCCCGTACCAGGGGAGGAACTGGTCGTCGCCGATCTTGATCTGGGAGTTCTCCAGCAGGCCGCCGATGCCGCGGTTGACTCCGTCGCATGCCGTGTTGCTGTCGGTGTGGGCGTAGAGGTCGACGAAGTCGGCGCTGGCGTCCGCGACGGCCTTCTTCATCGTGTCGTCCAGCCGCTTCTGGATCTGGTCCAGGAACGGCAGGACGTCCTTGGGGATGTCGGCGAGCGGCAGCTCCGTCTGACCGGGCGCCGGGGTCAGGCACTTGTCGGTGTCCGCGGGCACGGGCCGGGGGTAGCCGACCAGGGTGGGCTTTGCGTCGGGGGCGAAATACCGGATGCGTTCGAGCAGCTCCTCCAGGTCCCATCCGACCCGCTCGAACTGATCGTCCAGCCATTGCTTGTCCACCCTGATCCCGCAGGCCGCCGACGCCCTAGCCACCGAGAACGCCGAGCGCGGACGCGTCCCGGTTCTGATCATCGACGAAGCCCACCTCCTCGACCACGAGCAACTGGAGGCGGTGCGGATGCTGACCAACCACGACATGGACTCCACCAGCCCGCTGGCCTGCCTGCTGATCGGGCAGCCCACCCTGCGGCGGAAGATCAAACTCGGCATGCTCGCCGCCCTCGACCAGCGGATCGCCATCCGCTACAACATGCCGCCGATGACCAGCGAGGAGACACCCTCCTACCTCGCCCACCACCTCGCCCTCGCCGGACGCAGCGACACCCTGTTCACCGACGACGCGATCACCCTGATCCACGACACCTCCCGCGGCTATCCCCGCGCGGTCAACAACCTCGCCGTCCAGTCCGTGCTGTCCGCCTACGCCGATGGCAAGTCCGTCGTCGACGAGACCAGCGCCAGAGCCGCGGTCGCCGAAGTCACCGCCGAATGACCACCCCGCCGGTCCAGACCGGCGGAAGCAGCCCCGCGCCGAATTCGCGCGACATCACGCGATGGCTCTGAAACGCTGTGAGCCTGGGCCTGCGGCCTCCAACCTGACACCCTGTGCTGGCATTGATTGGTGATCGATGAGTTTCACGCTTGAGGGACCGCTTCTGGAAGGCACGCTCGTGCGCCTGGAGCCACTGGATCACCGTCATGCGGCGGACCTGGCCGTGGCGGTGGAAGAGGACCGAAGCTCGTATCGGTTCACCTGGGTGCCTACGGCGGCCGAGATCGAAGAGTACATCGATGCCCAACTCGCCCGAGCCGCCGCCGGAAAGCTGGCCCCATACGCGCAAGTGGAGCAGACGACGGGGCGCGCAGTCGGGGCCACGGCCTACTGGGATCCGCGGCTATGGCCGACAGGAGACAGTCTGTGCGCGGTCGAGGTCGGCTTCACCTGGCTCGCGGATTCGGCCCAAGGCACGGGGGTGAACACCGAAGCCAAGTACCTGTTGTTCCGGCATGCCTTCGAGAACTGGGGGGTCGCACGCGTCGACTTGAAGACGGACGCGCGAAACAGCCGTTCGCGGGCCGCGATCGAAGGGGCGGGCGCACGCTTCGAGGGCGTGCTGCGGAACTGGTCCCGGTCGTGGGCGCCGGGCGAGGACGGCCAGCTCCGTGACTCTGCGATCTTTTCGATCACCGCAGCAGAGTGGCCGAGCTGCCAGACGAGGCTCGAACAGAGAATCGCTCACAGCCTCGAACGCAGGCACTCGAAGGCAGATCTCACGGCCGCAAGCTGAGTTCGACCAAGTGCGCGGCGTCAATCGGCACCGTGAGCATCCCATTGACACCATGAAGATCGAAAGCCCCGCTGGAACCCCTTGGGTTCTAGTAGTCGTCGCAACACCCCAGCTCAGGGGATGCGATGGACTTCGAGATCCGGAAGGTCCGTAAGGCTCACGGGCCGATGAAGT